>NZ_KQ031391.1:306977-971137 GCF_000966285.1 Pseudofrankia sp. DC12
GGCCCGCAGCTGGCCAGGTTCCCAGTCGACCGGTACCGCGACGCCGACGGTCAGCGGGCCGGCCCGCGGCTCCAGTCGCACCGTGGGACCGGGCCCGACCACACAGGCCGCGAAGCCGATCGAGGACAGGTGGCCTTCACCGATCCCGCGCAGGCTCAGCGCCACCCGCAGTGCTCCGGGGGCGAGCCCCGACTGGTCAGGATGCGCCACCGCCGAGGGGTTGGTCACCGCGGCGCCCTCCACCGCGTACTCGGCGGTGAAACACGCGCCGAGCAGCAGCAGACGGGCCGGCGACAGCGTGGCGGGCGCCCGCAGCCGGGAAGCCACCGCGGCGGCGTGCCGGGTCAGGAGCCCCTGGTAGTCCCGGTGACGCGGCGTGAACGTCACCAGCAGACCCTCGACGAGGCCCACGACCTCCGGCTCCGGCAGCGCGAGCACCCGGGCGACGATGCCGGCGGCCCGGGAGCCGGACTCGCCGGCCTCCTCCCCGGGCAGGAACAGCCGCGCGATGACCCGGCCCGGGTCCGCGGCTTTTTTTTTTGGGGGCCCGCCGAGAGTGGCCACGCAGCGCGCGCGAGTGCCCGCCACCGCGAACCCGCTGGAGTCCCAGCTCCTGCTGACAGCTCGGCTCGCCGAGGAGACCTCCGTCAAGGAGAACGGCCAGTGAGGCTGACGGTGCCTCGGGTGGTCGCGGTGATCCTCGTGGTCGTGCTCGCCGGCTACGTCTTCCGGGTGGCTCCGCACCTGACCGGTCCCCCGGCTCCCGGGGCGGCGCTACCGGCCGAGCTCCTGGCGCCCTCCACCGGCCTGGCCGCCGCGCCGGCACCGTTCCCCGCGCCGGGAAAGACCTTCGTCGGCATCATGACCACCGCCGGGGTCCACGACTTCACCAACCTGCTCAGCTTCACGCAGAAGACGAGCTACAAGCCAGGGGCCTACCAGTTCTCCGAGGGCTGGGCCGCGGACAGGTTCAATGCCAATGACCTGAACAAGGTCGCGAGCATGGGCATGATGCCGATCGTCGCGTGGGAGCCGTGGGACTTCTCGAACAAGCCCCAGAGCGACAAGCTGCGCGGCGCCCAGCCGAGGTACCGGCTCAGCCGGATCATCGACGGCTCGTTCGACTCCTACATCCGCTCCTGGGCCCGCGGGGTCAGGGCGCTCGACTACACGATCGGCCTGCGGTTCGCGCACGAGATGAACGGCTACTGGTACCCCTGGGCCGAACAGGCCAACGGCAACCAGCCCGGCCAGTACGTCCATGCCTGGCGCCACGTGCACGACATCTTCGCCCAGGAGGGGGCGACCAACGTCGCCTGGATCTGGAGCCCCAACGTCACCTACGCGAACTCCACCCCGCTGGCCGAGCTGTACCCAGGTGACGCGTATGTGGACTGGTTCGGTTTCTCCGGCTACTACGGCACGGTGGGCAACGAGACCTACAAGTCCTTTGACGAGATCTTCGCGAGCAGCATCGCCGAGGTCCAGACCATCGCCCAGAAGCCGATCGTGATCACGGAGACCGGCGCGGCCGACAACGCGGGACTGAAGGCCGCGTGGATCGCCCAGCTCTTCGCCTCGCTACCGCGGTACCCCGAGATCATCGGGGTGATCTGGCAGGAGTCGACGAAGGAGGTCGACTGGCGGGTCGCGGTGTCGCCGACCGCCTCCCGGGCCTTCGCCGTCGGCGCGGCCAACCCGCGTTACGACACGACCTGGCGCTGGACGAGCAGACCAGAGCTGACCCTGCCGCTACGCCCCTGAATCCGCGGAGACGGCTTCGCCCGGGAGCCCCCAAGCTGGGAGCTCCCGGGCGATCGTTCTAAGCGAGACGCAACCCGGCCGCCAGCCCTGGACAAGCGTCCACCCCGTACATCAACACCACCCCCGAGTCACGTTGGGGCGCTCAGCGCCCGACCAAGGCCGAGCGGCCGGAGGCGCGAAGCGCCGTCTCCGGCCCATCGCCGTCGAAGGCCGGCTCCAGGGCCAGGTCGAGGACCTCACGGACGTCCGAGACCAGGTGGACGGTGAGCGCGTCGCGCACCGCCGCCGGCACGTCGTCCAGGTCCGGCCCGTTGCGGCTCGGCAGCAGGACCGTGGTGATGCCGGCCCGGTGCGCGGCGAGCAGCTTCTGCTTCACCCCGCCGATCGGCAGCACCCGCCCGGTCAGCGACACCTCGCCGGTCATCGCCACCTCGGCCCGGACCGGCCGGCCGGACAGCAGCGACGCCAGCGCGGTCGTCATCGTGACACCGGCGCTCGGCCCGTCCTTGGGCACCGCTCCGGCCGGGACGTGGACGTGGACCCCGCGCTTGGCCAGGTCACCGACCGGCAGCTCCAGCTCGGCGCCGCGTGACCGCAGGTAGGACAGCGCGATCTGCGCCGACTCCTTCATCACGTCGCCCAGCTGGCCGGTCAGGGCCAGGCCGGCCGCGCCGGACTCGGCGTCGGCCAGCGACGCCTCGATGAACAGCACGTCGCCGCCCGCCCCGGTCACCGCGAGGCCGGTAGCGACCCCCGGCAGCGCCGTCCGCTCGGCCGACTCGGGGGTGTGCCGCGGCCGGCCGAGGTAGCCGACCAGCTCCCCGGCGCCGACCGTGACCGGCTCCCGGGCGCCGTCCGCGTCCAGGGCGACCTTCGCGGCGATCTTGCGTAGCACCCGGGCGATCGCGCGCTCCAGGTCACGCACGCCCGCCTCGCGGGTGTACTCGCCGGCCAGCAGCCGCAGCGCGTCGTCGTCGACCGTGACCTCGCCGGCGGCGAAGCCGGCCCGCTCCTGCTGGCGCGGCAGCAGGTGGTCGCGGGCGATGACGACCTTCTCGTCCTCGGTGTAGCCGTCGAGGCGGACCAGCTCCATCCGGTCCAGCAGCGGCCCGGGGATCGACTCGATCACGTTGGCCGTCGCCAGGAACAGCACGTCGGAGAGGTCCAGCTCGACCTCGAGGTAGTGGTCGCGGAAGGTGTGGTTCTGCGCCGGGTCGAGGACCTCCAGCAGGGCCGCGGTCGGGTCGCCGCGGTAGTCGGCGCCGACCTTGTCGACCTCGTCGAGCAGCACGACGGGGTTCATCGTGCCCGCCTCGGTGATCGCCCGGACGATCCGGCCGGGCATCGCGCCGACGTAGGTGCGCCGGTGCCCGCGGATCTCCGCCTCGTCCCGGACGCCGCCGAGGGCGACCCGGACGAACTTGCGCCCCATCGCGCGGGCCACCGACTCGCCGAGCGACGTCTTGCCGACCCCGGGCGGACCGACCAGGGCCAGCACGGCACCACTGCGCCGCCCGCCGACGACGCCGAGCCCGGCGTCCGCCCGGCGGCGCCGGACGGCCAGGTACTCGATGATCCGGTCCTTGACGTCGTCGAGGCCGGCGTGGTCGGCGTCCAGCACCGCGCGGGCGCCGGCGATGTCGTAGGAGTCCTCGGTCCTGGAGCTCCACGGCAGGTCGAGGACCGTGTCGAGCCAGGTTCGGATCCAGCCGCCCTCCGGTGACTGGTCGGAGGTCCGCTCCAGCTTGTCGACCTCCTTGAGCGCGGCCTCGCGGACCTTCTCGGGCAGGCCGGCCGCCTCGACGCGGGCGCGGTAGTCGTCGTTGTTCTCGCCGTCGCCGCCCTCGCCGCCGGAGAGCTCACGCAGCTCCTTGCGGACGGCCTCCAGCTGGCGGCGCAGCAGGAACTCCCGCTGCTGGCGGTCCATCCCCTCCTGGACGTCCTTGCGGATCGTCTCGGCGACGTCCAGCTCGGCGAGGTGCTCCCTGGTCCAGGCCAGCACCTTCTCCAGCCGGGTCGTGACGTCGGCGGCCTCCAGCAGCTCCAGCTTCTGGGCGGCGGTCAGGTAGGGGGCGTAGCCGGCGGTGTCGGCCAGCGCCGACGGGTCGTCGATCGAGGTCACCGAGTCGACCACCTGCCAGGCGCCGCGCTGCTGCAGCAGGGTGGTGACGAGGGCCTTGTACTCGCGGGCCAGCTCGGCGACTCTGCCGCTTGGGGACGTGCCGGTCGGCGTCGTGCCGGTGGTGTCGAGGATCGTCGCCTCGACCCACAGCGCGGCGCCGGGGCCGGTCGAGCCGGTGCCGATCCGGGCGCGCCCGACGGCGCGCACGACGGCGGCGGGCTCACCGCCGGGCAGCCGGCCGACCTGCTCGATCACGCCGAGCGCGGCCACGGCCGCGTACCTCCCGTCGAGGCGGGGGGTCAGCAGGACCTCGGCCTTGGGGCCGGCGGAGCCACCGTCGGCGCCGGCCGGGGCGCGCGACTGGGCCGCCGCGCGGGCCGCGTCGACCGCGGCGCGCGTCTCGACGTCGGACAGGGCGAGCGGGACGACCATGCCGGGCAGCACGACCACGTCGTCGATCGGCAGGACGGGCAGCACACGGTTCTCAGTCACGTAGGCACATCCACTCAAGGTCGGAACGGTGGTCGGTCGGCCCAATGAACTTGAGCCCGACCGACTAAAGTCCCCAGAGCGGCCCCTTGTTCCTCCCGCCTGCTCGTCCCGCGTTCGCCCACAGGGAACAGCCGGAGACGGACGAGGTACCCAGCCCAGCCACGGTCCCGACCGCGACGCGGCCTGACCAGCGGCGTCCACGCCACGAGACGACAGACGTTGGGAGGGCGCTCAGCGCCCGCTAGGCGGAGCGGCCGGAGGCGCGAAGCGCCGTCTCCGGCCGATCGCCTTACAGGGTCGCGATGTCGATCACGAAGCGGTAGCGGACGTCGCTGGCGACCACGCGGTCGTAGGCGGCGTCGACGTCGGCGGCTGTGATCAGCTCGATCTCGGCCGCGATGCCGTGCTCGGCGCAGAAGTCAAGCATCTCCTGGGTCTCGCGGATGCCACCGATGTTGGAGCCGGTGAGGCTGCGGCGGGCCGCGATCAGCGAGAAGGCCCGGTGCGCGTCGGGCTCGGCAGGGCCACCGACGTTGCACATCGTGCCGTCGAGCTTCAGTAGTGACAGGTACGCGTCCAGGTCGAGGTTCGCCGAGACCGTGTTGAGGATGAAGTCGAGGCTGCCCCGCAGCTCCTCGAAGGCCGCCGGGTCGCTGGTCGCCCGGTACCGGTCGGCGCCGAGGCGCAGGCCGTCCTTCTCCTTGGCCAGTGACTGGCTGAGCACCGTGACCTCGGCGCCCAGGGCGTGCGCGAGCTGGACGCCCAGGTGGCCCAGGCCGCCGAGGCCGACGACGGCGACCTTCGAGCCCGGGCCGACCTTCCAGTGGCGCAGCGGCGAGTAGGTCGTAATGCCGGCACACAGCAGCGGCGCGGCGGCGTCCAGCGCCACGGCGTCGGGGATCCGGAGCACGTAGGCGTCCCGGACCACGATCTGCTGGCTGTAGCCACCGTAGGTCGGCTCGCCGTCGTAGTCGGTGCCGTTGTAGGTGAACACCGGGCCCGGGTCGGTGCAGTACTGCTCCTCGCCGGCCACGCAGGCTTCGCAGTGTCGGCAGGAGTTCACGAAGCAGCCGACGCCGACCCGGTCACCAACCGCGAACCGGGTGACCTGCGCGCCGACGGCCGCCACCACACCGGTGATCTCGTGGCCGGGCACCATGGGGAAGATCGCCGGGCCCCACTCCTGGCGGGCCTGGTGGATGTCGCTGTGGCAGATCCCGGCGAACCTGATGCCGATGACGACGTCGTCCGGGCGCGGGTCACGCCGGGAGATCGTGGCCGGCACGACGGCCGCGCCGGCAGTGGGGACGACAAGCGCCCGTACGGTGGCCATGGCTCTCCTTGGATGATCGTGAGGTCACGTCGCGGGCACCGGCGCTCCGGTCGGGGACGTGGACGGCAGGGGGCCGAGCAGCGCCACCGCCGCGGCGGCCATGGCGTGCGCGTAGCGGGCCGCACCGGCCGACGGGACCGGGCAGCGCGTCATCGGCGGCTGCTCGACCGGGCAGAAGTGCACGCCGTCGGGGCTGCGCACCGTCACCTGGCCGCCCGCCGGGCACACATCGCCAGGGCCGCAGGGGACCGTCTGCACGAACCGGCCGGCGGTGTCGGTGACGGCGCGGCCGGCGGGCACCACGGTCGTGTTCGGCACCTGGCCGGCGATCTTCTGCCAGAGCTGGTCCAGCGAGGTGAGCCCCTGCGGGTCGACCGTCTGGTCCCGTCGCGGCGGGGCCTCGACGAGCAGCACGTGGGCGCCGTCGCGGCTGAGCCGGGCGACCGCGGCCAGGACGTCCGAACGGTACGCGCTGGTCAGGTCCCGGCCCTTCATGCATTTCGTGCCGGTGTTGCCGGAGAAGGCCAGCACGGCGACGGTCGGGTGCCAGCTGCGCGACTGCTTGCGGATGTCGGAGAGCCAGTCGCAGGGCGCGGTGCCGCCGTAGGTGTGCAGGAGCAGCGACGTGCCACCGGCGGCGGTCACGTCGGCCGCGAAGTCGTCCTGCGCCTCCCACGCCATCGAGTCGCCCCAGAGCGCGACCCGCCGACCGCCGGAACCGTGCTGCGCGCTGTGGCCGAGGACGCCCACGAGCGCGACCACGACCGCGGCGATCAACAGCCAGCCGATCGGCCCCGGGCGTTCCAAGGCCACCTGGCCCTCCAGTCCTGTCCGGCCCCGGGCATGCCGCGGCCACCTTGGTCGTCCACTCCGGGATGCCCGGGCCTGGGTCCCTCGAAGCCCAGCCGCGCAGGCTCCCGGCCGGGCCGTGGCTCAGCTGGCGGCGAGGAAGCGGTCCAGGACGCGGGTGCCGAACCTGAGCGCCTCGGTCGGTACCCGCTCGTCGACGCCGTGGAACATGCCGGAGAAGTCCAGGTCCGGCGGCAGCTTCAGCGGCGAGAAGCCGAAGCAGCGGATGCCCAGCTGGGAGAACGACTTCGCGTCGGTGCCGCCGGAGAGCATGTACGGGACAGCGCGCGCGCCGGGATCCTCGGCGCGCAGCGCGGCGGCCATCGCGTCCACCATCGGCCCGTCGAACGGCGTCTCGACGGCGCGGTCCAGCACGACCCATTCGCGCTGGATGTCCGGGCCGATCAGCTCGTCGATCTGGCGGATGAACTCCTCCTGGCGCCCGGGCAGGAACCGGCCGTCGACACCGGCCGTCGCCTCGCCGGGGATCACGTTGACCTTGTGCCCGGCGTTGAGCTGGGTCGGGTTCGCCGTGTCGCTGATCGTCGCGCCGATCATCCGGGCCAGCCCGCCGAGCTTGGCGACAGTCGTCTCCAGGTCGTCGTAGTCCATCTTGATGCCGAGGGCGTCGCCGAGCGCGTCGAGGAACTGGTGGACCGTCGGGGTGAGCACGACCGGGAACCTGTGCTGGCCGATCCGGGTGACGGCCTCGACCAGCTTCGTGACTGCGTTGTCGGCGGCGAGCATCGAGCCGTGCCCGGCGCGGCCGCGAGCGGTCAGCTTCATCCAGGCCATACCCTTCTCGGCGGTCTGGATGAGGTAGAGCCGCAGGTCGTCGCGGACCGTGTACGAGAAGCCGCCGACTTCGCTGATCGCCTCGGTGCAGTCGGCGAACAGGTCCGCGTGGTGGTCGACCAGCCAGTGCGCGCCGAGCGGGCCGCCGGCCTCCTCGTCGGCGACGAACGCGACGACCAGGTCCCGCGGGGGCTTGCGGCCGGTCCTGGCCCGGTCGCGGATGACCGCCAGGGTCATCGCGTCCATGTCCTTCATGTCGATCGCGCCGCGGCCCCAGAGGCAGCCGTCGGCCTCCTCACCGCCGAACGGGTGGTGCCGCCACTCCGACGGGTCCGCGGCGACGACGTCGAGATGCCCGTGGATCAGCAACGGCGGCCGGCTCGGGTCGGTGCCCTCGATCCGGGTGACCACGCTGGTGCGGCCGGGCTGCGACTCCAGCAGCGTCGGCTCGAGGCCGACGTCGGCGAGCTTCGCGGCGACGTACTCGGCGGCGGCCCGCTCGAAACCGTCCCCGTTGCCGCGGTTCGTCGAGTCGATCATCAGAAGGTCCCGGCAGAGCTCGACGACCTCGTCCTGCGCGCCCGTCGACGGCAGCGCCCGGGTCGCCGCCGCGATGTCGCCCGCCAGCCTCGTCTGGGTTCCGGAGAAGGTCGTGGATTCGCTGGCCATGGCGGTAAGTCTGCCCCGGTCACCGCGGGCGTGCCTGATCGGCCACTCATCCAGCCAGACCGCGGTGACCTGCTGGCAACACTGAGGTAGTGAACGGCCGGACGAGGCGGTCCAGCCCCACGCGGCTTCGGCTGCGCACCTCACGGGTACAGGGCCTGCGCCGGAGCGCCGGACGCCGCCGCACGAACCCCCATCGGGCGGCCCCGGCCGGCATGGGGAGGACTGATGATCGCCTACAGGTGCCCGCGCGCCGACCTGGGCTGCGACAGCGACTTCGCCACGTCGGGTGACCTCGACAACCATCTGCACTGGCAGCACGGCTACCGGCGCTCCTCGCGGTACGCCGCCGCGTTCCGGCCGGCGGCGCGGCCGGTCGGCGGCCAGGCCGCCGTCACCGCGCTCGCGGCCAGGCGCGCCGCCCAGACCGAGCGAGCCGCCGTGGGCACCCGCGGCTTCGGCCCCGGCGCGACGAGGGGCGCCACCCGCGCGCGCCGCACCAGCCACGCGTCCGCCGGCCGCCTGCGCCGCCTGGCCCGCCACGGCTGACGCCGGCTGGGCCTGCCAGCACAGGGAAGGCGGCCAGGAACCTGACAATGTCGTAAGATTCGCAGGTGTTGCCTTCCCGTCGACCAAACTTTTCACCACGATCGGTCATCACCGGGGGGCGGGTGGCTCACCCTGTTCGCCACCCGCTGGCCAGCTGCGCGGTAGGCCCAGACTGGTCCGGCTGGGCATGCCGGCGAGGTGACTAGTCCGATGGCCACCCCGCTCTACGAGCTCAAGGCCCAGTTCTTCCGCTCCCTCGCGCATCCGGCTCGTATCCGGGTGCTGGAGCTCCTGCGCAAGGGGGAACGTTCCGTCGGGGAGCTGGTCGGGGACGTCGGCCTCGAGGCGTCGCACCTGTCCCAGCAGCTGGGCGTGCTGCGCCGGGCCGGGCTCGTGACGACACGCAAGCAGGGCACGACCGTCTACTACGCGCTGTCGACGCCGCTGCTCGCCGACCTGCTCGACCAGACCCGCCTGATCCTCACCGGTGTCCTGAACGAGCAGGCGGAGATCCTGCGGGACCTGCTCGACGCCCATCGCTGACCCGGTTCCCCAGGCGCGCCGAAGCGCCTGCAAGCCAGTCAGCTCAAGTCCAGGCGAACGAAGCCCGGGCGTCCTCGGACGCCCGGGCTCTCGCCGCCGGAACCGCGCGGGAACTCAGTAGGACGAGGCTCGCGCCTCGTCCTCCTCGTCCTCGTACTGGTCGCCCCAGCCGGCGTGGCCGTCCACGCCGTCCGTCTGGTCGCCGAAGCCGTCGTCCGTCACGGCCCCGAGGTCGGCGCGCAGCCGGTCGAGATCGATGTTCGGCGACTGGTACTTGAGCTCCCGGGCAACCCTCGTCTGCTTCGCCTTGGCCCGACCCCGCCCCATGGCCCGACTCCCTTCCGCGACGCGGGGGGCCCGCCGCCGCGCGTCGTGCTTGTCGCCCGTGCCTGCCACCTGCGACGGTGCCGCCTCTGCGAAGGCGGCACCGTGCACGGCGTGACGCCGCCGCCCATGAGACGACGCCACCATCACAATCCCGTCGGCCGTCCACACACGCACCACTCGGCACGCCGCTGTCCCGCCACACGGCCCGCCGCTCAGCCCGCCGTAAGGCTGCCCGCCGTGCCCCGCGCGGTCACGTCGTCAGTGGCCGACCGCTGAATACCTTACAACCTTCTCAGATTGTGAGCGTTGCGGTGAGCGGCGTTGCGGCCCGCCACGCCCGGGGGCTTCGGTCCCGCCCGGCCCGGCGCCGCGGGGCGTCATCTCCCGTCCGGCGGCGGGCCCACCGGCGGGACGGCGGTAGCCGAGTGCGGCGAAGATGCCACACTGAGGGCGTGACGGACGAGCGCAACGTCCTCGGCGGCCCGCTGGAGCCGTGCGGGACTGACCCGATGACCGGTTTCTCCCGGGATGGCTGCTGCACCAGCGGGCCGGAGGATCTCGGTAGCCACACCGTCTGCGCCGTGGTCACCAAGGAGTTCCTGGATCATCAGCGCGAGGTCGGCAACGACCTGTCCACCCCGCGCCCCGAGTGGGCCTTCCCGGGGCTGCGGCCCGGCGACAGGTGGTGCGTTGTCGCCGCCCGCTGGCTGCAGGCCTACCGGGCCGGCGTCGCCGCCCCGGTGGTCCTCGCGTCCACGAACGCCCGCGCACTGGAGCTCGTCCCGCTCGACGCGCTGCGCGAGCACGCCGTCGACGTCCCAGCCGACCCCCGGTCGCTGACCTGACCGTCGGCCGCCTGGCTAGAAGGCTTGGTCGGCGAAAGCCGTGAAGATCGAGTAAAATTGACGTAGCGTGACGAACATCCGCTCCACGGCGCGCGACGCAAGCGCACCTGACCAGCAGTTTCGGCGTTAAGCCTTGGTCATCATCACTAGGCGTAGCGGATGGCGGCGATCGGCCGGCAGATCGCAGGTCCCTGCGTGAGCCTGCCCTCGGTCCGGAACCAGCGCGCATGCCTCGTCGGGCTGGGGCGGAGCCCCGTCAGCCCTCGATCCAGCCGTTCTTCTCGGCCAGGCGGGTCATCCCGCGCCGCACCGCGAGGATCTGGGCACCGGTCAGGGTCGGCTCGGTCTGCAGCAGGATCTCGGTGACCTCCCGGGAGAACTCCTTCGTCGACGGGACGTAGAAGAAGTCCTCACCCTCGTCGCCGGGCTCCCGCACGGCACCGTCCTCGGCCGGCGTGGCGGGCGTGGGGGCACCGGGTGCGGACCGCACCAGCCGGGCGCCCGTCGCCTTCGGCCCGCGGTCACCCTGCTCCACCTCGAACTCCATGGTCACGCCAGCCGTCACGACGTGCTTGTCGACCAGCAGGTCATTGGCGTGCAGAAAGATGTCCTCCCCGCCGCCGGTAGGCGCGATGAACCCGTAGCCCCGAACCTGGTCGAACCTCAACACCCTGCCTGTGCGCACACATCACCCCGTAAAGCACCGAACACCGGACCGGTGGCTCTCGTCCTCACGCCTGCAAGCACGCTCGTCCTCACGCCCATCGGCGCGCAGGACGTCACACGGTCAACGCACGAGTCTAGCCGAGGCCGGTCAGGTCCAGCTCCGGTGTCAGGAGAAGATCGGCGACGGCTCGAACTCGGCCCGGATCTCCGGCTCCGGGTCCTCGACCAGCCGGGTCGGCCGGTCGAAGACCATCGTCGAGCGGTCCTCGGTCGTGTAGGCCGGCCAGTCGGGCAGGTCGAGGTGGTTCGGGTCGCCCTCGCGGGCGAACGCGACCCAGGCCCCGGCGACCTCGTCCACGAGGCGGCGCACGTCCGGGCCGGCGCCGCCGATCCGGGCTCGGTCGTGGTTGTCGAAGACCAGCGGCAGGTCCAGGCAGTGCGGCGCGCCGAGGATGCCGTCGAGCACCGGGGTGCGCCAGGCCAGCAGGTAGGCGTGGACGGGCGCGGCGCCGCCGTCGGCGCGGCGGTCCGCTAGCAGGGACGTGCTGGTCTGGAAGCCGAGGCCCTGGCTCCAGGCACGCAGGAACGACGGCGTCCAGTAGGGCCGCAGCCGGCGCAGCAGCTCGACCCGCTCGTCGGTCCGGGCGCCCCAGGCGTCGCGCAGCCCCGGCAGGACGTCGTCCATCGTGAACGCGCCGAACCGCGGGTGGAAGGCGGACATGAAGGCCGCCTCGTCCGCCGTGCAGCCGAGCAGGACCGGCACGTCGAGCCCAGCCGGCGCGGGGCCGGGGTCACCCGGGTGCGCCGGGATCGTCGTCCCGTCCAGGACAGGGGCGAACCCCAGCGGGCCGGGCCCGGCTCCCGCGAGGATGACCTTCGCCGCCGCGGTCATCAGCGCCGCGCTCGGCACGTCGGCCAGCCGGTCCGCGTCGTGGCGGGGGTCCAGGCCGAGCTGCCGCAGCAGGGCGTGCGCGGCCCGGTCGGCCCGGTCGGCGGTGACGGCCCGCAGCGCAGGCCCGCTCTGGACCGCCGCCCGGTGCAGCAGCCCACGTGCCGCCGGCATCGCGAGCAGGGTGGAGACCTTCGCGCCACCGCCCGACTGGCCGAAGACCATCACCCGGCCGGGGTCGCCGCCGAACCGCGCGATGTTGTCGCGGACCCATTCCAGCGCCAGCGTGACGTCGAGCAGGCCGGCGTTGCCGGAGCCGGCCCACCGCTCGCCGCCCGTCTCGGCGAGGTGCAGGAAGCCGAGGACGCCGAGCCGGTGGTTGACGGTCACGACGACCACGTCGCCGCGCCTGGCCAGCCGGTCCCCCGCGTACACGGCGTTGTTCGCGCTGCCGCTGGAGAATCCGCCGCCGTGCAGCCAGACCATGACCGGGCGGCGGGCGTCGTCGTGGCCGGGCGTCCAGACGTTGAGGTTCAGGCAGTCCTCGCTGACCGGGCCCTGGTCGCCGCCGCCGGTCAGGTTGATCAGGGTGATGCTGCGCCGCAGTGCGGCCGACCGGTCGGCGCTCGGGTCGTCAGCGCCGTAGCGGGCCCCCAGCCGCAGCATCGACTGCTTACAGCGGGCACCCCAGCGGGTGCAGTCACGCACCCCGGCCCAGGGCTCGGGCGGCGGCGGCGGCCGGAACCGGCCCCCGCCGCGGGTAGGTCCCCCGTAGGGAACGCCCAGGTAGGCGAACGTCCCGTTGTCCTCGGCCCGGCCGGCCACCTTGCCGGCCGTGGTCTCCACGACGCCGGTCACGCGACCTCCAGGGCTGGGGACGGCCGGGCCGCTGTGGCCGGCGCCACGCCGGACCGGGGGCCCGTCAGGCTCGTGGACGCGGCGGGAGCGGACGCAGGAGGATAGCATCCGGGCCATGGCACGTACACCCGTCAACGTAACCGTAACTGGCGCCGCCGGGCAGATCGGATATGCGCTCCTTTTCCGGATCGCCTCCGGCCAGCTCCTCGGCCCGGACACCCCGGTCAAGCTGCGCCTTCTGGAGATCCCGCAGGCCGTCAAGGCCGCCGAGGGAACGGCGATGGAGCTCGCCGACGCGGCTTTCCCGCTGCTTTCCGGGGTGGACATCTTCGACGACCCGGTGAAGGCCTTCGCGGGCGCGAACGTCGCCCTGCTGGTGGGTGCGCGGCCGCGCACGGCGGGCATGGAGCGCGGTGACCTCCTGCAGGCCAACGGAGGCATCTTCAAGCCGCAGGGCGCGGCCATCAACGCCGGCGCGGCCGACGACATCAAGGTGCTCGTCGTCGGCAACCCGGCGAACACCAACGCGCTGATCGCCCAGACGAACGCCCCGGACGTCCCGGCGGAGCGGTTCACGGCGATGACCCGTCTCGACCACAACCGGGCGCTGTCCCAGCTGGGCGCCAAGCTCGGCGTCGGCGTCGCGGACATCAGGAAGCTCACCATCTGGGGCAACCACTCGGCGACCCAGTACCCGGACGTCTTCCACGCCGAGGTCGCCGGCAAGCCGGCCGCCGACCAGGTCGACGAGAAGTGGCTGGCCGACGAGTTCATCCCGACCGTGGCCAAGCGCGGTGCGGCGATCATCGCCGCGCGTGGCGCCTCGTCGGCCGCGTCGGCCGCCTCCGCCGCGATCGACCACGTCCACACCTGGGTGAACGGCACGGCCGCGGGCGACTGGACCTCGATGGCGATCCCGTCGGACGGCTCCTACGGCGTGCCGGCCGGCCTGATCTCGTCGTTCCCCGTCGTCACCAAGGACGGCGCGTACGAGATCGTCCAGGGCCTGGACCTCAACGAGTTCTCCAAGACCCGCATCGACGCCTCGGTGGCGGAGCTGGCCGAGGAGCGCGACGCGATCCGGGCGCTCGGCCTCGTCTGAGCCACCCGCGCCGGCCCACCGCTCGCCACCCGGACACGACGGGCTGACCGCCCGCCGCCGGACTTCCCGTCCGGTGGCGGGCGGTTTTCGGTTCGCGCCCTGCCCCGAACAGCTCAAGCCCCCATCAGCGGTGGCGGGGCGGCGGGCGGCGGGGTAGACCTCCAGACACGACGGAGGTGGGCGATGGACGCGATCACTACCGTTCCGGTGCCGGTCAACGAGCCGGTGCGGACGTACCCGGCCGGGAGCGCCGCGCGGGCGGCGCTGGCCGCGCGCTGCGACGAGCTGGCCGCCGGGCCCGTCGAGCTGACCGCGGCGATCGGCGGGGAGCGCAGGCCCGGCGGCGGACCGGCCGTGGACGTCGTGATGCCGCACGACCACAAGCACGTCCTCGGCACGTTCCACGCGGCCACCGAGGACGACACCCGGGCGGCGCTGGCCGCGGCACGGGCCGCGGCGCCGGGCTGGCGGGCGCTGGGCCTCGACGGCCGGGCGGCGGTGTTCCTGCGGGCGGCCGAGCTGCTGGCCGGGCCCTGGCGGGACACGTTGAACGCGGCGACCATGCTCGGGCAGAGCAAGGTCGCGCACGAGGCCGAGATCGACGCCGCCTGCGAGCTGATCGACTTCTGGCGGTTCAACGTCGCCTTCGCCCGCCAGATCCTCGCCGAACAGCCGGCCTCCTCGTCCGGTGTCTGGAACCGGACCGACTACCGGCCGCTGGAGGGCTTCGTCTACGCGATCAGCCCGTTCAACTTCACCTCGATCGCCGGGAACCTGCCGACGGCTCCCGGGCTGATGGGCAATGTCGTCCTCTGGAAGCCAGCCCCCACCCAGCAGCTCGCCGCGCATTTCCTGATGGACCTGCTCGAAGCGGCCGGGCTGCCACCTGGCGTGATCTCGATGCTTCCGGGCGACGGCCGGGCCGTCTCAGCCGTGGCGCTGGCCGAGCCTGACCTCGCTGGCATCCATTTCACCGGCTCCACGGCGACCTTCCAGCGGCTGTGGCGCCAGGTGGGCGAGCGGATCGGGCAGTACCGCGGCTATCCGCGCCTCGTCGGCGAGACCGGCGGCAAGGACTTCGTGCTGGCGCATCCGTCGGCGGACCCGGCGGTGCTGCGCGCGGCGCTGCTGCGCGGCGCGTTCGAGTACCAGGGCCAGAAGTGCAGCGCCGCGTCCCGCGCTTATGTGGCGCGCTCGGTGTGGGACCGGGTGCGTGACGATCTCGTCGGGGCCACTGAGGCGCTGGTCGAGGGCGACGTCACGGACCCGGGGGTCTTCCTCGGCGCGCTCATCGACGCCCGCGCCTTCGCCCGGGTGACGGGGGCTCTGGAACGGGCCCGGCGGGTCGACTCGCTGGCCGTGCTGGCCGGCGGGCGGGCCGACGACAGCCGCGGCTGGTTCGTCCGCCCGACGGTTCTCGTCGGTTCGGACCCGGTGGACGAGGCCTTCACCACCGAGTACTTCGGACCGCTGCTCGCCGTCCACGTGTATGCCGACTCCGACTACGACCGGGTGGTCGCCGGCCTGGCCGAACCCACGGCGAACCGCTATGCGCTGACTGGAGCGGTCATCGCCGAGGACCGGGCCGCCGCCGGCGCGGCGGCCGAGACACTGCGGTACGCCGCCGGCAACTTCTACGTCAATGACAAGCCGACCGGCGCCGTCGTGGGCCAACAGCCGTTCGGCGGCGCCCGCGCGTCGGGCACCGACGACAAGGCCGGCTCACCGCTGAACCTGCTGCGCTGGACCGCTCCCCGCACGCTCAAGGAGAACCTGCGCCCGCCCACGGACCACCGCTACCCGGCCTGACCGCGCCATTTTGACCGCCGTATTGGCGCAGAACCGGGCCACGGCCACGGAAAGCGCCGGTGTGAGTTCGGTCTGAAACTCAGTTTTGATAACTCCGAAACCGGGCGCGGCGAGGACTGCAGCACCCTTGTTCATGTGATGGACATTGGGTCGCACGCGACCGCCGCCTGGCGCGACGCCGCTGCCCGGTGCCCGAAGACGATGGCCCACGGCCCCTGCGCGGGTGTCGGGGCGGACGGCGCATGCGAGGTCCCCGGCTTCGGGACCTGCGCGTTCCTGGACGTCGCCGCCGTCGACTGGCCGTACGCGCGGACCCTCGGCGCCGCCGCGCCCGGCTCGGACGGGGCCGCGGCCACCAGCCAGGAGCGCCACCCGGCCGTCGCCACGTTCCTCGCCGCCGCGGGGACACGGCCGGTCGTCGTGGCCGACCTGCCCACGGCACCGCTGTCGGCGGCCAGCCTGCTGGCCAGCGCCGCGACGCTCGCCGGTGCGGCCGACGCCTGCCTGCTGGGCGACCATGGCGGCGCCCGGGTCCAGTTCCCGCCGTCCTACCGGGCCCGGCTGCTCGCCGACGCGGGCGTCCCGGCCTGGGTGGGCATCAACTGCCGGGACCGCAACCGGGTCGCGATCGAGGGCGAGATCGCCGCCTGCCTCGACGCCGGGGCGGTCGCGGTCCACTGCGTGACCGGCGACCATCCGGCCCTCGGCCACCGCCCGGACGCGGCGGCGGTCTTCGACCTCGACAGCGTCGGCGTGGTCGCGCTGACCGCCGCGGCGGCGGCCGGCGGCGGCGGCGCGCTGTGCTCGGTGTCGCACGCCCCGGCGACGCCTCCGACGGACAGGCGACTGGCCCGGCTGCTCACCAAGATCGACGCAGGGGCGGACGTCGTGTTCGTCGACCACTGCGGCGGCCCCGGGCCGGTCGCGGACGCCGTCGGCGAGCTGCGCGCGGCCGGGTTCGGCGGGCTGGTGCTCGCCTGTGTCCCGGTCGTCACGAGCGCCGCGTCGGCGGCCGTCGTCGCCTCGTTCGCGGGCGACCGGCTGCCGGCCGGGTACCTCGACCGGATCACGGGCGGCACCGCCGCCGACTGGATGCCGCACGCGAACGGCCACGGCCCGGCCGTCCTGACGGCGGCCGAGACCGCCGAGATCGAGACGGCCGAGATCGAGACGGCCGAGATCGAGACGGCCGGGATCGCGGAGGGCACGGAGCTCGCCGAACGGATGCTGGAGATCCCCGGCGTCGACGGCGTGAACCTCTCGGGTGGCGCGCCGCCCGGCCAGGAGGTGGCGCTGGCCGCGGCCATGGCCGAGATCGCGCGCCGCGTGCTGAGCGCGTCCGGGCCGCCCGCCCGCCGCCGGTCCCGCGGGCCGGCCGCGCGGGTGGGGACTGCTGTACCGGGAGCATCAGGCGCATGAGTGAATGGGCACGAACCGCCTACGGACGGACGCAGCGGCGCACCGGCGCGGCCAGCGGGACCGGCCGGCCCGGGACCAGCCCAGGCGGGACAGGCCAGACGGGAGACACGGTGGTCGGACGGCGAGCCGGTACCGGCGGACGGAAGGTCGCATGAGCTGGTTGCGGTCGGCGCGGACGGCGATGGGCGAGACCGTCGACGTCGAGCTGGTGGACGGGGTCATCGCGCAGGTCATGGCGGCGAGCCCCGCCGGCTCGGCCACCGCGGCCGGGGCGGGCCCCGGGGACGTCGACCTGTCCGGCCACGTCCTGATGGCGTCGTTCGTCGAGCCGCACGCGCACCTGGACAAGGCGCTGACCGCGTCGCTGGTCCCGAACCTGACCGGGGACCTGGCCGGCGCGGTCGCCGCGATGGAAACGCTGCGACCGGCGACGGCGCGGGCGGACATCATCGCCCGCGCCGAGGCGGCGCTGCGGATCCACCTCGCGTTCGGCACAACCCACATCCGGACCCACGTCAACGTGCTGACCGGGGTGGGCCTCGAAGGGCTCGACGCGCTGATCGAGGTCAGGGAGCGCTGGCGCGGGGTCGTCGACCTGCAGCTCGTCGCGCTCGTCAACGACACGGCCGGCCCGCTGCTGCGCGCGGCGCTGCGCGAGGGCGCGGACGTCGCCGGCGGCTGCCCGCACATGGAGGACGACCCCGACCGGGCCGTCGCCGCGTGCCTGGACGCGGCCGGCGAGGCCGGGGTGCCGATCGACCTGCACACCGACGAGACCCTCAGCCCGGACGCGCTCAGTCTGGTGACGATGGCCGACCTGGTCAGCCGGACCGGCTTCCCTCACGCTGTGACGGCGAGCCACTGCGTGAGCCTGTCGATGCAGCCGCTCGCCCGCCAGGAGGAGATCGCCGAGCAGGTCGCCGCCGCCGGCATCGCCGTGGTCGCGCTGCCGCAGACCAACCTGTTCCTGCAGGGCCGCGGCCACCCGGTCGCGACGCCGCGCGGGCTGACCGCCGTCGCCGCGCTGCTGCGCGCCGGGGCGACCGTCGCCGCCGGCGGCGACAACCTGCGCGACCCGTTCCACCTCGTCGGCCGGGGCGACGCCCTTGAGGTCGCGGCGCTGATGGTCATCGCCGGCCACCTCGACCCGGCCCGCGCGCTGCACACGGTCACCGAGGCGCCCCGCGCGGCGCTCGGCCTGCCGACCGTCGACCTGTCCCCCGGCGCGCCCGCCGACCTCGTCGCCATCCCGGGCGCGGACGCGCTCGACGCCCTGGGCGCCGCCGGCGTCGCCCGCACCGTCTGGCGGGACGGGCGGATCGTCGCCCACACCGTCGTGCACTCCGAGCTCGCCGCACCGCCGGCGGCCCTGGGCGGGCCGGGGCCGGCCCGTCCGCTGGCGAGCTCCTCCTTCGGACCGAAGGCCTAAGCCGATGACGATGACAACCGAACCCCCGCCCGCGACCACCGCCGCGCTGCGCTTCGCCGGGGTCAGCAAGAGGTTCAAGGACGGGACGGTCGCGCTCGCGAACGCCGACCTGATGGTCGCGCCCGGCGAGTTCGTCTCCGTCGTCGGCCCGTCCGGCTGCGGCAAGTCCACCCTGCTGCGGCTGGCCAGCGGCCTGGACGACGTGACCGGCGGCGAGGTCGACGTCCACTCGGAGTCCGTCGGCTACGTGTTCCAGGACGCCACCCTGCTGCCCTGGCGCAGCGTGCGCGACAACGTCCGGCTGCTCGCCGAGCTGGAGGGCCTGCCCAAGGCCGAGCGCGAGCAGCGGGTGGCCGCGGCGATCGAGCTGGTCGGGCTGGCCGGCTTCGAGAAGCACCTGCCGCACGAGCTGTCCGGCGGCATGCGGATGCGCACGTCGCTGGCCCGGTCGATGGTGCTCGCCCCGGACGTCTTCCTGTTCGACGAGCCGTTCGGTGCGCTCGACGAGATCACCCGGGAACGGCTCAACGACGAGCTGCTGCGGATGTTCACCCAGCAGCGGTTCGCGGCGCTGTTCATCACCCACTCGGTGGCCGAGGCGGTGTTCATGTCGAGCCGGGTGCTGGTGATGAGCCCGCGGCCAGGCCGGATCAAGGCCGAGGTCAGCGTCCCGTTCCCCTACCCGCGCGTCCCGGAGATCCGGTACAGCGCCGAGTTCGCCGCGCTCTGCGGCGAGGTCTCCCGCCATCTCAGGGACGAGTGAGGATCATGTCGCTTGACGCCGTGACGCCGGCGGGCTCCGCGCCCGGCGGCACGCTGCCGGTCGTGACCGCCGCGCCGGCAGTTCCCGACGGCCTGCTGGTGCCGCCCGCGGCCGAGTTCGTGGTGACACAAGGCCAGGCGGGGGCCTTCCGGCTGCGAGGGGCGGTCGGGTTCGTCAACAAGTTCCTGCTGCCGCTCTCCGTGTTCGCGGTGTTCATCGGCGGCTGGTACCTGGTGACCTGGCTGGCGCTGACGCCGCAGCAGCGCTTCATGCTGCCGTTCCCGCACGAGGTCGTCAAGGTCGGCTTCCTGGACTGGTCGAGCCTCAAGGACATCCTGGACGCCCTTGAGTACACCTGCATCGTCACGTTCCTGGGCCTGGCCATCTCGATCGTGCTCGGCGTGCTCGCGGCGATCCTCATGAACCAGGCGAAGTGGCTGGAGAACGGCCTCTACCCGTGGGCCGTCGTCCTGCAGACGGTGCCGATCCTCGCGCTGACCCCGGTACTCAGCTTCTTCTTCGGGTTCGCGCTGACCAGCCGGACGATCGTCTGTGTCATCATCGCCTTCTTCCCAATCGTGTCGAACACCTTGTTCGGCCTGCAGTCCGTCGACCGAGGCATGCACGAGCTCTTCTCGCTGCACCGGACCGGCCGCCTCACCCGGCTGTGGAAACTTCAGCTGCCCGCGGCGATGCCGGCCATGTTCGCCGGGTTCCGCGTCGCCGCCGGGCTCTCGGTGATCGGCGCGATCGTCGGGGAGTTCTTCTTCAAGCAGGGCAATGCCGGGCTCGGCACCAACCTGTCGGTGTACGAATCGCGGCTGGAAGGCGAGCGGCTGTGGGCGACGACCATCGTCGCCAGCCTGCTCGGCATCGCCGTGTTCGTCTTCTTCGGCTGGTTGTCGCGCCGCGTCGTCGGCCGCTGGTACCAGCCCTAGCGCGGCTGACCCTCGGCTCGGGAGGAACGGTGGGGGCCGCGCCTCTCGTCGCCCGGTTTCGCGGCACCGGTGCCGCGACGGGCGGACCATTTCCCGGCGCACGAGGTTCGCGCCGCGAAAACCCGCAACACCCGCTCCACCGAAGTACAGCTCCACGTCCATCAACGCCATCCCAGGCCGCAGCGCCTGAGGACGCAGGGGGAGACTCGTTGACCGTCTCATCTAGGTCCATTAGCGGGATCGCGCGCCTGGGCCGCGGCCGGCTCGTCGCCGCCACCGCGGCTGCCGCCACCGTCGCCCTGGTCGCCGCCGCCTGTGGCGGCAGCACCACCGGCGGCACGGGGGGCACGCCGGCGACGTCGGCCGGCGGCGCCGCGGTGCCGGCCCAGTACGACCTGAAGGCAGCCGGCTGCCCGAGCACGATCGTGCTGCAGACCGACTGGAACCCGGAGTCGGAGCACGGCGGCCAGTACCAGCTGCTCGGCCCGAACCCGTCGATCGACACCAAGAAGAAGTCCGTCACGGGTGAGCTCGTCGCCCACGGCGGCGTCGACACCGGGGTGAAGCTGCAGATCCGCGCCGGCGGCCCGGCGATCGGTTTCCAGACCGTCACCTCGCAGCTCTACGCCGACGACAGCATCACCCTCGGCTATGTCTCCACCGACGAGCAGATCCAGCTGTCGAAGACGCAGCCGACCGTCGCGCTGCTGGCCGGGCTCGAGAAGAGCCCGCAGATGATCCAGTGGGACCCGGCCACGCACCCGGACTTCACCACGATCGCCGACATCGGCAAGACGGACACCAAGGTCCTGTACTTCCAGGGCGCCGCCTACATGGACTACCTGACCGGCAAGGGCATCCTGAAGAAGAGCCAGATCGACGGCTCCTACGACGGGACCCCGACGAACTTCGTCGCCTCCGGCGGCAAGTACGCCGTCCAGGGCTTCGCGACCTCCGAGCCGTACACCTGGTCGCACGAGGTCCGGTCCTGGGACAAGCCGCTGAAGTACCAGCTGATCGCCGACACGGGCTTCAACTTCTACCAGCAGGCGATCGGGGTGCGGGCCGACAAGGAGGCCGCGCTCAAGCCGTGCCTGACGAAGCTGATCCCGATCATGCAGCAGGCGATCGTGGACTTCGTCGGCAGCCCCGGCGCGACGAACAAGCTGATCGTCGACCTGGTGAACAAGTACAACAACGGCTGGACCTACTCGGACGGCGTCGCGGACTACGCCGTCTCGACGATGAAGTCCCTGGGCATCATCGGCGACGGCTCCACGCCGACCCTCGGTGACTTCGACACCACCCGGGTGCAGGGGCTGATCGGCATTCTGGCCCCGATCTACGACAGCGAGGGCAAGCCGACCAAGACGGGCCTCGCGCCGTCCGACCTGGTCGACAACTCGTTCCTCGACACGAAGATCGGCCTGACCTCCTAGGGCTTGCGTTTCTCCAGGAGAAAGGCTCGGGCCCGGTGGCCGCCCTGCCAGGCGGCCACCGGGCCTGTATCGCTGGAAGGAAGCCCATGGCGGAACCCACGGCCCGCCCCCGGTTCGAACAGGCACGCCTGCCCAAGGCCACGCCGGTCGATCCGGAGGCGCTCAACAGCCTCGACGACGAGCTGAGCCGGATCCTCGGCGCGGGCGCCGTCGCCCGGGACGACGCCACGCGGCTGACCGCGTCGGCCGACTGGGCGCACATGAGCCCGGTGCTCCAGCCGATGCTGCCCGGCGGCGTCGCGGACCTCGTCGTGCGCCCGCCGGACGCCGACGGGATCGCCGCCGCGGTTGGCGCGGCGCACCGCCACCGCGTCCCGGTCACCGTCCGCGGCCAGGGCACCGGCAACTACGGCCAGGGCATCCCGCTGTTCGGCGGCCTGGTGATCGACACGTCCCGGGCGACGAAGGTGCTCGCGGTCGAGGACGGCTGGATCACCGCCGAGGCCGGCGCGTCCTTCGTCCTGATGGAGAAGGCGGCGCTGGCCACCGGCCAGGAGCTGGCCATCATGCCCTCGACCGTCGGCTCCACGATCGGCGGCTTCATCGCGGGCGGCGCCGGCGGCACCGGCTCGATCGCGAACGGCGCCATCTGGGACGGCTACATCCGCTCGCTGCGGGTCGTGCCCTGCACCGCCGACGCCACCCCGGTCGACGTCGGCTACCCGGACAACATCGCGCAGTCACACGCCTACGGGGTCAGCGGCGTGATCTCGACCGCCACCGTCGCCCTGCGCCCGGCGCGGAGCTGGACCGCGCTGTTCACCTCGTTCCCGGAGCTGGACGGCGCCGTCGCCGCCGGCCTGGAGCTGTTCGACCTGGAGCCGACGCCCCGGCTGCTGTCCCTGGACGAGGCGGGCGTCGTCGCGACCTACCGCCCGGCCGACCCGGCGATGCCCGCCGACCGGCTGTCCGTCCGCGGGATCGTCACCGTGGACAGCGTCGACGCGGCGACGGCGATCGTCGAGCGCCACGGCGGCCGGGTCGAGGCGGTGCGGCCGAAGGGGCCGGCGCTGGTGACGTCGCTGTCCTACAACCACACCACCTACCGGGTGCGCAAGGCCCGCCCCGAGCTCACCCACCTGCAGTGCTCGGGCCCCGGGCTGACCGCGCGCCGGTCCGAGGTCGCCGAGATCGCCCCCGAGTCGCTGCTGCACCTGGAGGGCTTCTACCAGCCGTCCACCGGCGGCCGGGACTGGGCGTCGATGCTGTTCCTGCGCTTCGACGACGTCGACACCCTCTACGACCGGATGACGCGGCTCGCCGACGTCGAGGTCTACGTCAACGACCCGCACACCTGGGTCCTGCACTACAACCTCGACCTCATCCGCGCGGCGGCGGCACGCTTCGACCCCGACGGCCTGCTCAACCCCGGCAAGCTCCCGGCCGCCTGACCCGTGGCCCCGCCCGCCGGGGCGGGTCGCGTACCCGACAGGATTCGCGGAACCGCACCGGCTGGGGCCGCGTCCAACCGGCCATGCTTGCGCGACGTGAGTTCCTGCGAGGGGCGGTGCTGGGCGCGGCCGGCCTCGGGGTCGGCACGCTGGCCACCGGGTGCGGATCGAACGGCTCCCCCAGCGGGCCGGTGGCGACGGCCGGCGACCAGAGCCGCGCGGCCGCGGACGGCGCGGCGCTGCCCGGGGCCGCCGCGGCCGTCACCGCCTTCAGCGCCGATCTGTACCGGAGGCTCTCAGCCGGCGCCGCCGGCAACCTGATCTGCTCGCCATACTCGGCGGCGATGGCGCTGGCCATGGCGCGCGCCGGCGCCGCCGGGCGCACGGCCACCGAGCTGGACACCGTGCTGCACGCTCCCACGGCCGGCGGCGGCGATCCGCTAGCGCCCGGGCTGAACGCGCTGACCCTGGCACTGGGCGCTCGCGCCGGCGCACGCAAGGACATCCACGGCGTGAAGGCGACGATCAGCCTCGACGTGGCGAACGCGCTCTGGGGCCAGGACGGCGAGCAGTGGGAGGCGCCGTTCCTGGCCAGCCTGGCCCGGTACTACGGCGCGGGCATGCGGCTCGTCGACTACCGCGCCGACTCGGCCGGCGCCGCGAAGGCGATCAACGCCTGGACCTCCCAGCAGACCAAGGGCCGCATTCCCAAGATCGTCGATGGCCTGGACGCCTCCACCCGCCTGGTACTCACCAGCGCGCTGTACCTGCGCGCCCCCTGGAACTCCCCGTTCGGCGACGCACAGCCCGCGCCGTTCACCCGCCTCGACGGCTCGGTCGTCCAGGCACAGCTGATGAGCGTCGACGCCTACGACGCGGGCTACGCGACCGGGCCTGACTGGCAGGCGGTCGACGTCCCCTATGCGGGCGGTGAGCTGGCGATGGCGGTGATCCTGCCCGATCAGGGCCGGTTCGATGCTGTCCGTTCCGCCCTCGACGGGACCGCGCTGCGCAGCCTGCTGACCGGTCTGCACGTGACCGGCGTCCAGCTCGACCTGCCGAAGTGGACGACGCGCACCCGCGTCCGCCTCGACGACGCGCTGGTCGCACTGGGCATGCCGACCGCGTTCGGCGACAGCGCCGACTTCAGCGGCATGACCACGACCGAACGGCTTTCCATCGCCGCGGTCCCGCAGGAGGCGTTCGTCGCCGTCGACGAGCACGGCACCGAGGCCGCGGCCGCCACCGCCGTCGTCATGGGCATCTCCGCGATCGTCGCGCCAACCCGCAAGGTAACCGTCAACCGGCCTTACCTCTACGTCATCCACGACCGCCCCATCGGCACCCCGCTCTTCCTCGGCCAGGTCACCGACCCGACCGCGTAGGCAGGCGTCCAGCGAACCAGGCGGGCCGGGTCAGATCACCCGGAGGTCATTCGCGCGAGGACGCTCGCTACCGGGACGCTGGCCAGGCCCACCCGGACGTCGTCGATGCCGTAGGGCAGCCACAGCAGGCCGTCGTGGACGAGGCCGCCGCAGGAGTAGACGACGTTGGGGACGTAGCCGTCCCGCTCCGCCGGAGCCGGGCACAGCAGCGGCTCGGGCAGCGCGCCCAACACCGTCGTCGGGTTCGCGAGGTCGAGCAGGATCGCCCCGATGCTGTACGTCCGCATCGGCCCGACCCCGTGGGTGAGGACGAGCCAGCCCTCGGGGGTCTCGATGGGCGAGCCGCAGTTGCCGACCTGCAGGAGCTCGAACGCCGACCGCGGCGCGTGGACAGGGGCCGGCGGCCCCCAGGCATGGCCGTCCCCGGAGATGGTGATGCTGGTCGTCTCGCCGTCGCACCGGCACAGCGCCGTGTGGCAACCGGCGACGAGCCGAGGGAACAGGGCCATGCCCTTGTTGCGCGCCGCCGGGCCCGTGACCGGGGAGGAGGTGAAGACCCTCAGGTCGGGACTGGTCAGTCGCCGCGGAAGGATGCGCTCGCCGTCGTAGGCGGTGTACGTCGCGCGGTAGTCGACCGTTCCGTCGGGCGCTGTGAAGCGCACGAAGCGGGCGTCCTCCATGCCGCTGCTCTCGACCGTGACGGCGGGCCACAGTACCCGCTGCGCCAGGGCGCTGTCGGCGGGGAACTCGACCCGGTGCAACAGGCCGGCCGCCGTCCGGACCCGCGCCATGATCCCGGCCGCCTGCAGGCGTCGGAGCAGGTCGGGCGGCACCTGAGCGAACGCGCGCTCGATGTCGCTCTCGTCCCCGGCCGGCTGGCCGTCAAGACCGTCGAGCACGGCGCTGGTCACCTCGTCGTCGAGCCCGTGCTCGACGAGCACGGCCCGCAGCTGGCCAGGTTCCCAGTCGACCGGTACCGCGACGCCGACGGTCAGCGGGCCGGCCCGCGGCTCCAGTCGCACCGTGGGACCGGGCCCGACCACACAGGCCGCGAAGCCGATCGAGGACAGGTGGCCTTCACCGATCCCGCGCAGGCTCAGCGCCACCCGCAGTGCTCCGGGGGCGAGCCCCGACTGGTCAGGATGCGCCACCGCCGAGGGGTTGGTCACCGCGGCGCCCTCCACCGCGTACTCGGCGGTGAAACACGCGCCGAGCAGCAGCAGACGGGCCGGCGACAGCGTGGCGGGCGCCCGCAGCCGGGAAGCCACCGCGGCGGCGTGCCGGGTCAGGAGCCCCTGGTAGTCCCGGTGACGCGGCGTGAACGTCACCAGCAGACCCTCGACGAGGCCCACGACCTCCGGCTCCGGCAGCGCGAGCACCCGGGCGACGATGCCGGCGGCCCGGGAGCCGGACTCGCCGGCCTCCTCCCCGGGCAGGAACAGCCGCGCGATGACCCGGCCCGGGTCCGCGGCCAGCGTCACGGGATGTCGCGTGACCTCGACCGGCGGGCTCGTCGCCCGGGCCAAGCTGCTCACGGCCCGGCTCCCGAGCTCGCCGGTCGAGCCGGCGCGGCCGGCAGCACCGGCCTGGTGGGGGCGGCCGGCTCGGCCGACGCCACCGGCGCCGAGAGCAGGCGGCGGGCATGCTGGGCCGTCGAGAGCAGCGCCAGGGTCGACTCGGCCCCCTGGTTCAGGTTGCGGCCGTGACGCTCAAGGCCGTCGCAGCAGCCGCCCGAGCTGGTGTCGACGAGCGGCACCATGCTGTCGTTGTCGCCGAGGAACCAGGCGTGCGCCTGGCGTAGCCCGACCAGCCACCGCGGGTGGCCGGTCAGGTCGTAGGCCCGGGCGCAGGCGTCCGCGAGGGCCGCGGCCTCGATGGGCTGCTGGTCGAACCCGGGCTGGCCGCCCGCCCGCGTCCCGGGCCCGCGGCCGCCGACCGGGGTCAGCGACAGACGACCGCCACGGGTCTCCTTGGCGAGCAGCCATTCCAGCAGCCGCAGACCATCGGCGAGCACCTTCTCGTCCGACAGACAGGCACCGGCGAGGATCAGCGCCTCGGGCACGGCCGCGTTGGCGTACCGCAGCGTCTGTTCCGGCCATGGCCAGGCCGGGTCGCGACTCACCGGCCCGATCGCCGCGACCGCGTCGGTCAGCAGGGCACGCGCGACGGCGTCGCCGGGGTTGACCAGCAGGATCTCCCCGGCGCCCAGCGCCGCGAACGTCATCGCCCGGGGCCAGCTGGAGCGGCGGTGGGCACTGGCGTAGAACCGGGTGCGTGCCGTGGCCCGCAGCCGCATGGTGGGCGCCCGCACCGCCATCGTGCCCAGCCCCCACAGTGCCCGGCCCCACCAGTCGCCCAGGCTCGGCCGGTCACGCCATGGCCCGTCGGCGTCCCGCCGGTTGCGCACGGCCCCGTTCGTGGCCTGCGCGGCGGCGACGAAGGCAAGGTAGCGCTTGAGCAGCCGGATCAGGGTGAACTCCGGATCAGGTTCGCGGGCGAGCACGACCAGCGCGCGAGCGACATCGTCCACGCAGTACCCGTGCTCGGGGCGCGCGACGGTGCCCTCGGCGTGTTCGAACAGGCCGATGTCGTCCGTGAGCCGGATCAGATGGGCGAAGGAGACGTCGACGGTCATCGGTTCGCCAACGCGGGACCGCCGGCGGCCGGCTCGGTCGTCCGGCCGGAGCGCCGGACCGCGCGGCCGACGGAGGGCGCCGGTTCGGTCCGGGCGACCAGCTCGACGGCGAGCCGCTGGTAGCGGCGAGCGACCGCCGGCCACAGCAGCTCCGGGGCGCGCGCCGCGACCGAGTGGGCCAGCCGGTGCCGCAGACCGTCGTCGGTGACCACGGCGCGCACCGCCGCCGCGATAGCCGTGGGGTCGCGGTGCGCCACCAGCAGGCCGGTGCCGTCGCCCAGAAGCTCCACCGCGTGCGGGAACCGGGTGGCGACGATCGGCTTGTGCGCCGCGACCGCCTCGATGAGCACACCTGAGGTGACCTGGTCGAGCGAGTCGTAGGGCAGCAGCACCAGGTCGGCCGACCGCACCAGCTCCGCCAGCGCGGCCGCGTCACGGTAGCGGGCGTCGAAGACGACCGACCCGGCCAGGCCGAGCCGGCGGGCCTGCGCGACCAGCCCGTCGCGGTAGGCCTCCCCCTCGCGGGCGAGCACCTTGGGGTGGGTCTCGCCGGCGACGACGTAGCGCGGGGACGGGCCGAGGTCGGCCAGCGCCGCGAGAGCCGCGATCCCCCACTCGATTCCCTTGCCGGGCCCGATCAGCCCCCAGGTGAGGATCGTCGGCTGCCGGGCCCGCGCCGGCGTCGGCACGGGCGCCGCTGCCCGTGCCGACGCCGGGCGGTGGTCGCCGGCGGCGCCGTGCGGGATGACCGACACCCGGCGCTGGTCGACCCGATAGCCGGCGGCCAGCCGGTCACGGGCTGTCTCGGTCATGACGACGATCGCGGCCGCCGCCGCGGCCACCGCCTCCAGGATCTGGCGCTGATGCGGGGTCGGCCTGGTGAGCACAGTGTGCAGGACGACGACCGCGGGGACCTCGAGGCGGCGCAGGACGTCGACGACCTCGGCGCCGTCCCGGCCGCCGTAGACGCCGTACTCGTGCTGCACCAGGACGACGTCGAAACGGTTCAGCAGCCTGGCCGCGTGGGCGGGGCCTCCGCTCGTCCCGGCGACCAGGTCGCCTATCACCTCGGCCGGACCCGCCGGGGCCAGGCCTGCACCCGTCCCGGCTGGCGCGTCCAGCAGTCGCACGACGCCGCTGGGGGCTCCCGGCACCAGGGTGGTCAGGTGTTCGCGCAGCGCCGCCGTGAAGGTGGCGAGCCCGCACTGCGTCGGCGGGTACGTGCTGAGAAATCCGTAACCCAGGGGCACGATGCCCATCCTTCCGAGCGTCGCCGGCATCGGGCCGCCGGCAGGCACAAGAGCATCGAGCTCGGCCCGAAAACGCCGAGGAATTCCGGGTCAGAGATCATGAACAAGTGGCGTACCCTACGCCCGGGAAAATGTCAGAAAATCTCGTCCAAACGCGATCGCAGCAAAAAGTTCGGCGAGTTCACCAGACCGTGCCGCCAGAGCCGCCCCCAGCGCTGCGCACCGATCATGGCTCTGGCCTCGTCGCTCAGCTGATGCATGCCGCGCGTCAGGCCGCGCCGGATCCCCTGGTCAGGGGCAACAGTCTTCGACATCTGGGTGGTCCTCCTAGGCTCATGCCGTGCGGAGGAGCACCGGCCGCCAGGAGGCCCGCGACAAAACTCGGTGGCTGGATGACCTCGTGTGGTCAGCGCCCAGGCACCCGTCGCGCCAGTGGTTGGTACTCAACCTTCTTAAGTTCCAACCCCGGTATATCTCCCGGGGCGAACAAAAGCAAATTGGTCTACGGCAACCGCCGGCCGGTTTTGGAAAATGAAGTCGAGCGCCGGCTCAGTGGCGGCCGAGGATGGTCCGGGCGGCGTTGCGGCCGGAGGCGCCCCAGACGCCGGCGCCGGGGAAGGTGGCGCCGCCGGTGAGGTAGAGGCCGGCTACCGGGGTCTTGTAGCGGGAGAGCTCGCGGCGGCGGCCGAGCAGGGCCGACATGACGCCGTCGGGGAAGCTCGGGACGTAGCCGCGGCGCAGGTAGAACTCGCGTTCGTAGTCGGGCGGGGTCATCGCGCGCCAGTCGCGCACCGACCTCAGCAGCTCCGGGCCGTTCTCGCAGATCGAGGCGTACTGCTCCAGCCAGCCCCAGGGCAGCGCGCGGTCGCCCCAGCCGCCTTCGAGCGCCCACGGGGTCCAGAGGATCTCCTGGCTCAGCACGTGCGCGCCGGGGCCGGGCCTCATCGTCTCGTCCAGCACTGACGGGATGTTCAGGAAGAACATCGGCCGCTGCGCGATCAGGCCCCGTTTCAGGTCGGCGGACGCCTCGATCTGCTGCCGCGGGGTGGGGCTGACGATCGTCGTCGGAACGTGGCGCAGCGCCGCGGGCAGCACGTCCTCGGGCAGGGCGGCGACGGCGCGCGGCGTCGGCAGCGCGGTGACGACCGCGTCGAGCTTCGACTCGTAGCCGTCCTCGGCCGGCGCGGCGGCCCAGCGCCGGCGCAGCCGGGCGGCGGCGTGCTCGCCGGCGAGCCAGTCGACCAGCAGGGTCCGCGGGTCGGTGGCGTTGACGACAGTGTGCGCGGTGACCCGCCGGCCGTCGGCGAGGCGCACGCCGTGAGCCCGTCCGCCGCTGGCGTCGAGGCCGGTCACCCGCGCGCCGGTGACGACCCGACCGCCATGGGCCCGCACGTACCGTTCGAGGGCGGCGGGAACCGCGCCGCTGCCGCCGACCGGCCGGCCGACGCCGACGAGGTGGCGGATCGCGAGGCCCAGCGCGCCTAGGCCGGTGCCCGGCGCATCCGGGCCCAGGCCCCAGACCGCGGGGCCGACCGTGTGCGTCGCCGCGATCACCCAGGAGGGCAGGCCGAACGACGTCAGCACGTCGACGAGGCTGCGGCGCGGCCAGTCCAGCAGCACGTTGGCGCCGCGAAGCCGCTGCCGCGCGACGACGGTGGCGACGATCGACGGCGTGGTCGGCCGGCCGCCCTGCACGGCCAGCACGAGCTTCGCCGCGGGCAGCGCGACGTCGAGGTAGCGCCGGTAGGCGTCGGCCGCGGCCGGGGCGACGCGGGCGAGGCCGTCGACGGTCCGCTCGATGGAACGCCACTGGATGAAGACGGGCTCGTCGGCCCAGCCGACGGCGATGAGCATCGGGTCGACGTCGAGGTAGCGCAGGCCGTGGGCGGCGAGGTCGAGCTCCTCGACGATGCCGCTCGCCCGGATCATCGTGTGGTCGCAGTTGCAGATGTTGACCCGGGCGCCGATCGCGTCGACGGTCGACGCGCACCCGCCGGCCTGCCCGCGGGCCTCCAGGACGACGACCGAGCGCCCGGCCCGGGCCAGGTAGGCCGCGCAGGCCAGCCCGTTGTGCCCGCCGCCGATGACGACGGCGTCCGCCCTGGGCGGCAGCGCGTCAGGGACCGGGGCGCGCACGCCCGCGGCCGCGACGTCGGCCGTCACCGGCTGGTCCTGGGGTCGAACCGGGCGATCTCGCGCAGCGACGCGGCCGCGGTCTCGACCATCGCCTCGTAGCGCTGCTTGCCGTGTTCGGCGGTGGCGCCGGTCGGGTCGCCGATCGTGCCGTCGGTGCCGAAGTCGTCGGACAGCCAGCCGAACGACACCGAACGGCCGAAACCGACCCGCTCGTACGACGCCAGGTGCTCGGGCACGGACCGGGTCCCCAGGTCGAGACGGACCAGCTCGGGGCGCAGGTGCAGCAGCACCGACGTCTCCTCGATGCCGGCGTGGATGCCCATCCCCAGCTCGGAGGCCGGCGATGTCCCGCCCTGGTCGGGTGGGACCGACGGGTGCATGACGAAGGTGCGCAGGCCGTGCGCGAGCCGCAGGTCGCGGCTGGCGACCTGCAGCAGGGCGCTGTTGCCGCCGTGGCCGTTGAGGAACACCAGCCGCTGGACCGGCGTCGTCGCCAGGCAGCGGCCCAGGTCGTCGAGCATCGCCAGCATCGTCGCCGCGGACAGCCACATCGTGCCAGCCGACCAGGCATGCTCGTTGGACTTGCTGTAGGCCAGGGCCGGCAGCAGCAGCAGGTCGATCTCGTCGCCGTAGGCCGCCACGACGTCCCGGCCGAGGCTGTCGGCCACGACCAGGTCCGTCGAGAGCGGCAGATGTGGCCCGTGCTGCTCGACGGACCCGACCGGCAGGACCGCCACCGCCCCGGGCGACAGGTCCGCGATCTCGGGAGCCCTCAGGTCGGCAAAGATCCGGGTCATGCTGCCTCCAGCCGCCGGGCGAACACGTCCGGCCCGGCGGCACCCCGCCCGGCCGTCCAGGTCTGCCCCTAGATGTTCGCCTGACCAACACTGCATCTGACCAACACTGTGGCGACCCGGCATGACAGACCCGTCAGCGCCAAATTTCCCGGCCGTGAAGTCGCGGGCCCGCCGGCGGCCGCGGCGGCCTGGTCAGCCGCTCGGGCGCACCCGGGTCGCGTCGAAGGTGACGGCGACCCGGGGCTCGAGGCCGGGGGCGCCGAACTGCTCCAGGGTCAGTCCGTAGCTGGCGAGCAGGCTGGTCAGGAACGACTTGTCGCTGTCGTCCTCGATCGAGGCCGTCGCGCGGATCTCCAGGGACCGGAACGGGTTGTCCGCGGCAAGCGCGAACACCGTCGCCGTCGGGTTGGCCAGCAGGTTCTTGTACTTCTGACGATTCTTCGACAGTGACGTCCGCAGCACGCCGTCCTCGCCGAGCAGGGACCAGACCGCCGTCGTCTGGATCGAGCCGTCCGAGTTGACCGTGCTCAGCATGATCGTGGTGCCGGTGAACAGGTCCCGGTGTGTCTCCGGCACCAGCAGGTCCGCCATCTCCGCTGTCTCCTCAATGTCGATCGGACGGGTGGTACCGCTGTTCAACCCAGGCCAAGTCACCAGGTGTTCCGCCTGGCGGCGGACATGCCGTCAGGGCATCTCCATGGTCTGGGCGACCCGCAGCTCCTCGAAGGCCCGATCAAGCTCCGGGCCGAGCCGGGCGCCGAGGCGGCGCAGCAGCTCGTCGACGACGAGGGCGCAGGCGATCGGCAGCGCGTCCCGGTCGAGGCTCGGCCGCGACGCGTCGTCCGGCGGGTGCACACCCAGCGCGCCGGCGAGCACGACCAGCGCCGCGTCCGGGTCGAGGCCGCCGAGCCAGCCGGCCGCCGGCCGGGCCACCTCGCCGTACAGTGCCCGGATGTCGTCCCCGTCGAGGCCATCCGGGTAGGCCCGCTCGACCAGGCCGAGGGTCAGCCGGTGCAGCACGTCGCGGACCAGGACCTCGTCGCAGCCCCGCAGCCGCTCGCAGGCCGCCCGCAACGCCGCCTCGTCACGCGCCGTCGCGGCACGCCCGAGCTCCGTCACCGCCCGCGTGATGGCCTGCCCCACCGGTGGTAGCCCGGCCGTGGTCACCGGGCCCCGCTGCCCTGCAGGCGGCGGCCGACGCCGGCCGCGTCGAACTGGAAGCGTTCGACCAGGACGCGCAGCTCGTGCAGGGCGACGGTGGCCGCGGCGACATCGATCGGCCCGGTGCCGACCTGGGCGTTCGCCACCCCGGCGGCGCGGGCCGTGACCCGGCGCGGCTCGCCCGACGGCGCGCCGCCGGCCAGCTCGGCGAGGACCGCCCGCAACGGCCCCACCTCCTCGCGACGGGCGTCGAGCCACCGGGAGGTGATCGCCCGTGGCCCCTCGGCCAGCCAGTCCGCCGCGTCCGCGGCCGGTGGGTCGATCGGGGTCACGCCCGCGACGGCGTCGGCCCGGGTCGTGGCGACGACCTGCCAGTCGAGGGTCGCCCACAGCTCGGTGAGCTGGGCCCGCAGCGCGCCCTTCGCGCCGAGGTTCCAGTGCGAGTCCCCGGCCACATCGTCGAGCCGCTCGTAGAGTCCGGCGAGGCCGAGGCGCTCCCCGAGCGCCACGTGAACGCCGGCGGCATCCTCAATCGGGCCGGGTGCGGGGGTAGGCATGGTGACGAGCAGGTCGAGAGCGGTGCCGAGCTCCCCGAGCCCGGCGATCCGCGCAGCGAGGCCCGGCTCGGCCGCGGGGCCGCGGACCCCGAACGACGCGGCGAGATCCGCGGCCGAGGCCCGCAGCCGGCGGGTGACGGTGGCCGTGCCCTCCCGGCCGCGGGCGTGGCGCAGCAGCCACTCCGTGGCCAGCTCGTGGAAGTCGCGGGCCGCGCGCCGGGCCGCCAGCTCGTCGGCGGCGGGCAGGGCCCGGCCGCGCCGGTCGAGGTCGGCCCACAGCTCGTCGAGCCCGAAGAGCACGACGGCGGACGCGCAGGCCCGGACCGCGCCGGCGGTCGTCACGCCGACCTGCTCCTCCAGCCGGAAGACGAAGCCCGGTCCCAGCCGGTTGACCAGCTCGTTCGCCAGGTGGGTCGCGATGATCTCGCGGACCAGCGGGTGGACGCTGATCCGCCGCGCGTACCGCGACCGCACCGCCGGCGGGAAGTAGCGCTGCGCGACCAGGTCGAGCGCCGGCTCGTCGGGCAGCGTCGAGTCCAGCAGCTCCTGGCGGACCAGCGTCTTCGCCTTCGCCTGCAGCACCGCGAGCTCCGGGCGGGTCAGGCCGGCCCCGGCGGCGCGCAGCTCCTCCAGCCGGGCCTCCGACGGCAGGTGTTCCAGCGAGCGGACCAGCCCGGAGCGGGCCTCCAGGTTGCGCAGCAGGCGGCGGTGCCGGTCCAGGTAGAACGACGCGTAGGCGGCCGACAGGTTCACCGCGGCCGCCTGCTGCGCACTGTCGTCGAGCACCGCGGCGGCGACGTCGTCGGCCAGTGCCGCCAGCAGCTCGTCGCGGCCGGCCCGGGTCAGCTCGCCGTCGTCGACCGCGCCGGCGAGCAGGATCTTCAGGTTGACCTCGTGGTCGGAGGTGTCCACCCCGGCGGAGTTGTCCAGGAAGTCGGTGTTGAGCCGCACGCCGTGGTGGGCCGCCTCGACCCGGCCGGCCTGGGTGACGCCGAGGTTCCCGCCCTCGACGACGACCTTCGCCCGCAGCTCGGCGGCGTCGACCCGGACGTCGTCGTTGGCGTGGTCGGCGGCGTCGTCCTGGCTCTCGGTGCTCGCCTTGACGTAGGTACCGATGCCGCCGTTGTAGAGCAGGTCGACCGGGGCCCGCAGCAGGGCACGGATCAGCTCGACCGGCGAGATCCCGTCGTCGTCCCCGGCGGCGGCGGGCAGGCCGAGGACCTCGCGGGCCCGCGCGGACAGCTCCACCCGGCGGGCGTCGCGGCGGAACACGCCGCCGCCGGCCGAGAGGACCTCCGGGTCATAGCCGGCCCAGGACGAGCCGGGCTGGTCGTAGAGCCGCTGCCGCTCGGCGAACGACGCCTCCGGGTCCGGGTCGGGATCGACGAACACGTGGCGGTGGTCGAACGCGCCGACCAGCCGCATCGAGCGCGAGCGCAGCATCCCGTTGCCGAAGACGTCGCCGGACATGTCGCCGATGCCGACGGCGGTGAACGGGTCGCTCCCGGCGTCGACGCCGAGCTCGCGCAGGTGCTGGCGGGCCGACTCCCACGCACCCCGCGCGGTGATCCCCATCGCCTTGTGGTCGTAGCCGACCGACCCGCCGGAGGCGAACGCGTCGCCGAGCCAGTAGCCGTGCTCGGCGGCGATCTCGTTCGCCAGGTCGGAGAAGGACGCGGTGCCCTTGTCGGCGGCGACGACGAGGTAGGGGTCGGGCTCGTCATAGGCGACGGTCCGCTCGGGCCCGACGGGCTTGCCGGCGACCAGGTTGTCGGTGACGTCGAGCAGCGCTGAGACGAAGGTCCGGTAGGCCGCCCGCACCCGGGCCTGGTCCGGCCGCCCGCCGCCGGTGGCCCGGCCGCGGAGCGCCGGCTCATGCAGGACGAAGGCACCCTTGGCCCCGTCCGGCACGATCACGACGTTCTTGGTGACCTGCGCGCGGAACAGGCCGTGCACCTCGGTGCGGTAGTCCTCGGGCCGGTCGGAGAACCGCAGCCCGCCGCGAGCGACCCGGCCGCCGCGCAGGTGCACGCCCTCGACCTCGGGCGACGTCACGAAGACCTCGACCCACGGCCGCGGCGGCGCCAGCAGCGCGAGCCGGCTGGACGCGATCTTCAGAGCGAGCGCCGGGCGGGGCGCCCCGGTCGCGTCGCGCTGGTAGAAGTTGGTGCGCACGACGGTGGTGAGCACGTCGCGCAGCCCGCGCAGGATGCGGTCCTCGTCGAGACTGGCGACGTTCCCCAGCAGCACGTCGAGGGTGGCCGCCGCCTGCTGGGCCGCCGGCTCCCGGGTCCGCGCCGGCCGGTCGGGGTCGAACCGGGCCCGGAAGAGCTCCAGCAGGGCCTGCGCGAACGCGGGGTTGGCGAGCACCGTCCGCTCGGCGTAGCCGTGGCTGAACGTGACCCCGGTCTGGTGCAGGAACCGCCAGGCGGCCCGGATGACGGCGACCTCGCGCCACGGCAGCCCGGCCGTCAGCGCCAGCCGGGTGAAACCGTCCAGCTCCGCCTGCCCGGTCCAGGCCGCCACGAACAGCTGCCGGAACGCGTCACGGGCGTCGTCCGGTGACTGGTCCGGACCGGCGCCGGCGCCGTCGGGCAGCCGCAGCAGGTACTCGTCCTGGGCGGCCGAGTCCCGGGCCCCGGCCGGCGGGCGGCTGTGGTCGACGACCTCGACACCGAGCCGGCCGAACACACCGACCACCGCGGCCAGCGCGGGCCGGCCGGCGCCCGGCGGCCAGGTGAGCACGCAGCGCGCGCCACCCGCCGGTCCCGCCGCGTCGTCGACGAACCTGACCTGCGGGATCCCCTCGTCGCCGCCGGTCGCGAGACCCGCAGCGTCAACGGCCTCCGTTGCCACGCTGCCACCCATGCTCACAGCTCACCGGCTCTGCCCCTAGTGCTGACGGCTCGGCCTCGCCACTTCGGAGGCCGTCCGTATGCCCTCGACCGTAGAACGCCGCGAGCGGCTCGTGTCCTCCCGACGGCGATCAGCCGGCGAGCGACTCCAGAGCCGCGGTGAGGACGGCGAGGCCGTCGTCGAGGAGCTCGTCGCCGATCGCCAGCGGCGGCAACAGGCGCAGGACGTTCCCGTCGGTCCCGCAGGTGAGGACGACGACGCCCTCGCCGTGGCAGCGGCGGGCGACCGCCGAGGCCGCGGCGCTGTCGGGCCGGCCGGTGGCCGGGTCGACGAGCTCGACGGCGAGCATGGCACCCCGGCCACGGACGTCCCCGACCGCCGGGACCCGCTCGGCGACGGCGCGCAGCTTCGGCAGCACCCGAGCGCCGAGGGCGCGGGCCCGCTCGACGAGGCCGTCGCGCTCGATGGTCTCGATGGCGCCGAGGGCGGCGGCACAGGCCAGCGGGTTGCCCCCGTAGGTCCCGCCGAGGCCGCCCGGGTGCGCCGAGTCCATGATCTCGGCCCGGCCGGTGACGGCGGACAGCGGCAGCCCGCCGGCGATGCCCTTGGCGGTGGCGATCAGGTCGGGGACGACGCCCTCGTGCTCGCAGGCGAACATCGCGCCGGTGCGGGCGAACCCGGTCTGCACCTCGTCGGCGACGAAGACCGCGCCGGCCGCCATCGACCAGGCCGCGAGCGCCGGTAGGAAACCCTCCGCCGGCACGACGAAGCCGCCCTCGCCCTGGATCGGCTCGATGAGGACCGCGGCGACGTTGTGCGCGCCGATCTGGCTCTCGATGAGGTGGATCGCCCGGGCCGCCGCCTCGGGGCCGGACAGCCCGTCGCGGTACGGGTACGACAGCGGGACCCGGTAGATCTCCGGGGCGAACGGGCCGAAGCCGTTCTTGTAGGGGTGGTTCTTCGCCGTCAGCGCCATGGTCAGGTTGGTGCGGCCGTGGTAGGCGTGGTCGAACACGACGACAGCCTGCCGCCCGGCGTGGATCCGGGCGATCTTGACAGCGTTCTCGACGGCCTCAGCCCCGGAGTTGAACAGCGCCGAGCGCTTCTCGTGGTCGCCGGGGGTGAGCCGGGCCAGCTGCTCACAGACCGCGACGTAGCCCTCATACGGCGTGATCATGAAGCAGGTGTGGGTGAACGCCTGGACCTGGTTGATCACGTTGTCGACGACGGCCGGGGCGCTGTTGCCGACGGTCGTCACCGCGATCCCGGAGCCCAGGTCGATCAGCGCGTTGCCGTCGACGTCGACCAGGATGCCGCCGCCGGCCGCCGCCACGAACACCGGGAAGGTGATCGAGACGCCCCGGGCGACCGCGGCCTCGCGGCGGGCCAGCAGCTCCCGGGACCGCGGCCCCGGGAGCTCGGTGACCAGGTGACGCCGCTGCGGCAGACCAGGCCCGCCGGTCACCGCGAGCGGGCCGGCGGGCGCTGCGGAAACCGGCGTCAACGGGCCGGCAGTCGTCGTCATCCCTCTACGGTAGGCCGAACGGCCAGGCCGGCGCGGCCGTCGCTCACAACCGCGGCCCTCCAGGCCGCAGCCGACACGCGACCACCGCACCAGCAGAACCGCGGCCCCACCCCGGTGAGCACACCGACCCCGATCAAACGTTGCCAGGCCGGCGCGGCCGTCGCTCACAACCGCGGCCCTCCAGGCCGCAGCCGACACGCGACCACCGCACCAGCAGAGCCGCGGCCCCACCCCGGTGAGCACACCGACCCCGATCAAACGTTGCCAGGTCGGCGCGGCCGTCCAGGCCAGCGCGACCTCAGGCGCGCGGGCCGCCGGCGACGTAGAGGACCTGGCCGGTGACGAAGCCGGCGCCCTCGCTGACGAAGAACGACGCCGCGTGGGCGATGTCGGCCGGCTGGCCGACCCGGGCGACCGGGATCTCCTTGGCGCGGCGGGCCTCGTAGTGCTCCCAGGTCTCGCCGAGGCGCTCGGCGGTCTTGCGGGTCATCTCCGACTCGATGAGGCCCGGCGCGATCGCGTTGGCGGTGACGCCGAACTTGCCGAGCTCGACCGCGAGGGTCTTGGTGAAGCCCTGCAGGCCGGCCTTCGCCGCGGAGTAGTTGACCTGGCCGCGGTTGCCGAGCGCCGAGGTGCTGGACAGGTTGACCACCCGGCCGAACTTCGCCTCGACCATGTACTTCTGCGTCGCCTTGGTCATCAGGAACGCGCCCCGCAGGTGCACGGCCATGACCTGGTCCCACTCGGACGCCGCCATCTTGAAGATGAGGTTGTCGCGGGTGATGCCGGCGTTGTTGATCAGCACGGTCGGCGGGCCGAGCTCGGCCACGACCTTCGCGACCGCCGCCTCGACGGCCGCCGCGTCGCTCACGTCCGCGCCGACGCCGATCGCCTTGCCGCCGGCCGAGACGATCTGGTCGACGACCGGCTTGGTGGCCTGCTCCTCGAGGTCGAGCACCGCGACGGCCAAGCCGTCCTGCGCCAGTCGCTGGGCGATGGCCGCGCCCAGGCCCCGCGCCGCCCCCGTCACGATCGCCACCCGTTCGGTCATGCTGATGTGCTCCCGTTCTCCGGGCGGCTCACGGCCACCGATGATGCAGCGGGTCGTGGCCGGTCCGCCGAAGCCGGCCCGGTACGTGTCGTCGCCGCCATACTGCCGAACCGGGCGGTCCGGGGTCGCCCCGAGCCGGCGGATCTCACGTACGAGGGTGGCTGACGCGGTGGCGACGAACGTGGCGGTGCGCCCGTCTGGCCCGGCCCCTGGCCGGTTGTGTCAGGTTCCGTAAGCCCGGCCGGGGTGCCGGAGGGTTGATGTCGAGGCGGCCGCGCGGCCGACCGAGACAGTCCCAGGGAGGGACCGATGTCAATCCTGACCGACGACATCACCATCACCAACGAGGAGGCGCGCGAGCTGGTCCAGCGCGCGGCCTTCCTCATCCGCAGCCGGCCGATCGATGGCTCGGACCCGCTGCAGGCCGCGTGCTGGAAGCGGTCCGTCGAGGAGTTCCTCAGAACCCGCCGGCTCAGCGCTCGTCGCGCGGTTCCAGCCGGACGACCAGCGACTTCGACGTCGGGGTGTTGGAACGCTCGGCGGTCGAGTCGAGCGGGACCAGGACGTTGGTCTCCGGGAAGTAGGCGGCGGCGCAGCCGGGCGCGGTGGGGTAGGCGACGACGCGGAAGCCCGGCGCGCGCCGCTCGGCCCCGTCCGTCCAGACGCCGACCAGGTCGACGCGCGAGCCGTCGGCGAGGCCGAGGCCAGCCAGGTCCTCGGGGTTGACAAGGACCACCCGGCGGGCGTTGCGGATGCCGCGGTAGCGGTCGTCACGGCCGTAGATCGTGGTGTTGTACTGGTCGTGCGAGCGCACTGTCTGCAGCAGCAGGTGGCCGGGCGGGACGCGCAGCACGGACAGCTCGTTGACCGTGAGGACCGCCCGGCCGGACGGGGTGCGGAACTCCCGCGCGTCACGCGGCGGATGCGGCAGCAGGAACCCGCCGGGCTCGGCGATCTTCTCCTCGTAGCCGTCGAAGCCCGGGATGACGTTCGCGATGTGGGCGCGGATCCGGCGGTAGTCGCCCGAGAGGCCAGCCCAGTCGACGTCCGCGTGGCCGGCCGCGGCCTGGTCGCGCCGGGACAGCGTCGCCGCCGCGAGGCCGGCGATGATCGCCACCTCGGACAGCAGCCGCGGGCCCGCGGGCGCGAGCGTGCCCCGGGAGGCGTGCACGGAGCCCATCGAGTCCTCGACGGTGACCACCTGGGGGCCGGCGGCCTGGACGTCGCGCTCGGTGCGCCCGAGCGTCGGCAGGATCAGCGCGGCCGCGCCGGTGACGGCGTGGGAGCGGTTCAGCTTGGTGGAGATCTGCACGGTGAGCCGGCAGGACCGGATCGCCGCCTCGGTCACCGCGCTGTCCGGTGTGGCGGAGACGAAGTTCCCGCCGAGGCCGACGAACACCGTCGCCCGCCCGTCGCGCATCGCCCGGATCGCGTCGACGACGTCGTACCCGTGGTGGCGCGGCGGCGTGAAGCCGAACTCGGCGCCGAGCAGGTCGAGGAAGGCGTCGGGCATCTTCTCCCAGATGCCCATCGTCCGGTCGCCCTGGACGTTGGAGTGGCCGCGGACCGGGCAGACACCGGCGCCGGGCCGGCCGATGTTGCCCCGCAACAGCAGGAAGTTCACGACCTCACGGATGGTCGCGACGGCGTTGGCGTGCTGGGTGAGGCCCATCGCCCAGCAGACGATGATCTTCTCGGCGGCGAGCACCCGGCCGGCCAGCTCGTCGATCTCGGCGGCGGCCAGGCCCGTCGCGGCGGCGACGTCGGCCTCGTCGAGCGTGCGCAGGTGGGCGGCGAACGCGTCGAACCCGGCGGTGTGCGCGGCCAGGAAGCCATGGTCGAGCACGGCGCCGGGGGCGGCGTCCTCCGCGTCCAGGAGCCGGCGCGACAGCGCCTGGAACAGGGCCAGGTCGCCGTTCACCCGGATCCGCAGGAACTGGTCGGCCAGCGCCGTGCCGGCGCCGACGATCCCGGACGGCTTCTGCGGGTTGCGGAACCGCATCAGCGACGCCTCGGGCAACGGGTTGACGGCGACGACCGAGCCGCCGCGCCGTTTGACCTTCTCCAGCGAGGTCAGCATCCGCGGGTGGTTGGTGCCCGGGTTCTGGCCGACGACCAGGACGAGGTCGGCGTTCTCCAGGTCCTCCAGGGTGACGGAGCCCTTGCCGATGCCGATCGTCTCGGTCAGCGCGCTGCCCGAGGACTCGTGGCACATGTTCGAGCAGTCCGGGAGGTTGTTCGTGCCATAGGCGCGGACGAACAGCTGGTAGAGGAACGCGGCCTCGTTGCTGGTCCGCCCGGACGTGTAGAAGACGGCCTGGTCGGGGCGCTCCAGGGCGGTCAGCTCGGCGGCGACCAGGTCGAACGCGTCGGCCCAGCTCACCGGCTCGTAGTGGTCGCTGCCGGGCCGGCGCAGCATCGGCTCGACGAGGCGGCCCTGCTGGCCGAGCCAGTAGCCGGACCGGCCGGCCAGGTCGGTCAGGCTGTGCTCGGCGAAGAACTCGGGGGTGACCCGGCGCAGCGTCGCCTCCTCGGCGACGGCCTTGGCGCCGTTCTCGCAGAACTCGGCGTGCGCGCGGTGCCTGGGGCCCGGGTCGGGCCAGGCGCAGCCGGGGCAGTCGAAGCCGTCGGCCTGGTTGAGCAGGCGCAGCGTCGTCAGGCTGCGGCGCGCCCCCATCTGTGCCCAGGACTGCGCCAGTGCGTGGGCCACCCCGGGGACGCCGGCCGCCCAGTTCGCCGGCTCGTGCGCCGCGTCGGCGTCGTCCGCCGGATCGCTGACCGGTGCCTTGCGCGCCACGACGCACCTCCCCGCCCGGCGCGGAGGTCCGGACGCCTCTCGGACGCTACGCGCCGGTCTCCCCCGCGGGTACCCGCCGGCCGCGGCCGGCTAGCCGCACTCGCCCCTGCGGACGAACGGCTCATCCTCGTCGTCGTGATCCGGGTCCGGGTCCACGTCCGCCGCGGGCCGCTGCTCGGGAAGGGCTGGGGCCTGGACGAACTGGAAGTTGGTGACCACACGGGTGACGAAGCCGAGGTGCTCGTAGAGCCGGATGGCGTTGACGTTGAGCGCCGAGGCGTGCAGGATCGGCGTCTCGCCCCGGGCGTGGATCCCGGTCGCGACCGCGCGCATCAGCCGGGTGGCCAGGCCCTGGCCGCGCAGGGCCGGGTCCGTGCAGACGGCACTGATCTCGGTGTAGCCGGGGACCCGGAGCCGCTCCCCCGCCATGGCGACGAGCGTGTCCCCCTCGAAGACGCCGAGGTACGAGCCCAGCTCGACGGTGCGCGAGCGGAACGGCCCGGGTTTGGTGCGCTCGACCAGCTCGATCATCGCGGGCACGTCGGCCGGGCCGAGCGGCCGGGCCGCGGGCTCGGGCGCGTCGGTGAACGCGGCGGTGGCGACCATCTGGACGAGGCCGATCCGGTCCAGCACGGTCCAGCCCGCCGGTGGAGCGTCCTCGACGAAGAACAGCGTCGCGACCCCGCCGGGCCCGACGACGGCCGCCAGGTCGTCCCAGGCCCACTCCCCCGGCCCGCCGGCCATCGCTGCGAACGGCGCGACCTCGGGCTGGAACTGCGCGGCCCGCGCGGCCCCGGCCCGGTCGGACCGGTCGGCGAAACCCGCCTGCGGACCGGTCAGCGCCGTCCAGATCACGTTGTCAAGCACGTCGTGGCCCAGCGGGCCGGCCGCGGCGCCCAGACCCTGCTCCGGCGGCCTGTCCTGCTGCGTCCGCACCCGTGTGGCATCCGTCACCGCGATCATCCTCTCGCCCGCCAGCACCCGAACCGACCCAATGGACACCCTACGGCGCCAAGAGCGGCCAGACCGCGCCAGGACGTGGCTGGCACGGAGGGCACGGAGAGGGCACGGCCGCGCAGGCCGGCGTCGCGTGGACGGTCGCGACGCCGGCCCGCGCCGGCTACCCGGAGTCCCGCCCGGCGCCGCCGGACGCCGGGACGGGCGGGCGCTCCGGCGGCCGCGGCCGCGGCCGCGGCGGGCTCGCCACTCGGGCGGGCCGGGCCGGCGGCACCTGGCGCACCAGCCAGGACCGCCACTGGGTCATGGCGACCATCACCAGGTCGGCCAGGTTCGCCGCGAGGGCGTCGCGCCGCCGGCCCGGGAGCCGTCGCTCGGTCACCGCTCCACGAGCTTCTCGTCGACCCCGACGGCACGGCCCTGCGGGATCGACACCGCGGGCTGCTCGACCACGCCGCGCCTCATCAGCTCGTCGACCATGCCGAGCAGCCGGGTGATCCGCAGCCTGCAGATGCGCCACTGCCCGTCGGCGCACCTGCGGTATTCCTCGTGGTAATGGCCGCTCCCGGCGATCTCCAGCATTCCGCCGTCGCCGGTGAACCGCACGTAGTCGTTCATCGCCCAGATTCCGCGGGCCGACTCCGGCCCGGTTATCTCGATTTCGGGCATGTGGGCGTGATGAACAGTCAGCCCGGCGCCGATGGCCCGGAGGATGAATTCCATGAACTGCTCGCGGGTGCTGAACCGCTCATCCGGCACGTCCGCGATCCACGCGTCGAGGTCCGGCGTGAACACGTCGGCCCACTCGTCCCACTTCTTCTCGTCGACCAGGCGCAGGTAGCGCGCTTTGAGCTGCTTGACAGCCTCGATCTCACAGAGGTCTCCGATATCCACCAGCATCCCCCTATGCCGCTTCACGGCGCCCGTTCGCCACAATCGGCAGCGCGGGCACGGTACGCCGTTCCGAGAAATCAGCGCCGCCTTCCGGCCGGCCGGCCGGAGCGTACTGCCACGCATTCTCGAACGCGACGCGGGCGAGTCGCCGGACGACGCGCTATCCGCCGGTGGCCGGCTTCGCCGCGCCGGTGACCGCCTGGGTGACGACGCGGCTGGCCTCGGCCGGGCCGAAGGTGGGCGGCCTGGGGACGGCATCGGGGGTGCCGAGCCCGACAACGACGGTGTCGGTCGCCGGGTCGACCTGGACCACCTGGCTGCCGAGACCGGTCGCCCAGAACATGTCGTCCCGGGCGCCGGCGACGAGCCGGCCCTGCCTGGACGTCTGGTTGCCGACCTGGGACAGGTCCGTGGCGACCAGCGGGTTGCCGACGAGCCCCTCGTGGTTGAGCCACCACAGGTAGCCGTACGCCGCGTTGAGCTGGGTCGAGGACGTCCCGGTCGCGGCGCGCAGCCAGTCGGCGGAGACGATCTGCTTGCCGTGCCAGACGCCGTGGCCGAGGGCCAGCTGCCCAAACCGGGCCAGGTCGCGGCAGGTGCTGTGCACCCCCGGTGAACATCTCCGTGTTGCCGGCCCCGTCGTGCGACATCGACGTGCGGGTCCTGCCGAGCGGCGTGAACAGCCGCTGCCGGGCGAACGCCGCCGGATCCTGGCCGGTCGCGCCCTGGGGCACCTGTTGCAGGGTCTGGATCGCCGAGTTGTTGTAGGCCCAGACCTGGCCGGGCGCCTCGGCCTGGCCGCGCCCGACGGCGAAGGCTGTCTTGTCCCGGGCCCGGATGAGCTGGTTGTAGTCGAGATCGATGCTCCACTGCCGGCCGGAGTCGTTGCTCAGCAGATCACGGACGGTGACGGCCGCGGACGGTGTCCCCCGCCAGGACGGAATCCGCGTCGACGCGGCCTGTGTGATCTTCAGGTCGCCGTCGTCCTGAGCGATGCCGGTCAGGGTGCTCGTCACCGACTTCGTCGCCGAGAAGGACGTCCTGCTCGGCGTTCGCGTTCATGCCCCGGAAGTACCACTCGCCGGCGATCTTCCCATCGCGGACCACCAGCGGACCACCAGGAGGCAGTTCGACTTCCCGGTCTCGGCGGTCCTCGCGAGATCGGCGAGGACGCTCGGGTCCAGACCGGCGGACACCGGGTCGACGGTCTCCCAGTCGGCCCCCGGCTGGTGCGGAGCTGCCCGGGGTCGCGGACGCGCCGGCGGACGCGCTCCCCGCCGGGTCGCCGTGGCAGGCGGCGGGCCAGCTCGTGCGGGCCAGGCCCTCGACGGACCGTCAGGACGCGTCGGGGCGGGCGCGGCGGGCGTCCTCGGCACCGGCAGGCGCTCCAGTGCCGTCCGGCGCCGGCTCGGCGGCGCTGCCGGCGAACCGGCCGTGCAGCCGTTCGCGGATCTCTTCCGGGGTGTAGGACCGGCGGGCCCGTTCGGCGCGGGCGACCATCGCGCCCGTCGCCGCGACGCCGACGACTCCGGCCAGCCCGAGCACCTTCCACACACGCATACCTCAGGCTAAGTCGAATCCGCCGGTCTTGAGTGGGCCATCGCAGGACGAGGCCGCGTCCGCCCCAGAAAAGTCCAGTCGCGGGCCGCAGTTGCCGAGGCCTTGGCCGACTCGCCCCGGTCACCGCCCACGTCGGCCTAGTCTGGACGTTATGTGCGCCATGCCCGTCAGCCTGGATGCGGCCGTGGAAGCGAGCCGCACCGGCGACCTGTGGCTGTTCCGGGGGCGGACCGCGGCCGACCGGGCGATCCAGACGCTCACGAACAGTCCCGTCAACCATGTCGGCATGGCCCTCGTCCTCGACGACATGCCGCCGATGATCTGGCATGCCGAGCTCGGCCGGTCCCTGCCCGACCGGTGGACCGGCGGCCGCCACCGCGGGGTCCAGCTGCACGACCTGCGGGCCGCCGTCGAGCAGTGGGGCCAGCGGTACGACCAGCGGGCCTGGCTGCGCCAGCTGGAGCCGGAGGTCCCCCGGGAGGCGGAGGACGCCGCCCTGCGGATCGTCGCCCGGCTTGACGGCACCCCGTTCCCGTCGACCGCCCAGCTCGCCGGCCGGTGGCTGCTCGGCCGGGCGCCGAACCACCACCACCGGCCCGCGGGCGTCGCCGAGGACGCGGACCGGAGCTTGGACGATCCGGCGGCCGAGCCCTGGTTCGCCGCGTCCGGCTGGCAGCCCGGCTCCGACGGCGCGCGATCCGACGACCCCGGGCGGCCGGGCGTCGTCCCGAGCTGGGCCGACGAGGCGGTACCCGCCGAGCCCGCGGCCCGGGCCGCTCGCTGGCCGCGCCTGCTCGGCCGGGCACGCCGGCCGCACGCGGCAGCGGCCGGCGATCCGCCGGTGGCGGTCCCACCCGGCCCGGAGACCCTGACCGAGGCGAGCGGCTCATCGCTGGAGACCGCCTACTGCGCCGAGGTGGTCGCGATCACCTACCAGGCGATGGGGCTGCTGCCCGCGGGCCGCCGGCCGAACTGGTACGACCCGGGCCGGTTCTGGAGCGGGGACGACCTTCCGCTCACGGCCGGCTTCTCTCTCGGCGCCGAGATCGCGGTCGAGATCCCGGACTGACCCGCGGCCGGGCGGTGCGGCCGCCGTCGCGCCGGGGCGTCTGGCCGCGAGCCGCCGGCGCGTGCTTGGCTGACGACATGGACGACAACGGGATATTCACTCAGATCAACGCGCTCGTCGCCGAGGAGCACGACCTGCGCTCGAAACGGGCGGCGGGCGCGATCGACCCGGAGGAGGAGCTCGCCCGCCTCCGCCACGTCGAGGCGTCCCTCGACCAGTGCTGGGACCTGCTGCGCCGCCGCGACGCGCTGCGCGCCGCCGGCCGGGACCCCGTCGACGCCAAGCCCGCGTCCATCGCCCAGGTCGAGGGCTACATCCAGTAGCACACGCGTTCTCCGTCAGGAACCTGCGTCAGGAGGCGCCGTCGCGGGACGGGCCGAGCGCCAGCACCCGGTGCGGCCCGGTGACCCGCCGGCGCGCCGGACCGTCGTCGCCGGGCTGGATGAGCGGCAGCCGGACGCTGAAGGCGGCCCCGCCCTCGGCGGCGGCACCGGCCTGGGCCGAGCCGCCGAGCCGGGCCGCGAGCCGCCCGACGAGGGCGAGCCCGAGGCCGGTGGAGACGGGGCGCAGGCCACGGTAGCGCTCGTAGAGCGCCGAGCGGTCGAACGCGACCGCGCAGTCGTCGGCCGTCAGGCCCGGCCCGCCGTCCCGGACCTCCAGCACCCCGGCCGGGCCGCGGGCCGACGGCTCGGCCCTGGCGGCGAGCACGATCGGCGCGCCCGCTGGGACGACCCGCAGCGCGTTCTCGGCCAGCCCGTCGAGGATCTGGCGCAGCCTGGCCGCGTCGGCGATGACGATGACCGGCCGGCCCGGTTCCGGCGCCTCGACGCGCAGCGGGATGCCCTCGGCCGCGCACCGGCGCCGCCACACGTCGGCGGCGTCGGCGAGGACCCGGCCCAGGTCGACCGGCGCGAGGTCCACCCGGAAGTCGTCGGCGTCCAGGCGGGCGAGGTCGAGCAGGTCCTGGACGAGCCGGTCCAGGCGCAGCGCCTCGTCGAGGATCACCCGGCCGGCATGCGGGGTCTCGGCCGCCGGGGTGACCTCGTCGGCGAGCGCCTCGGCGAAGCCCCGGATCGCGGTCAGCGGGGTCCGCAGCTCGTGCGAGACCGAGAGCAGGAACTCCCGCTGCCGCGCCTCGCTGGTCGCGAGCGCCGCGGCGAGCCCCGCGAGCGCGTCGGCGACGTCGGCGATCTCCACCGGTCCGCCGGTCGGCAGGGCGCGGGTCACGTCGACGTCGCGCCGGCCGCTGGCCAGCGCGTGCGCGGTACCGGCGAGGGCCCGCAGCGGCCGGGCCAGCCGGCGGGCCAGGACCAGGCCGGCGACCGTCGCCAAGGCGAGGGCGACGACCAGCGCGATGAGCAGCCGGCGGCTCTCGGCCGTGGTCAGCTCCCGGGCAGCCGAGACGTCCTGGAGGAGCACCAGCGTGTTGCCTCCGGCCAGCGGCCGGGTGGAGACGAGGACCCGGCGGCCCGCCACGGTCCGCACGTCGGTGTTCGCGTCCGTGCCGGCCAGCCGGGCCCGGGTGCCCGCCGTCAGCATCGGCACCCGGCGGCCCTCACCCGGGCCGAGGGCGAGCGTCGCCAGACCGTCGGGATCGAGCACCAGCAGGCTGATCTGCTGGGCGCCGACGGCGCGAGCCACGTCACCACGCAGCTCGGTGTCGCGGGCGGTGCCGGTCAGCGCACCGGGCCGGCGGGCCAGGTCGGCGACCAGGTCGGCCTGCCTGCCGAGCGCCCGGCGGGCCTGCGCCTCACCGACCCGGCCGAGCTGCCCGAGGAAGATCGCCCCAGTGATGATCACGGCCAGCAGCGCGACCAGCGTCGTCACGAGCGCCGTGCGCGACCCGAGCCCCCCGCCGCGCCGGCGTCGCCGCCGCCCCGCCCGCCGGCCCAGCTCAGGCATCGGCGGTGTACCCGACGCCACGGACGGTCCGGATCGGGGAGACGTCCCCGAGCTTGGCCCGGACCTGCGCCACGTGGACGTCGACGGTCCGGGTACCGGCCGCGGCCTGGTAGCCCCACACCTGGGAGAGCAGCCGTTCCCGGGTGTAGACCAGCCCCGGGCGGGCGAGCAGCGCGGCCAGCAGGTCGAACTCGGTAGCCGTCAGCTCGACTGGCACCCCGGCGGCGGCGACCTGGCGGCGGTCCAGGTCGAGCTGGACGGCACCGGCCCGCAGCGTCCGCGTCACCGGCCGAGCCTGCTCCGGGCCGGCGCGGCGCAGCACCGCGCGCAGCCGGGCGACCAGCTCGCGGGGCGAGAACGGCTTGACCAGGTAGTCGTCGGCGCCCAGCTCCAGGCCGAGAATCCGGTCGACCTCGTCGTCGCGCGCAGTCACGAACAGCACCGGCGTCCAGTTCTCCTCGGCCCGCAGCGCGCGCAGCACGTCGCGCCCGTCGAGGCCGGGCAGCCGGACGTCGAGGACGAGCGCGACCGGCGCGAGCTCGCGGGCCGCCGCGAGCCCGGCGGCCCCGTTTTGGCGGACCTCGACGCCGAAGCCCTCCCTGGTCAGGTACAGCCGGATCAGGTCGCTGATGTGCGGCTCGTCCTCGACCACCAGCACCAGGCCGGTCTGCTGGCGTGGCGCCGGCCCGGCGGCGGGCGCGGGCGCGTCGGTTGTCGCGGCCGTGGCCGGCGGCCCGGCGGTGGGCGGCGTGGACGGCGGCTGGCCGGGAGCTGAGGGAGGGGCTGCCACCGCTCCAGTGTGCGGCCGGACAGGCCGCCGACGGGAGGCCTATCGGACTCGCGCGCCTTCCCTTACCGTCCTCGAACATGACGGCCACGGGCCGCTGACGGTCCGCTGGAATGTTCTGCGTCGTGGCTTCTCGTTCGGACCTCGCGTTCCTCTACCGCCGGGCCGCGTTCGGCGCCCGCCCGGCGGAGCTCGACACCGCAGTCGGCCGTGGCTACGGCGCGACCGTCGACGCCCTGCTCGGCGCCACGGCGACCGTGCCGCTGGAACCGCCGCCGGCCTTCGCCCCGCTGACCCTCCCCCGCGGCGCTGACACCCAGGCGCGGGCCACCTACGCAAAGATGGTCCGCGACCAGGCGACCACGCTCGCCGGCTGGTGGATGCGGCGGATGGCGGCGACCGACGCCCCCTTCACCGAGAAGCTGACGTTCTTCTGGCACGGCCATTTCGCCACGTCGATCGTCAAGGTGCGCTCGGCGGCGATGATGCTGGCCCAGAACCAGATCTTCCGCCAGCAGGGCACCGGCCGGTTCGACGCGTTGACGCTCGCGGCCGCGCACGACCCCGCGATGCTGGTCTGGCTGGACGCAGGCCAGAACCGCAAGGAGCACCCGAACGAGAACTTCGCCCGCGAGCTGATGGAGCTGTTCACCCTCGGGATCGGCAACTACTCCGAGACCGACGTGCGCGAGGCGGCGCGGGCGTTCACCGGTTGGCGGGTCGACAAGGCCCGGACCGGCTTCCAGCTGGCCGCCGCGCAGCACGACGACGGGACGAAGACCGTCCTCGGGAAGTCGGGCAACCTCAGTGGTGAGGACGTCATCGCCCTGGTGACGCACGCCCCGGCATCGGCCCGCTGGGTGTGTGGCCGGCTGTTCAGCAGGTTCGCCGCCCCGACCGCGCCGACAGCGAACCCGGCGGCGGCCACGATGCTCGCGGCCTACTCCCCGACGCTCGACGTGGGCGCCGCCGTCCGGGCGATGCTGCTCTCACCGCGGTTCCTGGCCACCCGCGGCCAGCTCGTGCCGCAACCGGTCGAGTACGTCGTCGGGGTGCTGCGCGCCCTCGGCCTGCGCGTCGCGCCGGCCGACGCCGACGGGTCGGGCGCCGCGACCGACGCCGCCGCGGGCCAGGGCGCGCTGAAGCAGAAGGCGGTCCTCGCGGTCCTGGTCGGACTCGGCCAGGTGCCGTTCGACCCGCCCAGCGTCGGCGGCTGGCCGTCGAACGCGGCCTGGCTGACGACCGCTTCCGCCCAGGTCCGCGCGAGGTTCGCCGCCGCGGCGGCGGCAGCGGCGGACCTGTCGGTGATCGCCGACGAGCCGGCCTCCGGCCGCGCCGACGCGGTCGCCCAGCTGCTGTCCGTCGACGGCTGGACCACCCGGACCCGCGCGGCCCTCGCGGCGACGGGCGGCAACCCGGCCCGGCTGGTCGCGCTCGGCCTGCTGTCCCCCGAGTACCTGACGGTCTAGGAAAGGTAGGACAGACCGATGCCGTTCGACCGACGCCGGTTCCTGATCGCCTCAGGGGTGACGGGCGGGCTCGCCGCCGCCGCCAGCGGTGGCGTGCTCACCTACCGGGACCTGCACCATGCGGCCTCCGAGCAGCCGCTCGCCGGCGGTGGCGTGCTCGTCGTCGTCACCCTCTACGGCGGCAACGACGGCCTGAACATGGTGATCCCGGCCGGCGACCCGGCCTACCAGGCGGCCCGGCCCGAGCTCGCCTACTCGGCCGGCGACGCGCTGCCGCTGAGCGACGGACTGGCGCTGCATCCCGCGCTGACCGGGCTGCGAGGGCTGTGGAACTCCCACCAGCTCGCGATCGTGCGCGGCGTCGGCTACCCGAAGCCCGACCACAGCCACTTCCGGTCGATGGCGATCTGGCAGACCGCCTCCCCCGACACGGTGGCGAGCACAGGTTGGCTGGGCCGTTGGCTCGACGCCCAGGCCAAGGCCGACCCGAAGGCCGCGAGCAGCGTCGCCGCGCTGCGCGCGATCTCCGTCGGGCCGACGCTGGCGCCGCTGGTCGTGGGCGCCTCGACCGCCGCGGCGGCCGTGCCGACCGGGTCGTTCAAGGCGCCCGCGGGCGCGCTCGGCCAGGAGCTGCACCTGCTCTACCGGCCGGACCGAGCGGACGGGCCGCTCGCCGCCCGGGTGGCCTCGTCCGGCGCCGACCTGTTCACCGTCGCGGGCGCCCTGGCGCCGGTCCTCACCGCCAGGTCCGACCAGACCCAGGCACCGACGGGCCAGCTCGACGCCGGCTCCGACCCGACCGCGGCCACGACGAACGCGGCGGGCGGCGGGACGGCCGGCACCACGGCGAAAGCCGACGCCGGCGAGCTCGGCGCGCAGCTCGACGTCGTCGCCGCCTGCATCCGGGCCGGCGTGCCGACGAGGGTCTACTCGGTGAACCTCGGCGGCTTCGACACGCACACCGAGGAGAAAGCCACCCAGGCCCGCCTGCTCGGCCAGCTCGACGCGGCTCTCACCCGGTTCCAGTCCACCGTCGGCGCCGACCCGCACGGTGCGGGGGTGACGACGCTGGTCTACTCGGAGTTCGGCCGCCGGGTCGCGGCGAACGCGAACAACGGCACCGACCACGGCACCGCCGCGCCCGTCCTCGTCCTCGGCTCACGGGTCAGGGGCGGCTTCTACGGCGACCAGCCGAGCCTCACGAGCCTCGACGACGGCGACCTGAAGGCCACCACCGACTTCCGGTCCATCTACGCCACCCTCCTCGAACGCGTGCTGGCGAGCGACGCCGGCCCCGTGCTCGGCGCGGGCGAGCACTTCCCCCGGCTGTCCTTCGTCTGACGCCGGGCCGGCCCGCTCGGCCCGCTGGGTCTACTCGGCCCAGCCGGCCAGGTCGAGGCCACGGTTGTGCTCCAGGCGGAAACCGAACTCGATCTTCCTGGTGGCCCCGGCGGCGAGCTCCACCGGCCAGGTCAGCTGGCCGAGTTCCGTGGTCTCGCCGGGAGCCGGCGTGGCGTGGAAGTCCCTGACGACCACGCCTTCGTGCCGGGACACCGGGATCTGGTCGCGGACGGTCACCCTGGCTGGCCGACCGGTGTGGTTGGTCAGGGTGACCGCGTAGCCGACGTCGGTGCGGCGCAGGCTGCCGACGACCTTGCGGCTGGTGGCCCGGCTGACCAGCTCCCGCTCGACGACCAGCCGGTCGTCGACGCCGAGCTGCAGCTCCACCTCGGCGCCCGGCGGGACGGGCTGGTCCAGCGCGCTGGTCCCGACGTAGTCGGCCCCGTGGAAGATCGCGATCGGGCCCGCGAGCAGCGTGTGCGCCGACGCGTTCGTGACGCTGGCCCGCAGGTAGGCCTCGGGGGCCAGCTTGGGAACCGTCAGGTGGTCCAGCTCGGCCGCGAGCTCCAGGATCGCGAGCGTGGCGCGGTGCGAGTGGCCGTCGGCGGGCACCGGCACCGGCCGGGCCGGGCGGTAGGTGGCCGCCGTCCCGGAGGTGTCGACGGTCGCGACGGCATGCTCGACGGGCGCCGCGGCGGCGGCGAACGCGCGGACCGAGCCGCCCGCCAGCGTGCCGGGCGCGGCGGCAGCGGCCATCGGCCTGGCCATCGGCGGTGGCAGGGGCGCCGGCCGGGCGACGTCCACGTACCAGGGAGTCAGCTCGGGCAGGCCGCTGCTGCGCGCCGGCCGGGCCGTCGACAGCGCCAGGTCGCACGCCGGCCAGTCCTCGCCGCTGGACTGGGTGACCAGCCCGAACCAGGTCAACGTCACCGTCTCGTCGACCAGGCGCGCGTCGTACCGGGCCGACCAGGAGGCGTTGAGGGACAGGTACGAGACCTCCAGCTCGACCTCGGCGCCGGCGGCCGCGTCCCCGGCGCTGGTGGGCTCCAGTGCGACGGTGACCCGGTAGGCCTGCTGTGGCCGGGCGCGGCCCTGGCGTTTGGCCACCGCGGCCTCGGCGGCGGCGATCTCGCGGTTCAGGTCCTCCTGCTGCTCGGCGATCGCGCGGCGGCGCCCGGACAGCTCGGCGAGCTGCCCGCCGAGCGCTGCGCCGATCTCGGCGAGCCGCAGCGACTCGGCGCTCGGGACGTCGGCGGCCGGCGGGGGCGGCACATCCCCACGCCCCTCCGTCGGCCCGCCATGCCAGGTCGGCGCGCCCCAGCCCCGGGCGACCGCCGCGGCGCCGTTGCGGCCGGCCACCTCCACGAACCTGCGCAGGACCTGCTCCGCCTCGGCGGCGTCGTCCAGCTCACGGGCACGGCGCCGCAGCACGCGCAGCCGCTGCTCCAGCTCGGCGAGCGTGGCATCGGCGGTGGCGGCGCGGGTCTCGAGATCCACCTCTACGCCCAGGATCCGGACCGCCCCGCGCCCGGAGACCCGGACCGAGTCCGGGTCGATCTGCTGCGGCAGCCCGCCCAGCGTCGCCGTGAGCTCGGTGGGCGCGGCGGCGTCCGGCGCCGCGGCGGGCAGCGTCACCACGCCACGCCGGGTGACGCGGGCCTGCCTCGGGTACACGACGACCGCCGTGATGGGAGCGTCCAGGGTGAGCGCCGTCGCTGCTGGATCAGCCATGACGGTCAGCGTAACCAGGGCCTCCGACAAATCGGCACGAGCCACGCGCCTACGTCACGGCGCTGGCCGGCTCCGTCACGCGCGCCGCGGGTGGCAGACCGACCAGGCCGGCCGGCCGTGCCCCGGTCGCGGTCGCGGGGCTGGCGGCCCCAGGGCTCCCGGGGGCGGAACCTGGCAGCTCATGAGCCGAGAAGAACGCCCAGATCTCGGCCGTGGCGTTGATGGCGTCGCTGGGCTCCCCGGACTTCGGCCGGATCTTCTGGCCGCCCGGCCACGCGTGTACGCCGCCGACGATCGTGTCCAGGACCACCTCGGCGCCGCCGGCGCACGGACGGTAGGCCGCCCGGATCAGGCTGCCGGAACGCTGCTCGGCCGGGGCCGCCGGGCAGCCATCGTTCTTCACCCAGAAGCCCACGGAGTCCGCCACCGACCGGTCGACGCGGTCCTTCTGCGACGGGAACCGTTTCCCCTCGTCGGAGCCCTTGCCGCCGTCATACGGCACGTTCTCGTCCGCCGTCCCGTGGATCGCCAGCAGCGGCACCGGGCGGGCGGGGGCACAGCCGTCGAGGTCCAGGGCCCCCGAGACGGGGGCGATCGCGGCGATCCGGCCGGCGAGCGCGCAGCCGAGCCGGTAGGTCATCATCGCGCCGTTCGAGAAGCCAGTGACGTAGATCCGGCGCGGGTCCACCGGGTAGTGGGCTTCGAGGTCGTCGAGCATGGCGGCGACGAACGCCACGTCGCCGACCTTGTTGTTCAGCGCCGACCCGCAGCACCAGCCGGCGTTCCAGGTCAGCAGCCGGTCCGCCCTGCCGCCGGTGCCGTCGGGGCTCGCCACCAGGAAGTGGTCCTGGTCGGCCAGGTCGTAGAAGCCGGTCTGCTTCTCGATGTTGACGTTGTTGCCCCCGCCGCCGTGCAGCTGGACGACGAGCGGGAGCGGGGTGGTGCCCGTCCCGGCCGGGACGTGGATCGCGTAGTCGCGGGACAGGCCGTCGACCGTCAGCGTGTGGCTGACCGTCCCCGCCTGTGGCGCCGTCCCGGACGACGGCGACGCGGCCACCGGCGCCCGCCGGTCCATCGGCCCGCAGGCAGCGGCCGCCCCGGCGGCGACCGCCACCAGCGCCGCCACGGCCGTCAGCCGTGGCATCACGCCCCGTCGCATCAGCCCGTCCCCTCGCCCGCCAGCCGTCCGGCTGGTCAACCCCGACAGGGAGCACGTTTGCAGAGATCACCCAACGGCTCGCAAGGGTCTTGTAAGAACCAGGTCAGGCCCCGCCACAGGCTCTCCGCGGACGGGCGCGAGTCCTACGGCGTGGTCACTGGGCCGGGGATATCGCGGCCATGGCGTAGGACTGAACGGCGCTGGACCTGTGCGAGGTGCCTCCAGGCCGGCCCATCGTCCTGCCGACATCGGGCCCGGGAACGTGTTGTAACGGCAACTAGTTCTGCCGCACGACGGCGCCGGCCCAGCGGCGGGCCGGGACGGACCGGGCATCGGGGCAAGTCATGAGCAGTGAGCCGACGACCGTGGCCCGCGGCCTACCAGCCCTGGAAGCGGCCCGGGCCGCCCTGCGGGCCACCTACCTGGCCCCGGGCGGCGAGCGAGCGCCGTCCTCGGCCCGAGGGCTGCACCACGCCGCCCTGATCAGCCACGACGTCGAGCGGACGATCCGTCTACCAGGGGCTGCTGGAGTTCCCGCTGACCGAGCTGATCGAGAACCGCGGCTACGCCGGCTCGTCGCACTTCTTCTTCGACATCGGCAACGGCAGCCTGATCGCCTTCTCCGACTTCCGCGGTCTCGACCTCGGCCCGTACGCCGGGGTTCTCGGCGGCCTGCACCATGTCGCCATCTCGGTGGCCCCGGACCAGTGGCGCCAGCTGGCCGGCAAGCTCCAGGCTGCCGGGGTCGAGCATGTGGCCCACTCCGAGGTCTCGGTCTACTTCCGCGACCCCGACGGCGCCCGGCTGGAGCTGATCGCCGACCCGCTCGGCGAGATGTACGGCACGAAGGTGCTCTGACGGGCGATCCGGGCCGGCTCGGGCCACCTCGTCCGGCGATGCGGGACGCCGCGCGGGGCGCGGGCCGGGCCGGACGGGGCTCGCTCGGCGCGGCGCGCGGCACGGGCCGCCGCCGGCCGGCATCGTCGGGGCTGGCCGGCGCGAGGGCGTCGGTCCGCCGGTCCCGTGGCCGCCCCGCGGGCTGATCGGGGAGGGGTACCGTGGCGGTCGTGGAGCCGGTCCGAGGCGAGGTCATCACGTTCCTGGAGATGACCAGCCCCGACCAGCTCAGACCGGGCCGGGTCGCACCGGAGCTGGTTCTCATGCCGACGGCGGTCGCCGACCGACCGCTGACGCGGGAGACCATCGTGCGGGTCGGCACCCCCTACCGGTGGCCGTCCGTCGCCTGGGACGACGCCGCCTGGGCGGACTGGTTCACCGACCCGCGCCGGCAGAGCTTCCTGCTGCGGGTCGGCGGCGCCGAGGGCGAGGTCGCCGGGGTCGTCGAGACCGAGGCGCACCCGCCGCACGACGTGGAGATCGTCTCTTTCGGCCTGGTACCCGAGCATGTCGGCACCGGGATCGGCGGCCACGCGCTGACGCTCGCGGCCAGGCTCGCCTGGGCCCTCGACCACCCGGCGCTCGACGGCGTCCGCCGCGTCTGGCTGCACACCTCGACCCTCGATCACCGGCGCGCCCTGGCGAACTACCGCGCCCGCGGCTTCCGTCCCTACCGCACGAAGACCCGCGGCCGGGTCGCCTGAGGCGGCCGAATCGCAACCCGGTGGATCCCGACAAGGTGCTCCTTGTCGTGGGCCGCGAGCGCGGACGTCACGGCCGAGCCCCAGTCGCCGCCCTGGGCCGCGTAGCGGTCATACCCGAGCCCCCCTCGCCGCCTTCGCCGAAATCATCGACGGGCTGCGCTGAGCCGGGGCCTACTGGCCGTCCGGCTCGGACTGCTCGGCGAGGAAGCGCTCCAGCTCGGCGCCCAGCTCGTCGGCGGTGGGAAGGTCCTCGGGCTGGACGGTCGGGAGGCCGCCGGACTCCTTGCCACGCTTGTAGGCGTCGTACTGCTCCTCCAGCGCGTGCACCAGCGACGCCATCTCGCCGCCCTTGGCGAGCTCCTGGTCGACCTCGCCGCGCACCGTCGCCGCGGCCGACTGCAGGCCGTCCAGCGGGAGCATCAGACCGGTGGTCTTGGAGACCGAGGTCAGCAGCACCTCGGTGGCCGCTGGGAAGTCCGTCTGGTTGAGGTAGTGCGGGACGAGGGCCGCGAGCCCCATCGCGTCCCGGCCCTCCTTGCCGAACTCGTACTCCAGCAGGTGGCCCGCGCTGCCTGGCACCTGGACCTGGCGGACCCACGGCTCGTAGCCGGCGACCAGCTCCTTGCGGGTGCCGTGCACGATCAGCCCCGTCGGCCGGGTGTGCGGCACGGCCATCGGGATCGCGTTCAGGCCGACCGCGAGCCGCAGGTTCAGCCGGCGGGTCAGCTCCCGGATCGCGGTGGAGAACCGCTTCCACATCAGGTCGGGCTCGGGGCCGGCGAGCAGCAGGAACGGGGTGTCGGCGCGGTCGCGCAGGGCGTAGAGGGCGAGCACCGGGTCCTCGTAGTGCTCCCAGTGGTCCTCGACGAACGTCATCGCGGGGCGCCGGGACCGGTAGTCGAGCAGCAGGTCGATGTCGAAGGTCGCGACGACCTCGTGCTCCAGGCTCGTCAGCAGGTGCTCGCTGGCCAGCCGGACCGCGTTGCCCGAGTCCACCACGCCGGTCATCGCCTCGAGCAGCACCGGCCGGCCCAGGTCGGGCAGGTCGCCGTGGACCTCGTAGAGCTCACTCGGGTCGAGCATGGCCGAGACCTCCCCTGTGCACCTTCACGGGCCTCCGACGGCGCAGCCGCGCCTCCTTTGGCCGGGTTCCGGGACGGTGCCGGGTCACCGTCCCTCCATTGTCACGTCGTGGGCGGGTCGCCGTGGCCATCCTGCCGGCTAGGTCCGGCGTTGCCGGCAACGTGCCGTCCGGACCGGCCCGCGGTACTCCCGGCCAGGCCGTGCTCCCACTCACCTGGACCAAGCGGCGCTGGCATGGATCCATTCCTGGCTTCCTCCCTCCAGCTTCCTCTCCGGCTGCTCGGGTGTACCCGATCGGCCGAACCGCGACGGCTGATTGGTGCCCGGCCCCGGGCGTGTCTTGGCCAGGTGGGCGACGCCCGGCTGTCAACATCGTTGTCTACAGTGGCTGTGATCGGCAATGACCCTGATCGGCTGACCCTGATCGGCAATGACCCTGATCGGCTCCACGGCGCGTCAACGCGGAAGGTGCGGCATGTCGGACGAGCAGGACCTGGGCCTCGACGAGACGGGGCCCGCCGAGGGCGGGCGGGTGACCGTCAGCGCGGCGGCCAGCCGGCGCACGCCGCGCGGCACGCTGTCACGGCAGGTGCTGCTGGACAGCGCCCGCGAGATCGTCGACATCGGCGGGGTGAACGCGCTGTCGATGCGGGCGCTCGGCGCCCGGCTCGGGGTCGACCCGACCGCGATCTACCGGCACTTCCAGAACAAGAACGAGCTGCTCGACGCCCTCGCCGACCTGATGATCCGCGGCGAGGGCGCGCTGCCCGCCACCGGCGACCCGGGCGCGGACCTGCGCGAGAGCATGCGCCAGCTGCGCCGCCAGCTGCTGCGCTACCCGACGCTGGCCCCGTCGGTGCTGCGCCAGCCGCCGGGCAGCGGCTCCTGGTGGGACCGGATGGAGCACGCCGTCGGCGCGCTGCACGCGGACGGCCGGTCCGAGGCGGACGCGGCGGCGCTCTGGCAGACGCTGCTGTTCTTCGTGGTCGGCCACGCCCTGGTCGAGGCCCGCCATCTGGCGGAGAACCTCGCGACGGACCGGGTCGGCGCGCCGATGCCGACCGTGAACCCGCCGCGCTCCCGCTACCCGCGGCTCGCGGCCGCGGCGCCCTTCCTGCACGCGGACCTCGACGACCAGTTCGAGACGGGCCTCGACCGCGTCCTGGGCGCGCGCTGACCAGGCGCCCCTTGCTGGCCGGCTGAGCCGGCCGGACTTAACCGGACATCCACGGCCGGTCGCGCACCCGGACGGGCGAGTCGCGCCGGGTTGGCCGGGAACGGCCGCGTCGCGCCGAATAATCCCTGGTCAGCGGCCCCGCCCCCGGGCAGCCGCGATGCCCAGGAGGTCGCGGATGCACTCGTTCGCCGCGCGCGCCGGCCGGGTTGCCGGCGGCGGCCACGCCACCGCCGTCCGCCGGACCGTTTCGTGCTCCGCCACTGTCGGCGCCGCCGTGGTGATCGCGCTGGCCGGCCTGGCGGCGTGCTCGCAGCCGGCCCAGGACACTGGCTTCAACATCCAGGGCTCGCCGCCCGCCGCCGCCGCGCCGGTCACCACCAGTCCGCCCGGCCGGCCGTCGACGAGCGCCCCGCCCACGGCCCGCGGCTCGGCGACCACCGGCGACCTGGAGATCACCGACACCCGGTGCACGGGCGCGAAGGTCGACGTCGAGCTGGGGACCCCGGTGGTGATGTCGCCTTCCGACCCCGGGCTGCTCCAGTTCGCGCTCGCCGTGACGTTCACCAACCACTACGGGCTGACCTGCTCGATCTTCGGGTTCCCGGGCGTGGCGCTGGTGACGGCCGCGGGCGAGACCTATGACCTGCCCCGGCGCGCGGACCAGCGGGCCGCCACCGTGTACCTCCCGCCCGGCGGTTCGGCCTCGGCCCTGCTGACCTGTCTGCAGGTCCCCGCCGCCGCCCCGACCGACCCGCTGCCGCTGACCGGCCTCGCCGACGCGCCGGTCGCCACCGCCACGCCGTCCGTCTCGGCGTTCACTCCCGCCTACGTCCTGGTGACCCCGCCGGACGACCGCGAGGCGGTCCGGCTGGACTGGCCGGCGGGCCCGGTCGTCGACCAGCGCGCCGACACCCGGCCCAGCACCTCCATCGGCCCGGTCATCCGCTGACCGCGGCGGCCGGCCTCAGAGCGTCGCGGCCAGTCCGTCCGTGAGCAGGCGCAGCGCCTGGTCGAGGATGGGGCCGAGGTCGGCGCCGGGGCGCGCGAGCCATTCCTCGTAGCCGGCGACCGCCACGCCCAGGAACGCCCAGGCGGCCGCCCGCGGCTCCAGCGCGTCGGGCTCCCGGCCGGTGCGCGCGGCGACGAAGTCCGCGACGACGGCGCGCCAGGCCGCGTAACGCAGCGTCGAGTGCGCCTGCAGCGCCGGCGTGCGCAGGATGAGCGCCATCCGGCGCCGGTGCCAGTCGGCCTCGGCGGCCGGGTAGGTGTTGAAGTCCAGGATCGCCCGGCGCAGCGCGGCGAGCACGGGTACCTCGGCCGGGGTGGCGGCCAGCGCGGCGCGCATCGTGTCCAGGTGGGCGTCGAACTCACCCCAGGCGACGTCGTTCTTGGAGGCGTAGTAGCGGAAGAACGTGCGTCGGCCGATGCCGGCGGCGGCCGCGATGTGGTCGACCGTCGTCGCGTCGAAGCCACGTTCCTCGAAGATCAGTAGTGCGTGCCGCTCCAGCTCGGCGGCGGTCGTCACCGGCCGCCGGCCGGCCCGGCCGGTCGAGGCCCTGGGCTCCTGCGGGGGCGCGCCGTTGTGCACCACGTCACCGTACCCCCGAAGATCGTTCCAACGCCGCGCAGCGTCCGTCCATGGCGGGCAGAACGTCGCGCCTCGGCGGCGGGCCGGGCGCCGCCGGCGGCATCCCTTTCCTCCGGCACCCAGTGCCAATATGCTTCGCCCCAGTCCAGCTTCTATGGCACCGAGTGCCATAGTCGGCCGGACCGCGGCCGCCCAGCCTGCCGGCTGGCGACCAACCCCATTGCGAGGCGGACGGACACACGGTATGGCCAACCTATGACCGCGATCGACGGTGATCCCGCCGCGGCGACGGGCTCCCGCGAGCCGGCCGGCCCGGCGCTCGGGGCGCCGCTGACGCTGCGCGGCCACCAGGCGCCGTCGCGGGTCCTGTTCGGCCCGCACGAGACGAACCTGGCCCGCCGGCGCGACATCTCCGACCGGCACGTCGCCTACTACGCCCGCCGGGCGGCCGGTGGCGCCGGGGTGATCGTCACCGAGACGGCGTCCGTCACCGCGGACGACTGGCCGTACGAGCGGGCGCCGCTGGCGGCCGACTGCGGGCCCGGCTGGGCGGCGCTGGCCGAAGCGGTCCGGCCCTATGGCACCGTCGTGCTGGCCGGGCTCGGCCACGCGGGTGGGCAGGGGTCGAGCGCCTACTCGCAGTCGGTGCTGTGGGCGCCGTCGCCGGTCGCGGACGCGGCCAGCCGGGAGCTTCCCGCCGAGCTGGAGCAGGACGGCATCGACGCCATCGTGGCCGGCTTCGCCGCCGGCGCGTCGCTCGCCGTCGAGGCGGGCCTGGCCGGCGTGGAGATCGACGCCGGCCCACTCGCGCTGCTGCGCCAGTTCCACTCCGGGCTGACCAACCACCGCGGCGACGGCTACGCCGACCGGCTGCGGCTCACCCGCGAGGTGCTGACCGCCGTCCGGGCCGCGATCGGCGCCGAGAAGGTGCTCGCCCTGCGGCTGAGCTGTGACGAGCTGGCGCCCTGGGCCGGGGTGACGCCCGAGCAGGCGGCCGAGCAGGCCGACGCGCTGGCCGGTCTCGGCCTGCTCGACCTGCTGGTCGTGGTCCGCGGCGGGCCGTACTCGACGGCCGCCTACCGGCCGACGGCGCACACCGCGCCGACGTTCAACCGCGACCTGTGCGCGGCCATCCGCGCGACGGCGGCCGGCCGGGTCGCGGTGGCGCTGCAGGGCAGCGTCGTCGACGTCGACGCCGCCGAGGCCGCGCTGGCGGACGGCGTCGCCGACCTGGTGGAGATGACCCGGGCGCAGATCGCCGATCCGGAGCTGGTCGCGAAGGCCCGGGCCGGCACGCCCGAGCGGGTCCGGCCCTGCCTGCTGTGCAACCAGGCCTGCCGGGTCCGCGACAACCGCAACCCGATCGTGTCCTGCGTCGGCGAGCCGCGCAGCGGCCACGAGACCGAGGACGCGCCGGTCGAGGGCGCCGACCCCCGGCCGCGCGCGGTGCTGGTCGTCGGCGGCGGCCCCGCCGGCCTGGAGGCCGCCCGGGTGCTCGCCGGGCGTGGGCACACCGTGACCCTGGCCGAGGCCGGCGAGCGGCTGGGCGGCGCACTGCGCACGGCCGCGGTCGGCCCCGGCCGCGACCGGCTCGTGCTGCTGGTCGACTGGCTGGCCGCCGAGTGCGCGCGGCTGGGGGTCGCCGTCGAGCTGGGCCGGACGGTGACCGCGGCCGAGCTGGACGCGGCCGAGGCCGCCGGTCAGGCCGTCGTCCTCGCCACCGGCTCGGTGGCCGCGGACCGGGACTACCCGGCGACGGCGGACGCCTTCGCACCCCAGGTCGTCGACGCGCTGAGCCTGCTGGCCGCCGGTCCCGACCTGCTGGTGGCCGGGCCGGTCGTCGTGCACGACCCGGTTGGCGGGCCGGTGGCGGTCGGGATCGCCGAGTGGCTGGCCGCGGCCGGCCGTGAGGTCGCCCTCGTGGCGCCCGACCAGGTCGCCGGCACGCTGCTGTCGCTGACCGGCGACCTCGCCCCGGCGAACACCCGGCTCGCGCAGGCCAGCGTGCGCCGCGAGCTGCGCGCGCTGGTCCGCGAGATCGGCGACGGCCACGTGGTGCTGGAGGACGTCTGGACCGGTGCCCGCCGCGAGATCCCCTGCGCCGCTCTCGTCGACTGCGGCCACCGGCTGCCCGACGAGGCGCTCTACCTGGCTCGCCCCGGTACCCCCCGGGCCGGCGACTGTGTCGCCCCGCGCACCGCGCTGGAGGCCGTGCTGGAAGGCCGGCGCCGGGCATTCGACGTCGCCAGGCGGGCCCCGGCCCGCACCGTGCCGCTGGCCGCGGCGAGCGCGGGAGGGGCCCGATGAGTGCGACCTCGCGGTACCAGTACCTGTTCAGCCCGCTGCGGATCGGCCCACTGACGGTTCGCAACCGGGTCGTCTTCTCGGCCCACCTGACGAACTACGCCGCCGACGGGCTGCCCACCGAGCAGCACGCCGCCTACTACGCGGCGCGCGCGGCCGGCGGCGCGGGGCTGATCATCACCGAGGAGCACTCGACCCACCCGACCGACTGGCCGTACGAGAAGCTCATCCACGGCTTCAACCCGGCCGTCATCCCCGGCTACCGGCGGATCACCGACGCGGTCCACGCGCACGGCACGCCGATCCTCGCGCAGATCAACCACAACGGCGGCCAGGCGTCGTCGATGTTCTCCCGCCAGCCGGTCTGGGCGCCGAGCCCGGTGCCCGACCCGCTGTTCCGCGAGGTCCCCAAGGCGCTGGAGCCGCACGAGATCCGCGCGGTCGTCGCCGGCTACGGGCAGGTCGCCGAGCACTGCGCGGCCGGCGGTTTCGACGGGATCGAGCTGCAGTGCTCGCACTCGTCGATCGTGCGCGGCTTCCTGTCCCCCGCGACGAACAAGCGGACCGGCTCCTACGGCGGGTCGCTGGCCAACCGGGCGCGGCTGCTGCTGGAGATCGTCGACGCGGTCCGCGCCGCGATCGGGCGCGAGCTGGTGCTCGGCGTCCGGATCTGCGGCGACGAGCTGATCGAGGGCGGCACCACCATCTCCGACGCCGTCGAGATCGCGCGGATGGTCGAGGAGTCCGGCAAGGTCGACTACATCAACACCTCGATCGGCGTCGCCACCGCCACGCTCTACATGATCGAGGCGAGCATGCAGGTGCCGCCGGGCTACGCGATGTTCATCCCGAGCGCGATCCGGGCCGCGGTGAGCCTGCCGGTGGTCGGGGTCGGCCGGTTCAAGGACCCGCTGCAGGCCGACCGGGCGCTGGCCGCCGGCCAGGCGGACCTGATCGGCGTGGTCCGCGGCCAGATCGCCGACGCGGACTTCGTCGCCAAGGCCCGGGCCGGGCACGCCACCGAGATCCGCACCTGCCTGTCCTGCAACCAGGAGTGCGTCGGGCGGATGGGCCTGAACCGCTGGCTCGGCTGCATCGAGAACCCGCGGACCGGCCGGGAGGCCGTCCCGCTGCCGGCGCCGCGCCGGCGCGGCCAGCGGGTGCTCGTCGTCGGCGGCGGCCCCGGTGGGCTGCAGGCCGCCGTCAGCGCCGCCGAGCGCGGCCATCACGTCACCCTCTTCGAGCGCTCCGACCGGCTCGGCGGCCAGGTCCAGCTCGCGGCCAGCGTGCCGAGCCGGGCCGAGTTCCTCGACATCGTCCGCAACCTGATCGCGCACGCGCAGCGGGTCGGCGTCGACGTGAAGCTGTCCACCGAGGTCGACGCGGGCCTGCTGCTGGCGGAGCAGCCGGACGCGGTGATCCTCGCGACCGGGGCCGCGCCGAACCCGCCGTGGTGGGCCGGCGAGGCGGGGTCAGGCCCGGACCGCCGGGTCGTCGACGTCCGGGACGTGCTCGAAGGCCGGGCGGCGCCGACAGGAAAGGTCGTCGTCATCGACGAGCTGGGCTTCCACCAGGCGACGTCGGTCGCCGAGCTGCTCGCCGACCGCGGCTGCCAGGTCGAGGTGATCACCAACGGCATGGTTGTCGGCCAGGACCTGGGCGTCACCCTGGACATGGAGCAGTGGAACGTCAAGGCGGCGGCCCGGGGCGTCACCCAGGCCACCGACCTGGTCCCGATGGGCGCGGCGCCGGCCGGCGACGGCGCGGGCGTGGTGCTCAACCTGCAGCACCACCCGACCGGCACCGACCAGACCCGCGAGGTCGACTGGGTGGTCTGCGCCGTGCACCAGCGCGCCGAGGACGCCCTGTACAGGGCGCTGCGCGCGGCCGGCGAGCTGCCCTTCACCCTTGCGCGCGTCGGCGACTGCCTGTCGCCCCGCCGCGCCCACGCCGCCGTGGTCGAGGGCCAGCGCGCGGCGGTGAGCCTGTGAGCCGGACCTACCCGATCGGCTCCGCCGATCGGCCAGGCACCCCGGGAGTGAGCGAGCGGAGTGGTCGTCCGAGGCGGACCTCCGAGATCGGCTTCGCCGATCCCGCAGGAACCCCGGAGGACGGCCGCGAGCAGGGATCCCCGTTCGGCGCGGATGCGACGAACGGGGGGGCGATGAGTGAAGCGACGGAGCGAACTCGGGACGCTGTGAACGAGGGCACAATGACGGAGATGATCTCCGAGACCGAGCTGCAGACCAGCCAGACCGGCTCCACCGACCCGGCAGCAACGCCGGCCACGGCGGCGGCTGGTGAGGCGGCCGCGCCCGCCATCGCAGGAACCGTCGCGGTCGTGGTGGCCCGTGGCGGCGCGGTGCCGCCGGGCGGCGCCGAGGCCGCGGCGGAGGCCGGCGGACGGGCGCTCGTCGTCGGCTCCGGGGCCGCCGAGGCAGCCGCGGCGCTGCACCGGGCCACCGGGGGCGGGCCCGCGACCGAGGTCTGGTGGGCCGACACCGGGCTGGGGCTGCGGGCCGGCGCCCTGGCCGGGTCGCTCGCACAGCTGCTCGCGGCCGCGGATCTCCTCGTGCTGCCCGCGTCCGCCGACGGGCGCGACCTCGCGCCACGGCTGGCGGCCGTGCTCGACGTGCCGCTGCTGGCCGGTGCCGTCGCGGTGGCCTGTTCCCCCGACGGCGAGGTCCGCGCCGAGCTGGCCCGGATCGACGGGCGGCTGCTCGCGACGGCGACCTGCGCCGCGCCGGCCGTCGCCACGTTGCTGCCCGGTGCCCGGGCCGTCTACGACGGCCTGGCGCAGGCTCCCGGCCCGGCCACGATCCCGGCGCAGCCGGCCGGCGGCCCGGCGGCCGTCACCCTCCCGCCGGCCCCGTGCGGGACTCTCGACGTCGAGGTGCTGGAGGTGCTGGAGCCGGACCCGGCGACGATGGACCTCGGCGAGGCGCGGCGCGTGCTCGGCGGCGGCGCCGGGCTCGTCGCCCGGACCGGCGCGCTCGCGAACGTGGCCCCGGCCGCGGCGTTCGAGCTGCTCGCCGGTGTCGCCGCGGCGCTCGGGGCCTCGGCCGGGGCGACCCGGGTCGTCACCGACGCCGGCTGGATGAGCTACGACCGCCAGATCGGCACCACCGGCGTCACCCTCGACCCGGAGCTGTACCTGGCCTTCGGGGTCTCCGGCGCGAGCCAGCACACCGGCGGCCTGGGCGCACCCGGCCACGTCGTGTCCGTCAACACCGACCCGAGCTGCCCGATGACATCGATGGCCGACCTCGGCCTGGTCACCGACGCGGGCGGCCTGCTCGCCGAGCTGGCCCGCCGGCTCGGCGTCCCGCTCCCGGCCGGCGTCGACGCCGCCGCCGTTCCCGACCCGCGTGGGGAGGCCACGAGTGCCTGACGAGCAGCTGCCCGGCGCCGGCGCGCGGCCCTGGCACGCGGGGCCGGGGAACACCCCGGGCTCGCCCGTCGCCGACCAGGCGCCCGACGTCGACGTGATCGTCGTCGGCGCCGGCCCGGCCGGCGCGGCGGCGGCGCTGACGGCGGCCCGCGCGGGCGCCTCGGTGGTCCTGCTGGAGCGCGGCCCGTTCCCCGGGTCGAAGAACGTCTACGGCGGCGTCATCTACGGCCGGATCCTCGACGAGGTGCTGCCGGGCTGGTGGGAGGAGGTGCCGGTCGAGCGCTGGGTGGTCCGCCGCTCCACCATGATCCTCACCCCGACCCAGGCACTCACCGTCGACTTCCGCACCCAGGCCTGGGCCGGCCCGCCCTACAACGGCATGACCGCCTACCGGGCCGACTTCGACAGCTGGCTCGCCGCCAAGGCGACGGCGGCCGGGGCCCGGCTGGTCACCTCGACGGTCGCGACCGGGCTGCTGCGCGACGCGGCCGGCAGGGTCGTCGGCGTGCGCACCGACCGCGCCGACGGCGAGCTGCGGGCCAAGGTCGTCATCGCGGCCGACGGCGTCAACTCCTTCCTGGCCAAGGAGTCCGGCCTGCTGCCGAAGGCCGACCCGACGCACCACACGCTGGGCGTCAAGGAGGTCCTGTCGCTGGGGCGCGAGGTCATCGACGAGCGGTTCGGCCTGCGCGGCCTCGAGGGCCTCGACATCGAGATGCTCGGCAACACCCGCGGCATCCCGGGCGGTGGTTTCCTCTACACGAACAGCGACACGGTCAGCATCGGCGCGGTGCTCGCCCTGCCGGGGCTGGCCGCCGCGAAGGTGCGGCCCGAGGAGATCATCGCCGGCCTGAAGGCGCATCCGGCGATCGCGCCCTACCTGCGCGGCGCGACAGTCAAGGAGTACGCGGCGCACCTGATCCCGGAGGGCGGCTACGACCACATGCCGCCACTCGCCCTTGACGGGCTGCTCGTCGCCGGCGACGCAGCCGGGATGACCCTGGCCGCCGGCATCTGGCTGGAGGGCGTGAACTTCGCGCTCGGCTCCGGGCTGGTCGCGGGCAGGGTCGCCGCCGAGGCCGCCGCGGCGGGCGACGCGTCGAAGAAGCGGCTCGGCGCCTACCGCGCCCAGCTGGAGAAACAGTTCGTCCTGGCCGACCACAAGCGGCTGCGCGACGCGCCGGAGATCATCCTCTCGGAGCGGATCCAGCGTCGCTACCCGGGCCTGATGGCCGACCTGGTCGAGAGCCTGTTCACGGTCACGAACCCGCAGCCGAAGCCGGGCGCGCTCGCCCTGCTGCGCCGCGCGGCGAAGCGCAACGGCGTGAGCCTGCGCGAGCTCGCCAGCGACGGAATGAAGATCGGAAGGGTGTTCCGTTGAGCCGCTTCGGGTTCCGAAAGGCCGCGGCGGCCGACGCGGGCGCCGTCCCCGCGGCCGCGCCGGCGGTACGCCCGGCCGTCCCGGCACCGACCCCGCTGGCCCCGACGACCGTGGCGGCCCCCGCCCCGGCGGACCCGCCAGCCGCCGCGGCGGGCCAGCGGTACGGCGACCTCGCGTTCGACGACCGGATGGCGACGGTGGACTTCCGGGTCGCCGAGCGGGCGCACATCGTCGTCGACTCCGACGTCTGCCGGTCGTGCACCACCCGGGCCTGCGTCACGGCCTGCCCGGCGAACCTGTTCGCCCCGACGTCCGACGGCGGCATCCTGTTCAACTACGAGCAGTGCTTCGAGTGCGGCACCTGCTACCTGGTCTGCGACGGCGAGGGCGCGATCACCTGGACCTACCCCGACGGCGGCCATGGCGTCGTCTTCCGCCAGGGCTGAGGGATGAACGTGCACACGAACGAACCGTCCGACCTCCCCGCGGCCGCGCTGGCCCTGGTGCCGGCCCAGGGCGGCGCTGCCGATGAGCCGCTGGTCGTGGTCTGCCTGCGGGTGGCCGACCTGCGGCCCGAGGTCGACCCGCTGACCGGCGCGCTGACCCAGTCCGCGCACGGGGCGGGGCTGTCGGCCGCGGACGAGGCGGCCCTGGAGCGGGCACTGACGATCGCCGCGGCCTGGTCGGGCCGGGTGCTGGCACTCGCCGCCGGGCCGCCGATCGCGGCCGCGGCACTGCACGCCGCCGCGGCGCTCGGCGCCCTGACGCTGCGGGTCGCCTGGCCGCCCGCCGATCCCGCGGCGCACGGCGGCCCCACCCACAGCGGCCCGGCGCACGGTCATGGCGGGCCCGACCACCGGGACCCCGAGCCGTTCGGCCCGGCGGCCGGCTACCTCGCGGACGTGGCCGGCGACACCCGCGCGCTGGCCGCCGCGCTGGTCGACGCGATCAGGACGGTCGGGGAGCCCGCGCTGGTGCTCTGCGGCGGCCACTCCCCCGACCGCGGCACCGGCGCGCTGCCCGCGCAGCTCGCGCACGCCCTCGGCGCCGCGCAGGCACTCGGCCTCGTCGACCTGCGCGTCGAGCGCCCGAACGAGCCCCAGCTTCCCGGGGAGGCCCAGGCGCCCGGCGAGCTCCGGCTGCTCGGTGAGCGCCGGCTCGACGAGGGGCGCCGCGAGCGGCTGCGGATTCCGACGCCGGCGGTCTGCTCGGCCGAGGCGGCCGGCGTCCGGCTGCGGCGCGCGTCGCTGCCAGCGCTGCTCGCGACCGGTGACGCGGCGGTCCCGGTGGTCGAACCGGCCGGCGCGGCGGGCGCGGTCCTGGTCGAGTCTGTCCGCGCGTACCGGCCGCGTACCCGGGTGGTCGAGCCGCCGGCCGGCGCGACGCCCCGGGACCGGCTGCTGGCCCTGACCGGCGCGCTCGTCGCGCACGAGCCCCCCACGATCGTCGGTCCGGCCACCGCCGCCGAGGCGGCCGACGCCCTGCTGGCCTACCTCGCCCGCGCCGGCTATCTGACCGGCTGACGGCGCCGTGGCCTGGGGTTTTGTCCCCGAGGCCGCGGGGATGGCCCTTAGTTGTCGGCTCCGGGCCAGGCGGACGCGGGGCCAGGTCCGCGAGCCGAGAGGGTGCCAAGCATGAAGCAGGACGAGCTTGTGTCCGCGATCCGCGCGACCGGTGGCTTCGTGTCGGGGAGCCAGGCCGAGATGGCGGCCCGAGCCACCCTCACGGTCCTCGGGGAGCGGCTCTCCGGCGGCGAGACCCGAGACCTCGCCGCCCAGCTGCCCGCCGCGTTCGCCGAGGCCCTCCCGCCGGTCGGCGCCGGCGAGCGGTTCGACGTGAACGAGTTCTACCGGCGGGTCGCCGCGATGGAGGGCGACTCGTGCACGGCGCCCAAGGCTCGTCGCCACGCCCGCGCGGTCGTGGCCGCGCTGAAGGCGAGCGTCTCGCCGTCGGAGTTCGAGGACGTCGCGGCCCAGCTGCCGGGCGACTACGCCGACCTGATCGGCCGCGAACCTGTGATCCACTACTGATTCCGGTGACCCCGTCGGGCGGCCGTAACGGAGCCGTCGTCGCTGGTTAAATTTCGGCCTATAGCCTTTCTTTGGGGCCGCTAACCGCCCAGTGGGACGAAACGGTCGTTCTCCTTTGAAAATCGGTTTCGATGTCTTCTCACGGTGACCCCGACCACAGCGTCGACGACGCGGTCGGCTACGCTCCCCGCCTGCGGGGCGACGGATCGTAGAGGGCCGGTCGCCGACCGTGCGGGACCGATGGCGGAGGCCCGGATGCCGTCGATGCTTGTTCTCCGGTTGGCGGGCGCCATTCCGGACATCGCCCCACGCTGGCTGCTCGGCGCGGCCAGCGCGATCTGCGAGCCGAGCGCCGCCGAGGCGCTCACCCAGGCCCGCCCCTTCAGCGTGGCCGCCGTCGTGCCGGTCGCCGTCGAGGACACCCGGCCGGAGATTCCCCAGGCCGGCAACGCGCCTGTTCAGCCGGACGCGGACCGCGGCGGCGCCGGCCAGCGGAACACGGACCGCTCCGAGGTCCCGCGCGCCGTGCTCGGGGCGTCCTGGCGGCTGGGCTGGCTGGACGACGACGCGCTGCCACCGGGCTGGCCACCGGCCGAGGCCCGGTTCGGCTCCCAGGTCCGGACCGTGCTCGGCGCCGAGCTGCGCCGCCGGTCCTACGCCGAGCTGGCGCAGGGAACACCGGCCCGGCACGCCCGGCTGACGATGACCACCCCGACCTTCTTCGCCCGGGACGGCCGCGACCTGCCGCTGCCGGACCCGGCGCTGGTGATCCGGGGCCTGCTGGCCCGGTGGAACAGCTACGCGCCCGGCCCACTGCGGATCGGCGCGGACGACGCCCGGGCGCTCGTCGACGCCGTCTACCTCGACGGGATGTGGGGCGCGAGCGCCGACGTCGAGCTGGGCCATGGCCTGCGCCAGACCGGTTTCGTCGGCCAGGCCGACCTGCGGCTGCTGGCGGCCACGTCCGACTACATCGCCACGATGTTCACCGCGCTCACCCGGTTCGCCGCCTACGCGGGGGTCGGCGCCCGCACCGCCTACGGGTTCGGCGCGGTCGACGTCGACGTCGTCGAGGTGCCCGTCCCGCGCCGCCCGGCGCCCGCGGCGAACGGGCCGCGCCGGGCGGGAACGCTCACGCCCACTCGGCCGCCCCGGCTGACCGCCTGGGGCCCGCTGGACTGAGCCCGCGGGAGCGGCCCACCGGCTCGGTCACGGGCCGGCCGCGGCGTCACACGGCGCTGGACCGGACCCGGTCGAACAGGTGAAGCCGGTGGGCGACCGCGGCCGCCTCGCCGCGGGTGGCGACGCCGAGCTTGCCGAGGATGTTCGAGACGTGCGTGCTCGCCGTCTTGCGGCTGATGAACAGCGCCGAGGCGATCTGCGGGTTGGAGCTGCCCGCCGCGACGAGCCGGAGCACCTCCAGCTCCCGAGCGGTCAGGCCGAGCGGCAGCTCGTCCCCGGCGCAGGACTGCCCTCCGGTCTCCCCGGCCGCCAGCCCCTCGCCCCGATCTACCGGGCCAGACAGCACGACCCGGGCGGCGACGGCGAGCTCGGCCAGCTCCCGGCGCAGCAGGTGGGCGCCCAGCTCGTCGGCGATCGCCGCGGAACCGCGCAGCTCGGCCGCGGCCGCGGCCCGGTCGCCGACAGCGAGCAGCGACTCGGCCAGGCCACGCAGCGCGCAGGCGCGCTGGTAGGTCACCCCGAGCGCGCCCCAGGTCTTCGCCGCGCTCGCCCAGGCGCCCGGATCCCCGCCGCCCTGCGCCCTGGCCAGCTCACCGGCGACCGTCGCGCGGTAGGCCTCGCCGCTGGGGTAGCGCTCGAACGGCAGCTGGGCGGCGATCTCGGCGAGCTGGCTGGCGCCGTCGAGCGCCCGCCGCAGCCCCTCGGCGTCGCGGCGGACCCTGGCGACGACCGCGGCCTCGGCGGCCGCCGCCATGCCGGCAGCCAGCAGCGGCGCGACGTAACGCACCACGTCCGGCAGCTCGAACTGCGCGAGCGTCTCGAGCACCCGGGCGGGCACCGCACCGGGGTCGCCGCGCCGCAGCTCCAGCTCGGCCCACAGCCGGGTCGACGGCAGCACGTACTGACAGTCGACGAACCGCTTCGCACGCAGGCTGTCGGCCGTGGCCAGCGCGGCGGCGGCCTCGTCGAGCCGGTCCCGGACGAGGGCGACCTCGCCGCGCAGCCCGCTCAGGAACATCGCGTTGATGCCGACCGGCACCAGCTCCGCCTGCTGGGCCAGCATCCGTTCGGCGTCGGCCCAGCGGCCCGCGCCGATCATGGCCTCCACCACGTTGCCCGCGATGATCATGCTGGCCCGCTCCTGGCCGAGCCGCCTGGCCAGGCGCAGGCCCTCCTCGCCGACGAGGATCGCCTCGTCGAACCGGCAGGCACCCAGCCAGGTGTCGGACTCGATGGTGTAGCTCGCGAGAATCAGGTCGTCGGCGCCCAGCTCGACGGCGATCTCCCGGCCGCGGCGCGCGTCCACCGGCTCGCTCCAGACCGCGGCCAGGCAGTCCGAGATCAGCAGCGCCGACGCCTCGGCCCGGCGGGCCCCGGTCGCCCGGGCGACGGCGAGCGCCTCGTCCATCGCGGCCTGGCCGGCGGCCCGCCGCGGCACCGTCGAGAACGCCTTGCCCAGGGCGACGAGCACCGTGGCGCGCGCCGGCGTCGGCGGGTCCGCCGGCACCAGCCGGACCGCCTCCTGCGCCTCGGGCACGCCGTCGGAGCGGCCCAGCTTGCGCTGCAACTTGCTCTGCTCGGTCAGCACCAGCGCGAGCCGCACCGGGTCGCCGAGCCGGCTGGCCTCGACCCGCGCCCTGGCCAGCAGCTCGTCCTCGCGGCGCAGCTCGCCGGCGGTCCGCGCGGCCAGGATCGCGGCCTCCAGGATGGCGAGGCGGTCCTTGCCGGTCAGCGCGCCCGGGTCCGCCACCTCGTCCCAGCTCGCGAGCGCCCGCTCGTAGTGGCGCAGCGCCTCGGCGTAGGCGTAGGAGCATTCGGCGGCCTCGGCCGCGTGCAGCAGCGCGGGCAGGGCCCGGACGTGCTCGTGGGCCGAGTACCAGTGATAGGCCACCGTCGCCGCGGCCTGGGCCGGGCCACCGACCAGGGACGGGTCCGCCTCGACCGCCTGCGCGTAGCGGCGGTGCAGGTGCATGCCCTCACCCGGCAGACCGTCGTGGTGCAACGCGTCGCGGGTCAGCGCGTGCCGGAACGCGTAGCCGCCCGCGCCCTGGTCGACCAGCAGCACCCCCGCGGAGACGGCCGTCCGCAGCGCCTCCCAGACCTGCTCGTCCGACAGCCCGGCGACCACGGCGAGCAGCCGGTGGTCGACCCGCTGGCCGCCGGCCGCCGCGACCCGCAGCAGGTCGCGCGTCGCGGCCGGCAGCGCGTCGACCCGGGCGAGCAGCGCGTCTCGCAGGGTGGGGCTGATCACGACCCCGAGGCTGCCGGTCTGGGAGGCGGCGACGACCTCCTCCACGAAGAAGGCGTTGCCGTCCGAGCAGGCCAGGATGTCGTCGACCAGGCCGTCCGGCGCGGCGGCGCCCAGGATCGCGCCGACCAGCTCCGCGACCTCACCGCGGCCGAACCGGTCCAGCTCGACCCGATCGACCCAGCGCGTCCGCTCCCGCCCCGACGGCGCGGCCCAGCGCAGCCGCTCGGCCTCGGCCAGGAAGGTCCGCAGCGGGTGGCCGGGGCCGACCCCGTCGGCCCGGTAGGTGAGCACCAGCGTCACCCGGGAGCCGCGCACGTTGCGCAGCAGGAACGCGGCGAGCGCCCGGGTGGACTGGTCCGCCCAGTGCAGGTCCTCGATCACGAACAGGACCGGCCGGGCGGCGGCGAGCGCCTCCAGCAGGCCGAGTACCAGGTCGAACAGCCGCCCGGAGCTGTGCGCGTCCTCACCGGGCGCCGGCGGCGCGCCGCGGCCCAGCTCCGGCAGCAGCCGGGCCAGCTCGTCGCGCCGGTCGCCGACGAGCCCGACCAGGCCGTCTGGCCCGAGCTGGCGGGCCAGCCCACGCAGCGCCTCGACCACCGGCGCCAACGGCAGCCCGTCGCCCTCCAGCTCGACACAGCCGCCGATCAGCACGGTGTGCCGGGCCTCGCCCGCCCGGGCGATCAGCTCCTCGACGAGGCGGGTCTTGCCGACGCCGGCCTCGCCGCCGACGATGACGGCCGCCCCCTCGCCAGCCTCGGCCCGGCGCAACGCGTCGTCGAGCCGGCCGAGCTCGGCAGCGCGGCCCACGAACACGGGGCTGGCCAGTGGGGTCATGCCCTCTAGTCTGGCCTCAAGGTGTGACAACTCCACTCGTTTTTTCCGGTTGGCGAAGCCGGGTCCGCGAGGCTCAGCCCCGGCGCCGGCTCGCCGACCGTCCCCGCCCGGCCCGGTCGGACTCCGGATCGTCGGGGTACACGTCGTCGGGGCCGAGCGCGGGCGGCCGGCGCGCCGGGGCGTCGTCGGCCTCCCGGGCCTCCCGGGCCTCCCGGGCCTCCCGGGCCGCGCGGGCCTCCCGGGCCGCGCGGGCCTCCCGGGCCGCGGTGGAGGCCCGCCGCAGGTCCTCGGTGTGCTCCCGCCCGGCCGCTTCCATGATCTGCCAGGACCACATGCTGGTCACGTCCTCTCGCGCCACCCGGCGCGTATCTCGGTGCTGTCGTCGCGTAACCCACGATCACCGTCGGACGGGGCCTCCGGCATCGGGCAGCTGCCCGATTCGCCCTCGGACGCCTGCCCGATTCGCGGCCCGGCCCGGCCCGGAGCCCGGCACGGCCGAGCTGTCGAGTTCCTGACAGGCCTCGGCGGGCCCGGCCCGCGGCGGCGCGGCGCCGGCCGCCGCGGGCCGGCACCCACCGGGCCGCTGACCTGTGGTGACGCGGCGATAACCCAGACCGCACCGCCGCCAGGGGCGCACCCGGGCGCTCCGGTGCCGACGCGGCGTCATCGGATGGCCATGTCATCGTCGGCCTGTCGCAACCCGGCGCCGCCGGAGCCGCGGCGATGTGGTCCTAAGGTGGACGGGACGGGCAACCGTTCGAACCGCTACGCCGTTCGAATCGCAATGCGTTGAGGGGACGGAAGACCGAGGTGGCCGGATGATCGAGGCGCGTGGCCTGACGAAGCGGTACGGCAGCAAGACGGCGGTGGACGACCTGACGATCACCGTCCAGCCCGGCGTCGTCACCGGGTTCCTCGGCCCCAACGGTGCCGGCAAGTCCACGACGATGCGGATGGCGATCGGCCTCGACCGGCCCACGAAGGGCACGATCACCGTCAACGGCAAGGCCTACCGCGACTTCGCCGCGCCGCTGTGCGAGGTCGGCGTGCTGCTGGAGGCCAAGGCCGTGCACACCGGCCGGTCGGCCTACAAGCACCTGCTCGCGGTCGCCCAGACCCACGGCATCCCGCGCCGCCGCGTCGAAGAGGTGCTCGGCCTCGTCGGGCTCACCGAGGTCGCCGGCAAGCGGGTCGGCGGCTTCTCCCTCGGCATGGGCCAGCGGCTGGGCATCGCCTCGGCGATGCTCGGCGACCCGGGCGTGCTGATCCTCGACGAGCCGGTGAACGGCCTCGACCCCGAGGGCATCCGCTGGATCCGCACCCTCCTGCAGGCGCTCGCCGCCGAGGGCCGGACCATCTTCGTCTCGTCCCACCTGATGAGCGAGATGGCGCTGACCGCCACCCACCTCATCGTCGTCGGCCGCGGCAGGCTCATCGCGAACACCACCGTCGAGGACTTCATCCGGCAGGCTTCGGGCGACCTGGTGCACGTCCGGTCGCCCGAGGCGGCCCGGCTCGGCGAGGTGCTCGCCCGTGACGGCGTCACCGTCACCACCAGCGGCCTGGACACGCTCGACGTCAACGGCCTGACGGCCCAGCAGATCGGCGAGGCCGCGTTCGCCGCGAGCGTCCCGGTCTACGAGCTCACCCCACGCCAGGTCTCGCTCGAGGACGCGTTCATGGACATCACCAAGGACGCCGTCGAGTACACCCACGGCCAGCCGCCGGGGCAGCGCGTCTCGGCCGCCACCTCCACGGGAGCCCACGCGTGACCGCCAGTACCGCCGACGCCGGCCCGGCCACCGTCCGGGGCGCCGGCTTCCACGGGACGGCCAAGGTCACTCTCCCCCGGATCCTGCGGTCCGAGTGGACGAAGCTGACCTCGTTGCGCTCGACCGTGTGGACGCTGCTGGCCGCCGTCGTGGTCACGATCGGGTTCGGCCTGCTCATCAGCGCGATCACCGTCGCGGACTTCCACCACTCCGCGAACCCCGACGACCTCAAAGACCCGGTGATGACGAGCCTGGTCGGCGGGTACTTCTCGCAGATCGCCGTCGGCGTGCTCGGCGTGCTGCTGATCACCGGCGAGTACTCGACCGGGATGATCCGCACCTCGCTGGGTGCCATCCCGCACCGGGCGCCGATGCTGGCGGCCAAGGCGATCGTGTTCGGGGTGACGACCTACGTCGTCTCACTGGCCGCGATCCTCGTCGCGTTCTTCGGCGGCCAGGCGATCCTTAACCAGATCCACGCCGGCGTCTCGATCGGGGACCCGAGCGTGGTGCGGGTGCTGCTCGGCGGGGCGTTCTTCGTCATGACGATCGGCCTGCTCGGGATCGCGCTCGGCACCCTGATCCGCAGCACCGGCGGCTCGATCGCCGCCCTGCTCGGCCTGATCTTCGTGGTTCCGATCGTGACCAGCTTCCTGCCCGGCCGCTGGGGCGACATCCAGAAGTTCATCCCCAACAACGCCGGCGGCGCGCTCGTGACCATCGGTGATCGCGGCAGCGACCTGCTGTCCCCGCTGGGCGGCTTCGTCGTCCTGCTGGTCTGGCTCGCCGTCGGCCTCGGCTCGGCCACCTTCGTGCTCCTGCGGCGCGACGCCTGACGGCCGGCGCCACCCGCACGCGTTAGTCATCCCGCTGGAAGGACAGGCATGACCGCCACGCCTGAGGCGTCCCCCGTCGCGGCGCCGGTCGCGGGCGTCCGCGCCCCGGTTGATTTCCACCGGACCGCGCGGGTGACGATCCCGCGGGTGGTGCGGTCCGAATGGACCAAGCTGACGTCGCTGCGCTCCACCGTCTGGACGCTGCTGGCTGCGTTCGTCGTGACGGTGGGCCTCGGTGACCTGATCTGCTGGGCGGTCGTCGCGCACTGGGACAAGGCCAGCCCGCAGGACAAGATCACGTTCCAGCCGGTGCTGCAGAGCCTGACCGGGGCCTACTTCTCGCAGATCGCGATCGGTGTGCTCGGCGTGCTGCTGATCACCGGTGAGTACTCGACCGGGATGATCCGCACCTCGCTCGGCTCGGTTCCCCGCCGGCTGCGGGTGCTGTTCGCCAAGGCCGCCGTGTTCGCGGTGACGAGCTTCGCGGTCGCGTTCATCGCGGTGCTCGTCGCGTTCTTCACCGGGCAGGCGATCTTCGCCCACAAGCACATCGGCGTGGGCCTCGGCTACCCGGGCGCCGTACGGGTGCTGTTCGGTGCCGCGTTCTTCGTGACGGCGATCGGCCTGCTCGGCCTCGCGCTCGGAACGCTGCTACGCAGCACCGGCGGCTCGATCGCGAGCCTGCTCGGCCTGGTCTTCGTGGTGCCGATCATCACGAACTTCCTGCCTGGCCGCTGGTCCCGCATCCACGAGTACATCCCCGACGGCGCCGGCCAGGCCCTGGTGACCATCACCAGGGCGCCCGGCGACGAAGTGCTCCCGCCGCTCGCGGGCCTGATCGTGCTGCTGGTCTGGCTCGCCGTCGGCCTCGGCGCCGCGGCCTACACGCTGGTCCGCCGCGACGCCTGACCCGGCGAAGAGCTCCTCCCCGAGGTGATGGCTTGGGGGGATGCCGCGGGCGAGGCCCGCGACGCCGATGGCGACCAGCACGCCGGCGAGCGCCACGCCGGCCAGCCGGGGGGCGCCCGTCGGCGCGGGCACGCCGTAGACGAGCACGGCCAGCACGTAGGACACCACCGGGTTGGTGATGTTCATGCCCGTGATCGCGGCGGCGAACGGCCCGGTCGCGAACGCCGTCTGGCCGGTGGCCATGCCGCACAGCATCGAGGTGACCAGCGCGTAGAGGTACCAGCCGCGGAGCAGCGCGGCCGGGCCGGCGTCGACGAGCAGGCCGGCCGAGCGCTTCAGCAGCACCGCGGTCAGGGCGAAGCAGAACCCGGAGGCGACCCCGAGCAGCCCGGCCCGCGCGGCCAGCCGTCGGCCCAGCGAGGCCGAGGTGGCGAGGAGCGCCGCCGCCGCGGCGACGAGCACCACGATCATGGCGAGCAGCCGGCGGTCGTCGAGCCGCTCGTCCACCGGCGGCCGGCCGTGCACGACCAGCAGGACGGCGAGCCCCGCGCACACCGCGCCCGCCGAGCACCAGGCGCCGGCCGGCATCCCCCGGCCCGACCGGCGGGTGCCGAGGGACAGGGCGAACAACAGCTGGGTGACGACCAGCGGCTGCACGATCGACACCGAGCCCAGGTACAGTGCCGAGGCCTCGACGACGAACCCGCAGACGTTGGTTCCCCAGCCGGCCAGCCACCACGGGTCCCGGACCAGCGCGAGCAGCAGGCCGACGCCCGGGACCGCCCGGGCGAGCGCGGACGAGCCCGGCCCGTCCTGCCGCGTCGCGGCGTGCTGCTGCAGGACGGCCGAGCAGGCGAACAGGAAGGCGGCGACGAGGCTGAGCGCGACGACGATCAACACAGCTGGGGACTCGCACCGGCGGCGGATGCCGCGCCGTCAGCGCCTCGCATGGCGGTCACGATAGGCGGGAAACGTCGCCCCCGGTCATCATTCGGGCGACCCGGACGTGAAGGTCAGCGGGCAGGCTGCCGAACGCGGTCGGGCGCGAGGCGCCACCTGACGGCACCGGCGAGCTCAACCGGTTGCCGACGCCGCATCGAGGCGCGTCCGGAACGGACGGCTCAGGCGCGGCTGCGCAACGCGCGCAGGAAGAGGGCGAGGTTGGCGGGACGCTCGGCCATCCGGCGCAGCAGGTACGGATACCAGTCGGGCCCGTACGGCAGGTAGACCCGGACCTGGGCGCCGCTGCTGGCGAGGCGCAGCTGCTCGTGTGGGCGGATCCCGTGCAGCAGCTGGTATTCGAAGCTGCCGGCGGCCCGTCCGTGCTCCTCGGCCAGCCGCGCGGCCAGCGCCAGCAGGCTCGGGTCGTGGGTGGCCACCATCGGGTAGCCGTCGCCGGCCATCAGGATCCCCAGGCAGCGGGCGTACGCCGCGTCGGCCTCGGGCCGCCGCGTCCAGGCGACGTCGCGCGGCGCGCGGTAGGCGCCCTTGCACAGCCGCACCCGCGCGCCGGCGACGGCGAACCGCCGGCAGTCGTCCTCGGTGCGGCGCAGGTAGGCCTGCAGCACGGCCCCGGTCGCCGGGTGGTCGCGACGCAGGTCGGCGAGCAGCCGCAGCGCCGGCTCGACGCTGGTGTGCTCCTCGGCGTCGAAGGTGACGGTCGCGCCCAGCGCGGCTGCGCGGGCGCAGATCTCGGCCGCGTTCTCGTAGCAGATCTTCCATCCGCCGCACGGGATCAGCCGGCCGAGCGCCGAGAGCTTGACCGACACGTCCAGCCCGCCGGCCAGCCCCGCGTCCTCGGCGAGGTCGAGCAGGCCCAGGTAGGCGGTCGTCGCCTCCCGCGCGTCGGCGAGGTCGGCACCCCGTTCCCCGAGCCGGTCGACGGTCGCGCGGATCCCCTCGCCGGCCAGCTCCCGGACGACCGCCAACGCGTCGAGCGGCCGTTCACCGGCTACGAACCGGTCGACGACCCGGCGCGTCACCGGCGTGGCGACCACGAGCTCGCGCGCTCGCGCGCTGCGCGAGGCCGCGAGCAGCACCCGACGGATCATCCGACGCCTCCTCTGGTGATACACAGCAAGCTTCGGGCACGTCACCCGCCGCGTCCATTCGGCGAAATGATTTCTGTCTAGTTACATCGAGACCACATTTCGATGACGACATGCCCATTCGACGGGCCATGACGTCCCATAGAGATCACTAAATTACACTCCGTGAATAAGGGGACAGCCACACCGCCCGACGCGCGCCATCGCAGCCGGACGGGCCGCCGGGCCGCCGAGATCGCGGTGGCCGCCGCCGTCGCCGCGTCCTGCGGAGCCACCATCGGCCCGGCCACGCCGGCCCTGGCCGGCGGCTCCCCGGGCCCTTACTGCGCCGGCAGCGCCCGCACCGACATCCCGGCGGACGGCCCGGCCGCGGCAGGAAGGGCCGCCCGGGTCGAGGGCGGCTTCTACGCGATGACCGGCCTCTACTGGCCGCCGACGACGGCGATCCTGTGCCAGGAGCCCCCGAGCACCCACCACCCGCTGTTCCGCGCCGGCCGGGGCGGTTGCGCCACCGGCACCCTGCCCTTCCTCATCCCGAACGACCTCGGCCCCACCGTCGCCGGATCGCCACCCCTCTGGGGCACATTCCTGCCGCCCGGCTGGTACTACCTCGGCAACGACGCCCCGCCCGGCTGGTCCGACCTCTGCTGGGCCGCGACCAGGCCGGCAGCCACCAGCTAGGACGTTCCAGCCCGCCCGGCGCGACCTAGCCGAGCCGACCAGCCGCGCCTGGTCGGTATCCGCAGCCGCTGCCGCGCGACTGGCCGGTCATGATCGCCGGTTGCGCAGAGATAAAAGGTGCACATTGGACAGCGAACGCCGGTTCCCCCTACGCAGTTCGCGATCATGGTATCCGGGGACAACCACTAGTGCAGCACCTCAATAGTTCCTTGCTGTGAGCGTCCGGATTGATCGTTACTTCTGGTAGTCGGTGAGGTGGACGAGGGCGGCGGTGTCGTACGCCTCGGTGGGCGATCCGATCCGGCTGCCGGTGACGAGTACGGCCGGGGTGTAGCTCTCGGTGGCCGGGTCGTAGAGGGCGAACGCCCAGGCGTCGCCGCCGAGGTACTCGATCCGGCAGAGCCGGATCTGTTCGTCGTGTTCGTCGCCCTCGCCGGCCCAGGCGCTCAGGTACCCGGACCCGCCGCGCCAGCGGATCGTGATCTCCTGCAGGGTTGGGTGGGTCTGGGAGGCGTGGTGGTCGACAGTCCCCTCGACGAGGTCCTTGAGGCGTTTGGCCGGTACGGGCATGCCACCAGTGTGGGCTGCCTCCGATGCCGTGATGGGATCACGTCCGTGGCCGGTTTGCCAGGGGCCGCTGCCCGCGGCTCACCGCCTGCCCCCGGTGAGCGGCCCGCGGGCCTGTGATCTGGGGCTTGTGGAGCGGTGAGCAGCTGATGGGCCCTGGTCGGCGGACGGTCGCCGAGGCGATGACCGTCAAACGGCGCAGGAAGATCGACCAGATCCTCGCGGCGGGTAGCAGCGAGGCGCGCCTCGTGCGGCGGGCGCGGATCGTGCTGCTCGCCGCCGGTGGGGCGGGCCCCGCAGAGATCGCGCGGGTGTCGGGCTGTTCGCTGCCGACGGCCCGGGTGTGGCCGGCACGGTTCGCCGCGCGCGGGATCCCGGGCCTGTTCGACCGGCCACGGCCGGGCCGCCCGCCGGTGCATGGCCCGTCGGCCAGGCTCGCGGTCGTGGCGACCGCGACCTCGTTCCCGCCGTCCGGGGCGAGCGTCTGGACGCACCGGACGCTGGCCGGCCATCTGGCCGGCCGCGGCCTGCGGGTCTCGCCGGCGACCGTCGGGCGGGTCCTGGCCGAGGCCGAGGTCCGCCCGCACCGGGTCCGCGGCTGGCTGCACCGGGCCGACAACCTCGACTTCTGGCGGCAGGCCGGCGAGGTCTGTCGGCTCTACCTCGACGGGCCCGCCGAGGGCACGCTGCTGCTCTCGGTCGACGAGAAGACCGGGATCCAGGCCAAAAGCCGCAGGCATCCCGAGATCCCGGCCAGGCTGGGCCGCGACGCGCGCCGCGAGTTCGAGTACGTCCGCCACGGCACCGTCTCGATCCTCGCGGCGATGGACGTGTTCACCGGACAGGTCCTCGCGCACCGCATCGGGCGCAACGACTCGCGGACGTTTCTCGACATCCTGGTCACCCTCGACCAGTGCACCGCCCCTGATCTGCGGATCCACCTGATCCTCGACAACGGGTCCAGTCACACCTCGGCCGCGACCCGGGCCTGGTTCGCCGCGCACCCCCGGTTCACGGTGACCTACACGCCCAAGCACGCGAGCTGGTTGAACATGGTGGAGCAGTGGTTCGGGGCACTGACCCGCAGGCTGCTACGCCGCGGCGACTTCACGAGCCGCGAGGACCTCGAACAGCAGATCATCGACTTCACCCTCGACCACAACACGACCGCCACGCCCTACCAGTGGCGCTACGACGCCGAAGCCGAGCACGCCCGCTACCTCGACCGCCACCCCGCCCCGCAACCGCAGCCCGCCACCGACGCCCTGCCGACCGCCGCCTGACATCACTTATCGTCACCAGACGCCGGAAAGGAACTACTGAGGCGCTGCACTAGACGTCGAGTGCCGCCGCCACCACAGACCCGATCTGGTCGTTCTCAAGTAGGAACCCGTCGTGCCCGTAGGGCGAGCGGATCACCGTCGGCCCCGCGGCGCCGGCCCAACCGGCGAGTTCACGCTGCAGGTAGAGCGGGTAGAGGCGGTCCGAGTCGACCCCGGCGACCGTGAGCGGGACCGGGCAGGCGGCCAGCGCGACGGCGGCCCCGCCTCGGCCCCGGCCGGCGTCCTGGGTCATCATCGCCCGGGTCAGCGTCACGTAGCTGCCGGCGTCGAAGCGGCGCCCGAGCTTGGCCGCGTGGTGGTCGAGGTAGGAGGCGACGGCGAACCGGCCGTCGGGCTGGACCCGGTTGGCGAACCGGGCCGCGAGCTCCGGCTCGCTGCGGTAGCTGAGCTGGCCCAGCCGGCGGGCCAGGCCGAGCCCCGCGTGCGGGCCCCCACCCGGCGGGACGTCGTGGTAGTCGCCGCCGCGCCAGCCGGGGTCGAGCGTGATCGCGGTGAGCTGGGCGGCGTAGAGGCCGATCTGGTCGGCGGTCGCCGTCGCCCCGCACGCGATCACGACCGCGCGCTCGACCCGCTCCGGGAAGGCCACCGCCCATTCCAGCGCCCGCATGCCACCCATCGACCCGCCGAGCACGGCGGCCCACCGCCCGATCCCGAGGGCCGCGCCGAACGACGCCTCGACCCGCACCTGGTCGGCGATGGTGATCTCCGGCCACCGGCTCCCCCACGGCGCACCGTCCGGGGCCACCGAGGCCGGGCCGGTCGTCCCCTGGCAGCCGCCGAGCACGTTGGGGCAGACCACGTGGAAGCGGTCGGTGTCGATCGGGCGGCCGGGGCCGATCAGCGCGTCCCACCAGCCCGCGCTCGGATGCCCCGGCCCGGCGGGCCCGGCCGCGTGGCTGTCACCGGACAGCGCGTGCGCCGCCAGCACCGCGTTCGCGATCCGGCCGGCGGGGTCACGCCGTGGCCGCCCCCACGTCTCGTAGGCGACGGTCACGGCGGGCAGCGTCCCGCCGAGCTCCAGCTCGACGGGACCGTCGAGCACCACGAAACGGCGCCGGCCGGCCGGGTCCACCCCGGAACGCCACGCGCCCGAGGCCGGGATCGGCTCGGCCTGGGCCGGCGGCGCGCCGTCCGCCGGCCCGTCGACGCTGACGGCGGTCGTGACTCAGTCCTTGGCCGCGCGGAAGCCGGCGTCGAGGTCGGCGAGAATGTCGTCGATGTGCTCGATCCCGACCGAGAGGCGGATCAGGTCCGGGGTGACGCCGGTGGCCGCCTGCTCGGCCTCGGTGAGCTGGGAGTGCGTCGTCGTCGCCGGGTGGATGATCAGCGAGCGGACGTCGCCGACGTTGGCCAGGTGGCTGAACAGCTCGACGCCGTCGACGAACCTACGGCCGGCCGGCGCGCCGCCGCGGATGCCGAAGGAGAGGATCGAGCCCGCGCCGCGCGGGAGCACCCGCTGGGCCCGGTCGTACCACCTGGACGACGGCAGCCCCGGGTAGTTCACCCAGCTGACCTCGTCGCGCGCCTGCAGCCACTCGGCCACCTTCTGCGCGTTCGCGACGTGCCGCTCGATCCGCAGTGAGAGCGTCTCCAGGCCCTGGATCAGCAGGAACGAGTTGAACGGCGAGATCGCGGCGCCGATGTCGCGCAGCAGCTGGACGCGCGCCTTGGCGATGTAGGAGCCGTGGCCGAGGGCGTCCCAGTAGACCAGGCCGTGGTAGCTCGGGTCCGGGGTGGTGAAGTTCGCGAACCGCCCGGAGGCGCCGAAGTCGAAGCTGCCGCCGTCGACGATGACGCCGCCGATCGCGGTGCCGTGGCCGCCGATGAACTTCGTCGCGGAGTGGACGACGATGTCGGCGCCGTGCTCCAGCGGGCGGTACAGGTACGGCGTGGTCAGCGTGTTGTCGACAACCACGGGGATGCCGTGGCGGTGCGCGACCTCGGCGATCCCCTCGGTGTCGAGCACGTCGCCCTTCGGGTTGCCGACGCTCTCCCCGTAGAAGGCCTTCGTGTTCGGCTGGATGGCCGCCTCCCAGGCGGCCAGGTCGTCCGGGTCCTCGACGAAGGAGACCGCGACGCCCAGCTTCGGCAGCGTGTAGTGGAACAGGTTGTAGGTGCCGCCGTAGAGGCTGGCCGAGGCAACGAGGTGGTCGCCGCTCTCGGCCAGGTTGAGGATCGCCAGCGTCTCGGCCGCCTGCCCGGAGGCCACCGCGAGCGCCCCGACGCCGCCTTCGAGCGCGGCGATCCGCTGCTCGAGGACGTCCTGCGTCGGGTTCATGATCCGGGTGTAGATGTTGCCCGGCTCGCCGAGCGCGAACAGGGCCGCCGCGTGGTCGGTGTCCCGGAAGACGTAGCTCGTCGTCTGGTAGATCGGGACCGCGCGGGCGCCGGTGGTCGGGTCCGGCTGAGCACCGGCGTGGATCTGGCGGGTCTCGAACGACCAGCTGTCGGCGACCATCTGCGGGTCCTCTCCGGGGTTTCTGGATGCGGCATTCCGACCGTACCGATGAACAAAATGGTCAACAAGAGTGCCGTCACGTTGCCGACATGGCGTCGCCGCAGTTCCGTAACAGTCGCGACGGATGCCACACAGGTCGGGTAAGACGTACGCGTGGTCAGCTCCGCCGCGTCACAGCCCGCGGCCCCGACGGCGCAGCCGAGTCCCGGCAGCCTGTTCGCGGCCATCCGGACGACCCTGCCGGCGCTGATCCCCAGCGAGCGTCGGGGCGCGGAGGTGTGCCTGCGGCGCGCGGACGAGGTCGCCGACTGGTCGGCGGCGCAGCTCGCGACGGCGGCCGAGGTGTCGGCGGCGACGGTCGTGCGCGCGTGCCAGTCGATGGGGTTCCGCGGCTTCCAGCAGCTGCGGGTGGCGTTCGCCCGGGAGGCCGGCGCGTACCTGCGCGACGGGCGAGCCGCCGGGGCCGGGGCTCGCATCGCGCTGCGCGAGCCGCGGGCCGGCGACCCGCCGGACCAGATCGTCGACACCGTCTTCGAGCTCGGGCAGGCCGTACTCACGGACTCGCTGACCGCGCTCGACCAGGCCCAGGTCGCGCTGGCCGTGGACCTGCTCGACGGCGCGCGCCGGCTGCTGGTCGTCGGCAATGGCGGCTCGGCCCCGGTCGCGCAGGACACGGCGCTGCGGTTCCTCTCGGTCAGCCGGTCGGTCGAGGCTCCCGCGGACGCGCAGACCCAGCAGCTGGCCGCCGCCGGCCTGTCCGCGGCCGACATCTGCCTCCTGATCACCGGCAGCGGCGTGAACGAGCTGACGTTCCGGGTGGCCACGATCGCGCGGGAGCCGGGCGCGTCGATCGTCCTGCCGACCAGCTACGCCGCCGGGCCGGTCGCCGCCACCGGCCTGGACACCGCGGCGGGTGCCGACCGCGTGCTGCGGCTGGCCGGCTCGCTCAACCTGCGCGACGTGGGCGACTACCGGGCTGCCGACGGCCGCCGGGTCCGGCGCCGGACCCTGCTGCGCTCCGCCGCGATGCACGGCCTCGGCGACCAGGCCCGCGCGGTGTCCGCGCCTCACCGAGGCCCTGCTGGTGACCGACAGCCCGGTCGCGGCCGGCGGCGACACCGCGGCCGACACCCAGCCCGACGACGGCCCAGCCTGACGACGACACCCGCCCGACCCATCACCCGGAGCTCTCCGTGCGCTTTCTGACCGACCCTCCGACCCCGACGCACACCGTCATCCAGCTCTCCGACACCCACATCGTGCCCGATGGCGAGCTGTACCACGGCGTGCTCGACACCCTCGGCAACGTCGCGGCCGCGTTCGACCAGATCGAGCAGTCCGGCGTCGACGTGGCGGCGCTGGTGCTGTCCGGCGACCTCGCCGACGCCGGCGACCTGGCCTCCTACCAGCGGCTGCGTGCCTACGTGGAGCAGCGGGCCGGCGCGCTCGGCCTGCCAGTGCTGTACATGATGGGCAACCACGACAGCCGCGGCCCGTTCCGGGAGGGCCTGCTCGGCGCCGAGCCGACGACCGAGCCCTACGACTACGTGTTCTGGTCCGGCGACCTGCGGATCATCGCGCTCGACTCGACCGAGCCCGGCGAGGTCCTCGGTGTGCTCTCCGACGAGCAGCTGGCCTGGCTGGCCGCCGAGCTCGCCAGCCCGGCGCCGGCCGGCACGATCCTCGCGCTGCACCACCCGCCGGTGCCGTCGCCGATCGGCATGCTCAACACCATGGTCCTGGAGGCGCCGGAGCGCCTCGGCCAGGTGATCGCCGGCACCGACGTGAAGATCGTGCTCGCCGGGCACGCGCACCACGGCTCGGCCGGGATCCTCGGCGGCGTGCCGGTCTGGGTCGCGGGCGCGACCGCCTACGCTGCCCGCGCTCTCGGCCCGGCCGGCGGCTACGCGGGTGTCACCGGTGGCGTGTTCACCCGGATCGACGTCTACGCCGACCAGGCCGTCGCCACCGTCATCCCGACGACGGTCGGCGACTCGATCTACGAGCTGACCCCCGACATGCTGGCGAAGTACGCCGACGAGCTGGACACCGAGGCCGAGCTGAGCCACGAGGACCTCGAGAAGCTCACGAAGGCGTAGGCACCCGATGTTCATCGAGCTCGCCGCCCCGGCAGCGCTCGCCGGCGCGGGCCGGGCCGCCACCGCTGTCTCCCAGCCCGTGGCGGCCCGGCCCGCGCCGGCCCGGCGGCTGCTGGCCGCGGCCCCGCCCTATAAGGAGCACCAGATGAGCGTCCTGTCGGCCGACGCGGGCGCGGCGGACGAGGCGGGCCTCGCCGGGCCGCCGAAAGCGCGGCTGGCCTGGGCCGGCGCTGCCGGGCGGCACGCGGTGATAGTCGTGCTGAGCCTGCTCAGCATCGTCCCGATCTACTGGATGTACGCCAGCTCGCTGCGCCGGCCCGGCGACATCCTCAGCCAGAACCCGCTGCCGTGGCCGCTCTCGCTGCGCAACTACGACTACGTCCTGCACTCGCTCGAAGTCCCGGTGCTGCTCGCCAACACCCTCGTGATCGCGGCGGCGTCGACGGTCGGGCAGCTGCTGGTCTGCCTGCTCGCCGCCTACGCCTTCGCGGCCTGGGACTTCCGCGGCAAGAACGTGCTGTTCCTGCTGTTCGTCGTGACCTGGCTCGTCCCGTTCCAGGTCTGCAGGGGGCGAACTCGGTGATCCAGCTCGGCATCCAGGGATACCTCACCCAGGAGGGCAACGACCGGGGCGCGATCATGACCGCGTCCGGCCTGGCCTGCCTGCCGATCTTCGCGCTGTACGTCGTGCTGCAGCGGCAGGTGACGACGCCTTCGTCCGCTCCGGACTGCGCTGAGCCGAGCACGGTCCGGCGTCACACTCCGGCGCCTGTAGGCTCGCAGAAAGTCCTGGAAGGGCAGGATCTTCAGGGCTGGCGGCAGGCGGGGAGAGGATCGGGGCACGGTGGCTACGCTGGGCGAACCACTGATCGTCGATCAGTCGACGCTGGCGGTCCGCAGCCTCGGGCCGAGCCGGGTGACGTCGCCCCTGCTCCCCCTGCTGGGCGAACGGCCAACCACCGAGCACTACATCGACGAGGCCGACAAGGTCCTGCTCGACGACACCCTGGCCATGGTCTCGTCGCGCAACGTGCCGCTCAGCGAGCTGCCCAGCTTCGAGGCGGCCGGGCCGCGCCGGAAGATCTACTTCGACCCGGCGAAGACCCGCGTCGGAATCGTCACCTGTGGCGGCCTGTGCCCCGGTCTGAACAACGTCATCCGCGGCCTGGTGACCGAGCTCACCACGCACTATGGCGTGACCCGCATCTTCGGTTTCCGCAACGGCTACCAGGGGTTCATCGCGCGGTACGGCCACGACGTCGTCGACCTGACGGCGGAGCGGGTCGCGACGATCGGCGAGGACGGCGGCACGATTCTCGGCACCTCCCGGGGCCAGCAGGACCCGGAGGAGATCGTCGACTGCCTGTCCCGCATGAACATCAGCATCCTGTTCGTCATCGGCGGTGACGGGACGCTGCGCGGCGCCGGTGAGATCGCACGGGTCGCCACCGAGCGCGGTGAGAAGATCGCGGTGGTCGGGATTCCGAAGACCATCGACAACGACATCCCCTTCATCGACCAGAGCTTCGGTTTCCAGACCGCGTTCGCGAAGGCGAGCGAGTCCATCGCCGCGGCGCACGCGGAGGCCACGTCCGCGCCCGGCGGTCTCGGTCTCGTCCGGCTGATGGGCCGGCACTCCGGGTTCATCGCGTGCTACGCCTCGCTGGCCAAGTCCGACGCGGACGTGGTGCTCATCCCCGAGGTGCCGTTCGCGCTCGAGGGCGAGAACGGGCTGCTGCGCTACCTGCGCCGCCGGATCGAAGAGACCGGCCACGCAGTGGTCGTCGCCGCCGAAGGTGCCGGCCAGGAGCTGTTCGCCGCGCACGGCAACGGCCTCGGGCCCGGCACCGACGCCTCCGGGAACCGGCGTCTGTCCGACGTGGGCCAGTTCCTCAGCGGCCGCATCGTCGACTATTTCACCGACGTCGGCGTCGAGATCAACCTGAAGTACATCGACCCGAGCTACGTCATCCGCAGCGTGCCGGCCAACCCGTACGACAGCGTCTACTGCATCCGGCTGGCGCACGCCGCCGTGCACGCGGCGATGGCGGGTCGCACCGAGATGGTCGTGGGCCGCTGGCGGCGCCGGTTCATCCACATCCCGATCCCGCTGGCGATCAGCCACCGCAACCAGGTCGACCCGTCCGGCGACCTGTGGATGTCGGTCCTGGAAGCCACCGGCCAGCCGGCCCGCTTCCAGTAGGCCGAGCTCTCAGTAGGAGGACAGAGGAGCCATGCTCCAGATCGACATCTGGTCGGACGTCGCCTGCCCGTTCTGCTACATCGGGAAGCGCTCCTTCGAGGGCGCCCTGGCGACCTTCGAGCATGCCGACGAGGTCGAGGTCCGCTGGCACAGCTTCGAGCTGGACCCGCACGCGCCCACCGTCCCGGCGAGTGGGATCTACGAGCTGCTCGCGGCGAAGTACGGCGTCACCAGGGAGCAGGCCGTCGCGATGAACGAGCGGGTCGCCGGGATGGCCGCGGCCGTCGGCCTGACCCTGGACTTCGACGCGATCAAGCCGACGAGCACCTTCGCCGCGCACCGCGTCCTGCAGTACGCGGCCACCGAAGACCTCCAGGCCGCGGCCGCCGAGGAGCTGTTCGCCGCCTACTTCACCAGGGGCGCGAACCTCGCCGACCCGGACGAGCTCGCCGACACCGTGGCCGTCCTCGGCCTGGACCGCGGGCGGCTGCGCGCCGTCGCGGCGGGCGACGAGTTCGCCGCGCAGGTCCGCGCCGACGAGGCGCGCGCGGCCGAGCTGGGTGTCACCGGCGTCCCGTACTTCCTGGTCCAGTCCCGCTACGCCCTGTCCGGCGCGCAGCCCCCCGAGACCTTCGCGGCGGCCCTCGACAGGGCTTGGAACCTCGTCACCGCGGACGTCGCCGCCTCCTGAGGCACCGCCCCTCCCCGCCGCCGCGCCATCACCTCGCGCCCGCCTCGGCCCGCCGAGGGCGGCGTCAGCGGGTGGTCGCGACGGTGGTGCCGGTGGAGCGCACGACGATGCGGATGCGGTCGGCGCGGAAGAGGTCATGGGAGTACTCGAACGGCTGGCCGGCGAGGTCTCGGGTGGTCCGGTCGAGGGCGAGCAGCGGGGCACCCGCGGCCGAGCGCAGCAGCGCCGCCTCCTCGTCACCCGCGAGCACCACCTCGATCTGTTCCACCGCCTCGCCGGGGCGGATGCCGTACTCCTCGGCGAACAGCTCGTAGAGGGAGCCCCCGAGCGGAAGGTTGAACAGCCCCGGGAAGCGGCGGGCCGGGAAGCAGGCGTTCTCCAGCGAGATCGGGCCGCCGTCGGCGAGACGTAGCCGGACGATCCGGGCGACCGGGTCGCCGTGCTCCAGTTCGAGCGCCTTCGCGACCACCTCGTCGGCCGGCTCCAGCGCCGCGCTGACGACCTGCGAGCCCGCGGTGAACCCCTGGGTGCGCAGCAGCTCCGGCACGCCGACGATCCTGGTGAGGTCCCGCTCGACCTTGCGGGGGGCGACGAACGTGCCGCCGCCCCGGCCGCGGACCCGCAGCACGACGCCTTCGCGCTCCAGCGCCGTGAGCGCCTGGCGCAGCGTCTCGCGGCTCACGCCGAGCGACGCGGCGAGGTCCCGCTCGCCGCCGAGGCGCTCACCGGGCCGATGGGCGCCGTCCGTGACCAGTTGGCGCAGCCGTCGGCGCACGTCAGCCGCCGTCGGCCCCAGCAGGGCCCCGGCGGGGTCGAAGTCGAGCGCCATCCGTCCAGTCTGACCGACCGTGCCGGGCTGTCGGGCCTGGTGAGCCGGCCCACCCGGAATATCCGCGCGATCGGCGCGGCCTGGCGGGACGATGGCCGGGGCCGCCACCGCCGGCGCCGTCAGATCTCGTCCAGCGCGGCCGGGGACTCGGGCAGGATCTGCCCGCCGTCGACGACGATCGACTGGCCGGTGATGTAGGCGGCCTCGTCGGTGGCGAGGAACAGGGCCGCGTTGCCGATGTCCTCGACGTCGCCGAGCCGGCGCATCGGGATGACGGCCTCGGTCGAGCGCAGGTAGTCCTCGCCCTGCTCGCTGAGCCCCTCGGTGAGGATGTTGCCGGGCAGGATGGCGTTGACGGTGATCCGGTGTGGTGCGAGCTCGATCGCCGCGGTCCGCATGTAGCCGAGCATCGCGGCCTTGGACGCGCCGTAGTGGGCCCAGCCCGGGTAGCCGGTGAACGGGCCGGTGATCGACGAGGTCAGGATCACCCGGCCGTGTCCGGAGGCCTTCAGCGCCGGCAGGAACGCCTGGACGGTGAGCAGTGCGCCCTTCACGTTGACGCCGAGGACAAGGTCGATGTCGGCCTCGGTCATGGCGTCGAGCGACGCGGCTGGGAAGATCCCGGCGTTCGCGCAGACGACGTCGCAGCCGCCTTGGCGGGCGAGCACCTCCTCGGCCAGCCGGGCGGTGTCCGCCGCCGACGCGACGTCCCCGGCGACGTAGGACACGGTGCCGCCGGCCTTGCCGAGCTCCAGGGCGGCGGCCTCGGCGACGGCCGGGTCCCGGCCGGTGATCACCACGTTGGCGCCGGCGGCGGCGAACACCCGGGCGATGCCCTTGCCGATCCCCCGGCTGCCGCCGGTCACGACGACGGTGCGGCCCTTGATGGGCGTGAACACTAGGCGATCCCCTCTGGCAGCAGCGTCCCGGACAGGTAGGCCTCCGCGAGCTCCAGGCTCGCCCGCGCGTGCCCGGTGACGTCGTCGACCGCGTCGGCGTGCGGGTGCGTGCCCAGCCAGGCGGTGAGCTGAAGCCGGCGTTGCAGGATGAACGTCGCGACCATGGCCAGCTCGTCGGCCCCGAGCGGGACGTGACGCCGGTAGGCGGCCAGCCACGCGGCGACGAGGTCGGGCATCGCCGGGTGGTGCTCGATGAACGACAGCGCGGCGGCCAGGTCGTACAGGTACCAGCCGAAGCCGCAGTCATCGAAGTCGATCACGGTGAGGGCGCCGCCGTCGTCGACCAGGAGGTTCGCCAGCCGCATGTCGGCGTGGATCAGGCCGTAACGGTCCGGCCGCGCGCCGAAGGCCGCCACCCGGCTCTCGACGGCGACGGCAGCCCGGGTCATCAGGTCGCGCTCGGGCGCCGGTGCGCCGTGGCGGGGCGGCAGCGCGTCGCCGCCGCCGGCCAGCGCCCAGGCCAGGCCGCTGCGCCAGTCGCCCCAGCGAGCGTGCGGGCCGATGGTCTGCGCCAGGTCCCACTCGAACCGGTCGAAGCCGGCCGGCCGGGACCAGCGGCGGGCGTGCAGCTGCATCCGGCCGGCGATGTCGCCCAGCGTGCCGAACGCGGCGACCAGGCCGGCGGCGTCGCCCGGCTCGGGCGACTGGCCGTCGACCCAGGCGAACAGCACCGCCTGCCGGTCGCCGACGCCCGGCGGCGTGACCGTCGTGACGGCCTCCCCCGCCAGGTTCGGGACCACCGGTGGGGTGAGCACGACCCCCTCGGCACGCAGCGCCGCGACCCAGGCCAGCTCGCCCCCGATCTCGGCGGGCGTGTGGTACCCGGGCCGGTTCAGCCGCAGCGCGAACCGGCGGCCGGATCCGGGGTCGTCGACCCGGTAGGTGGCGTTCTCGGAGAGGTTCAGCAACGCGGCCTCGGGACGGGCACCGACGTCGTAGGCCGCGAGGACCTCAGGGAGCAGCGCTTCGAGCGCGTGCAGCTCGCCGGTGACGACGTCGTCCGCGGCCGTCCGGCCCGCCGGCCCGGCCGCGGTCACCGGGCGCCCGGCCACGGGCGGGAGCCTTCGAGCGGCGCCGGCCGGGCACCGGGGTCGGAACGGTCTGGGGCGAGCTCGACGCCGGAGCGGGCGTCCCCGGCGGCGAGCCGGACGGCGGTGGCGGTACGGTCGAGCAGGTCGGCGGCCAGCTCGTCGGTGACCAGCAGGCCAGGCTTGTACTGGAGCACCCGCGGGTCCAGCGCCGAGAACATCGCCCAGACCCCGTGCTCGTAGAGGCGGCGGGAGACGAGCCGGGCGCCCTGCGGGTGGTCGAACCGCAGGCCGATGACCAGGCCGTCCTGGCGGATCTCGACCAGCCAGTCCGGGTGGTCCTTCGCGATCTGGGTGAGGCCGTCGGTGAAGGTCGTGATCAGGGCGTCGACCCGCTCCCGGGTGGCCGGGCGCTGGGTGATCTCCAGGGTGCGCAGGCCGACCACGCAGCCGAGATCGGAGCCACCGCACGTCGAGATGTGGGCGAAGCCGTCCTCCTCCAGCCAGCCGGCGGCGGCCGGGCCGAGGATGGTCGCCGAGACCGGGTAGATCCCGCCGGTCAGCCCCTTGCCGGTCACCAGGATGTCCGGGGTGACGCCGTGCTTGGTGATACACCACAGCGCGCCGGTGCGCCCGAGGCCGGACTGCACCTCGTCGGCGACGTAGAGCGTCCCGGCGGCGGCGCACATCCTCGCGACCTCGGCGAGGTAGCCGGGCTCGGGCATCACGAAGCCGGACGTGGCCGGGATCGTCTCCAGCAGCACGGCGGCGACGTCATGGCCGGCCAGCGCGGCGGCCATCGCGTCCAGGTCGTTGAACGGCACCCGGATGAACTCGTCCGGCCGGGTGGCCAGGAACCGCTCGGCGTAACGCTCGTTGCCGGCCGCGACCGCGAGGCCGGTGTGGCCGTGGAACGCGCCGAGGGCCGAGATGACCTTGCGACGGCCGGTCGCCCAGCGCGCGGACTTCAGAGCCAGGTCGACGGCCTCGCCGCCGCCGACGCCGAACACGACCTTGCCGTCGGGGATCGGCCCCGACGTGACCAGCTCCTCGGCGAGCGCCGCGCGGCCGAGCGCCGCGAAGTGGTGGTTACCGATGTCGAGGTGCTGGAGCGCGGCCGTCAGCGTCGCTACGAGCTCCGGGTTGCGATGGCCGAGGTTGTAGGTGCCTCCGTTGAGGTGCACGTCGACGAGCGTGTTTCCGGCGAGGTCGTGCAGCAGGTAGCCCGCGCGCTCGCCGATCACCAGCGGGGTGCCGGCGTCGGTCCAGAAGCGGGTCTTGCCGGGGTTCCAGTAACGCTCGCTCGTGGCGAGCACCTCGGCCTTCGGCGTCGCCAGCAGCCGGTCGACCAGGTCGTCGCGCGGAAGTTCAGGGATGGCCACGGCACGACCGTAGCGTGGGCAGGGGATCTGGTCTGGTAAAGGTACGTACCGTTTGTGTTTCGGCCACGTTGTGGCCTGTTTCGGCGTGTGAAATGGTCTGCCCCCACCTTGTGGCCGGGTAGCCGGAGGGGCCACGATCGCCCGAACACGCGCCAGCCGCCCGAGCGGTCGCGCACAGCGGGAGGTAGCCACAGGTGAGCGTTCAAAGCGAGGCCGCTCCTCAGGTAGCGGACGGCACCACGCAGGTGCAGCGCCTGCGGCCGGGAGCCGTCGGTCTCCTGGGAGTTCTCTTCATGGTGCTGGCGAACGCCGCACCGATCACGGCCATGACCGGCAACCTGCCGATCGTCGTCGGTTACGGCAACGGCACCCACGGGCCGGCGTCGTTCCTGGTCGCGACCATCGTGCTGACGATCTTCTCCGTCGGCTACGTCGCGATGGCCAAGCACATCACCGCCACCGGCGCGTTCTACGGCTTCATCTCGCACGGCCTCGGCCAGGCGGTCGGCATGGCGTCCGGCTTCCTCGCGACGATGGCGTACGTCGTGTTCGAGGCCTCGCTGGTCGGCATCTTCGCGTCGTTCGCGAAGACCACGATGGAGACCGTGTTCCACACCGGGTCGATCTCCTGGATCTGGTACGCCCTGATCGCGGTCGCGGTCGCCGCGGCGCTCGGCTACTTCAACGTGTCGATCTCCGGGACGGTCCTCGCGGTCTTCCTGACCATCGAGGTCCTGCTGCTGCTGATGATGAGCTTCGGTGTGCTGTTCACCGGCGGCGGCCCGGACGGGCTGATGCTCGGCTCGATCAACCCGGTCGGCGCCTTCCAGGCCGGGCCGAGCAGCAAGGACGTGACGATGGTGGCCGGCCTCGGCCTGTTCTTCGCGTTCTGGTCGTGGGTCGGCTTCGAGACCACGGCCGTCTACGGCGAGGAGTCGAAGAACCCGAAGAAGATCGTCCCCCGGGCGACGCTGATCGCCGTCATCGGCCTCGGCGTGCTGTACACGTTCGTGTCCTGGATGGCGGTCGCCTACGCGGGCAAGACCGGCGCCGTGGACGTCTCCCAGAAGGACGCCTTCTCGCTGTTCTACGCGCCGACCAAGGACATGCTCGGTGGCTTCTTCCTGAATGTGTACAAGGTCATGACCTGCACCGGGTCGTTCGCCTGCGCGCTGGCGTTCCACAACGCGGCGTCCCGCTACCTGTACGCGCTCGGGCGTGAGGGCCTGTCCGACGGGCTCGGCAAGACGCTCGGCGCCTCGCACAAGAAGCACGGCTCGCCGCACATCTCCTCGGTCGTGCAGTCGGTCATCACCCTGGCCATCGTCCTGCTGTTCTTCTGGCTGCAGAAGCCGACCGACGCGGCACCGGACGTCGCGTACACCCAGCTCTACGGCCTGATGGCGATCCTCGGCACGATGGCGATCCTGATCGTGCAGTCGATCTCGTCGATAGCCGTCGTGGGCTACTTCCACGTGCGCAAGATGCACCCGGAGACGGCCCGCTGGTACCGGACGCTGCTGCCACCGATCCTGGGCGCGGCCGGCATGGTCTACGTCGTCTACCTGCTGTTCCAGAACCTGGAGTTCGCCGCCGGCGCCGCGTCGGGCAGCCCGGTCTTCAAGGCGACGCCGTGGATCGTGATCGGCTTCTTCGTCCTGGGTCTGGCGGTCGCGATCTGCATCAGGCTGGCGAACCCCGCCAAGTACGCGACCATCGGCCGGATCGTGATGGAGGAGAGCCGCGAACGGTCACTGGAGGTGGGCGCCGCGGCCCCCGCGGGCGCCATCCCCGCCCAGCCCACCGGCGAGGCGACCGCCTAACCCGTCCGGCCGGTCCGGCGCCCCGTCCTATCCCGCGGCGGGCGCCGGCCCGGCCCGGCAATGCCGACGGACCGGCCGCAGCTCCGGCGGCAGGGCTTGGTCGCCGTTTTGGCCCTCCAGCGGATCCTGCTGGCCAATTACACGCAGCTACGACTCGGCCGGGACTGGCCGCCGATCAGGAGGCGAGCGGTCGCTTTGGCGTCCGTTATGCGGCGTATGTCTGGGCGCCTCTTCTAGATCACCGAGGCTCTCCCGAATTAGCCAGCAGGATCCCAGCGGCCGTCAGCCGGGCCCGGCTACGGCCATCAGAAATCAGAGGGCCGAAACAACGATCAACGCCCGGGCGGCCCGGCCCTGGGACAGGGCGCCCGACGGATTTGTACCAGGTTCACCATCAGCCCGACGAAGGGGAGCGGCCATGACATTCCGGGCGACGGTGCGGGGCACCGGGTACGTCTTTCCCGACCTCGCGACCCTGCTGGCGAAGGCGAACGAGGAGAAGTCCGGCGACCAGCTCGCCGGGCTCGCGGCGAGCACCGCCACCGAGCGGGTCGCGGCGAAGCTCGCGCTCGCGGACGTCCGGCTGGCCGACATTCTCGCCACTCCCCTGCTCGACGACGCCGTCACCGAGCTGATCGCGGCGTCGCACGACGCCGCGACCTTCACGCACTCGGGGCTCGCGAGCCTCACGGTCGGAGAGTTCCGGGAACTGATCCTCTCCCCCGGCTTCCCCGCGCTCTGGGCCGAGCGCGGGCTGGCGAACGCGATCACCCCGGAGCTGGCCGCGGCCGTCGCGAAGGTGATGAGCGACAAGGATCTGATCACCGGCGCGAGACCGCTGCGGACCGTCACACGGTGCCGCAACACCATGGGCGGGGCCGGTGTGCTGGGCGTCCGGGTCCAGCCGAACCACCCCACCGACGACGTGGAGGGCATTCTTCTCTCCGCCCTCGACGGAATCCTCTATGGCTGCGGCGACGCGGTTCTCGGGGTCAACCCGGTCACCGAGTCCGTCGCGGGAATCGGCGCCGTGCTACACGGTCTGCAGGGGCTCATTCGCCGGTTCTCGCTGCCGACCCAGACCTGCGTGCTCGCGCACATTACGACCCAGCTCGCAGCCCTCGCGGCCGGCGCACCCGTCGACCTGCTGTTCCAGTCGATCGCCGGGACCGAGGCGGCGAACAGGTCGTTCGGAATCAGCCTGGAGATGCTCGCCGAGGGCCGCGCGGCGGTCCTCGCGCATCACCGGGCCCGGCCGGGTGAGTTCATCGGCGAGAACGTCATGTACTTCGAGACCGGCCAGGGCTCGGCGTTGTCGGCGGACGCGCACGGCGGCCTCGACCAGCTGACCGTCGAGGCCCGCGCGCACGGTGTCGCCCGGGTCTACGAGCCGTTCCTGGTGAACTCGGTGGTCGGCTTCATCGGACCGGAGTACCTGGCGGACGCGCGCCAGATCACCCGGGCCGGCCTGGAGGACCATTTCGTCGGCAAGCTGCTCGGCCTGCCGATGGGCATCGACGTCTGCTACACCAACCACGTCGACGCCGACCAGAACACCAACGACGACCTGCTGGTGCTGCTCGTGGCCGCCGGCTGCAACTTCGTCATGGGTGTTCCGGGAGCGGACGACGTCATGCTCAGCTACCAGTCGACCAGCTACCACGACGCCTCGGGAATGCGTGACCTGTTCGGTCTCTCGCCCACCCCCGAGTACGGCGCCTGGCTGGAGGAACGCGGGCTGATGCGCGCGGGCCGGCTCGACGAGCCCGACCCCGACGTCGCCGCCGGGCTCCTCGCCGGCCTCGACGCGGCGGTCGCGGCCGTGCCCTCGTCCGCCCGCGCCGCGCTGACGAGCAGCCAGTGACCGGCCCGGAGGCCGTCAGCGAGACGGCACCGACGGAGGAGGCCGGCGCGCCAACGGTCTCCTCTGGTTCCACCGGCGACCTGGCTGTCAGCCCGGCAAGGACCGCGCTGGAGCAACGGGTCCGGGCCGTCACTCCCGCGCGGCTGTTCCTCGGCCGGTCGGGCACGTCCTACCGCACGTCCGACCAGCTCGCGCTGCGCGCGGACCACGCGGCGGCCCAGGACGCCGTCCACGCCGCCCTCGACCTGGACACCGGCCCGCTGGCGCCGTTGGTCGACAGTCTCGGCCTGTTCACCGTCGACTCGGCCGCCGGCGATCGCGCCACCTACCTGCGCCGCCCCGATCTAGGCCGGACCCTGTCCGCCGAGGCGCGCGACGAGGTGACCCGCCGGTGCCCGCCGGGCGCCGACCTGCAGGTCGTCATCGGCGACGGCCTGTCCGTCGCCGCCGTCGACGCCCAGGTCCCGGCCCTGCTGCCCGCGCTGTTCGACGCCGCCCGCGAGGCCGGCTGGAGCGTCGGCCAGGTCTTCGCCGTCCGCAACGCCCGCGTCGGGCTTCTCAACCAGATCGGCGAGCTGCTCGACCCCGGCGTGGTCGTCCTGCTCATCGGCGAACGCCCCGGCCTCGTCACCGCTCAGAGCCTGAGCGCCTACCTGGCCTGGCGCCCCCGCGCCGGCCACACCGACGCCGACCGCAACCTCATCTCCAACATCCACCCGCGCGGCGTCGAGGCCCCGTCAGCCGTCGCCCGCATCCTCGCCCTCGCCACCGCCGTGCGCACCGCGGGCACCTCAGGCGTCCTCATCAAGGAAGGCCAAGGCCCGGCCGCGCTAAGCACCTAGCACAGGCCCTCGCGGCGGCTAGTCGCCGCGGTAAAGCCGTGGCAGGTCGACCAGTTGGATGGTGGAATCCTGCGCGGCCGCCGCGCGGAGTTCATCGGTGAAGCCGGCACCTCCGAAAAGGAAGAGGCGGACCGGACCCCCGCCGACGCGGCGGGCCCCGGCGCCCCCGGGCGCGGTGAGCAGGTCGCGGATGTGGGCGAGGCGGGTGAGTTGCCGCATGTCCAGGACGTCGCTCCATTTCGCCTCGCCGATCCCGAGCAGCACATCCGGAGCCGGGCCATCGCTGGCGCCTGCCGTCGGCTCGCCGAAGACGGCCACGTCGACCTGGTGGGACGTTCGGGCGGCCGGGTCGTTGACCTGGCCGGCGGCCACGCGGCGGGAAAAGCCACCGAGCGTCTCCGGGGAGGCGTGCCAGCGGGTCCATTCGCGGCACAGGTCCTCGAAATGCGGTCCCATGACCTTGCTGAGAAAGGTGGGCCGGACCCGGCGCCAGATCTGGGCCGCGCGGCCGGGGCGTTCCAGGTCGCCCCAGCTCGGACGGATCACAGCGTGGTAGAAGGTCACCAGCGGCTCGGCGATCCGGTAGGCGGCGCGGTTGTTGCGGAACGCGTCCTCCTCTCGCCGGATCAGCCCGACGTCCTCGAGCACGGTGAGCGGATGGGCGAGATCCGTCGACTTGCGGCCCAGGTAGTCGGCGATACCGCCGCGGCTGGCGTTGCCGGCCGCGATCGCGGCCAGGACCGAGTGGTAGAGACCCACGTCCCGCAGTTCGGGCTCCTCGGCCAGCAGGTAACGACCCTCGCGGAACAACGGCCGGCCGGGGTTGAGGACGGCGCGGACAATCCACGAGTCGATGTCGTCGAGGCCTGAGGGCGTGTCGCCGAGGCTGAACTCGCGACGGTAGGCCGGGGTCCCACCGACCACGGCATGCGTCAACGCCGCAGCCCGTGGGTCGTCGATCTCCCAGAACTCGGCCGCCAGCCGGTAGTCCAGGGTCGGCACGACCAGTTCCAAGCCGGCCCGGCCTCGCAGTGGCGCCGTGCCGGACAGAAGCCTTCCCATGAAGGAAAGGACCGAGCCACAGAGCAGCAGCCGGACGGGCGTGTTCCCGGCCCGCGCGCCCGGATCCAACTCCCGCTGAATGATCGAAGGCAGTGCGGGCGAGGCCTGGGCCAGGAACGGAAACTCGTCCAGGACGACCGTGCGCGGTCCGGTCGCGGCGATCACCATCAGCCGACCGATCGCCTCGTCCCAGGACTCGAACCGGAACGGTGTCGGCTCGCCCAGGTGCTGGCCGAGCGCCGCGCCGAACTGGCGCAGCGAGTCTCCCGCGGTCGTCTCCGTCGCGGTGAACATGAAGCCGCCCGTGGCCCTGGCGACCGCGTCCAGCAGGAACGTCTTGCCCTGCCGCCGCCGTCCCGAGACGACGCCCAAGGTCGGCTCTGCGCCGTCATAGCCGACGAACCGGGCCAGTTCGGCCCACTCGAAGCCCCGGTCGAACATCTCCGCCGGCCTGTCCACCGACCACCCCTCCCATGTATAACCGAGCTTATTATAGCTCCAGTTATATATCTCGCGGCGGGGGAGGCGCGCCCAGGATGTGGACGGCGCGGGAGTATCGCCGGACCGGTCCCGGTTTGGGGCCGTGGTGTACTGTCGCCACACCGCAGAGGCTGGGCATGGCAGGTAGTCGGGGGACCGGCCGCCCGGGGCGAGGCGGGCACGTCCCGGTCGGGCGTGAAAGCGGTTTGAGTTCTCCTGCGGTGGGATCCTGGAAAACTCTGCCTTCTCGCGGAGGTCTCGGGTGGCCGAACTGCGCGTCGACGTTGCGCATTCCGCGCGGATATACGACTACGTCTTGGACGGCAAGACGAACTATCCGCCGGACCGAGAAGCCGCCGAGCTTCTCATGGCCGCTTCCCGAACACCCGGGCCGCGGCGCGGCAGAACCGGGCGTTCCTGCATCGGGCCAGCCGCTTCCTAGCCGAGCAGAAGGGCATCGACCAGTTCCTCGGCATCGGCATGGGAATCCCGACGTCCGAACCTGCACGAGGTCGTCCAGGCCATCCGGCCGGCGTCGCGCGTCGTCTACGTGGACAATGACCCAATCGTCCTCGCGCACGCTCGCGCCCTGCTGACCAGCTCGGCCCAGGGCCAGACCGCCTACCTCGACGCGGATCTGAACCGGCCGGCGGACATCCTGACCAGCCCGGTGCTGAGCGGCACGCTGGATCTGTCCCGCCCGGTCGCGCTGTCACTTCTCGCGGTTCTGGATTTCCTGCCCGACGCGGCCCACCCGGGCGCTCTCATCGAGCGACTCATGGCGGAACTGCCGACCGGCAGTTACCTGGTGATCAGCCACGCCACCGATGACCGTTCGACCCCGGATGCCACCCAGCGCCTCGTCGACCTCTACGGCAAACAGCAGATATCGATCCAGATGCGCAGCCGTGACGAGGTCGCGGCGCAGGTCCCGGCCGGAATGGAGCTCATCGAGCCGGGAATCACCTTCCTGCACCGCTGGCACCCGGACTCCGACGCCGACCAGTACGCCGACGACGACGCTCCCCTGTACGCAGGCCGGCACAGACACGCGCTTCGCACACCGCGGAAGCGGCTTCAGTCCGACGCCGTTTGCGCACATACACCGCGCCAGAACGCTGACCAGCGTCAGTCGACCGGCGCCGGGGTCGCGGTAACCAGCTCGAAGGCGCGCCACATGGCGGCGTAGCGGCCGGCCGCGGCGAGGAGCTCGTCGTGGGTGCCGGTCTCGGCGATACGCCCGCCGTCCAGCACGACGATGCGGTCGGCGCCACGGGCGGTCTGCAGGCGGTGGGCGATGAGGATCGTGGTGCGCGCCCGGGAGATCCGCTGCATGGCCGCCGTCACCCTCGCCTCGGTGGCCAGGTCGAGGTTGGAGGTCGCCTCGTCGAGCAGCAGGACGGCCGGGTCGACGAGCTCGGCCCGAGCCAGGGCGATCAGCTGGCGCTGGCCGGCCGACAGGGACCGGCCGCGCTCGGCGACCTCGTGCAGGTAGCCCCCGGCCAGCGTCGCGATGAACTCGTGGGCGCCGACGGCCCGCGCCGCGGCCTCGACCTCGGCATCGGCCGCGGACGGCCGGCCGTAGGCGATGTTGTCCCGGATGGTCCCGGTGAACAGGAACGCCTCCTGCGGCACGTAGCCGAGCTGTTGGCGGAACGCCGGCAGGTCCAGCCCGCGCAGGTCCTGGCCGTCGACCCGGACCGATCCGGCGTCGGGGTCGTAGAACCGGGCGAGCAATTTCATGACCGTCGACTTGCCCGCGCCTGTCTCGCCGACCAGCGCGACCGTCTCACCGGCGCGGACCCGCAGGTCGACGCCGCGCAGCGCCTCCGGTGGCCGGGCCGCCCGGGCCGCCGCGGCGGCGGCCATCGTCCTCGCGTCCTTGCCGGCGGCCAGTGCCTCGGTCCAGCCACGCTGGCCGAGCCCGGCGGACACGGCGGCCGACGCGGTCGAGACCGCGCCGGTCGGGTAGGCGAACCGGACGTCGTCGAGCGTCAGCTCGCCGCGCAGCCGGGCCGGGACGACCGGGTCGGGGGCCGGCGGGGTGAGCGTGCGCAGCCGCATCAGCTCGGCGATCCGGCTGACCGACACCCGCGTCTGCTGCCAGGCGTCGAACACCTGGGACAGCTGCTGGATCGGGGAGAAGAACATGTTGATGTAGAGCAGGAACGCGATGAGGCCGCCGGCGGTGAGGTTCCCGTGCGCGATCAGGGCCGAGCCGACGCCGAGCACGATCGCGTCGGCGACCGCCGACAGGAACTGCACGAACGGGAAGTAGGTCGCGACGATGCGCTGCGCGGCGACCCGGGAATCCAGGTACGCCCGGCCGAGGCCGTGGAAGTGCGCGGTGGTGCGGGCCTCGTGCACGAACGCCTGCGCCTCGCGGACCCCGGAGACGGACTCCTGGAAGTCGGCGTTGACGATCGCGATCCGTTCCCGGGACAGGTCGTACAGCTTCGCCGCCCGGCTGCGGAACGGGATCGTCGCGACGACGAGCGGGATCACCACCGTCAGCGTGAGCAGGCCCAGCTCCAGGTTCATCACCACCAGCGCGACCCCGACGCCGACGAAGGTCACGAGCGCGACCAGCGCGGCCAGCAGGCCGGTCTCGATGAGCGCCTCGAACTGGTCGACGTCGGTCGTCATCCGGGTCATGATCCGGCCGGACATCTCGCGCTCGTAATAGTCCAGCGAAAGCCGTTGCAGCTGGGCGAAGATACGGATGCGCAGCGAGAGCATGATGCGCTCCGCGGCCCGGCCGGTCACGAACGTCTCGCCGATCTGGTTCGCCCAGTCAAAGACCGTCAGGGCCAGGAAGAGTGCCGAGACGACCCACACCGCGGCCATCGAGCCTTCGGTGACGCCCCGGTCGACGCCGATCTTCACCAGCGTGGGCCCGGCGAGGCCCGCGACCGCGTCGAGGACGACGAAGAGCAGGCCGAGCAGCATCGGCCGGCGGAACCGGATCAGCAGCCGGCGCAGGCTGAAGTCCGGCTCGGGGCCGCCCTCGGCGGCGAGGTCGACGGCCGCGACGTCACCGATCGGCGGCAGCGCGTCGACCCGGGCGAGCAGCTCCGGGGTGGGCGCGAGGTTCAGCCGCCAGGCACCCCCGGCCGAGCCGCGGGCGGCACCGCCGCCGAGGCCCGCGCCGAGCCCGCCGCCGGCGAGCAGCTGGGCCCGTCTGCCGGATGGAGTCGTCGCGGCGGCCCGGCCGGCGGACTGCTGGGCCTTTGCCGCGTCCCAGGCGTCGGCCGTCGTCGTGATCGCGGCAGTTCCGGAGATCGCCGCGAAGGCCTCGACGCTGTCGCCGAGCTGGGCGGCCAGCGCCGGGTCGAGGCCGGAGAGCAGCTCCCGGTAGAGGGAGCTGCGCTCGGACAGCTCGTCGTGGGTGCCCTGGTCGACGACCCGGCCCTGGTCGAGGACGACGACCCGGTCGGCCAGGTGCAGCGTGGAGACCCGGTGCGCGACCAGCAGCGTGGTGCGGCCGGGCAGCAGGTCACGCAGGGCGTCGTGGATGACCGCCTCGGTCCGGGCGTCGACGGCGCTGGTCGCGTCGTCGAGCACGAGGATCCGCGGGTCGGCGAGGATCGCCCTGGCGAGCGCGACCCGCTGGCGCTGCCCGCCGGACAGCGACAGGCCGCGTTCCCCGACGACGGTGTCGTAGCCGAGTGGAAGGCCGACGATGAAGTCGTGCGCGCCGGCGGCGCGGGCCGCCGCCTCGACCTGCTCCTGGGTTACACCCTGATCCTGCGTGACGCCGTCGCCGGCCCGGCCGTAAGCGATGTTGGCGCGGACCGTGTCGGAGAACAGGAAGCTCTCCTCGAACGCGAACCCGACCTGGCGGCGCAGCGACGCGAGCCGCACGTCACGCAGGTCGTGGCCGTCGACGGTCACCCGGCCCGCGTCCGGGTCGTGGAACCGGCCGAGGAACGCGGCCACCGTCGACTTGCCGCTGCCGCTCGGACCGATGATCGCGACCCGCTCACCGGCGCCGATCCGCAGGTCGAGGCCGCGCAGCACCGGCGGGCCATCCGGGTAGGCGTACTCGACGTTCTCGAAGACGATCTCGCCGCGGATCTCGCCGAGCTCCACCGCATCCGGCCGGTCGGCGATCGAGGGCGGCAGCTCGAGCAGCTGGAAGATCCGCTCGACGCTGGCGCGGGCCTGCTGGCCCATCGTCAGCACGCCGGCGAGCTGCCGGGCCGGCGAGGTGAACTGGGCTACGTAGGTGGAGAACGCAAGGAACGTGCCGATCGTGATCGACCCGCGGACCGCCATCCACCCGCCGAGAGCGAGGATCGCGACCTGGGCGAGCGCCGGGACCGCCTCCAGCAGGGGCCCGTACCGGGACTTCATCCGGACCGCGCGCATCCGCGAGCCGTAGAGCGTCCCGGTCGCGGCGGCGAGCCGGCGCAGCTCCCGGTCCTCCTGGCCGAAGGCCTTCACCACCCGGACGCCGTTGACGTCCTCGTCGACGATCTGCGCGACGTCGCCCTCGCGCTGCTGGGCGTCCCAGCTCGCGGGGAACACCCGGGTCCGCAGCCGGTAGGAGACGGCGACCAGCGCCGGCGCGACGACCAGGCCGACGACGGCGAGGCCGGGGGCCAGGATGAACATGACGACCAGCGAGCCGAGCATCATCAGCAGGTTGCCGGACAGCAGCGGCAGGAACATCAGCAGGCCCTGGACCAGCGCCGAGTCCGAGTTCGCGCGGGCGACCAGCTGGCCGGTGGGCATCCGGCTCAGGTTGTCCTGGTCCATCGTCAGCAGATGGTCATGCATGGCGTTGCGCAGGTCGTACTGGACGGCGAGGGCCGCCTTGCCGCCGTAGTAGCGCCGCAGGTGCGCGAAGCCGAAGCTCGCGAGCGCGATGCCGAGCAGGAGCAGCAGCCAGGGCCACAGCGGCGCGCTCCGCGCGACGACCACCTTGTCGACGATCTGCCGCGCCACCAGCGGGACGAAGGCCTGCGACCCGCTGCCGAACACCGACCCGACCAGGGCCAGCACGACGGCGCCCTTGTGCCGCAGCAGACAGCCCCACAGCCGCCGGATCCACCCCGGCCCGCTCGGCGGCTCCGCCTGCGCCGCGGGAGCCGTGGCCTGCGGCCGGGCCGCCGCGCCGGTGTTCGGGGCGTCCCCAGGGTTCGTGGTCATCGGCACTCCGTAGTCCAGGCTCGCTGTCTTTCAGTCCCGCTGCGGTCCAAGCTTGCTGTGGCTCAGGCGCGCCGCCCGAGTCCCCTGGCGGCGGCGCGGTCGGCGAGATAGCCGTCGACGGCACCGTCGAGCGCCCGCAGGGCGGCGAGGACGGCGGCTGGTTCGGCGGTCCGGGCGGCAAGCTCGCCGAGGCGGTCGAGCATCGCCCGTTCCGCCGCGTCGAGGACGGCCCGGCCGTCGTCGGTGAGCCGCAGGGTGGCGGCTCGCTGGTCGTCGTCGACGGCGGCGCGGGTCAGCAGGCCGCGCCGGCGCAGCGACTCGACGGTCGCGCTGATGGTCGGCTTGCCGAGCGCGAGCCGGGCCGCGATCCGCGACGCCCGCTCGTCGCCGGCCGCGACGGAGGCCAGCACCCGGTATTGCGCCAGGCTCAGCTCCCCCGACGCCCGCTCCAGGACCCGCGCCGCGCCCACCAGCGCGCGCACGGCCCCCACCGACACGGCCCCGGCACGCACGGCCCCCACGGCCCCCACAGGCGGCTCGACCGGGACAGACCTCTCCATGCCCCGACGGTACCAAATTAGTTCGGGTAACGAACCATATTGACCCGACGCGGACCGGTCAGCGGATGCCTGCCAGGACCGGGCCCGCGCTGGCGCGGGAACCCCGCGCCAGCGGCTGGGGACGGCCGGTCAGTCGTTCTGGTCGCCGAGCTTCTCGACGAAGTCCTGGGCCTTGTCGACGCCGGTGTCGATGTGGTCGCTGTATTTGCCGCCGGTCCGGTCGTCGACGAGGTCACCGGCCTTCTCCAGCCCGCCCTTGATCGCGTCAGCGTGGTCGCCGGCCAGGTCCTCGGCCTTGTCCTTGAGATCGCCAAGATTCTTCAGGTTGTCGAACATGCGTAAGCCTCTCTCCGTGCGGCTCCGAACGCGGCAAAAGTGAGCCTATGGAAGCGGGGCGGGTCTGCTGGCCGATCCAGCGTCTGATCAGCTGGTTCCCGGCGTCCCCGCCGGCACGAAAGGGCGTACGCACACCGGCTGGCCGTCGTCAGGCGCCGAGGAGGACGGCGAGGGCCCGGCCGGCGGCGCCGGTATCGGCGGTGACCCCGGCGAGCACCTCGACGCGGTACTCCAGGCGCGGCTCGGCCACCGGGACGGCGGCCAGGTCGGCGCGCCCCGCGACCGTCCAGGCCGGCAGCAGGACGAGGCCGGCGCCGGCGGCGACGAGCGCCGCGAGGCCGGCGAGGTCCGTGCCCGCGTAGACGGCGCAGTGCGGCAGCCGTTCGGTGCCAACAGCACGACGGACGTCCACCGCCGGCGCCGCCGCCGCGGGCGCGTCCAGCCAACGGGCGTCTGCGAGGTCGGCGAGCCGCAGTCCAGGGCGGCGGGCGAGCGGATGGTCGGCCGGCAGGATGACGCTGACCGGGTCGGTGACGATCTCCACCGCCCGCAGCGGGCCGACGTCCGGCAGCCGCAGCGGGTCGCCCGGCGTGGCGAGCCCGACGGCCAGGCCCAGCTCGCAGGCGCCGCGCGCCACGTCGATCGCGACCGTCTCCAGGCCGGCCACCGTGATCGTGACGTCCAGCCGCGGCAGCGCGCCCATCGCCGCGCCGAACGCGGCCGCGAGCCGGGGCAGCGCCAGCGGGCAGGCGGCGACCCGCAGCTGGTCGGGCGGCCCGCCGGCCGCGCGCAGCACGTCGGCGCGGGCGGCGGACGCCCGCAGCAGCAGCGGCTCGGCGTGTTCGAGCAGCCGCGCACCAGCGGCGGTCGTCGCGACCGGACGCCGAGTCAGCACCGCCACCCCGCCCAGCGACGCCTCCAGCGCGGCGATCTGCTGGGACACCGCGCTCTGGGTGTAGCCGAGCTCCCGGGCCGCCGCCGAGAACGAGCCGGAGCGGGCGACCGCGGTGAAGGTCCGAAGCAGCACCAGGTCCACCGGGCCAGTGTCACCGACATCAGGACCGCTTATCGAGGGACCAGTGATAATCGTTGGACCTGAACCAGCCGGCTGCCCAGCATCAAGGCATGGCCTCCTCGACCACCAGCCCTTCCGCCGCCGCCACTCCCGTCTCCGCCACCGCCCGGGTCGCGCTCGTCGGCGACCGGTCCGCCGACATTGCCGCCCACGGGCGGGTCCCGGCGATCCTGCGCCAGCTGCGCGACCGCGACGGCCTCGTCCTCGACGCCTACTGGGTGCCCACCCCGGACGCCGCGCAGCCGGGCATGCTCGACGGCTTCGACGCGGTCTGGCTGCTGCCCGGCAGCCCCTACGTCGAGCAGGCCGGAGCCGTCGAGGCGGCCCGGCACGCGCGCACCGGGCGGGTGCCGTTCCTCGGCACCTGCGGCGGCTTCCAGCACGCGGTCGTCGAGTACGCCCGCAACGTCTGCGGCCTCACGGACGCCGGGCACGCCGAGGTCGAGCCGGAGGCCGCGGACCACGTCGTCGTGCCGCTGGAGTGCTCGCTGAAGGGGCACGAGGCAGCGGTGCGGATCGAGCGCGGCTCGCTGGCCGAGTGGGTGTTCGGCGTCGAGCGGACCGTCGAGCGCTACCACTGCTCCTACGGCGTATCGGCCGGGCATCTGGACCGGCTGCGGGCGGCCGGGCTGCGGTTCAGCGGCGTGGACGAGGCGGGCGGCGCGCGAGTGCTGGAGCTCGCCGACCACCCCTTCTTCCTGGCCACGCTGTTCCAGCCCGAGCTGGCCTCGGACCGGCCGCGGGTCCACCCGGTGATCCGGGCCTTCGCGACGGCCGCGATCTCTCAGGCCGCCCGGCGGCGGACCGCGAAGCACGCCGCCCTGTCGGACCTGGTCGCCTGACCGGACCGGGCCAGGCCTGGCTCGCGGGCTCCGGCGCCCGCGCGGCGCACCGCGGCATGGCAGGCCCGGTATCCCCGGTAGGTGTCAACAAGCGACGGAACGAAACCGGATCGCCAAACTCCGCGCTTAGTGTCGCCGCACGGCAGGGTCGGCCACGACCGACCTCCGAGACGGCGGGAGGCCGGTGCACCGATGAGTGACCTGATGGACGCCGCTGGTCCGCCCGGTGAGTTCCTGGTCCGCGGCGCCTACGTGCTGACGATGGCCGGCCTACCGGACCCGGGTGTGCGTGACCGGACGCCGGGAGTCCGGCTCGACGGCGTGGTGGCGGACGGCGCGGTGCACGTCCACGACGGCGCGATCGTCTCGGTCGGGCCGTTCGCCGAGCTGGCCGCGGGCCTTCCCGGCGTCCCGGTGCACGGCGACGGGACGGGGATCGTGCTGCCCGGGCTGGTCAGTACGCACACCCACCTGTCCGAGGCGCTCGCCACCGGGATGGGCAGCGAGCTGTCCCTCTTCGAGTGGGGGGCGGAGATCGTCGGGCCGCTCGGCACCGTCCTCACCCGCGAGGACGCGGCCGAGGGCACGGCGCTGCGGGCCGTCGAGATGCTGCTGTCCGGGGTCACGACCGTCAACGACATGTTCTGCCACGCCAACATCGGCTCGCGGGCGAGCCTCGGCGTGGTCGACGGCATGGTGCGTGCCGGGATGCGTGGCGTCGTGTCGTACGGAGCCGAGGACGCGATGGCGCCCGGCATCGAGGACCCGGCGCGGGCCATCGAGATCATCGAGGACGTCGTCGCCGAGCAGCGGGCGCTCGCCGCGGCGGTGGACGACGCGCCGCTGCTGGGCTTCCGATACGGCATCGGCACGCTGCTCGGCCAGTCCGACCCGCTGCTGGAGCGGGGGGTGGCACTGTGCCGCGAGCACGGCTGGGCGGTGCACACCCATCTCGCCGAGGTGCGCGAGGAGGTGACGATGGCCCGACTGCGCTGGGGCCACCGCACCGTCGAGCACGCGCGCCGGCTCGGCTACCTGGAACGGCCGCTGATCGCCGGGCACTGCGTCTGGCTGACCGAGGCCGACGTCGCGCTGCTCGCCGCCCACGGGGTCGCCGTCGCGCACAACCCGGTGGCGAACATGATCCTCGGCTCCGGGGTCTGCCCGGTGCCGCGGCTGCGGTCCGCGGGCATCGCGGTCGGCATCGGGACCGACGGGGCCGCGTCGAACGACAGCCAGGACATGCTGCAGGCCGTCAAGGCCGCGGCGCTGCTGCAGAAGGTGCACCATCAGGACGCGCTGGTCATCGACGCCCTCGACGTGCTGGCGATGGCGACGATCGACGGCGCCCGCGCGCTCGGCCTCGACCAGCTGGTCGGCAGCCTGGCGCCGGGCAAGCGGGCCGATCTGGTGCTGCTCCAGGACACCGTCGACGTGGCCATGCTGCACGACCCGATCGGCCAGGTCGTCTACGGAGCGTCGCCGCGCTCCGTGCGGGACGTCTGGGTCGACGGGCGTCAGGTTGTCGTCGGCCACAGCTGCGTCACCGTCGACGAGCGGGCCCAGATCGCGCGGTGCCGCCCGCTCGCGGCCCGGCTCGCCGCCGCGGCCGGGCTCGTCGAGGCCGGGCACGCCGCCGCGAGTCCGGCCGTCGCCACGCTGGCCGGGGCGGGCCGGTAGGCAGTGGAGTGTTCCCGGGAATGCGGAACGCCCCCACACCGTCAGGTGTGGGGGCGTTCCGGAATGATTGTTCGGCGGTGTCCTACTCTCCCACCCGGTCTCCCGGGCAGTACCATCGGCGCTGGGGAACTTAGCTTCCGGGTTCGGAATGGGACCGGGCGTACCCTCCCCGCTGAAACCACCGAAACACTATCGAGATATCGGCACCTCACCCCAACCCACACCCCTAGCAGAGGGGGGTTGGGGTGGTCTGCCGTTCCTCGGGAACCGCACAGTGGACGCGTAGCATCTTTGTAGGACAAGCCCTCGGCCTATTAGTACCAGTCAGCTCCACACCTCGCAGTGCTTCCACTTCTGGCCTATCAACCCGATCATCTCTCGGGGGCCTTACCAGGTTGACCCTGTGGGAGACCTCATCTCGAAGCGAGCTTCCCGCTTAGATGCTTTCAGCGGTTATCCCTTCCGAACGTAGCCAACCAGCCATGCCCCTGGCGGGACAACTGGCACACCAGAGGTTCGTCCGTCCCGGTCCTCTCGTACTAGGGACAGCCCTTCTCAAGACTCCTACGCGCGCGGCGGATAGGGACCGAACTGTCTCACGACGTTCTAAACCCAGCTCGCGTACCGCTTTAATGGGCGAACAGCCCAACCCTTGGGACCTACTCCAGCCCCAGGATGCGACGAGCCGACATCGAGGTGCCAAACCTTGCCGTCGATATGGACTCTTGGGCAAGATCAGCCTGTTATCCCCGGGGTACCTTTTATCCGTTGAGCGACGGCGCTTCCACAAGCCACCGCCGGATCACTAGTCCCTGCTTTCGCACCTGCTCGACCCGTCGGTCTCACAGTCAAGCTCCCTTGTGCACTTGCACTCGACACCTGATTGCCAACCAGGCTGAGGGAACCTTTGGGCGCCTCCGTTACTCTTTAGGAGGCAACCGCCCCAGTTAAACTACCCACCTGACACTGTCCCTGACCCGGATCACGGGCCTAGGTTAGACATCCAGCACGACCAGAGTGGTATTTCAACAATGACTCCACAACCACTGGCGTGGCCGCTTCACAGTCTCCCACCTATCCTACACAAGCCGGACCGAACACCAATATCAAGCTGCAGTAAAGGTCCCGGGGTCTTTCCGTCCTGCCGCGCGTAACGAGCATCTTTACTCGTAGTGCAATTTCGCCGAGTCTGTGGTTGAGACAGCAGGAAAGTCGTTACGCCATTCGTGCAGGTCGGAACTTACCCGACAAGGAATTTCGCTACCTTAGGATGGTTATAGTTACCACCGCCGTTTACTGGCGCTTAAGTTCTGAGCTTCGCCCCGAAGAGCTAACCCGTCCCCTTAACGTTCCAGCACCGGGCAGGCGTCACTCCGTATACATCGCCTTACGGCTTCGCACGGAGCTGTGTTTTTAGTAAACAGTCGCTTTCCCCTGGTCTCTGCGGCCCCCACCAGCTCAGACAGCAAGTGCCGTCACCAGTGGTGGCCCCCCTTCTCCCGAAGTTACGGGGGCATTTTGCCGAGTTCCTTAACCACAGTTCACTCGATCGCCTCGGTATTCTCTACCTGACCACCTGTGTCGGTTTCGGGTACGGGCGGCCCTGGCACTCGCTAGAGGCTTTTCTCGACAGCATGGGATCATCCACTTCGCCACAATCGGCTCGGCATCACGTCTCAGACACATGACATGCGGATTTACCTACACATCGTCCTACACGCTTACCCCGGGACAACCACCGCCCGGGATGGACTACCCTCCTGCGTCACCCCATCGCTTACCTACTACCCCCCAAGATCCCAACCATCTCAGCCCCCGAAAGGACCTCGACAGGAGGTTAGTACAGGAAGATTCAGTATTGGCGCACCAGCGCCGGTACGGGAATATCAACCCGTTATCCATCGACTACGCCTGTCGGCCTCGCCTTAGGCCCCGACTCACCCTGGGCGGACGAACCTGCCCCAGGAACCCTTGGTCATCCGGCGGACGGGATTCTCACCCGTCATTCGCTACTCATGCCTGCATTCTCACTCGCATGGCATCCACGGCTCGATCACTCGGCCGCTTCACACGCCACACGACGCTCCCCTACCCATCCACACACCTGAACCACCCCACGCATGAGGCAGCTAGGCTACACGTGCGAATGCCGCAGCTTCGGCGGTACGCTTGAGCCCCGCTACATTATCGGCGCAGAACCACTTGACCAGTGAGCTATTACGCACTCTTTAAAGGGTGGCTGCTTCTAAGCCAACCTCCTGGTTGTCTGTGCGACTCCACATCCTTTTCCACTTAGCGTACGCTTAGGGGCCTTAGCTGGCGATCTGGGCTGTATCCCTCTCGACTACGAACCTTATCGCCCGCAGTCTCACTGCCGCGCTTCACGTACCGGCATTCGGAGTTTGGCTGAGTTCAGTAAGCTGGTAAGCCCCCTAGCCCATCCAGTGCTCTACCTCCGGCACGAAACACACGACGCTGCACCTAAATGCATTTCGGGGAGAACCAGCTATCACCGGGTTTGATTGGCCTTTCACCCCTACCCACAGCTCATCCCCCAGTTTTTCAACACTGGTGGGTTCGGTCCTCCACACGGTCTTACCCGCGCTTCAACCTGGCCATGGGTAGATCACCCGGCTTCGGGTCTTAGACATGCGACTCAAACGCCCTGTTCGGACTCGCTTTCGCTACGGCTACCCCACAACGGGTTAACCTCGCCACACACCGCAAACTCGCAGGCTCATTCTTCAAAAGGCACGCCGTCACCAGGCCGAAACCCAGCTCCGACGGATTGTAGGCACACGGTTTCAGGTACTATTTCACTCCCCTCCCGGGGTACTTTTCACCTTTCCCTCACGGTACTAGTCCGCTATCGGTCACCAGGGAGTATTCAGGCTTAGCGGGTGGTCCCGCCAGATTCACACCGAATTTCACGGGCTCGGTGCTACTTGGGAATATCTCCGAGAGACAGCATGTTTTCGCCTACGGGGCTGTTACCCACTATGGCCGGCCATTCGCAGACCGCTCGACTAACACACTGTTTTCTGACTCTCTGGAAGGGCGGCAGCCCAACCCGGAAAATCCCACGACCCCCATGCCGCAACGCCTGCCGGCTATCACACGACACAGGTTTAGCCTAGATCCGCTTTCGCTCACCACTACTCGCGGAATCACGGTTGTTTTCTCTTCCTGCGGGTAATGAGATGTTTCACTTCCCCGCGTTCCCTCCAGCCACCCTATGAGTTCAGATGGCGGTGACAGGACTTGGCATCCTGCCGGGTTTCCCCATTCGGAAATCCTCGGATCACAGCTCGGTTGACAGCTCCCCGAGGCATATCGCAGCCTCCCACGTCCTTCATCGGCTCCTGGTGCCAAGGCATCCACCGTGCGCCCTTACTAACTTGGCCACAAAGATGCTCGCGTCCACTGTGCAGTTCTCAAAGAACGGACGACCCCACACCCACACCCGGACACACCCACAAGGGCAGTTTCACGGAGGACATGGTCCGTACCGCAGCCAGCCCCCGAACCCTCAACCAACGAGGACCCGAGGGCTCCATGGCCACCGAAGAAGCTTCCGCTCCCTCAGGACCCAACAGCGCACCATACAAGAACCATCCACCAGCCCGGCCGCCCGTTCCACCCCCACCCCGCAAAAAGATAGGGAGTACTAGACACAAACCAGGCCGTCGACAGCCTCTGGAAGTCAGTGTTCCACGCCAGTGAGCAACCGTCCGGCATGAACATCCGGAAACGGCATGCGCTCCTTAGAAAGGAGGTGATCCAGCCGCACCTTCCGGTACGGCTACCTTGTTACGACTTCGTCCTAATCGCCGGTCCCACCTTCGACGGCTCCCTCCACAAGGGTTGGGCCACCGGCTTCGGGTGTTACCGACTTTCATGACGTGACGGGCGGTGTGTACAAGGCCCGGGAACGTATTCACCGCAGCAATGCTGATCTGCGATTACTAGCGACTCCGACTTCACGGGGTCGAGTTGCAGACCCCGATCCGAACTGAGACCGGCTTTTTGGGATTCGCTCCACCTCACGGCATCGCAGCCCATTGTACCGGCCATTGTAGCATGTGTGCAGCCCAGGACGTAAGGGGCATGATGACTTGACGTCATCCCCACCTTCCTCCGAGTTGACCCCGGCAGTCTCCTATGAGTCCCCGGCCGAACCGCTGGCAACATAGGACAAGGGTTGCGCTCGTTGCGGGACTTAACCCAACATCTCACGACACGAGCTGACGACAGCCATGCACCACCTGTGCGGGACCCCTAAGGACCCCCCATCTCTGGAGGATTTCCCCGCATGTCAAGCCCTGGTAAGGTTCTTCGCGTTGCATCGAATTAAGCCACATGCTCCGCCGCTTGTGCGGGCCCCCGTCAATTCCTTTGAGTTTTAGCCTTGCGGCCGTACTCCCCAGGCGGGGCGCTTAATGCGTTAGCTGCGGCACGGAGGCCGTGGAAGGTCCCCCACACCTAGCGCCCAACGTTTACGGCGTGGACTACCAGGGTATCTAATCCTGTTCGCTCCCCACGCTTTCGCTCCTTAGCGTCAGTTCCGGCCCAGAGACCCGCCTTCGCCACCGGTGTTCCTCCTGATATCTGCGCATTTCACCGCTACACCAGGAATTCCAGTCTCCCCTACCGGACTCTAGCCTGCCCGTATCGACTGCAGGCCCGGGGTTGAGCCCCGGGTTTTCACAGCCGACGCGACAAGCCGCCTACGAGCTCTTTACGCCCAATAATTCCGGACAACGCTTGCACCCTACGTATTACCGCGGCTGCTGGCACGTAGTTGGCCGGTGCTTCTTCTGCAGGTACCGTCACTCTCGCTTCGTCCCTGCTGAAAGAGGTTTACAACCCGAAGGCCGTCATCCCTCACGCGGCGTCGCTGCGTCAGGCTTTCGCCCATTGCGCAATATTCCCCACTGCTGCCTCCCGTAGGAGTCTGGGCCGTGTCTCAGTCCCAGTGTGGCCGGTCGCCCTCTCAGGCCGGCTACCCGTCGTCGCCTTGGTAGGCCGTCACCCCACCAACAAGCTGATAGGCCGCGGGCCCATCCCAGACCAATAAATCTTTCCACACACCCAGATGCCCGAGCATGTGAATATCCGGCATTAGCCCCGGTTTCCCGGAGTTATTCCAGAGCCTGGGGCAGGTTGCCCACGTGTTACTCACCCGTTCGCCGCTAACCCGAAGGTCCGCTCGACTTGCATGTGTTAAGCACGCCGCCAGCGTTCGTCCTGAGCCAGGATCAAACTCTCCATCGATGCTTTAAAACCCCTCGACGGGGAGATGCCCCGGCATATAAAGACAGAAGATCAAGTAGATCGTCCCGTCATATGCCAAAGGAATTACAAAACCACCTGCAGACAACACCAGCCCAAACCCCCCAAAAGAAGGACCCAGACCAGCACCACCCACAGACGGGGTTATATGGCACTGACTTCTATGGCACGCTGTTGAGTTCTCAAGGAGCGGACGCATGAACCGGCTGGACACTCTTTCGGAGTGCTTCACCGGCGCGTTCCGGTTTATACCGGACTCACGCTACCACTTTCCCGGCCGAGGCCGGTGAGGTGATTTCGACATTTCCCGGAACCGGTTACCCGGCCCGCCGTGTCGATCGCACCTTACGGAGCTTCGAGAGAGCCTGTCAAATCCCGCCGCTAGCTGGATTTGGCGCCGCTCTCGCCGTGTCCGAGAACCTACCAGATGGGCTTTCGCGCCGGTCCTGCGACCTGCGTTGAGCCATTTCCGGATCTGTCCTCGGAGCGAGTTCCCGTGTCGGTTCTCTCCGGCTTGCACCGGTGAACCGCCACCTACGGGACCTGAAGAACCGTACCTCATCCCCTTTTCGCCGGTCTCACCGGGGTCCGATGTCACGGAGCTCCTGCGATGTCGCCGGCCCGGTGGGCCGGGACTCGTCCCGGCCGGTGAGGCGAGACGTAACGTTACACCCAGGCAAACCCGGTATGACGGGGGGCCGCTGTGACGGTCCGCACCCAGCGCGTCCGGCCTGGCCGAGCCCCGGTCCGTAGGCGCGCGGCGGCCGCCGGACCCGGCGCGGCGAACGTCCCGCCGCCTCACTACGGCGCCTGCCGCGCCGGCGGTCGCGAGACCGACGGCCGGATACAGGCGACTCGGACGGCTTCGGCGTTTCCCGGACACCCAGGACGGACCGACGCGGTCCGGTCGCCTAGAGTCGGGCCTCCCGGGCTCGTGACCACCGCCGACGGGCGGACCGGCCGGTTCACCCCGTGACGGCATCCCGTGCGCGGCCGTCGGCGGCCACCGCCCGGCGCTACGAACGGTCAACGCGGACCGGATGGCGACGAGTGAACGGACAGGCATCCCGATGAGCGACGGCGTGACCTCCTACGTACGGACCAACCGGGCGCGCTGGAACGAGATCTCCGACGACTACCAGCGTTTCAACGCGCCGCGGATTCGCGGCCAGGCATTCACCGGCGACGTGGCCTGGGGCCTGTGGGGGCTGCCGGAGTCGGAGCTCGACATCTTCGGCGAGGTGGCCGGTCTCGACGTTCTGGAGATGGGCTGCGGCGGGAGCCAGTGGTCGACGGCGCTCTCCCGCCGTGGCGCGAACGCCGTCGGCCTCGACCTGTCCGAACGCCAGCTGGCCCACAGCCGTGAGCTGCAGAAGGAGACCGGGCTGGCCTTCCCGCTCGTCCAGGCGAGCGCCGAGGACGTCCCGTTCGCGGACCGCTCCTTTCACATCGTCTTCGCCGACCACGGCGCGTTCTCGTTCGCCGACCCGACCAGGGCCATTCCGGAGGCGGCCCGCATTCTGCGGCCGGGCGGGCTGCTCGCGTTCAGCCACATCAGCCCGTTGTACGAGATCACCGTCGCGGAGGGCGGTGACCACGCGGGCCGGGCGCTGGCGCGCGACTACTTCGGCCTGCGGCTGTTCAGAGACGCCGATGGCCTCGTCAGCGCGAACCTCCCGTACGGTGAGTGGATCCGGCTTTTCCGGTCCTGTGGCCTGTTCGTCGAGGACCTGCTGGAGACCCGGCCGAAGGCGGATCCGAGCCTGACCGGACGTCAACGTGCCGACAACGAGTGGGCGCGCCGCTGGCCGTCGGAGTGCATCTGGCGGCTACGCCGGTCCTCCTGCTGACCATCGGCGATCCAACGGACCGGCTGCCCGGTCCCGGCGACTCGCCAGCCAGATCGGACCGGTCCGGCCGAGGCGGGCTCAGGCGAACACGATCGTCGTGTTGCTGTGCACGATGACCCGGTCCTCCAGATGCCAACCGACCGCCCGGGCGAGCACGGCCCGCTCCACATGACGGCCGATCCGACGTAGGTCCGCGACCTGGTGGCGGTGGTCCACCCGCTCGATGTCCTGCTCGATGATCGGCCCGGCGTCCAGGTCGGCGATGACGTAGTGCGCCGTCGCGCCGATGAGCTTCACTCCGCGTCTGGCCGCCGCACCGTACGGGTCGGCACCCACGAAGGCCGGCAGGAAGCTGTGGTGGATGTTGATGACCCGTTCCGGATAGGCCGCGAGGAACCGGGGCGTGAGGATCTGCATGTACCGGGCGAGCACCACGAGGTCGACCTCGCCGTCAAGCAGGTCTAGTGCCCGCGCCTCGGCCTCGTCCCGGGTCGTCGCCGTCACCGGCACGTGACGGAACGGGATGCCCCAGTCCGTGGCGACGGTCCGCAGGTCCTCGTGGTTGGAGACGACCATCCGGACGTCCATCGCCAGCTCGCCCGCATGGGTGCGCCACAGCAGCTCCTGCAGCGCGTGGTCGGCCTTCGACACGAAGATCGCGACCCGCTGCCGGGCCGCCGGGGTGGCCACCCGCCACCGCATCCCGCCGCCCATCGCAGGCTCCGCGGCGATCGTGGCCAGCCCGTCCTCGATCGCGGCCAGGCCGGTCGCGAGCCGCTCGCGGTGGAACTCGATGCGCAGGAAGAAGGTGCCGCCGAACGGGTCGGTCGAGTACTGCTGCAGCTCCGTGATGTTCGCGCCGTGGCGGAAGAGCAGGCCCGAGATGGCGGCGACGATCCCCGGCCGGTCCGGGCAGGTCACGAGCACCCGCCCGACGTCCCGGTACCGCTCGGCATGCGCCGCCACGGCGGCCGCGGGCACCAGCGGCCGGACCGGCACCAGGGGCTCGGCGGAGCTCATCGGCTGGGCTGGCCCGCGCGTGCCTTCACCGTCCATCACCGGACGATGATGTCCCGGACCGGCCCGGCCGGTCGAGCCCAGCGCCGGTCGGCGCGTCGAACCGCCCCGGCCCCGAGGAGCTCAGCTGGTGTCCGGCCAGCTGGAGCCACGGCGCGAGCGGCTCAGCGCTCGACGAAGAGGCTCTCGGCGTCGCCGGCCGGACCGGCCGGTCCGGCGGCGGCCCGTTCCACCGTCCGCGCGCTGCTGTCGACCACGGGCCGGCCGTAGGCCGTCCGGGCGCGCCCTGGGGCACAGGGTGGCGTCCGTCACGTCCCGGCGGCTGGTCGGGCGCGGCCAGGCCTCGGGACCCTCAGCTCGCATCGGGACCCTCAGCTCGCATCGGGACCCTCAGCTCGCCTCGGCGCCCAACCAGGCCGTTCGGCCCAGGCGTCATGAGGCGAACAGGCCGAGCTGGTGGGCTCGCTGGTAGCGGTTTCGGGACCGGCTTCGCGGGTTAGCTGGTTCTTGAGGGGACAGCGACGTCCAGCGACGTCCCCGGACCAGGAGGAACAGCCATGAGCACTGGCGGCGAGGCGCGGCGGATTGTTGCCGGTATCGACGGGTCGGTGGAGTCGTTGGAGGCGCTGCGCTGGGCGGCCCGGGAGGCGGAGCTGCGCGGGGCCGACCTGCTGGTCGTGCTGGCGTGGCAGGTGCCGGTCGGCAGCCCGTACGTGCCGGCCGTCCCGCTGGACGCGCAGACCTTGGAGGACGGCGCGAAGCAGGCACTCGAGCACGCGCTCGGCGAGGTGTTCGGCGCGAAGCTGCCCGACGGGGTGAGCGCCGAGATCCGGCAGGGCCCGGCCTCGGCCGTGCTGATCGAGGCCGGCAAGCAGGCCGACCTGCTGATCGTCGGCTCGCGCGGGCACGGCGGGTTCGTGGGCGCGCTGCTGGGCTCGGTGAGCACGGCGATCTTGCATCACGCCCCCTGCCCGGTGCTCGTCGTCCGCGAGCGGCACAACGACGCCTGACGGGGCCTGTTCGAGAGCTGAGGATCCGAAATGAAATAACTTGCGCATCGTGAGCCTTCTTCGGGCCTACGACCTGCGAAGATAGCCCCGCGCATGCATTTGTTGTTCCATTACGACTCCTGAACATCGCCGCTACCCCATCGCTACGCGGGCCACTGTCCGGACAATCACTGTCCCAACGCGTGGCTGGCCGATTACGGTTGCACCGTCCAGAACCGAGATCGGCCGCGAGGTGATGGCGCGTGACGTCGAACGAGCAGGCCGGGCAGGCCCCGAAGAACTCGGCCGAGCCGGCCGTCGGCATCGACTTCGGGACGACGAACTCGGCCGTCGGCATCGTCCAGGCCGGCCGGGTCCGGCTGGTGCCGAGCGCCGAGGGCACCCTGTCCACCCCGAGCGTCGTCGCGTTCACCGCGGACGGGCCGCTGATCGGCGCGGCGGCCGTCCGCCAGGCGGTCACCAACCCCGAGCACACGATCCGGTCGGTGAAGCTGCGGCTCGGCACCGACTGGTCGCACGAGCACGACGGCACCCGCTACTCGGCCGAGGAGATCGCGGCGCTGCTGCTGAAACGGCTGCACGCGGACGTACAGGAATACACCGGAAGCGCGATCGGCAGCGCCGTCCTCACCGTCCCGGCCTATTTCAGCCACGTGCAGCGGCGGGCCCTCGAGGAGGCCGCCCGGATGGCCGGCATCGACGTGGCCCGCATCGTCAGCGAACCGACGGCCACCGCCATCGCCCACGGCCTGCACCGGGCACAGGAGGAGCGCAGCCTGGTCTTCGACCTCGGCGGCGGCACGTTCGACGTCTCGCTGGTGGAGATCGGCGCCGGCGTGTGCGAGGTGAAGGCGACCGCGGGAGACAACCACCTCGGCGGCGACAACTGGGACCAGGCCCTCGTCGACCACCTCGTCGACCGGGTCCGGGACGACCACGGCGTGGACGTCAGCGGCGACCCGAAGGCGCTGGCGCGGCTGCGGGAGGCCGCCGAGACGGCCAGGATCGACCTGTCCGCCGCCACGACGGCGCACGTCTTCCTGCCCTACCTGGCCGGTGTCGGCGGTGACGCCGTGCACCTGGACCTGACGGTCGGCCGGGCCGAGCTCGAGACGATCACCCAGACGATCCTGGAGCGGTGTCGGGATCCCTTCGAACGGGTCTTACGCGACGGCGCGATGCGGACCATCGAGATCGACCACGTGATCCTGGTGGGCGGCGCGGCCCGCATGCCGGCGGTGGGCGCCTTCGTCCAGAAGCTGGCCGGGCAGCCGCCACACCGAACCATCTCCGAAGGCGTCGTGACCGGCGCCGCCCTGCAGGCGGCCGGCCTCGTCGGGCAGGTCAAGAACCTGCGGCTCCATGACGTCATCCCGGCCTCGGTCGGCGTCGAGCAGGTCGGCGGGCTCTACCTGCCGATCATCGTGCGCAACACGACCATCCCGACCCGCCGCCGCCAGATCCTGACGACGACCGTCGACAACCAGAGCACGGTTGCCGTGCTCGTTGTCGAGTCCGAGGAGGACCGGGCCGGACGCGACGACGCCCTCGCCCTCGCTCGGCTCGACGTCACCGGACTGGCGCCGGCCCCCGCGTTCGCGCACCGGATCGACATCCTGTTCGACGTCGACGCGGGCGGCACGCTGCGGGTGACCGCGACCGACCTCGGCACCGGCCGGACCGAGACCCGCGTCATCGACCGTGCCAGCGCACGCGAGGCCGGCCGCGCGCGGCGGCCGGCCGCGATCGACGGCGGCCGCGACCTGGACAACCTCCCGATCGTCACCAGCAGCGTCTCCTACCCGCTGGGCATCGAGATCGCCGGCGGCAGGTTCCACGAGGTCATCACGGCGAACCAGTCCGTCCCGGTCCGCGAGTCGGTCCTCGTCACGAACACCTCGACCGGCCAGCGGGCGATCACCGTGCACGTCGTGGAGAACGGCGGCCGGTTCGTACCCGGCGGCACCTTCCGGCGAGTCCGGCGCTTCGAGCTGACGGGCCTCGCGGTGACGGACCCGCGGACGGCCCGGGTCGAGATCGTGCTGGCCGTGGACCGGCGTCGCCAGCTCACCATCCACGCCCGCGACCTCGCCTCCGGCAGCGACCACACCGAACGCGTCGACCTCGCGCAGACGTTCCAGGAGCCGGTCACCCTCAACGGCTCGGCCCCCGGACTCCCCGTCGTCTTCTGACCGGGATGACAGCCAGGGTTGGGCCGGTTCGCCATCACCACGGGCCTGGCGACGTCGAGTCCTTCCTCGTGGCCGTCCGCACGAACACTCTGACGACCACGAGGCGTGACCGGGCTACTCCACCGGCACTAGACGACCGGTAGCGGGGGCAACGGCAGCGGGAGGGCCGGCAGGCCGTCGATGCTCTCGGCGTTGAAGTCCTTCTTCGCGCAGTAGGCGGCGAACTCGTCGTCGGTCTTGCGGCCGAAGTAGCCGGTGTGGGTCGAGCGGTCGCCGGTGTACTCCAGGTTCGGCACCTTGTAGCCGCAGCTGTCGCTGACCTGCTCCGCGGCCACCACCACGACCGCCCGCACGCTCGGCTGGCCGGGGTTGGGGAACCGGGCGAGCAGCTCGGGGAAGCGCGGGTCGTCCCGGAACACGGGCTCACCGTGCCCGTGTACCCGCACGATCTTCGGTGGCCCGGCGAACGCGCACCACATCAGCGTGATCCGCCCGTTCTCCCGCAGGTGCGCGATCGTCTCCGCGTGGCTGCCGCCGAGATCGAGGTAGGCCACGGTGTGCTCGTCGAACACGGCGAACGTGTCGGCCCCGCCCTTGGGCGACAGGTTCACCCGCCCGTCCCCGCTCAGCGGCGCGGTCGCCACGAAGAACACCGGCTGGGTCTCGACGAACTCCCGCAGCCGCCCGTCGATCCCGTCATAGACCTTGCCCATGCCCCGATTGTCCGCCAACCGGGCCGGTCCGGCACCCAGGTTTGCGCCGAGCGGTGTCGGCTGCTCGATGTTCGTCGAGGATCGTTTGGGGGGAAAGAGCCTTTGGCGGACCGAAGTCCGTTGCGGACGCGTGACCCGAGCGCGGACTGTCGGGCAGAGCAGAAAGGGACTCGAGCGTGGATCACAGCTTGGGCACCGTGGCACTGGTGATCCTCATCGGGCTCGGCCTCGTCGTGCTCGCGATGGTCGTCAGCGGTGCGTTCGTGCTGGTGAAGTACCGGGTGCCGCTACGCGGGATCGTCGCCGCGGTCGGCGCGCTCACCTATCTGGTCTCCCCCGTCGACGCGATCCCTGAGATCATCTTCGGGCCGTTCGGCTACATCGATGACGGTGGCATCCTGCTCGCCGCCGCCTACTACATCTCCCGCCTGGTCGCCGCCCGCCGCGCGGCCGTCGCGGGGCACCCGGAGATCGAGGCCTCCCCCGGCCGCCGCCGGCGCCGAAGCTAGCCGCGGGTCAGCGGCCGCGTCTGCCGTCGCGGGCGGCCAGGCCGGCGAGGTAGGCGTTGTACTGGTCGAACTCGTCGTCGTCGCCGCGGTCCATCCGGGCGTCCTTCGCGCGGGCGCGCCGTTCGTCGGTGCGGGCCCACTGGAAGACGAGTACGGCGATGACGGCCACGCCGGGCAGCTCGCCGAAGCTCCAGGCCATCCCGCCGCCGAGGTGCTGGTCGGTCAGCGGCGAGGCGCCCCAGGTCCGGGTGAGCAGCGAGTAGTAGGAGCTACCGATCACGCTGCCGGACATCATCAGGATGATCCCGAAGAAGGTGTGCACGGCGGACGCGGTGAACAGCAGGATGATCCGGATCGGGTGGCTCGGCCGCTTCGGGCCCGGGTCGACGCCGATGAGGATCCAGAAGAACAGATAGCCGACGACCAGGAAGTGGACCATCATCGCCAGGTGCGCGAGGTGGTTGCGCAGCACCCAGCCGAACAGCGGCGTCAGGTAGAGCACGTAGAGCGACACCGAGAACAGCGCCCAGGCGACCAGCGGGTTGCCGACGAAGCCCAGCCAGCGGCTGTTCACCATCCGCAGCAGCCAGGCCCGGGCGCTGCGGGTCGTTCCGGTCACCCCGGTCGGCAGCGCGCGCAGCGCCAGCGTCACGGGCGCGCCCAGGTTCAGCAGGATCGGCGCGAGCATCATCAACAGCAGGTGCTGGACCATGTGGACGCTGAACAGCACCCGGCCGTAGCGGCCCAGGCCGCTGCTGGTCGCGAACGCGATGACGGCCATCCCGCACGCCCAGCTCACCGTCCGGCCGATCGGCCAGGGCGCGCCCGCGCGGCGCAGCCGCACCGCGCCGACGAGGTAGAGCCAGGTCCCGAGCAGGACGATCGTGCCGGAGAGCAGGTCGGGCCTGGCCTCCGTGAAGACCCGGGCGATACTGATCGCCGGCGGCATCGGGTAGCCGAGGATCGCGACGACCGGGTTGTCGGAGGTGGCGCCGTCGGCGGCGGCCGGCGTCGCCGTGCGGGACAGTCCCGCGCCGAGCGCGATCGCGACCCCCATCAGCGTGACCTCGGCGGCGCCGAGGCGCAGGAAGGGCCGGCGCGCGGCGACCACGGTGGCCTGATCCGCCGGGGCGGCTCCGTTCGCTGGCACCGCGGCGCTGGCCGCGAGGCGGCGGATCGTGAACTGGCGGTGGGCCGCTCCGCAGCCCGCGAGGAGTACCAGCGCGACCGTCTTCGCGATCACCAGGTTGCCGTACCGGCTGTCGAAGAGGGCGTCGAACGCGACGACCCGCACGTAGGCGTTGACGACGCCGCTGATCGTGACGACGACCAGGCACAGCCCCGCGATCCCGCTATAGCGGCGGACGGCGGTCAGCAGCTCCGGCCCGGTCAGCGACCGGCCGCCGAGCAGCAGCGCGGCGAGCCCGCCCACCCAGGCCGACACGGACAGGACGTGCAGGCCGCCGCTGACCGTCGCGAGGTCGTGGCCGCCGGAGCCGTGCGCGTGCCCGGTCATCGCGACGGGCAGCAGCGCGAAGAGCGCTGTCGCGGTCAGCCAGGCGGACGTGTCGAGCTTGCGCGCCACGCCCGCGCCGACGGCGATCGCGAACGCGATCGCGGCGACGATGAGCAGCGCCCGCGGCTGGGGCACCGCGTCGATCACGTTGCCGACGTCGTGCGCGGTGAGGGCCGCCGGCAGCGGCTTGCCGATCAGGTCGGAGACGGTGAAGGCGAACTGGGCCAGCGACGCGACGCACCACACCCAGGCGGTGACGGACGCCCACCGCAGCATTCGTCGCCCCGCGGTGCCCGGCCTGCCACCGGCAGCCGGGAACAGGAACGCGGCCGCGAGCAGCGCGCCGACGGTGCCGACTCCGGCGGTGTCGCACAGCAGCCGGCTGATCGGCAGTCCCCACCCGGTGACCAGGCCCGGATCGGCCCCGGCCAGGTCGGCTGGCAGGCGCTTCGGCGCCGAGCCGCCAACCTCCAGCACGAGGACGAGGGTCGCCAACATCGCGACGCCGCCCCCGAGCACTCCGGCGACGACCGGCCACCGCCCACCAGAACCGGCGCCCACCGAGGTGGCCGGCGCAGGAGTGATCGGCGCAGGAGTAGTCGAGCCACGGCTCTCGGCAGGGAGCGCGACCGGTCCGGCCGACACCGGCTTGGGTTCGCTGGGCACCGTCCCGGTAGCCGGCGCGGACACGACGGTGGACGCGTGGTCAGGCTCCATCGGTGCCCCCCTGCCCGCGGCGGGCCCGAAGGGCGATCACCGCACCGCTGACGACGACGAGCACGCCGACGCCGACGGCTATGCCCACCACCAGGCCGGCGGACGACCCGCCCTTGCCTTCCGACGTCGCCCCGGTCCCGGGCAACGTGGTCCCGCCACCGGCCGGAGCGCCGGCCGCGGGCGGAATGGTCGCCGAGGCCGCCGCGGCCGTAGGCGACGAACCGGACCCTACGTCACCCGTCGCGGTGAACGTGACCTGCCCGGTCACCGGGTGCCCGTCCGCGGACACGATCCGGTAGGACAGCCGGTACACCCCAGCGGGACGGTGGTCCGCGAGGCGCTGGGTGACGATCGCCCCGTCGAGGACGGCGTCACCGACGGCGGCGTTGCTTCCGCCCGGCCCTTCGACGGCGACCGCGCCCAGCCCGAGCAGATGCTGTGCGAACGTGAGCTGGATCTGATCGGGGGCGACCGGCACGGTCGAGCCGTCGGCGGGCGTGCTCGACAGAAGCCGGGTGTGCGCGGACGCGGGCGCCGCGATGGCGACCAGCGCCACCAACGCGAGACCGACGCCGGCCAGCCCGGCCCCCACCCGCCGGCCCAGCGCCCAGCCGCCGGCCCGCGGGCCGAGGACGCGGCCAGACCGGTGGCCGTATTCCGATGCACGCATCCCGCGTCTCCCACCCGCCGCCAGGCACACCGGCGCACGGCGGTCAGACCGCGGCGCCGGCGTTCACACCCGAGCTTCCTTCTACGTCACGTCGAAGATACCCGGGCGCCCCGCGCACGCCAGAAGGGCGCAGCGCTGAGCGGTCAACCAGTTCGGGCCCGTGGCGACCGGGCGGGCCGGGCCGGCCGGCCGCTCGGACCAGGAGCCGGGGTAGAGGGCGGCGTCGATGCCGGCCACGGCGAGGACGCCGATCTCGTGGGCGGCGGTCACCCCGGAGCCGGCCTCACACGGGCGCAACGTTCGGGCAGCAAAGCTGCGAACGGCAGCCTAGTGCAGCGGCAGGCCGGACCAGGCGGCATGCCGCGCGCCACCCGGGTGCTCGACGGCCGAGGCCGTGGCGCCGAGCAGCAGCGTCGTCCGCCGGTCCGGGTCGTGGCGTGGCCAGGCGGGCAGGGCCGGCGTCGACGGGTCGCCGGTGCGGGCGAAGGCGAGCAGCGCGTCCTGCCAGCGGGCGGCGGCACGGCGGGCCGGGTCCGGGCTCGTCCCGTCGGCGCGGCCCCAGGTCAGTGGCAGGTCGGCACCGTGCATCGCCGCCCGCCCGGCGGTGACAGGGTCGAAGCGGAGGGTCCAGGACCGGCCGCCGGCGGCGTCCGCGGCGGCGGCGAGGCGGGTGGCGGGCAGCGCGAACATCGCGTCGGTGAGCAGTGCGGACCGGCCGGCGGCCGGGTCGCCGGTCTCGCGGGCATAGAGGTCGAGCAGCGCCTGCCACCGGGCCTCGCCGAGTGTGCCCAGCGCGCGGCGCTCCAGGCCGGCCGGGACGACCTCGGGCGCGAGCGCGAGGAACAGCTCGGCCTCGTCGCGGCACCAGGTGACCAGCAACGGCACGTCGCGCGCCGAGCCGGCCGCGACCGCCGCCGTCGGCGCCACCGGCAGGACGGCCCCGTCGACGGACGGCGCGAACGGGTCGAGCCCGAGCCGCGCGCCAGGCAGCACCGACTCCGCGAGCAGCGCCTCGCCCGCGCGGAGCAGCTCGACGGTCGACGCCCGCGCCGGCGGGTGGCCGACCAGGTGCAGGTAGCGGTGGCGGACGCGCTCGCTGTCGGCCTGGTCTCGCAGGTGGTGGGCGGTGCCGCTCTGCAGGACGGCGCGGTGGAACAGGCCCCGGGCGTCCGGCGCGCCCAGCAGCGCGCCCACGTACATCGCCCCGGCGGACTCCCCGAAGACGGTCACCAGGGCTGGGTCGCCGCCGAACGCCGTGGCCGCGGCCCGCACCCAGCGCAGCGCCGCGAGCTGGTCGAGCAGGGCGAGGTTGCCGGTGCCCGGCTGCGGGGCAAGGGCGAGGTGGCCCCACGGGCCGAGCCGGTAGTTGAGCGTCACGACGACGACGTCGCCACGGGCGGCGAGCCGCGCGCCGTCGAACGAGCTGCCGGCGCCGCTCACGAAGCCACCGCCGTGGATCCAGACCAGCACCGGCCGCGGCGGCCCAGCCGGCCCGGGCGACCAGACGTTCAGGTAGAGGCAGTCCTCGCTGCCGCGCGGCTCCCGGCCGCGGCGCGCGGGGGCCCGCAGCCCCGGCAACCGCAGCTGGGGGCCGGTCGGGCCGAACGCCGAGCAGTCTCGCTCGCCGGCCCAGGGCTCCGGCGGCTCCGGGGCCTGGAACCGCCGCTCCCCGACCGGCGCGGCGGCGTAGGGCAGGCCACGCCACACCCGCACGGCGCCCAGGTCGACGCCCCGTGCGACGCCCCACGGCAGCCGCACCGCCGCCCGGTCCTCGGCCTCCCCAGCGTCGCGGACGTCAGGCGCGCGGATCCGATCCCCTCGGCCGGCCCAGCCGGGCACGCTTCCCGGCAACGAAGACAGACCGGACACCGGCGATGCCTCCCTGCCAGATTCGGCGACCCGCCGCGGCGGCCCCTCGCCAGTAAAGCCCCCGTGGCGACGGCGACCGATCAGGGGCGCGGCCGGCACCCGACAGGTCCGCCGGACCGGTCGACCAAACGGAATGAGCGTCACGGCCGGGACACAGGGTTGAAGCGGAGGGAGGTTCCGGTTGTCGGTAATATGCGGAGCACGATTCCGCTTCGACGGGATCGCCTCCCTCTTCTCGTCGCGATCGGAGCACCATGTCCGCCGAACCCGGCATCGGCCCGTCCAGACCCGGCGCGGCCGCGCCTGTCAGCGGGGCGGCCGCCGCCAGCGCGGGCACACAGCACCACGTGCGTGCGCCGGGGCGCGGAAACCCGACACTGATCTTCCTCACGCTGGCGCTCGGCGCGGGTGCCTACACGGTGCTGCAGTCGATGGTGCTGCCGGCGCTGCCCACCATCCAGCGCGATGTGCACACCTCGCAGGTGGGTGTCACCTGGCTGCTGACGGCGTTCCTGCTGTCCGCGTCGATCGCGACGCCGATCCTCGGCCGGGTCGGCGACCTGTTCGGCAAGCGGCTGATGCTCCTCATCGTCTTCGCCGCGCTCAGCGTCGGCTCGCTGCTCGCCGGGGTCTCCAACTCGATCGGCCTGCTGATCCTGGCCCGGGTCATCCAGGGCCTAGCCGGCGCGATCTTCCCGCTGTCGTACGGGATCATCCGGGACGAGTTCCCGCCCGCGCGGGTGCCGGCGGCGATCGGCCTGATGTCGGCGATGCTCGGCATCGGCAGCGGCCTGGGCATCGTGCTCGCCGGACCGATCATCAACGCCTTCTCCTGGCACTGGCTGTTCTGGTTCCCCCTGATGGTCTCGGTGCTGGCGCTGGCGGCGACGGCCGTCTTCGTGCCGGAGTCACCGGTGCGGGCTCGCGGGACGGTGAACCTCGGCGCGGCCGTGGCCCTGGCCGCCTGGCTGGTCGCGCTGCTGCTCGGGCTGTCGCAGGGAACCAGCTGGGGCTGGACCGCGCCGGGCACGCTGGGCCTGTTCGCCGGCGCCGTCGTGACGTTCGCGCTGTGGGTCTGGGTGGAGAGCCGCTCGGCCGTGCCGCTGATCGACCTGAAGATGATGCGGATCCCGGCGGTGTGGTGGACCAACGTCGCCGCCCTGCTGCTCGGCGTCGGCATGTACTCGACGTTCATCGTGGTGCCGCCGCTCATGCAGACTCCGCGGCGGATCGGGTACGGCCTCGGCGCCTCGGTCACGCAGTCGGGCCTCTACATGCTGCCGAGCACCGCTGCGATGCTGGTCATCAGCCTGTACATCGGGCGGCTCACCAGCCGGTTCGGCGCCAAGCCGCCGCTGGTCGTTGGCTGCCTGCTCACGGCGGCGTCGTTCGTGCTTCTGACGGTGGCGCACGACCAGCCGTGGAACTTCATCGTGATGACGGCCATCCAGGGCATCGGCATCGGGCTCGCGTTCTCCTCCATGGCCAACCTGATCATCGCGGCGGTGCCGATCGAGGCGACCGGCGCGGCGACCGGCATGAACTCCAACATCCGCACCATCGGCGGATCCATCGGCAGCGGTGTCGTCGCCAGCCTGCTGGCCGCCGGAACGCTGCCGAGCGGGTACCCGAAGGAGTCGGGCTACACCGTCAGCATGATCGTGCTGGTCATCGCGACCGTGGTCGCGGCGGTGGCCGCCGCCCTGGTGCCGGTCGCCCGGTCGCGCGCCGGGGGGTCGGGCCGGGCGGCCGAGGGCATCGTGGCCGAGCCCGCTGCCCCCGGCCAGCTGGCCTCCGAGCCGGCCGCCGGCTGACCCGCCGATCACCTACGCTCGTCCCATGACCACCACCGCGGCTCGTGCCCGGCCGGCCGCGCGGCCGGCGGCCACAGAGTCCGGCCCGGCGACCGCCGGGCCGGACTCTGTGGCCGCCGCGGACCACCCGAGCCGCGCGGAGCGCCTGCGCTGCGACGCCGCGCGCAACCGGGAGCGGGTGCTGGCCGCAGCGCTGGAGCTCTACCGGGAACACGGGCCGGCGTTCACGGTCGAGGAGGTCGCCACCCGGGCCGGCGTCGGGATCGGCACGATCTACCGCCGTTTCCCGACCAAGAGCGCGCTGCTCGACGAGCTGGCCCGGCCGTTCTTCGAGCGGCTGCTGACCACCGTGCAGGCCGCCCGGGCCCACCCGGTGCCGGCCGAGCGGCTGGAGACCTTCATCCGGGCGATGGCCGAGCAGCAGGCCGTCAACGGCATCCGGTCCGGCCGGCTGTGGGACACGACCGTTGCCCGGCCGCTGCGGGACGAGTACCTCCGCACCGTCGAGCTGATCCTGGCCGACGCGCGGGCTGGCGGTCGGGTCCGCGCGGACGTCGACCCGCACGACGTCGGCGTCCTCATCTGGACCGTCAGTGCCCTGGTCGACGCGACCGACCGGGCCGCGGCCGAGATCTGGCGCCGCTACCTCGACCTGGTCCTCGACAGCCTGCGCCCGGGCGGCGACCGGCCGCTGGCCACCCGGCCGATCACGGCGGCCGACTGGGAGAGCCTGGTCGTCGCCGGCCCGGTGCTGCGCCTCGGCGGCTGAGCCGCCGGCGCGCTAGGCGACCTCGACGATCTTCTTCCCGAGCGGCAGCAGCGACACCGGGATCAGCTTGAAGTTGGCCAGGCCCAGCGGAATCCCGATGACCGTGAGGCACAGCAGCACCCCGGTGACCAGGTGGCCGATGGCCAGCCACCACCCGGCGACGATGAACCACAGCACGTTGCCGATCAGCGACGGCGCGCCGGCCGACGGGTCGTCGACCACCGTCCGGCCAAACGGCCACAGCGCGTAGTTCGCGATCCGCAGCGACGCGAACCCGAACGGGATCGTCACGATCAGCACGAAGCACACCAGCGCGGCGACCGCGTACCCGATGGCCATCCACAGGCCGCACAGCACCAGCCAGATGAGGTTCAGCAGCAGCCGCATCAGCGTTCCCTTCGCGCCCGTCCACCTTCGATTAGACCGCCGGTCCCGGTGGAACCGCCAGTCGACCGGCGGACACACCCCTAACCGGTCCAACGCAGTATCCGGCGACGGACCAGGGCATCTCCCACCATGTCCGGCAGGCGTCAGCCGGCCCGGCCGGCGGACCGGGCCACGGCGGGCGATAGGTCGGTGGCACAGCGGGTAAAGCCTGACCATGAGCCTCTCGTTCGGCTGGCGGCGCCGGCCGCCGTGGACACCGGCCCGGCTCACGACGGAGCCGCCGGAGCCGCACCCCTGGCGTCGCCCTGACCCGGAGGTCCCGCTGAGCCCGGCCCTGCCGCCCGACCCGGCCCCGCCGGAGCCGCCGCACCACCGCTCCAGGGCGGCCCGGTGACGGCCGGACCGGGCGCGGACGCCGACGTCTGCGTGGTCGGCGCCGGGCCGGCCGGCCTGATGCTCGGGCTGCTCCTCGCCCGCGCGGGGGTCCGGGTGACCGTCCTGGAGAAGCACCCCGACTTCCTGCGCGACTTCCGCGGCGACACGGTCCACCCGTCGACGCTCGACGTGCTCGCCGAGCTGGGTTTCGAGGAACGCGTCGCCGGGCTGCCGGGCCGCCGCGTCCGCGAGCTGACCGCGTCCTACGCCGACGGCACCTTCCGCGTCGCCGACTTCACCCGGCTGCGGGTGCCGCACCCGTACGTGCTCTTCCTGCCGCAGTGGGACCTGCTGGAGATGCTCGCGGCGGCCGCCGCCGAGTACCCCGGCTTCACGCTGCTGCGCTCCCACGAGGTGACCGAACTGCTGTTCGACGGCCTGGGCGGGCCGGCCAGCGGGGTCGTCGCGCTGGCCGCGGACGGCCGGCGGACCGAGGTGCGGGCCCGGCTGGTCGTCGCGGCGGACGGGCGGCGCTCGGTGGTCCGCGACGCGCTCGTCCGGGCCGGCCGCGGCCTGTCGCGACGCGAGTTCGGGGCGCCGATGGACGTGCTGTGGTTCCGGGTGCCGCGCTGGCCCGAGGACCCGGAGGGCCTCGCCGCCCAGATCGGCGCCGGCCGGCTGCTCATCATGATCGACCGGGGCCACTACTGGCAGACGGCGTACGTCATCCCCAAGGGCGGGCGGCAGACGGTCCTCGCCGCCGGGCTCGACGCGCTGCGTGCCACGGTCATCGAGCTGGCGCCCTGGCTGCGCGGCCGGGCCGGCGCCGTCGCCGACTGGGACGACGTCAGCTTCCTGGAGGTGCGGGTCGACCGCCTGCGCCGCTGGCACTCCCCCGGTGTCCTCCTGATCGGCGACGCGGCCCATGCGATGTCACCGGTCGGCGGCGTCGGCATCAACCTCGCCGTCCAGGACGCCGTCGCCGCGGCCCGGATGCTCGCCGGCCCGCTGCGCGGCGGCGCGGGCGCGGCGGAGCTCGCGCCCGTGCTCACCCGGTTCCAGCGCCGGCGGATGCTCCCGACCATGGGCACCCAGCTGTTGCAGCGCTGGGCCGCCCGCGGCGTCATCGGCCCGACGCTGCGCGCCGACGTCCCGGTCCGGGCCCCGGCCGCCGTCCGCCTGATGGACCGCCTGCCGTTCCTGCGCGTTCTGCCGGCCTGGGTCGTCGGCGTCGGGCTGCTGCCGGAGCGGATGCCTCCGGCCGCGGCGGCGCCGTCGGCGCGAGCGGCGGCGCGTCAGGACCTGCCCACCGCTCGGTAACCGCCGACGCGGGCTCCCGGACGGGCGGGAGGCCTCAGGCCGGCTCGGTGTCGCCGTCGACGACCGTGTCAGCGGGGGCCAGGTCCTCCCGCAGTCCTTTGAACGACGGGTGGCGCATCCGGCCGTCCGCGGTCCAGTGGGCGTACGCGACCTCGGCCACCAGCTCGGGGCGCACCCAGACAGCGGCGCGCACGTGCGCGTCCGGCACGTCGACGAAGGGCGGCTGGTCGCAGCGCAGCGGCGCCAGCAGCCGGCCGAGCAGGTCGAGGGTGGTGTCCGAGAAGCCGGTGCCGACGTGCCCGGCGTACCGGAACGTCGGCCCGTCAGGCGCGGCCTCGTGCGGGCGCTCGGCGACGCCGATGAGCAGCGAGCCGACCCGGTCCGCTCGCCGGCCGGCGCCCGGCTCCCAGCCGCCGATGACGACGGACTGCGTGCGGGTGTTCTTCACCTTGACCCAGTCGAAGCCCCGCCGGCCGGGCAGATAGGCCGCCGAGCGCCGCTTGGCGACGACGCCCTCCAGCCCGGCAGCGGCGCTCGCCCGCAGTACGTCGGGTCCCTCGCCCACCAGCGCCTCGGACAACGCCAGCCCCGGCAGGCCGGCCAGCAGCGCCCGGCGCTCGTCGTAGGACCGGGCGGTGGTCAGCTGCCCGTCCAGGAAGAGCAGGTCGAAGACCAGATAGCTGACCGGGATCCGGCCGGCGAGCCGGCGGGCGGCGGCCGCGTCGGTGACGTGCATCCGGTGGGCAAGCAGGCCGAAGTCGGGCGTGCCGTCCGGGCCGAAGGCGACGATCTCGCCGTCGAGCACGGCCTGGGTCGGCCCGAGCGCCACGCCCAGGGCGCGCAGCTCGGGGAACGCCACGGTCACGTCCCGGCCGGTGCGGCTGCGGGCCAGCACCTGCCCACCGTCGACGAAGGCCAGCACCCGCATGCCGTCCCACTTGACCTCGTAGGCCCAGTCCGGCCCGGTCGGCAGCTCGCGGCCGGCGACGGCCCGCATCGGCGCGAGCGCGGTAGGCAGCGGCGCGCGGGCCGGCCCGGCGCCGCGGCCGGGCTCCGGGGCTCCGGCCGCGTCGCGGCCGGCGCTGGGCCCGCGCGGGGCGTCCCCGGTCACGGTGTCTCCCCGGTCATGGCACATCCCTACCCGACGCGTCCGAGCGCCGCCACGCTGGCGGCCCAGATCGGCTCGCACCGTGCTGATCCGGTAGAAAGGCGCAGGCCGTTGCCAACCGTGGCTGATGCGAACGAGGTGGTCATGCCGGACTCCGCCGTCCTGCAGGTGCTGATCGGGCTCGCCCTGGTGTTCGCGGTCTTCAGCGTCGCGGTCTCCAGGGTGAACGAGACGGTCCTCGGGTTCCTCAACTACCGCGGCCGCCAGCTGGAGGCCGAGCTGCGCCGGCTCGCCTCCGAGAACGTCGAGCGCGACCCGGCCCTGCCGGCCGAGCCGGACTCGCCGGACGGCTCGACGGTGGGCCAGAGCATCGGCGCGGTCAGGGATCTCACCGCGGAGCTGCTCGACGGGCCGCTGCGCGGGCTGCGGACCGGCGGGCGCCCGTCCGTCCCGGCGGTCGGGGTGAGGGGGCCGTCGAGGCCGTCCGTGACATCGGGGCGCTGCAGATCCCGTTCGGCTGGACCCGCTCGCACGCGGCCTCCGACCCGCGGGCGCTGCCGCGCGACGCCGGCGGCTGGGCGCTGAAGGCCCTCGGCTGGCTGATCGCCGTCGCCGCGCTCGCCGCCGGCGCTCCGTTCTGGTTCGACCTGCTCGGCCGGCTGGTCAACATGCGCTCCACCGGTCCGAAGCCGAAGCCCGCTGACGGCTGACGGCTGACGGCTGACGGTCCGCGGCCGGCGGCGCACGCCTGACGGTTCGCCGGAGCGGTCAGTACCAGATGCCGATCGGTTCGCCGCGGTCGTCGAGCTGGGTCCCGGAGCCCTCCGGCAGGCAGCGTCCCTGGCCCGTCGCGACGCGGTGCGCGGTCCAGGCGACGGCCGCGGCGTCGAGGACGTCGACCGGTGGGACGACGTTCGCCGGGCCGAGGTCGTCCGGCAGGACGATGCCCGCGGCGCGCAGCAGCGCGCGGCGGCGGGCGGCACCGGCCCACGTCGTCTTGGCGTGGGCCAACGGCCGGTGCGCCGTCGCGGGCGCCGCGACCTGGCCACCACCGCCGCGCGCCGCGGCGGCCAGGACGTCGTCGGGCGGCAGGCCGGCCGTCTCGGCGCCGGCGACGACCATCGCCAGCCAGTCCTCGGCCGGGTCGGCGCGGGGCCGGGCCGCCATCGCCGCGAACGCGACCTCCGGGTGGACCTCGTAGAGCCGGCTGGGCATCCGCTCCCGCAGCACGTCGGCCTCCAGCAGCTTGTGCCGCAGCCCCCAGGCCTGCTGGGTGAGGCCGTTGCCGGTCAGCGCCCGGCACTGCGCGTTCGCGGCGGCGAAGTCGGTGTGCGCCCAGACCGCGCGCGGCGGGACGAGGAAGAGGCTGGCCCGCCGCGGGCCGAGCACCGCGCGGGCGGCGTGGTCGGCCGTCCGCCAGCCCTCGGTGCGCAGGCCGAGCGGCATGTCGACGCCGATCACCCCGGCCGTCGAGGTGTCCACCAGCGTCCGCAGCTCCACGGCGAAGGCCGCCCGCGCGAACGCCCCGTCCACCAGCTCGATCGCGACCCACCCGCCGGGGCACGCGTCGACGCCCAGCACCCTGGCCCCGAGAACCCTGGCCCCCGGAACCCTGACCACACCGTCCGCCATCGCCAGCCCCCGGCTCCTGCCGTCGCCCCGCGGGTCACCATGGCAGGCCTGTCCCGCCCGACGCCCGCCATGGCCGATCTGTCACCTGCGTAAGGACAATGGGGTACGTGCGCGCCGAGGGCCACTGTCGGCTAGCCGTCAGTGCGGCCCGGCAGGCACCCGGCCGCCAGCACGCCGCGGCGCCGGCGGTCACGGGAACCGCCGGCGCCTCGCGCCCGGAACCGGCCGGGAGTGGACCGTCCGCCGGGGTCAGAAGACGATGGCCTCGGCGAGGTGCTGGGTCGGGAAGGTACCGGGGACCGGCTTGATCCCGAGGAACTTCAGCCCGGCCTTCTCGAAGAGGATCTCGAACTCCTTCGTGTTGTGGCGGGCGCCGCCGACGTTCAGCAGCAGGAACAGGTCGACCAGCGTGGTGACCCGCAGCTCCTCGACGCTGGCGTCCATCAGCGCGTCGATGATGACGACCTTGGCACCGGGCCTGGCGCTCTCCTTGATGTTGAGCAGCGCCTTCTCCGAGTTGGTGTTCGGCGCGTCGAGGATGTTCTTGAGGATGTAGAGGTCGACGTCGACCGGCACCTTGTCGTACAGGTCGCCGCTGACGATGGTGGCGCGCTCGGCGAGCTCACCGCCCTCCAGCAGCTTCGGGTCGGCGTTGGCGACGACGCTCTCCAGGTCGAACAGCGTGCCCTTGACGTGCGGGAAGCGCTCCATCAGCTCGACGAGCAGCCGGCCCTGGCCGCCGGCGATGTCCGCGACCGAGCCGACGCCGGTGAGGTCGAAGCCGTCCACGATCGGCGCCGCGGACAGCGCGGTGATCGCCGTCATCGCCTTCATGAAGTCGACCGCCGACTCGGCACCCTCGGCGCCGAGGTAGCTGTAGAAGTCCTTACCGTAGATGTCCGGGATGACGGTCTTCCCGGTCCTGACCGCGTCGGTGAGCCGGGGCCAGGCCTCCCACGTCCACGCCGCGCCCATCCACAGCACCAGGTACTTGATCGGGATCGGCGCGTCCTCGCGCAGGTAGCGGGACATGTCGTTGTGGGTGTAGCGCCCGGGCTCGACCTCGTCGAACACCCCGTGGACGGTCAGCGCGCGCATCAGCCGGGCCAGCGTTCCCGGCTCCGCCTGCGCGCTCTTGGCCAGCTCGTCGACGGTCACGCTGCCGTCGTCGAAGGAGTCCGGTATTCCCAGTTTGATGGCGGTCTGCACGATCGCGGCGAGGCCGGCGCCGACCGCCAGCTGCTCGATCCGGCGGACGACGTCGATCTTCTCGGCGGGCACGATGGAGGCCATGGGGCGGCCCTCTCTGTGGGTCGGGACGGTCTGTCAGGTGTCAGCGAGAGCCCGGTCCGGCGGCACCGCGGGCGCGGTACCGGGAGCGGGCCTGGAGTGGGGGCGTCAGCCCGCCGCGAGCTCGACGAGGGTGGTGACGAGCTGGGCCGGCGCCGGCATCGCGGCGACCTCGGCGGCGACGGCCCGGGCCTTCTCGCCGTAGCCCGGGGAGGCGAGCAGCTCCCCGACCTCCTTGAGCACCGTGTCGACCTCAAGCTGCTCGGGCATGAGCAGCTTCCCGGCGCCGACGCCCATGACGGTGAAGGCGTTGGGGAACTGGTCCCCGATCTGCGGGCACACCAGCTGCGGGGTGCCGAAGGCCAGCGAGGTGAGGGTGCAGCCGGCGCCGCCGTGGTGGATGATCAGGTCGGTGGCGGCGAGCGAGAGGTTCAGCGGCTGCCAGCCGACGGAGAGCACGCCGTCGCCCAGGTCACCGAGCCTCGTGGCGATCTCCGGGTCGCAGCCGATGACGACCTCGGCGCCGAGCTTCGGCACCCCGGTCGCGATGTCGCGCAGCACGCCGACGAAGTCGCGGAACCCGACGTGCGGCACCAGGCTGCCGAAGGTGAGCAGCACCCGCGGCCTCGTCCGCGGCGCGAGCGCCCAGGCCGGCAGCAGGCCCGGCCCGTTGTAGGGGATGTAGCGGGACGGCAGCGCCGTCGCGTCCTCGGCGCTGGCGACGCTCGGCGGGCAGACGTTGATGACGGCGTCGGGCTCGGGCAGCCCGTCGAGGCCGAGCTGGGCCAGCTCGCCGGCGACCTCCTCGGCCGTGAACGGGAGGGTCTGCGGCAGCCAGGTGATCCCGTAGTTGTGCCGCACCCACGGGATGCCGAGCGCCGCGGCGTGCATCGGAGCGCTGAACTCGCTCGGCTCGGCGATGACGAGGTCTGGCCGCCACGCGTCCAGCAGGGCCCGGGTGCCGGCGAAGGAGTTGCCGGCGAGCGTGCCCCAGGCGCGCCCGGCGGCCGCTAGCCGCTCCTCCAGCGTCGTCGGGACGGTGGCCGCCTCGCCGGACCGGCGGCTGATGATGACGTCCTTGAGCTCCATCGGCGGGCCGGTGACGGCGGCCGGCAGGCCGGCCCCGGTGACCGCGTCGACGAGGTTCTCCGGCACGCCGACGAGCACCTCGTGCCCGGCCGCGCGGAACGCGTGCGCGAGCGTGACCAGTGGGAAGAAGTGGCCGTGCATGGGCACGGCGGAGAAGAGCACCTTCATCGGAAGAATTCCCATCGGGGATTGGGCAGGGTTGGGCTAGTGGGCGACGTCGGCCAGCACGCCTGACTCGTCGTAGGCCGCGACCTCCTCGTAGATCACCGGGCGGCGGTCCGGGTCCTGGAGCGGCCGCAGCGGTGAGGTGGCCGGCTTGTGGCTCGCGCCCTGCTCCCAGGCGGCGAAGTCGGCCATCGAGGCCCACTCGGAGACGACGACGAACCGGCCCGGGTCGCGGGCCGCGCGCATCAGCTGGTTGCCGAGCAGGCCGGGCGTGCCGACGAGCTGGGCGCTGATCTCGTGGTAGGCGGCCTCGACGGCCGCCGGGCCACCGGCCGGGGCGACGGCCCAGATCATCACGCGGACCCGGCTCATCCGGCGGCCGCCACCGACTCGGCCTGCTCGAGCGTGCTCGCGGCGCCCGGCAGGAAGGCCAGCCGGGCGCCGGTGACCATCGAGCCGCTGCTGCGCAGCGGGTGCAGGATCCTGCGGTGCTCCAGATGGCCGGGAGTCTGCTCGAACTCGCGGAACAGCCGCTCGTTCACCCAGTCGCTCATGATGTAGTACGTGCTCGGCTCGTCCGCGGACCGGACCAGCCACTGGCCGAGGTTCGCCGGGTGGCCGGTGATCTGGTCGCCGATCTCCAGCCAGGTCCGCTCGAACTCGGTCTCCCGGCCGGGGTGGACGTGCATCGTCAGCATCACCCGGAACGGCAGGTCGGCGGCCGCGGCCCCGGCGCCGGTGCCCTCGGTCATCTCGACGTCGTACTCGGTGCGTGCCATGGTCAGATCCCTCCGTCAGCCGCGAAGTTGGCGCCGTTGACGTAGCTGGAGACGTCGCTGGCGAGGAAGAGCACCACGTTGGCGATCTCCTCGGGGCTGCCGAGCCGGCCGAGCGGGATGCGGGTCGTGTACATCGCCCGGACGTTCGCCGGCATGCCGGCCGCGTGGTCGGTCTCGGTGACGCCCGGGGTGACGAGGTTGACCCTGATTCCCTTGGCGCCGAGCTCCTTGCACAGCGACCGGGTCAGGCCGATCAGGCCGGTCTTGGCCGCCGTGTAGTGCGCGCGGTTCGGCACGCCGACGACACCGGCCCCCGAGCCGACGTTGATGACCGAGCCGGCGTCGCCCAGCAGCGGCAGCGCGCCCTGGGTGACGAGGTGGGTGGCGGTCAGGTTCGTCATGAGGACCGAGCTCCAGTCCTCGAGCGACAGCTGGCCGTAGGGGACGTGGTTGATCGTGCCGACGTTGTTCACGACGATGTCGAGGCCACCGAGGTGTGCTCCGGTGGCCTCGAGAAGCGCCGCGAGAGCCGCCGGGTCGTTGGCGTCGGCGATCATCACCAGGTGGTTGCCGCCGGTCTCCTTCAGCTCGCGGCGCAGGCTGTCCGCCGCCTCGCTCTCCTGCGAGTGGCTCACGACGACGTGGGCGCCGGCGCGGGCCAGGCCGAGGGCGACGGCGCGGCCGATCCCGCGGGTGCCGCCGGTCACCAGCGCGCGCTTTCCGGCCAGGTCTGCGAACATCGGGCTCCTCATCTCGGGGGAACGGATCGGAAGGTCGGTGTCCCGCCAGCACCGGCCGGGGCGGTGCGCCCTGGCCGGCGGGCCGGCCCGGATCGCCGGCGAGCACCGGTCACGCGGGCCGCCGCAGGACGAGCACGCTGTTGAAGCCGCCGAAGCCCCGTGCCACGACCATCGCGACCTGCGCGGCGCACGGCCGCGGCTCGCGCACCAGGTCCAGTCCGTAGGCCGGGTCGGGCTCGTCGAGGTTGCCGACCGCGGGCAGCACCCCGTCGCGCAGCGCGAGCAGCGCCGTGGCGGTCGACAGCGCGGACCCGCCGGCGCACAGCCGGCCGACCAGGCCGTGCGGGGCCGTCACCGGGACGGCCCCGGCGCCGAACACGTCCCGCAGCGCCGCGGCCTCCAGCGCGTCCAGGTCCCGCGAGCCGGCGCCGTCGGCGAAGACGACGTCCACCTCGCCGGCCTCGACGCCGGCGTCGGCCAGTGCCCGGCGCATCGCGACGGCCAGCCACAGCGGGCTCGGCGCCGCCTGGCTGTGGTGGAAGGCGTCGTGGGTGGCCGCGTAGCCGGCGATCTCGCCGTAGTTCTTGGCCGCGCCGCGCTCGGCCGCCGCCGCCGGGTGCTCGACGAGCAGCGTCGCCCCGCCCTCGCCGGGCAGGTAGCCGCGGGCCCGCACGTCGAACGGCTTGTAGGCGGCCTGGGGCTCGGTGGCCGTGCTGACCCGCCCGCTGGACAGGTGGCAGGTCAGCGCGTATGGGGTGAGGCCGGACTCGGCGGCGCCGGCGAGCACGGTGGCGGTGCCGCGCCGGATCGTCCGCCGCGCCGCCGCCAGGCTGTCGACGCCACCGGTGCCGTCGGCGACGACGACTCCCGACGGGCCCTTGAGGCCGTGGCGGATCGAGGTCTGGCCGGTGGTCGCCGCGTAGAACCAGGCGATCGACTGGTAGACGCTGACCGCGCCGCGGCCCCGGGTGTGCAGCCGGGACAGCTCGCGCTGACCGAAGTCGTTGCCGCCGGACCCGGCGCCGAAGACGACCGAGGTGTCGTACGCGTCCCGGCTGGACGGGTCGTAGCCGGCGTCTTCGAGCGCGAGGCGGCTCGCCGCCATCCCGAACCAGGTCCAGCGGTCGGTCTGCACGATGAACCGGTTGTCGAGGTAGGCGTTCGGGTCGAAGTCGGGGACCTGCCCGGCGAGCCGGGCGGCGTAGCCCGAGGCGTCGAACCGGCTGATCGGCGTGATCGCGAGGTCGCCGCGCAGCGTCGCCGCCCAGTGCTCCTCGACGCCGATCCCGTTCGGTGCGACCACACCGAGACCGGTGACGATCGGCCTGGTCACCGGCGAGCGCCGGGCCGCCCGGTCGGGGGCGGGCCTGGTGGCTGGAGCGGGCCTGGTGGCTGTGGTCACCATGTCTCCGTGTCCTTGATCCGCGCGTTGTCGCCAGGTGGCTGGCGCGGGCCACCCCGCGCGGGCTCGGTCATGCCGCCGTCCCCGGAGCCGTCAGCACGATCGCCGACTGGAAGCCGCCGAAACCGCTGCCGACCGAGAGGGCGACGTCAACGGTGTGGTCCCGGGCGACGTTCGGCACGTAGTCGAGGTCGCACTCGGGGTCGGGTTTCGAGTAGTTCGCCGTGGGCGGCACGACGTCGTGCTCGATGGTCAGCGCGCAGGCGGCGACCTCGATGGAGCCGATCGCGCCGAGCGAGTGCCCGACCATCGACTTCAGCGAGCTGACCGGCACCCGGTAGGCGTGCGCGCCGAGCGACCGCTTGAAGGCGGCCGTCTCGTGCCGGTCGTTCTGTTTGGTGCCGGAGCCGTGCGCGTTGACGTAGTCGACCGCGGACGGGTCGACCCGGGCCTCGTCGAGCGCGAGGCGGATCGCCTCGGCCATCTCCAGGCCGTCGGGGCGCAGGCCCGTCATGTGGAAGGCGTTGGAGCGCGACGCGTACCCGCCGACCTCGGCGTAGATGTGCGCGCCCCGGGCGACGGCCCGCCCGTACTCCTCCAGGACCAGGACCGCGGAGCCCTCTCCCATGACGAAGCCGTCGCGGGTCACGTCGAACGGCCTCGACGCGTGTTCCGGGTCGTCGTTGCGGGCGGAGGTCGCCCGGATCGCGTCGAAGCAGGCGATCGAGATCGGGGACAGCGGTGCGTCGGAGGCGCCGGCGATCATGACGTCGGCCTCGCCATCAACGATCAGCTGGTGGGCGTAGCCGATCGCGTCGATCCCCGAGGTGCAGCCGGTCGAGACGACGAACGCCGGCCCGTGGGCGCCGAACCGGGTCGCGACCTCGGTCGCCAGGCAGCTGGGGATCAGCGCGTGGTAGAGGAACTGGCTGCCGTAGCGGGGGTCGACCTCCCAGTGCCTGCCCCCGTCGGAGACGGCGACGTACTCGTTCTCCAGCCTGGTGGTGGCGCCGACGGCGCTGCCGAGGCTGACCCCGACGACCGGGCCGCCCGGGTCGGGGGCTGCTCCGACGCTGGCGAGACCGCCCAGCTCCAGACCGGAGTCGGCGACCGCCTCGGCGGCCGCGACGAGGGCGAACTGGACGAACCGGTCGTTGCGGGCCACCTCGCGTGGGGTCAGCCCGGCGGCCAGTGGGTCGAAGTCGCACTCGGCCGCGACCTGGGAGCGGAACGGCGTCGGGTCGAAGAAGGACAGCCGGCGGGTCGCCGTCCGGCCCTCGGTGATCAGTGACCAGAACTCCTTGCGGCTGGTGCCGCCGGGAGCGACCACCCCTACGCCGGTGACCGCCGTGCGTCGGCGGGTCATGCCGTGCCGACCGGGGTGTGCGGTGCCGCCGCCTGGGCCGGGGAGAGCTCCTCGGTGTCGACGTGGCCGAGGTCGGGCCGGGGGGCGAGCGGGCCGGAGCAGAAGACGAAGAACGCCGTCTCGCCGCCGGTGTTGACCAGCCGGTGGCGGGTGCCGACGGGGATCAGCACCCCGCTCTCGGCGGGCAGTGTGTACTCCGCGCCGTTGAACCGGGCGGTGACCTCGCCGCGCACGCAGAAGAGGAACTCCTCCGAGTACGGGTGCCAGTGCTCGGTGACGATCTCGCCGGGGGCGAGCGTCAGCGTGCCCATGAAGCCGGCCTTCGCGCCCACGGTCAGCGGCGAGAGGATCGTGCGGATGTCACCGCCACGGCGGCGGTTGGCCGCGACGTCGTGGATGGAGACGACCTTCGGCGCCGCGGGGGCGGCCCCGGGGGTCACCGGGCGCTCCCGGCGCCGAGCGCGGCGGCACGGGCCAGCTTCTCGACCTTTTCCTTGATGGCTGCCTGCTCGCGCGGGGTGTTGGTGTTGATGCGCACCACCATGCCCGCGGTGTCGACCGGCGCGGTGGGCTTCATCCGGAAGTCCTGCACCCAGCGCATTCGCGTGCCGGCGCCCTCCGCCAGGTACGTCCACTCGATGTGCATGAACTCGAAGGGGCCGGTCTCGACGCGGTAGGCACGGACCCGGTGGTTCACCGGGTCGAGGGTCCGCTCGGAGACCCAGCTCCACACCTGGCCGTTCTCGTCGGGATGCATCGTCAGGCGGAACTTGAAGGTGTTGTCACGGGCCTCAAGAATCTCCACCGCGGCGTACTCGGTGAACAGCTGTGGCCAGGTCGTGAGGTCGTTGGTGAGCCTGAAGACGGTTTCGAGACTGGCGTCGATGTAGATCGAGTTGTCGGTGTGGCCGTTCACGGGGGGTCTCCTCGGGGGGTTTCGGCGTCTCGGGGCGGCGGTGTGGCAGGTGGGTGCGGGCCCGCCCTCTCACCCGGTGGCCTCGTTGTTCTCGAGGTGCGCGCACAGGTGTCACGGGACGCTCCGGCCCGTCGGCTGGCCGGCTCGCGGGCGGCCAGCGGGTCAGGCGAAAGCGCAGTTCAGGCGGCCATTTCGCGGTTCACGGCGGCCAGGATGTCGGCGAGGGTGTAGCCGGGCGGCGGGTCGGCCGGCAGCTCCACACCGACCGACTCGACCACCTCCGACTGCAGTTGCAGATAGGCCAGCGAGTCCAGCCCGATGTCCTCGAACGTGACGTCGAGCGTGGCCGGCAGGTCGTCCTCGGGAAGCCCGGCCCGGGTTACTAGGAATTCAAAGAGGGCGGCGGAGTCCCACTGCTGGGGCATGTTCTTACCTCCGGAGGATGCGCTTGTCACAGAACTACCACCCATGCGTGGCTTGATGGGCCGGATCCCACCCGGGATGTCGCGGCCATCACCTTCCTGCCAGCCAGTCTGGCCGTCATCCAAAAATCCGGTGCGGCGAGCCGGGGGAAACTCTCTTCGAAACCTCGATGAAAATGGGGTGGTGATGCGGGGCAACGGCAACTGCCGGACGCCGACCCGACAAATGCCTGCCAACGCCCGGTAAGCCGTCGCCTCAATGCCGCGCGAAAGCCCGGGAAGGGCGTACGCGCGGAGATGCCTTTCCAGGCGATTGGTGCCCGAGCTTTGGCGGACTTCCCGCCGCGGACGCCGGTCACCCGCGGCTGGCGGCTGGCGGCTGGCGGCTGGCGGCTGGCGGCTGGCGGCTGGCGGCTGGCGGACGATCCGCGCACCCGGTCCCGGGGTGTTTCCCGCACCAGCCGTCCGGCGTGGGCCGTCGCCACACCGGAGCGCGCGGTAGCAGGCCGCGCGCTGACCGGGTGACACACAGGCCCGGGCCGGGTGCCGCCGCGGCGGGGCCACGCCGCGGGACCGGTCCCGCCACGACGGCTCAGTCGCGGTGGTTCCGGGAAGGTGCCGGCCGAGCAGGGGCGCCCGGCCGGTACCGGCCGGGCGGGGTCCCGGCCGGAACAGGTCAGCCGGCCTCGGGCGCCGTCCAGGTGTAGAAGCTGCGGGCCATCGCGTCGCGCGGGCCCCGCCAGGTCGCCGGGTCGTAGGCGGTGATGTAGCTCTCGAGCCTGGTGTTGACGTCGATGAACAGCGGGTGTCCACGGACATTCGCCAGCGGCGCATTGATGCCGTTCTCCGCCTCGATGAGGTGGAAGTACAGCCCGTGGAAGGCGAACAACTCCCGGCGCGACACCCCGACGAGGTGCGGCAGCTCACCCGCGTCGGAGTCGCCGAAAATCTGGGCGACTTTCTCCTCGTCCGACGGGTTCATCCGGGCCACGATCAGCGTCCGGTGACTCACCGTGTACCTCCCGCCGGTGCCTCACGGAGCGCGTGCGCACGCGGTTGGTTTCTCGGCACTGTGTCTCTCCTCACAGCGTTCATCGGTCGATCCGGCCGAGCCGTGAGAACCGTCCTGGCCCACTCCGGCGACGGTGCCGGCGACCGCGCGGACGCGACGGTGCGTCGGCGAGAATGGTTGCGACGGTGGCGGACGCCGGGTTCCCAGCCGCACCCGTCGGCGACCGGCAGGCCCAGACCACTGATTCGCACCCACGGGCGATGCGGTGTCTCGGGTGGAAGTGTGCGGCAGAACGCCGACGCCCGTGCGCCGTTCCGGGCCAACCAGGGTGGCAACTAGTTGCGGTGGCATCGTCCTGCCACAACCAACAAATCGAAACACAACAGTGCTACAACCAGCCTTTCCGCTGAGCCAGCAGGGCCGCCTGGAACCGGCTGCGGGCGTCGAGCCGGTGCATCAGCTCCGCCACCATCCGGCGGACCGTGCGCACCGAGACCCCCAGCGCCCGGGCCACCGCCTCGTCCTTGAGGCCGTCGGCGAGCAGCGCCAGCAACAGCAGTTCCGCGGCCGAGAGAGCCTGCTCCGTCGCGCCGTCAGCGGCCGGCTGGTCGGGCCCGGCGGCCGGCGCGACAACCTCGGCGCCAGGCTGGGCGCAGGGCTCGGTGTCGTCCGTGGCCGTCCGGGCCGCGCCGTTGCTGGCGGCGGCGCTGCCGTTGCCGGCCCGCTCGGGGAGCCCGGCCGCCGGCACGCCCGCGGCCAGCCAGTTGTCGGCCCGGCCGTCGTCCGCCAGCGGCTCGACCTGGCGGGCCTCGGCCCGCCCAAGCGGGTCGGCGTTCCCCCACATCTGGTCGAACATCGCGCCGGCCAGCAGCGCGACGTCCGGCGTGCGGATCACCAGCGCGCCACCGCCCGGGAGGGAGGCGAACCGGACGACGCCGACCCGGCGGTCGACGACCGTGATGTCCAGCGACGGGTCGTCGGCGAGCCGGATCTCGGCGCCGGCCGCGACGATGTCGGCCAGGTGCTCGAGCCGGGGCAGCACCCAGGCGAGCCCGGCCCGCGGCCGGGCCACGACGGTCCGCACCGCGACCCCGCGGCGCAGCGCCTCCAGCTCCAGCGGGAGCAGTTCCGCGGCGATCGCGGCGAGCGTCGTGCGGGTGCGGACCGAGAGCACCTCGTGGCGGGCACCAGCGATCATCGCCGAGAGCTCGACGCGCAGGCCCTCGGTGGTCGTCGGCCGCAGCAGGTCCGTCTCGCCGCTCGCGAGCATCGAACGGCTCGCCATGAACTCGGTGACCAGCGTCCCGACCTGGGCGTGGGCCCGGACCAGGTGCTCGTGCTGGCGGATCAGCTGCTCGTGCCGGTCCTGGATGAGCTGCGCCAGCGGCGCCTCGGGGTGCACGGCCAGCAGGCGGCCGGGCCGGTTGACGTCCGGCACCAGCAGCGACAGCGCGATCAGCCGGTCACGCGCGGCCGCGACCAGGGCGGCCGGCTGGCCGAGGCTGTCGCTCACCGCCTGGATGTCGAGGTCCTCGTCGCGCAGCCACAGCCGATAGGCGGCTTGGGTCACGTCGTCCAGGCCCAGCAGATCTAGCACGCGCTCCTCCGAGCGGTCACCGACCGTTGGTCGGGCCGGCCGGCTCGCCCGGCGGCCCCCACCGGCCCCTGACGCCGCCCCCTTCGGCGTCCAAGTCCTGCGCGCGGAACAGCTGCGCCAGGATGACGCCGGCTCGCTCGGCACGGGCCGAGCCGGCCGGCGCCTCAGACGGCCGGCCGGCGCCCCGCGGCGCGGCGGCCGAGGCTCCCGCCTCGGCCGGCCCACCGCGCCGGCGACGGACCATGGCCCGCTCAGGTGCCGGCGAGGTCGTGCTCCCGGTTCTCGGACGCGACCACGTCCAGCGCGTGCCGCACGAGGGCGACCAGCGCCTGGCGGACGGACTCGCGCCGCCGGGCGTCGCACATCACGACCGGGCGGTTCGACTCCAGGTCGAGCGCCTTGCGCACGTCGGCGACCTCGTACCGCTTCGCACCGTCGAACTGGTTCAGCGCGATCAGGAACGGGATGTCCCGCTCCTCGAAGTAGTCGATCGCAGGGAACGAGTCCGCCAGCCTGCGGGTGTCGACCAGCACCACGGCGCCGATCGCGCCGAGCACCAGCTCGTCCCACATGAACCAGAAACGGTCCTGTCCCGGCGTGCCGAACAGGTAGAGGATGACGCTGTCGAGCAGGCTGATCCGGCCGAAGTCCATGGCCACGGTGGTGGTCGTCTTGCCGCCCACGGCCGACGTGTCGTCGATGCCGATGCTGGCGGCGGTCATCGCGGCCTCTGTCGTCAGCGGGGTGATCTCGCTGACGGAGCCCACGAAGGTCGTCTTGCCCACCCCGAACCCGCCGGCAATGATGATCTTTACCGGACTCGGGGAAGGGACGGCGTCATTCCTCGGCGGCCTCGCGCTAGAGGGCCTGTAGTCCATCGAGCACCTTCTCGATCAGTGCCTGCTCGGGCCGGTTCGTGGGTCGTGCTGGCCGGTGCACCGTGACGAGCCCCGCGTCGAGCATGTCGCCGACGAGGACCCGGACCACACCGACCGGAATGTTCAGCCGGGCGGAAATCTCCACAATGGACTGCAGCCGCAGGCAGAGCGCCGCGATGGCGCGCTGCTCGGGGTCGAGCGAACTGGCCGCGGCCCGGCCGTGCGACGTCGTCGTAACCAGGGCGACCAGCTCGAGCGAGCCCTTGTTGGGCCTGGTGCGTCCCCCGGTGACCGCATAGGGACGAACAACGGGCCCGGCCTCGTCGTCGAACCACTCCTCGTCTCGCGACACTCCGACTCTCCTGCCTGACGATTCCCGGTGAGACTTCCCCCAGCCTTGGCTGCCCCGCTCACCTAGATGGGTAGCGCCGCCTGCATCTCGGCACGCAGCTCCGGCGTGAGGAACTCGCCGACCCTGGTCACGAGGAGCGCCATCTCGTACGCGATGAGACCGATGTCCGCGCCGGGGCTCGACAGGATCGCCATACACGCGCCGTCACCGACGGCCGTGACGAACAGGAAGCCCTGCTCCATCTCGACGATGGTCTGCCGGACGCTGCCCCCGCCGAAGAAACGCCCCGCGCCGCGGGCCAGGCTGTTGAAGCCCGACGCGACGGCGGCCAGCTGGTCCGCCGTTGCCCGGTCCATTCCCGCCGACGTGGCGAGCAGCAGACCATCCGAGGAAAGCGCGATCGCGTAGGTGACCTCAGGCACCTTCTTCACGAGGTTGTTGAGCAGCCAGCTCATGTTCTCGGACGGCCCAACCGGGCTCATCAGGTCACCTTCCTCTGATCGTCACCGTCACTGGAACCCTGTCCGTCCGCCAGGCCACGACCGAAGTTGGACTGGAAGGACGACATCATCGACCGGATCTCCTCCGGAGAACGCGGCCCGGCCACGACCGACGGCGGCCGGGCGGGCTGCGGGCTGTCCCGGCGCAGTTCGGGCGCCAGGTTGGCCCGCCGCATCCGGCGCGGCAGCCCGACCTCGGTCGTCGGCGCGGCCGGGGCCGGCCGCGGCCGGGCTGGGCCGCCGGGCGCGTAGCCGCCCGCCGGCGTGACCGGGCCGAACCCGTCCGCGCGTGGCGGCGGGGCATCGGCGCCCGGCTGCTGGTGGCGCGGGGAGGTCCGGCTCGGCAGGTCCAGCCCGAACCGCGACTCGGGCGAGCCGGTCACTGGGTTCCGCGGCGGGGTCACGGGCGCGCTGTAGGCGGTGGTCGGAGTCGAGTAGGAGGTCGGGGCCTCGGGACCCGAGGCCAGCGGGCCCAGCAGCGGGTCCTCGCCAGCCGCCGGCGGGGCGATCTGCCGCCGCGGCCGGTCGGCGATGAACCAGCTGGACCGGACGGTGGCGAACACCGGCAGGTCGTCGAGCAGCGGCTCGTCGTCGCCCGCGCGCGGCGGCGTCACGCCGAACATGGCCCGCGGGCCCATGTCCTCCAGGCCCAGCGGCGGGACCGGCGGGGCCGGGTCGGTCAGCCGCGGTGGGGCCGGCAGGTCGTCCGGGGACAAGGTGCCCGCGGCGGCGGGCAGCGCGAGGGCTCCGGTCGGGGGGCCCGAGCGGGTGCCGAAGCCGGTGGTCGGCGGGTCGACGTCGTCGTCGGCCAGCCCGGCGCCCAGCGACGGCCCCGGCGGCAGGGCGAGTATCGGCCCACCGAAGTCGATCGGCTCGGTGTCGGTGGCGACCGGGCGCCCACCGACCGCGGCGAACTCGCGGGAGGCATCGGGGCCGGACGGGACGGCCGGCGCCACGTCGGTCGGGGTGTCGTTCTCCGCGGCCCGCAGCAGCGGGCCCGGGATCAGGACGATCGCCATCGTGCCGCCGTACGGCGACGTCCGCAGGCGGACCTTGATGCTGTGCCGCTCGGCCAGGCGGCCGACGACGAACAGGCCGAGCCGCTCGGAGGTGGTCAGGTCGAACGGCGGCGGGTTCTCCAGCCGGTCGTTGAGGGCCTTGAACTCGGCCGGGTTCATCCCCAGGCCGCGGTCCTCGATCTCGATCGCGAAGCCGTTCGAGACCTCGTGGCCCGTGACGTGCACGGGGGTGTGCGGCGGCGAGAACGAGGTGGCGTTCTCGATCAGCTCAGCGAGCATGTGGATCACGTCACCGACGGCGTGGCCGCTGATCGCGCCACCGCCGACCGGCAGGACCTTCACCCGGGTGTAGTCCTCGACCTCGGCGACGGCACCGCGCACGACGTCCTTGATCGGGACGGGCCGCCGCCAGCCACGGGCGGGCTTGGAGCCCGACAGGACGATGAGGTCCTCGGCGTGGCGGCGCATCCGGGTCGCCAGGTGGTCGAGGCGGAAGAGCTCCTCGAGCTCGTCCGGGTCGGTCTCCTTGCGCTCCAGGGCGTCGATGACCTTCAGCTGGCGGTGGATCAGCGCCTGGCTGCGGCGGGCGAGGTTGAGGAACGTGTCACCGATGCTCTTGCGCATCGCGGCCTGCTCGACCGCGGTGCGCACGGCGACCTGGTGCACGGTGCCGAACGCCTCGGCGAGCTGCCCGATCTCGTCGCGGGTTGTCGCGGGCACCGGGAACGTCTCGGCGTCGAGGTCGACCGGCTCGCCCTTGTGGAGCCGCTCGACGACCTCGGGCAGCCGGTGGTCGGCGACCTCCAGCGCCCCCTCCCGCAGCCGGCGCAGCTGGCGGATCATGGGGCTGGCCACCAGCAGCGAGATCAGCACCGACAGCAGCAGGATCAGCGCCACCGCGAGGCTGGAGACCAACGAGTCCTTGACGGCCTTGCTGGAGATCTGGCTCGACGTGGCCACGAGGTCCTCGGAGACCCGGGTCTCGACGTCGTGCATCTTCGCGATCATCAGCTGCGAGGCGGTCGACCAGTCCCCGATGTTGACGTTGGGCGCCTGGCCGCTCTGCTTCGCGGCCAGCATGTCGTCGCGCATCGAGCCGACCCGCTCGATCAGCGAGTTCGGGTTCGTGTCCAGACCGACGGCGTCCGTGAGGTACTGCTTCTGCGCCGGGCTCGCGGTGGCCTGGTACTGCTGCAGCCACGCGGTCTCCTGGCCGACCTCGATGCGGGTCTGCTCCAGCGCGCTGCTGTCATTGAGGAACAGCACCCGGTTGATACCGCCGGTCTGCTGGGACAGCGCTTCCTTCGCCTGGCTGATCGCGACGAGCGTGCTCACGCCGTAGACGACCGCCGTGTCCTTGCTGCCCGACGCGACCTCGCCGTCGAGGCCCAGCAGCGCGGCGACCAGCGGGTCCCAGTACGCTACGTCACCGTTGAGGTCCATCTGCTGCCGGTCGATCGCGTCCCGGTGCGCCTTGAGCTTGGCGAGAATGCCGTCGACGTTCGTGAGCTGGCCACCGAGGGCGGCGCGAGCGGTGCCGGGCAGCTTCGCCTCACTGACGCGGAAGGCCCCGAGCGCGGCGTCGACCTGGGGGCGGGCCGCCTTCATCACCGCGGGCGGGCCGGCATAGTGGGACGCGGTGACGGTGTGAGACCCGAGACGCTCGTTCTGGATGTCGTTGACCAGGCTGTTCACCTCAACCGAGAACGCGGCCAGCGCCTTCGTCCGCTGCGCTTCCTGTACTCGGTTGACGTTCCCCCGCACCTGTATCGCGCTGAGCACGGCAAGGGCGACCAAGGGGACGATGAGAATTACCACCAGCTTCGTTCGGATGGGCCAGTTCTGGAGCATCCGGTCCTCTCGTCCGACGCCCGCGGTCAGGGCGCCTTGGCTACGGGGGTGGCCTGTGGGGCGAGTGGGCGGGTAAACGGCGGGCCGCACCGGCCGGGTATCCGCGCTCTGGCCCCACCGGGCAGCGTGAGCCGCCGAGGGGACCACGGTTTCCCCTCGGTCCCCTGTCCGCCCCCTTTGCCCGGAAGGTAGAGGGCAACTCTACTGACCCCTCGCATCCAAGGGATGACGGGGGATCGGCAAGTGGCCACGGGGCGCACGGCAGTTGTCTCAATCGCATCGGTGAGACAACACCGTAGGCCGGCCGTTTTGCCGCCGATGACCTGTCGTCACACCGCGTAGCCCCCGCGCGGCGACCCACCACCCGCCATCGAGGCGCCGCCGAGAGACCCCTTCGGGCCCGGCCTGAACGAAACAGACCGGCAGGTCGAACAACGCGACGGAATGACAGGCGCGCACCTCTTCATGCCGGGTTCCGGCGGCGTCGGCGCCAAACCCATCGAGCACAACCGATTCATATTCGGAGTAATCTGCGTCACGTCGCATCCCCGCTCGACGCCCGTCGCGATAGTGCTTTCTGGCATACGGCGGTAACCATCGGGAAACAGCGCCCCAAGGCTCCCGCGGAGACTCACGCACCGGCTCACCGCCCGCCTCCCGAGCTCTCCTTGGGGCGATTACCGCCGGCCCGGGATCCCCGCTGTCGCGCCGGCCGCCCGCACCCCGCTCACGCCGCTCCAGGCACTGGCCACGCGTCCGCGACGCACCTGCGCGCCGGTGACCGCGAGGCTGGCGGCGGGCCAGTGAGCACCGCGTCGGGGGGCGGGCCAGCGGGCACCGGGCGGGGTCCGCCCGGGCCGGGCCGAGCCGCTCAGGCAGTGACCATTGGCCCAGATTACATAACATATATTCTTCAGCCACCACCGATCGAGCCATCGCGACGAAGCGGAGAGCAGGATGACCACCACCGACCGCACTGGCGTCGACGGTTCGACCGCGGACGAAGCGCCGCCGCCGACCATCCCGGCCGTCCTGGACCGAGCCGCCCGCCGCTGGCCGTCCGATGAGGCGCTGGTCGACGGCGCCGTCCGGCTCACCTTCGGCCAGCTCGCCGAGGCCGCCGACGAGGCGGCCCGCGCGCTCGTCGCCGGCGGCGTCGAGCCCGGCGACCGGGTCTCCATCTGGGCGCCGAACGGCTACCGCTGGATGGTGGCCGCGCTCGGCATCTACCGGGCCGGCGCGACCCTGGTGCCGGTGAACAGCCGGTTCAAGGCCGGCGAGGCCGCGGGTCTGCTGCGCGCCACCGGCGCGCGAGTCCTGTTCACCGTCACCGACTTCCTCGCGACGGACTACGCCGCGGCGATCCTCGCCGAGCCGGACCTGCCCGCCCTCGGCGAGGTCGTGGTGCTCGACGGCCCGGTGAGCGAGGCCGCCACCGCCTGGTCGGACTTCGCAGCCCGCGCCGCCGCCGTCCCGGCCGAGGTGACCGCGGCGCGCGCGGCGGCGCTCACCGGCACCGACGTCAGCGACATCATCTTCACCTCGGGGACCACCGGGAAGCCGAAGGGCGCGATGCTCGCCCACGGCCCCTCGACCCGGCTCTACTCCGCCTGGGCCGACGTCATCGGCCTCGGCCACGGCGACCGCTACCTGCTCGTCTACCCGTTCTTCCACACTGCCGGGCTGAAGGCCGGCCTCCTCGCGAGCCTGCTGGTCGGCGCGGCCCTGGTCCCGTACCCCGTGTTCGACGTTCCGGCGGTGATGCGCCTGGTCGAGGACGAGAAGATCACCATGCTGCCGGGGCCGCCGGCGGTGTACCAGACGATTCTGAACAGCGACCTGACCGGCTATGACCTGTCGAGCTGGCGGCTCGCCGTCACCGGCGCGGCGGCCGTGCCGGCCGAGCTCGTCCGGCGGCTGCGCGCGGACCTGGGCCTGCGGACCGTCGTCACCGGCTACGGGCTGACGGAGACGACGGGGACCGTCGCCATGTGCCGGCACACCGACGGCCCCGAGCTGGTCTCCCGCACCTCCGGCCGGGCGCTGGAGGGGATCGAGGTCCGTGTCGTCGACGACGCGGGCACCGAGGTGCCGCGCGGCGAGCCCGGCGAGATCGTCGTACGCGGCTTCAACATCATGAAGGGCTACCTGGACAGCCCCGCCGCGACGGCCGAGACCATCGACGCCGACGGCTGGCTGAAGACCGGCGACATCGGCGTGATGGACGACGGCGGGAACATCGCGATCACCGACCGCAAGAAGGACATGTTCATCGTCGGCGGCTTCAACGCCTACCCGGCGGAGATCGAGAGCATGCTGGCCGAGCACCCGGCCATCGCCCAGGTCGCCGTCGTGGGCGTCCCGGACGCCCGGCTCGGCGAGGTCGGCATGGCCTACGTCCTCCCGCGCACCGGCCAGCCACGGCCGACCCCCGCCGAGATCATCGCCTGGTCACGCGACCGGATGGCGAACTTCAAGGCGCCGCGGTACGTCGAGATCGTCGACGCCCTGCCGCTGAACGCGACCGGCAAGGTCGTCCGCTACGAGCTGCGCGACCGCGCTGCCGCGGCCGTCCCTCCAGCCTGACCCGGCCGGCGGGCACCGCGACGTCCCAGGTGGCGGTACCGCGCCGCCCGGGCGGACGATGAGGTCTGCCGTGCACCGGGGGGGACGGGATGGCCGACCAGACCGGCGGGGATTCGAGGCACACGCAGGCCGCGGGGCCGCGCACGTGGCCGGCCACCGGCCCGGGGCCTTACGGCGTCGAACGCACCGACCTCGACGACCATGACCCGTACGGGCGGCCCGACGGCCACCCCGTCGGAGAAGGACCCGCGACCGGCGCGGCCATGCCGGACCCCTACCCCGCCGAGCGCCCCCATCCGGCGGATCGCCCCACTCCGCGGGCACACCCACACCGGGCGGATCACCCGCATCTGGCCGACCTGGCCGGGCGCGCGGACCGGGCCGCCGGCCGGGCCTGGTCCTGGTTCGCGAAGCTCGCCGACCAGGCGACCGCCCACCAGACCACCACCCAGGGCCCGGTGCAGTCGCCCCCGGCCGTCCCACCACACCCGCCTGGCGACGCCGGGACGCCGCGCGGCCCCGGGACGCGGCCCAGGGCGGGGACACCGAACGGGGCGGGGACGCCGCGAGAGGTGGGGACGCCGAACGGGACGGGAACCCCGAACGGGACGGGGACGCCGCGAGAGGTGGGATCCCCGCACGGCGCCGGGACGACCCTCGGGGCCGGCTCGCGGGTCACGGAGGCGCCCGGCGGCGGTCCCGGGCGCTACGTCGATCTCGCTCCCCCGAACGGCATCACCGTCGACCGGGTGGCTCCGCCGGCGACGGCCCGGCCGGCCGCCGCCCCGCCGCGCCCGCCGGAAGCGCTGGTCGGCGAGCTGCCGCGTGAGGACGTCGACGCCGGGCCGTCGGCCCCGCGGCCCGTCCGCCCGACGGTCGGGTACGCGCTGCACGGCGGCGCGGCCGACGCGCACCGGCTGGCGGCCCAGGCGCGGGCGCTGGAGCCGGGCACGGTGGCCTTCCTGACCAGCCTGGGCCTGCGCCCCGGCTGGCGCTGCCTGGACGTCGGCTGCGGCCACGGCCAGGTCAGCATCCTGCTGGCCGGCCGGGTGCGCCCGGGCGGCCAGGTGATCGGCATCGACGCGAACCCGGCGTCGCTCGCCGTGGCCCGGCACAACGCGGCCCGGGTCGGCGCCCGGATCGCCTGGATGAACGCGGACGCCAGCTGGCTGCCGGTCGCCCGAGGCGGCTTCGACCTGGCCTACAGCCGGCTGCTGCTCGGCCACCTGGCCGAGCCCGTGGAGACGCTGCGCGCGATGACCGCCGCGGTCCGCCCCGGCGGGGTGGTCGCCGTCGAGGACATCTACTTCGGCTTCGCCGCCGGCGCCGGCACGGCCCTCGCGAACCCGGCCGTCGCCGAGTTCATCGACCTGCTGTCGATGACCATCCGCGTCCGCGGCGGCGACCCGATGATCGGGCCCCGGCTGCCGGCGCTGCTGACGGCGGCCGGGCTGGTGGACGTGACGGTCGACGTCACGACCTCGCCGCTGCCCGGCGACCCGTCGGGCCGGCTCGTCGAGGAGGCGCTGGAGGCCACCCACGGCACAGCGCTGGCCACCGGGCTGGTCACCTCCGAACGGCTGGACGAGCTCCGTCGGGCGCTGGGCGCGCTGTCCCCCGGCGAGCTCGCCGGGGCGACCGGAGCGGCCCGCCTCTACCAGGTCGCCGGCCACCGCCCGGTCCACCCGCACCACGGCTGACCAGAGGACCGGCCCGGGTCCGCCCCGCTCTCCCGGGAAGAGGGCGGGGGCCGCGGATCGCCCGTCAGGCCGGTCGAGCACGGGTCACCGTCCGGGGGCTCGACCTTGACGACGTCTGCGCCCCAGTCCGCGAGGATCTCCCCGATCAGTGGCCCGGCCAGGTAGGAGGACAGGTCGACGACCCGCAGGCCCGCCAGCGGCAGCCGGCCCGCGCTGCGCCCGGACGACCTCCGCGCCGAGGTCGGCGAGCAGCATCCCGGCGATCCGGCCCGCCCGCGTCACGGACGCCTCCAGCACCCGCACCCCGGCGAGCGCGGCAACCCGCTCCCCCACCGCCGCCCCGTCGCCCTGGCCTGCCGCCACCGCCACCATGCGCCACCGTCCTCGGCTCCGTGCCTGGTACCGGCTCTGCTCTTGGTACCGGCACCGCTCTTGCTACCGGCTCTGCTCTTGGTACCGGCACCGCTCTTGGTACCGGCACTGTTCGTATCAACGGACGTCAGGCCAGGCACCCGAAAGCGCCGGGCGGACTGGATCGCCCGCCCGGGCGGCCCGACCGGCCCCGCCAGGGAACACGCGGCCGGCGGGCAGGCCGGCCGCAGGCCCACGGGTCGGGTTATCCCCAGTAGGGATTGGTGGGCCAGCGCGATCGTCCCGGCCGCCAAACCGATCTACGGTCGAACAGACGTCCCGGGCAGCGGGACTTTGCGGCGCACGACGCGCCGGTCGACGGCGAGAACAGCGGGACGCGAACGAGATGACGACGCGACCAGGTCCAGGGCGGGCGCCGGCCCCCGCGGGCGCGAGACGCTCCCGGGCAGCCGGGGCAGGGGGGTGTGCCCGATGAACACGCTCGGCACGGCGCTGCGGGCGACGTTCGGACGGCGGGCCTGGCTGACGACGATGCTCGCCGCCCAGACGACGCTGCTGGGGACGCTCAGCTTCGCCCTCGTGCTCACGTTCGTCGTCGCCGGCGCGTCCACCGTGTGGCTCATGCCGGTCGGGCTGCCGCTGCTGTGGCTGGCGCTCGCGCTGGCCCACCAGTTCGCGCGGTTCGAGTCCTGGCGGTGCAGGGCCTACCTGGGTGAGCCGTTGCCGCTGCGCCTGGTGCCGCCTGGCGCGTCGCCCGGCTCCGGCTGGCTCGGCCGGGCCTGGTCGCGGATGTGGGCCCGGCTGCGCACCGGCGGCAGCTGGCTGGAGACCGTCTACGCGCTGTTCGTGCTGCCGTTGCTGGGCTGGGTGGGCGGCTGGGTGGTCGCGACGTTCTGGGGCGGCGCGATCGCCTTCCTGCTGTTCCCCGCCTACGGGCACCGGCTGGGCGGGCCCGACGAGGTGGTCGGCGTCGACCTCGGCTACGGCGGATCGGTCGCCGTGCACGTCGTCGTCGGCGTGCTGGCGCTGGTCGCGGCACCGTGGCTGGCCCAGGGGCTCGCGGCGCTGGAGCTCGCCATCGCCCGCCGGATGCTGTGCCCGCGCGGCTCCGAGGCGCTGGCCCGCCGGGTGGCGGACCTGGAGGCCAGCCGGGCCGGCATGGTCACCGCCGCGGCCGCCGAACGCCGCCGGATCGAGCGTGACCTGCACGACGGGGCCCAGCAGCGGCTCGTCTCCGTCGCGATGACGCTCGGGCGCGCGCAGGAGCGGTTCACGGCCGACCCCGACGGCACCCGCGGCCTGCTCGCCGAGGCGCACGCCGAGACCAAGCGCGCCCTCGTCGAACTGCGTGACCTCGCCCGAGGCCTGCACCCCGCGGTGCTCACCGACCGGGGCCTCGACGGGGCCCTCCCGGGCCTTGCCGCGCGCTGTCCCATACCGGTGACCCTGGACGTCGCGGTGGCACCCCGGCCGTCGGCCGAGGTCGAGGCCGTCGCCTACTTCTTCGTCGCCGAGGCGCTGACGAACATCGCCCGGCACGCCGCGGCGCAGACCGCCCGGATCGTCGCCCGCCGCGCCGGCGACCGGCTGGAGGTCGAGGTCAGCGACGACGGCGCGGGCGGCGCCAGTGAGGCTGGCGGCTCAGGCCTGTCCGGGCTGCGCGACCGGGCGCTGGCCGTCGACGGCACCTTCTCCGTCCACAGCGCGCCAGGGACGGGCACGACCCTGCGAGTGGACCTGCCATGCCAGAACTGAACCCGCCCACCACCGGTCCCGCCTCCGAGGGAGACAGCGCGATGGCCGACACCTCCACCGCGACGGCCGGCCACGGCCACGGCGGCGGCCCGGCCGCGGTCCGCTCGGCCGCCGGCTACCGGGGCGCCCGCGGCGTCCTGCTCGTCCTCGGGACGGTGCTGGCGCTGGGCCTCACCGCCCTCGCCGGAAGCCAGGCGCTGAACTGGACGACCGGCCGGGACAAGCACGACCAGCACGCCGTCCTGCCGGCGTCGATCACCCGGCTGGAGGTGAGCACGTCCAGCGGGAACGTGATTTTGACCGGCACGGACGGCGGGCCGGCCGTCGTCGACGCGCACCTGACCAGCACGATCCACGCGCCCAGCCTGCGTCTCGACGTCTCCGGTGGCACGGCGAAGGTGAGCGCGCGCTGCGGCCGGACCTTCACGCTCAGCTGCGGCGCCACCCTGCGGATCACCGTCCCGGCCGGCCTGACGGTGGTGGCGCACTCGTCGTCCGGTGACATCCGGGCGACCGGCCTGCGCGGTTCGCTCGACCTCGGCACGTCGTCCGGCAACGTCATCATCTCCGGCGGCTCCGGCACGGCCCGGCTGAGCACGTCGTCAGGCGACGTGCGCGCCGCCGGGCTGGCCGCCACGTCCGTGTACGCGCACTCGTCATCCGGCAACGTGTCGCTGCGGCTGACGGTCGTGCCCGACGACGTGACGGCGACGTCGTCAAGCGGCGACGTGCGGGTCGCGGTGCCGGACACCCAGCTGCCGTATCTGGTCACGGCGCACTCGTCGTCCGGCGACCGGACCATCGGGGTCCGCACCGACCCGACCGCCCCGCGCCAGATCACCGTGCGAACCAGCTCGGGCAACGTCTCAGTCGTCTACGGGCCCGAGAACCAGCGACCGTGACCGCCGGGTCACGCCGTTTCGGCGCGGCCGCCCGCCGGGAATGCCGGGCTCGTCCTGGGCGTCCGGCCCGCGGCCGCGCGGAATGCCGTCACACGGTGCCGCCGTCGTTTACGCGCGAATCAGGTTTTAGGGTCAGAGCTGTCGGATACAGGACACCGAAGAGGTTCGCCGCCCGGCGCGCATTGCGCACTACGATCCCCATACCGGCACCGGGTCGGGGGCGCGACACCGGAACCGGCCGCCGGCATTGTGCCCATGCACGGGACGCTGCTGGCCACTCCAAACGACGCGGGAAGTCCGTCCGCCTCTGGTGGCCCTGGAACGTATAGGTGGTCGGATGCCTGACGACCGCGGCTCGCAACACCAGGTAGACCCGGAAGTAGACCCGGAACAAAGAAACAGCGCGGCGCCACGGGAGGCCGCCCGTGCTCTCGACCGGTCGGCCATGGGCCGCCGGTTCTTCCTCGCCGATCCGCGCTCCCAGAGCGGGCCCGGCCGGGCACGCCTCGCCGAGATCGCGGCCGAGCTCGCCGACCCGGACGCCGCGGCGCGCTGGTACCGACGGCTCGGCCTCGAGGCGCTGGCCGCGATCGCGGCGCCGCACGTCCAGCTGACCGTGCTGCTGGCCGGGGAGCCGCCGGCGGGCGGCGCCGGCCGGCAGGCCCGCCAGCAGGTCCAGGCCGCCCTGGAGGGGCGTGGGCTCGGCTGGCTGTGCGACGACGGCGCGCGCGGCGACCACGCCGAACGCGCCTGGGACGCGCTCTACGCGGCCCACTACGGCGTCGACGACGCGGTGGCCCAGGTTGAGTGCCTGACCCAGGTGCTCGCGGTGTGCCGGCTCGCGGAGCTCGCCTACTCAGGCGCCGATCCGGGGCGGCGGGAGCTCGCCGACGCGGCCTCGGCCCGGCCGATGGTGCCGGCCGAGATCTACCGGCCGCAGCGCGGCCGCCGGCAGCGGCCACCCGACCAGGTCGTCCAGGCGGTCGCCATGCCGGTCGCGCGGGCCGAGCTCGACCGGGTCTCCCTGGACGGCGCGCTCGACCCGGCCGCCCTGCGGTCTGTTGCCGACGACACCTGACGGCCGCCGGTCCGAGGCCGGGCCGCCCGCGGCGGGGCGCGCGGTCAGGCGGGCAGGACGGCCGCCACCCCGGTGAGCAGGGCGCGACCGGCCACCGGGCTCGCGGCGAGGACGGCGTCCGCGGCGGTCTCGGCCGCGCCGCGCCGGCCGGTCGCCAGCAGGCAGAAGTCGACCACGTCGAGGCGGACCTCGGCGCCGGGCAGCTGTGCGCCGGCTGGCCCGTCGAGGGCCGCCTCGGGTACGGCCAGCGGTTCCCGGCCGGGGCCGACGAGCCACCGGCCGACGACCGCGGCGCCGCCCGTCCGGCCGCCGGCGGCCCGGCCGGCCGGGCCGACCCGGGTCAGGGTCAGTCTGAGCGGACCTAGGTCGCCGCCCGCGCCGTCCGGACCGCCGAGCCACCGCACCCGGCCGAGCGCAAGCCGGGTCGCCGCGTGCAGCTCGGCGGCGCGCAGCGGCGGCAGCCGGACCCCGGCCGCCGCGGCGATCGCCGCGCCGTCGAGCCAGGTGCCGAGCATCCGGCTGGTCAGGTGGTCCTCGACGGGCGCGGTCCAGCCGAAAACGTCGACCGGGGTCCGGGCCGCCTCCGGTTCACGCCCGGCGAGCCAGGCGCACAGCCCGCGCGCGCCCTCGTGCCAGGTGCGCCACAGCAGCACCGGCGGCCAGAAGACGGGGGGCCAGAACACGGCCGGCCAGTAGGCGGCCGGGCGGACCGCGGGCGCGCCGACCGCGGGCCCCTCAGGGCGACCACCGCCAGTCGGGCCGCCGGCCCGCGGGCCGGGCGCGGCGGCGGGGCTGGCTGAGGCGATCCCCTCGGCGGCCGGACCGGAGCCGGCCTGGGCCAGCGCGCCGGCGACGGGGATGCCGATCGCCGCCGCCAGGGCGGCGTCCAGACCGGCCAGGCGGGCGACCACCTCGCGCGGGGTGCGGCCGTCGTGACCGGTCGGCCGGTCCCAGTCGAGCACGCTCAACTCGGCGAGCACCCGGTCCACCGTCGCCGTCCAGGCCGCGAACGGCGCCGCGTAGGGCGGGGTGGCGGCGGCCGCCGGGCGGTAGGCGAGCGCCGTGGCGAGCAGTTCGACCCGCGGGTCCGCGCCGTCGTCGTCCAGCGGTCCGGCCGGCCCGGTGAGCAGGCCGCGGAGGCGGGGCCGCGGCCGGCGGGCCGGGCCGGGCCCACGGGTCTCGACGTGCCGGGCACCGCGGGCGGGCTGCTCGGCGACGTACTGGCGGGTCGCAGCGGCCAACGCGGCGGCGAGTTCGTCGTCCTCGGCCGGGAAGCGCAACGGGTGCTCCCACAGCCGGGCCAGCACCGACCGCACGGCGGCGGCCCGGTCCGCGTCGGGGTGGCCGGCGGCGGCCGCGAGCAGGGCCGCGGAGAACCTGGTGTAGGCGTCGGCGAGCGCGGTCGGGTCACCCGTGGCGAGCCGGCCGGACAGCCGGGCGGCGCCGGCCCCGGCCAGCAGCGGCGGGCCCGCCGGGACCGCCGCGAGCCGGGAGTCGGTCGTCGCCACGGGCGCAGTGTCGCACGCGGGGGCGCGCCGATCCCCCAGCCTTCGTGATCCGGACGATCAGACCACAGCACCGGCCCGGGAGCCGCCGCGAGCCTTGCCGGGCGCGCACAGTGGAGGCATGGGACGGGCGAGCACACGGCGGCGAATCGTGCGGGTGACCGTAGGGGCCACGCCGGGCCCTCGGGTCGACACGGTCGCCGGCGAGGAGCCGCTGGAGCTCCGGCTGCGCGGGAGGCCACTCGCCGTCACGATGCGCACCCCGGGGGACGACCTGGACCTCGCGGTCGGATTCCTCGTCGGCGAGGGGCTGATCGGCTCGGGCGCCGACGTGCGGTCGATGCGGTACTGCGCCGGCGCCGACGAGGACGGCGGGCAGACGTACAACGTGCTCGACCTGGTGCTCGACCCGGCGGTGCCCGAGCCGGACCTGTCCGCCGCGGCCCGCTCCTTCTACATGACCAGCTCGTGCGGGCTGTGCGGGAAGGCGAGCATCGACGCGATCCGGCTGCGCTCCCGGTACGGCGTCGCCGACGATCCGCTGCGGGTCGAGGCGGCGGCACTTGCCGGGCTGCCCGCGGCGCTGCGCCGGGCGCAGCGGCTGTTCGCGGCCACGGGCGGGCTGCACGCCGCCGCGCTCGCCGACGGACGAGGGCGCCTCGAGCTGGTCCGCGAGGACGTCGGGCGGCACAACGCCGTCGACAAGGTCGTCGGCGCGGCGGCCCGGGCCGGGCTCCTGCCGCTGCACGGGCGGGTGCTGCTGGTCAGCGGGCGGGCATCGTTCGAACTGACCCAGAAGGCGCTGCTGGCCGGGATCCCGGTACTCGCCGCGGTGTCGGCGCCGTCGTCGCTCGCGGTGGACCTGGCGGCCGAGAGCGGGATGACGCTCGTCGGCTTCCTGCGGGGCGACTCGATGAACGTCTACGCCGGGGCCGAACGGGTCGTCACGGGGAGCGGCCAGGCCGAGCCGCGCAGAGCGGCCGCCGAGCTGGCCGCGGCGGCCGCCGCCACGGCGCGCGACGACTCAGGCGAAAACGGCGCACATCGGGCCAGGTGAGCCGATAGAGTCCGGCTTCGTGACCTGCATCGTCGGGGTGGAGTACAACGGGCGGGTCGTGATCGGCGGTGACAGTGCCGGCGTCGCCGGGTGGTCGGTGACCGTCCGGGGCGACACCAAGGTCTTCCGCAACGGCGCCTACATCATGGGCTTCACCGACTCGTTCCGGATGGGCCAGCTGCTGCGGTACAGCCTGGTCCCGCCCATGCCGCACACCTGGGACCTGGACCGGTTCATGGCGACCGAGTTCGTCGCCGCCGTGCGCGACTGCCTGCGCGACGGCGGCTACGCCCGCAACGACTCGGGCAACGAGACCGGCGGCCAGTTCCTCGTCGGCATCCAGGGCCGGCTCTACCGGATCGACTCGGACTTCCAGATCGGCCGCAGCGTCGACGACTACCAGGCGGTCGGCGCCGGCGAGGACTTCGCCTGCGGCTCGCTGCACACCTCGGCCGCCCAGCCGCCGGAGGACCGGGTCCGCCTGGCGCTGGCAGCCGCGGCGCACCACTCGACCGATGTCCGGGCGCCGTTCCACCTTGTCTGGGACCCGGACCAGCCTGCCGACTGAGGCCACGCGCAGGGTCAGCGAGAGAGCTGGCGGATCCGCTGGGTCGCGATGGCCGCCCAGGCGGCGGGACCGGTGATCGGGGTGAACCGGGCGGCGGCGTCGGTCAGGGCGGCGTACTGGTCGTCGCTCAGCCTGATCTCGGCAGCCGCCGCGTTGGACTCCAGCTGCGCCACGCTGGACGCGCCGGGAATGGCGATCACACACGGGTTGTGGATCACCCAGGCGAGGGCGATCTGCGCGCAGCTCGCGTCGTGCGCCGCCGCCACCTCCCGCAGCACGTCGAGCAGCGGGGTCACCCTGGCCAGGTTCTCGGTCAGGAACAGCGGGTTGCCGATCCTCACCTTGCCCGCCGGCTGGTTCGTCACGTCGTACCGGCCGGCGAGCAGGCCCTGGGCCAGCGGGCTCCATGCGATGATCAACCGGCCGGCCCGCTCCGCATACGGGATCAGGATCTCGTCCGGGGCCCGGTGCACGAGGCTGTACTCGACCTGGTTGGACAGGACCGGCCCGCCGAGCGCCGTCTCGGCCGCCTGCCAGCGGGTCAGCGAGTAGTTCGAGACGCCGACGTGGTCGATCAGCCCGACCTCGCGCAGCCCGCGCATGCCGCGCATCGCCGGGCCGTCCTTGACGATCGGGTTCGGCTGGTGCATCTGGTAGAGGTCGAGCCTGCGGACGCCGAGGCGCCGGGCGCTGGCGAGGCCGCGCTGCTCGACGACCGAGGCCACGGGCACCACCGGGAGGATCTTCGTCGCGATGAAGGCCGTCTCGGCGAGCTCCTCACCGGCCTCGCGCAGCGCGGCGCCGACGATCCGTTCGCTCGCGCCCATCCCGTAGATCTCGGCGGTGTCGATCATGGTGATCCCGAGCTCGAGCGCGCGGCGCAGGATCAGATGCGCCTCGCGGCGGGCGTACTCCGGGCCGTAGCCCCAGTTGCCCGACCCGAACTGCCAGGCGCCGAGCCCGATCTTCGAGATCTTCTTCGAGCCCTTGACCGCGTCGCCGACGACCGCGCTCCCCAGGGTCTTGTCCCCGAGGTCTCCGAGCGTGTTCACATACCGCATGGACACAGTCAACACACCTACGTGGCCCGACGCTGTCCGACGCGCGACCATGTTGTCGCGAACGAGCACATCCGAGGTTTCGCACCGAGCATGGGTGATCCGGTTGTGAGCAGGGGCGCGGTCGCCTATCGTCCGACCTCGCTGGTGAAACGTGTTCTAGTTCGTCGGGAGGGCGCCTTGTCCGAGTCCATGGCGGAGCAGCCCGTGCGCGTCGGAGACCCAGAGCCGCCCGCGCTCACCGGAGACCCAGAGCCGCCCGCGCTCACCGGAGACCCAGAGCCGCCCGCGCTCACCGGAGACCCAGAGCCGCCCGTGCTCACCGGAGACACAGAGCCGCCCGTGCTCGTCGAGGCCGACGGGGCCGTGCTTACGGTGACGTTGAACCGGCCGGCGAAGCGGAACGCCACCAACGCGGAGGTGCTCTGCCGCCTCTACGACGCCTGGCGCCGGCTCGACGAGGACGACTCGCTGCGGGTCGCGATCCTCACCGGGAGGGGCGGCACGTTCTGCGCCGGCATGGACCTGGGCGAGATCATCCGGCTGCGCCAGGGGGTCCGGGACAACGAGTGGATCATCCGGCTGCAGGACGACCCGGGCATCTCGCTGAAGGCCTACCTGAAGCGGTACCGGCCGGCGAAGCCGGTGATCCTGGCCGCCGAGGGCTTCGCCCGGGCGGGCGGCACCGAGATCCTGCAGGGCACCGACATCCGGGTCGCCGGCGAGAACGCCGTGTTCGGGGTCACGGAGGTGCAGCGCGGCCTGTTCCCGATGGCCGGCTCGGCCGTTCGGCTGCGCCGCCAGATGGGCTACGCCGTCGCCGCGGAGATGCTGTTGACCGGCGCGGACCTGACCGCGCAGCGCGCCCACGAGCTCGGCCTGATCAACCACGTCGTGCCCGACGGGCAGGCGCTGGCCAAGGCCCGCGAGATCGCCGACCGGATCGCGCGCAACGGCCCGCTCGCGGTCCGGGCCATCCTCGCGACCCTGCGCGAGACGGAGACACTGCCCGAGGCGGAGGCCTTCGGCATCGAGGAGCGCCAGGGCGGCGCGGTCATGCGCTCGAAGGACGCCATGGAGGGCCCGGTCGCCTTCCTGGAGAAGCGCGAGCCCGTCTTCACGGGTAGCTAGCCCTGGAGGGAAAGGGGAGTCCGGATGCTGAGCGTCTTCTGTTTCGACCGGCTGGCCGTGACCGTCAGGGACCTGTACTTCGTCGATCCGGACCCCGCTCCCGGTCAGGAGGGGCCCGAGCGCGGGGTGCGCGTGGAGCTGCGGCTCGTCGAGCCCCAGCCGTGGCGCGGGTCGATCTACGCCTCGCAGCGGATCGTCGTCGACACGTCGCTGCTGCGGGTCGACCTGCTGGAGTCGGTGGCGCGCGGCCCAGGCAGCCGCGACCGGGTGCATCACCATCCGGTGGTGACCGACAACGAGCCGGGTAGCCGGGTCTTCGACCGCGCGCTGACCGACGACCCGCTGGCCTGGCTGCGCGGCCGGCTGGCCGACCCGATGGCGCTGCTCGCTGCGGCGGGGGTCGACGACCTGGCCGGCTACCAGGAGTCCGCCGGCGAACTGACGCTGTCATTGCCCCAGGTCGTCGAAGCGGTCGCCAGCAGCCTCGAACGGGTCCGTGCCGGCGAGCTGGCCCTCACCCGGACCCGGGGCACCTGAACACGAGCGCTCGAAATAGAACGCATTCTACGATCGTAGGGTGGACGAGCCCCGGCCGGCGCGAGCCGGGCCGCCCGCTCGAGGCACCGCGGTCCTCCGTCGCTTCACTCGCCGCACTCACAGGCGGCGGGTCAGCCGGAAGGACTTGATCGAGAAGCCGTTGCGGACGTACAGCCGGTGAGCGTCGTAACGGTGGGTGCCGGCGTCGAGGTGGACCTGGACGCAGTGGTGGAACCGCGCCTCGCGCTCCAGCCAGGCCAGCAGGCGGGAGGCATGGCCCTGGCCCCGGGCGGCGGGCACGGTCGAGAGGTCGTCAACGACCAGCACCCGGCCGTGGGCCAGCATGTGCTGCAGGCGGAAGCCGGCCGCGGCGACGACCCGGCCCGAGGCCGCGTCCCAGGACCCGACCAGCCGGTAGCCCTGGGGCCGCTGCACCTCGTTGACGAGCCGGACGAACCCGGCCGAGGTCAGGTGCGGGCGCAGTTGGCGCATCGCGTCGTACGCCTTCTCGGTCCCGTCCGCTCCCAGCTCCTCGATCTTCACGTTTCGTATTCTGCCAGTTGCAAGGCGTGATGGAAGGGTTGGCCCACGCAAGGCCGCCTTGTCGCGACCCGTCCGCTCGGCCGCCGACCTGTGGTCCCGGTCCGCCCCCGCGGGCCTGCCGGGCCAGCCGGCCGGTCAGATTCCGTGGGCCTGCAGCCACATCTCCAGCAGGCCGACCTGCCAGAGCGAGTTCGCACCGAGGTTGGTGCGCAGGTCGTTCGGCGCGTCGAGGGCCGCCGCCACCCACTCCGGCCGGTAGAGGCCCCGCTCGCGCGCGGCCGGGTCATGCAGCGCGGCCGCCACCCGCTCAAGGATCGGGCCCGACAGGTGGCGGATGGCCGGCACCGGGAAGTAGCCCTTGGGACGGTCGATCACCTCGTCCGGCAGCAGGGTGCGGCTGATGTCCTTGAGCACTCCCTTCCCGCCGGAGGCGAGCTTGTACTCCGGCGGGCAGGCGGCCGCGAGCTCGACCAGCTCATGGTCGAGGAACGGCGTGCGGGCTTCCAGCCCCGCGGCCATCGTCATGTTGTCGACCCGCTTCACCGGGTCGTCGACCAGCATGATCGTCGAGTCGATCCGCAGCGCCGCGTCGACGGTGGTCTCGGCGCCGGGGTGGTCGAAGTGCTCGGCGACGAAGTGCCGGCTCGCGTCGCCCTCGATCAGGTGGTCGGCCGCGATGATGGCGGCCAGGTCGCCGTGGGCCCGGTCGGCGAAGACCCGCAGATAGGCGTCGACGGCCTGGTCGCGGGGCACCGCGTCGAGCGGGCTGTACCAGGAGTAGCCGGCGAACACCTCGTCGGCGCCCTGCCCGGACTGCACCACGGTCACGTCCCGGGCGACCTCCTGGGACAGCAGGTAGAACGCGACGCAGTCGTGGCTGACCATCGGCTCGCTCATCGCGTCGATGGCCGCGTCGACCGCGGGCGTCAACGCCTCGGTCGGGACCAGGATCTGGTGGTGGTCGGTGCCGAAGTGCTTGGCGACCAGGTCGGAGTAGTGGAACTCGTCGCCCGTCTCGCCGCCGGCGGCCTCGAAGCCGACGCTGAACGTGGCCAGGCCCGCCTGCCCGGCCCGCGCGAGCAGAGCGACGATCATGCTGGAGTCCAGCCCGCCGGACAGCAGCACGCCGACCGGCACGTCGGCGACCATCCGGCGGCGGACCGCGACGCGCAGCCTCTCCGCGACGGCGTCGCGCCAGTCGAGCGCCGTCCAGCCGGCCTGCTCGGGGCGGCGGGTGAAGTCGGGCCGCCAGTAGACCTTGTCCGTGCTGGTCCCGTCCGGCTCGATCACGCGGACCGTCGCCTGGGGCAGCTTGCGCACTCCGCGCAGGATCGTGCGGGGCGGCGGGACGATCGCGTGGAACGACAGGTAGTGGTGCAACGCGACCAGGTCGAGCTCGGTGTCCACCCCGCCGCCGGCGAGCAGCGCGGGCAGGGTCGAGGCGAACCGGATCCGGTGGGCGTCGGCGCTGACGTAGAGCGGCTTGATGCCGAGACGGTCCCGGGCGAGCACGAGGCGGCCGCTGTCGCGCTCGTGCACGGCGATCGCGAACATCCCGGCGAAGTGGTCGACGAAGCCGGTCCCCCACCGGTGGTAGGCCTTGAGCACGACCTCGGTGTCCGAGCCGGAGAAGAACCGGTAGCCGGCGGCGGTCAGCTCGTCGCGCAGCTCCTGGTAGTTGTAGACGCAGCCGTTGAACACGACCGTGAGGCCGAGCTCGGGGTCGGTCATCGGCTGCGCGCCCCGCTCGGACAGGTCGATGATCTTCAGACGACGGTGGCCGAGCGCCACCGGGCCGGCCGAGAAGAGGCCGACGCCGTCCGGGCCGCGCCGCTCCAGCGCCGCCGTCATCCTGGCGACCGCCACGACGTCAGCCGGCTGGCCGTCCAGCCGCAGCTCCCCGCTCAGCCCACACATGTCCGCTCCTGTCAGCTGATTTGCGTCGGATCGGGAACACGCCTTTTCCTCCGTTGTGCCCCGGATCGGGCCGGACATTCCGGGCGAGGTCAGCTCCGCAGCAGCCAGGTGTCCTTGCACCCGCCGCCGCGGGACGAGTTCACGACGAGGCTGCCGGCCGGTGCGACGCGGCTGAACGCGGCCGGCGCCACCAGCATCTGCTCGCCCTGGTAGACGAAGGCGCGCAGGTCGACGGCGCGCGGTTCCAGCCGGCTGGCGCCCGCGCCGGCCGCCGAGGGGTCGGCCGACTCGGCCGACTCGGCGGCCCAGGTCGGATGAGTGGACAGCGCGACCACCTCCTGCCCGATCCAGCGCCGCGGCTCGGCGAGAAGCTGTTCGCGCGCCGCCGTCAGCTCGTGCGGCGCGGCGCGGGGGCCGATCAGCACGCCAGCGCCACCGTAGCCGTCGACCGGTTTGACGACCAGCTCGTCGAGGTGAGCCAGCACGTGGTCGAGCTGCTCCGGGTCGCCGCAGACATAGGTCGGGACGTCGTCGAGCACGGGCTGCTCGCCCAGGTAGTACGGGATCAGCCGGTTGACATGGGCGTAGACCACCTTGTCGTCGGCGACGCCGTTGCCCGGGGCGTTGGCCAGGCTCACGGTCTCGGCGGCGAGCGCGGCGGCGAGCGGGGGGCCGAGCGGCCCGCCGTCGGCGCCGAGGGCGGCGAACAGGTCGTCGTCGTCGATCCGCCGGTAGAGCACGTCGACCGGACGCGGCGCGCCGCCGGCCGGGTCGAGGTAGCGGACGGCGCCGTCACCGACGACGAGCTCGTGCGGCTCGACCAGCGGCACGACCATCTGCTCGGCCAGGAACTGGTGCTCGAAGTAGGCGGAGTCCTCCGGCCCGCTGGTCAGCACGGCGACCGCCGGCACACCGTGGCTGTCGCGGCCGCGGGCATGGGCGGGCGCCGCGGCCACGAGCGCGGCGTGCAGCAGCGCCGGCACCGCGTCGAGGCCGAGAATCCCCGGCCGGACGGACAGCTCGGGCAACGCGGCACGGGTGAGCCAGCGGGCGGCGACCGCGTAGGCGGCGCCGGAGGGAATCCGCAGGTTGTCCTCGAGCACGAGCCACCGGCCGTCGCCGCCGCGGACCAGGTCGATGCCGCTGACCGTGGCCCGGATGGCGCCCGCGGGGACGGCATGCCCCCAGTGGCGCAGCCCCGGCGACGCCGGGACCGCCCAGGCGGGCACGATTCCGTCGGCGACGGCGTGCCCGTCGGCGTACACGTCCCGCAGGAAGGCCTCCAGCGCCCGGACCCGCTGGACCAGGCCGGTGCCGATCATGGCCCAGTCGGCGGCGTCGACGATCCGCGGCACCAGGTCGATCGGGAGCGGCCGGCTCTCCTGCTCGCCAGCGACGCGGAAGACCATGCCCTGGGCGGTCTGGGTGGCCCGGCGGGTGGCGGCCCGCTCGTCGAGCGCCGCCGGGCCGATCCGCTCCAGGGCGCGCAGCACCCCTCGGTAGGACGGGCGGACCAGGCCGCGGGCGTCCAGGGACTCGTCGTAGCCGTCGGGCTGGAAGTCCTGCCGGCCCTGGTAGCCCGACAGCAGCGTCGGCGCCACCCGTTCGGCCCGGGCCAGCGCGGTCGAGTCACTGGTCGCCGGGCCTGTCGCGGGCGTCGAGGCGGGCGGGCCGGGCTCGGCCGCCCGGGTGCGGGCGAGCAGCAGGTCGGCGGCGTCCGTCAGCAGGCCGCGGCGCAGGAAAGCCCGGCGGGCCGCGGCCGCGGCGCTGCCGCGCTGGACCGCCTGGTCGGCCAGCTCGGTGAGCAGCTCCCAGTCTCCCGCGGCCTCCAGCTGGGGGCGGATCTCGGCGAGCAGCCGGCCCAGCAGGTCCTCGGCCGGCACTGGCCCCGCGCCGCCGCCGGACGGCTCGACGAGGTCGCCCTCCAGCCCGGAGCGGGCGGCCCGCCAGGTCGCGGCCCGCAGCAGTTCGGCGCGCGGCAGCGCGGTGGCCGCACCCGCCTCGATCGCGGCGACCGAGTGGCTCACCAGGCCCCGGAACAGGCCGGCGATCAGCACGACCGTGTCGACGTCCGGGCAGGCGTCACAGACACGCAGCTCGACGGTCGGCAGGTGGGCCGACGGACGGATGTCGAAGTACACCATCCCGAGGTCGCTGATCACCCCGGACTTGACCAGGTCGGCGACCAGCTGGTCGTACTCGGCCGCGGTCTCGAACCGGCCGGTCACCCCGGCGGTCGGCCAGCGCTGCCAGACCATCGTGCGCATGCTGGCGTAGCCGCTGTCGGCCCCCAGCCAGAACGGCGAGCTCGCCGAGAGGGCCAGGAACAGCGGCAGCCAGGGGCCTACGCGCGCGATGACGGCCATCGCAATGTCCCGGTCGCCGACGTCGACGTGCACGTGGGCCCCGCAGATCACCTGCTCGCGGGCAAGGATCTGGTACTCCTCTGTCATCTGCAGGTAACGCGGGTCGCGGCTGACCTCCAGCCGGTCCGGGTCGACGATCGGGACGGTGCCGGCGGCGACCGGGCCGAGCCCGAGCGGCTCCGCGGCGGCGGCCAGCTCGCGGCGCAGGTCGACGAGGTCGGCGCGCAGCGCGGCCAGGTCGCGGGTCGGCGCGCTGTTCGTCTCGACGACGGACTTGAGCAACTCGGAGGTGAAACGACCGGTCGGCAGGACCTCCAGAATCTCCCCGGCCCTGGGTACCAGCGCCCGGGTGACCAGATCGAGGATGTGGAACTCCTCCTCGACGCCGACGGCAGGAATCGGCGTGTCGCTCATGGTCGCCACGCTACGTCTCCTCCGTTGCGGCGGCATGTGGCGGGTGTGAACCGCCCGCCTGTCAGGCGCTTCGTGCCCGCCAAACCCTTCTGTCACCTGTCGTCGCGTCACCCGGCGATGTGTCACCCGGCGCAACGGCATCCGCTGTCGGGACGTGCCCGGCCCAGCACAGCAGGACCCTCGGAACGAGCCTGCCGGCCGCCCGGCTCCCGGTCGCGGCGCGACGCCGTGACCTGCGCCACCGACCGGTCACCGGCGGCGGCCAGGCCGCCCGGGACACCGCGCCGGGCCGACAACGGAGGGAGCCGAACAACCGCGAGCAGGCCGGCTGGAAGGCCGCCGCGGCGTACCGTGGCGAGCATGCCCGCGAAAACGCCAACGAATGCACCGGAAATGATTTCGGAAACCATTCCCCCGCGTATTCCGTCGGGTGTACCGGAAATAACGCGGGACGCGCTGGACAGCCCGAAACCCGGGCCATTGCGCCACCGAGGGCCTCGGTGAGCGGTCCGGCGGACCGCTCGGCCGACGTGCAGCTCAGTCCGCGCCCGCACGCCGGGCACGGCCCGGACGACGCGCCGCCGGCCTCGTCACCGGCCGCCGCGGGGCAGAGCGAGCGGCCCGAGGCCAGCCATCGGGAGCCGGCGGCCACCCGGCCGGCCCACGTCCACCAACCAGCCGGCACCGGCCAGCAGAGTGCCGAACACGAGGCCGCCCACGAGAGCGCGGCCGAGGCGGGTGCGGCCCAAGCGGGTTCCGGCCACGAGCACGACGGGCGCCACGAGCACGGCGGGCGCCATGAGCACGGCGACAGCCACCGGGGCCACCGCCACGGCGCCGGCGGGCACAGCCACCGGCCGTCGGCGTCCGCCGATGCCCGGCTGCTGACGGCCGCACTCACGCTGATCGGTGGCTTCCTGGTCGCCGAGGTGATCGTCGGCTTCGCCGTCGGCTCGGTCGCGCTGCTGTCGGACGCCGCGCACATGCTCACCGACGCGGGCTCGCTGGCACTGGCGCTGGTCGCGATGCGGCTCGCCGCGCGCCCGGCGGGCGGCCCGCTGACCTACGGCTGGCGGCGCATCGAGATCCTCTCCGCGCAGGCGAACGGCTTCGCGCTGCTCGCGCTCGCCCTGGTGCTGGCCGTGCCGGCGGCCGGGCGGCTGGTGCACCCGACCGGGGTCGCCGGCGCACCGGTGCTGGTCACGGCGCTCGTCGGCGTCGCGGTGAACGTCGGGGCGACGACGCTGCTGGCCCGCGCCGACCGGCGCAGCCTGAACGTCGAGGGCGCCTTCCAACATGTGCTCACCGACCTGTTCGCCTTCCTCGCGACAGCGGCGGCCGGCCTTGTGATCCTCCTGACCGGCTTCACCCGGGCCGACCCGCTCGCCGCGCTGGTAGTGGCCGCGATGATGGTCCGCGCCGGGTGGGGCCTGATCCGCGACACCAGCCGGGTCTTCATGGAGGCGGCCCCGGTCGGCGTCGACCCGGCGGAGATCGGCCAGGCGCTGGCCGGTCTCGACCAGGTGGCCGACGTGCACGACCTGCACGTCTGGGAGGTCACCTCGGGGATGGCGGCGCTGTCGGCGCATCTGCTGGTCGACCCGGCCGGGGACTGCCACCGGATCTCGGACGCCGCCCGCCGGCTGGTGCGCGAGCGCTGGCGCATCGACCACGTCACCCTGCAGGTCGACCACGCCGAGCCCACCGTGCTGACGGTCACTCTGGGCCCTCGCTGGCAGTGCTCCGTCACCCCTGCGTCGTCGGAACCGGCACGCGACGCGGGCGAGCGGTAACCGGCTTGAACGCCGGATTCCCACCGGGTGGGCGAACACGCCGCCGCACGGCCGAAAGGACGGACGGCTGGGCACGGGTAGACGGCCGGGTGACGGAGAACGGGGCCGGTGTCCCGGCACCGGCCCCGTTCTTGGATCCAGTGTCCGTCACCCGCGGACGGCGGCGCCGCCGGGTCTACCCGGCGCGGTTGACGCACGACGCCAGGTCGACACGCGAACAGCCGCCCACCACGGGCGGAACGGCCAATTGCGACATTTATGGCCGAACGGTGAGGGTGGCGCGCTATCTCCGGAACGACATTCACCCACTCCGCAGTGATGCCCGTCACGTGACCGGGACCATTCATGTGGGAATCCGCTGAAGCCTGCTAGACACAAGCACGTGATCGGGGACGAGGCGGACATCCCGGCCGCCGGCGACGCGACCGAGGTGCCGGCCGGCAGCGCACCGCCGGACCGCGGCACCGGCTCCGTCGCGGCCGCGCCCGACCCGGTGGAGTTCGCCGGCGGCGCGGCCCGGCTGGCGGGGCTGCGCCGGCTGACCGCCTGGCCGCGCCTCCCGCCGCCCCTCCCCGCCGAGCCGGCCGGCACGCTCGCACCGGTCGAGAGTCCCGGGGCCGACGGGTCCCGCGCGGCCACCCGGACCGTCACGCTCGCCGAGCCCCCACCACCCGGCGACGCCGCGCCGTCTGAGGACCTCATGGCGACCGATGCCCCCACAGGGACTGGTCACCCCATGCGGACCGGGGCGCCGGTGGGCAGCCCGTTCGCCGACGCCGCCGGCGCCCGCCTGCTGACCACCGCGGAGGGGCACGCCACCGCCACGATGACCATCCCGTCCTGGCTGACCGGCCCGGCACCGGGTGGTGACCTCGGCACTGCCGCCGTCACCGCGCTCGCGGAGATCGCGATGGGTGCCGCGGGCAACGCCGGCCTGGCGGCCGACGAGCTGACCGTCACCGCCGCCTTCCAGCTACGCACCCGTGGCTCGGCCAAGGGCTGGCCCGGTTTCGGGGCCACCGCGCCCGCGGTGTCGGTGTTCGCCCCCGCGCCGGCCACCGACCGCGTGCGCCGGCGCCGGGCCGAGCTGCGCGCCGAGGCGCGGGTGCAGGACTCCGAGGCGGATGAGCCGCTGCGCCGGGTGACCGCGACCGTCAGCACCCCCGCGGGCCACCCGCTGGCCACGGCGTCCGCGATCCGCGCCGTCGTCCGCTCGACCCGCCTCGACCGGGCCCGCGCCGAGGACGCCGCCGGGCTGGCCCAGCTCACCGGCCCGGCCGGGGAAGGCGAGGCGGGCACCCGGGCGCGGCAGACGCCGGACGGCCTGGTCTGCCACCGGCCGCCGTCGCATCCGCTGCTCGCCGAGCTGGCCGCCGACGTCGACCATGACGGCGACCGGGTGACCCTGCGGCTGACCCCGCCCGGGTGGCTCGCCAACCGGCTCGGCCAGGTGCACACGGCCGCCAGCTGCGCGCTCGTCGACGCGGCGATCGCCACGGCGCTCGCCCGGCGGCTGCCGGCCGGCTCCGCGGCGCACACCCTGTCGCTGGACCTGACGGTCGTGCACTCGCTCACGCTGGAGGCGGAGGTGACGGCGGTGGCCACGGTCCGCCACGTCGGGCGGCGACTGGCCGTGGTCGACGTCGAGGTAAGCCAGTCAGCGGGGCCACCGAGCGTGCTCGCCAGGGCGACCGTCTCCCGCACCAGCCACCGACTGTCGAAGCAGTAGAATCGCTGGCTGAGCCGTCGGCGGAGGTCGGCTGGCGACCGAGTCTCCGGTAGTCCGTAGGCAACCTACATTTACGGATCGTAATCAGGCATCTTCACAGCGTGTTACATTCTTCGTATCACACCGTGGTATTACGCGACCCGTGACCGAGTGACTACAACTCCCCCTGCAAGACTCCACCGCGACATCGCGACAGCGAGCTCGCGGCCTGGGCGGCAGGCCGCCCAGCCACCCACAGGGGGACGAGTCATGGCGTTACTGCAACCGGCCACCAATCTCGACACGGCCCGCCGGAGCGCCCACCCGGTGCGCATGACCAGAGTGGGCGGCCCGATGGGCACAGCGGTGGGCGCGGCCGCCCTGGCCGGCGGTACCGGACGCGGCACCCCGACGTCCCTGCTCGACGACGGTCGGGTCGGGCGCCATGTGCGGGTCCCCAAGACCGCCGAGCTGGTCGCGGCGCACCTGCGCCGCCAGATCGTGCGCGGCGAGCTGGTCGAGGGGGACGCGCTGCCTCCCGAAGCCGTCCTCATGGAGCAGTTCGGCGTCTCCAGGCCGACGCTGCGCGAGGCGTTCCGCGTCCTGGAGTCGGAGGCGCTGATCTCGGTCCGCCGCGGCGCGCACGGCGGCGCCCGGGTGCACCGGCCGGACGGCCACGTCGCGGCCCGCTACGCCGGGCTGGTGCTGGAGCACCGCCGCACCACGGTCGCCGACGTCCAGCACGCGCGGGCGTCGCTGGAGACGCCCGCGGTTCGGATGCTGGCCGAGGCGCAGGCCGGACCGGCGCTGGGCCGGCTGCGGGCGGCGCTGAGCGAGTCCGCCACGGCGATCGACGGCGGCCAGACACCGGGCGGCGCGGCGGCCAGCCACGACGGCACCGGCCCGGACCCCTGGGCGGCGCTGAACGGCTTCCACCACCTGCTCGTCGAGCTGGCCGGGAACCAGACGCTCACCGTGATCGACAACATGCTCCGTCACATCCTGCACACCGCGGCGACCGGCCACCAGCCGGGCCTGGACGGGCGTCCCGAGCTCTCGGGTCCCGCCGACGCGGAGGGCCGGGACGAGCTGGCCGGGCACCTGGACGTGCACCGCCGCCTCGTCGAGCTGATCGAGCGGGGCGACCCGGACGCGGCCGAGGCGCTCTGGCGCCGGCACGTGGCCGAGGCCACCGACGAGAGGTCAGCCGCGCCGCTCGACCTTCTCGGCGGCTGACGGCCGTTCTCGCCCGTCGGGCCGGGGATCGCGGCGCGCGCCGCGATCCCCGGCCCGCACCGGTCCGGCCCGCACCGGTCCGGCCCGCACCGGTCCGGCCCGCACCGCGCGCACGGGTCGTCGCGCGGATTGGCCCATCCCTGTGGTGGAGCCCCCGCCCCGGGGTCTAGCGTGTGGCGCCATGGCGGCCGCGGGTCTTGCCTGGCAGACGCTTCCCGAGCCAGGCGTGCTGGCGCTCGTGGACACCGTGTCCCGGCGCGCGGCGGCTCTCGCGCGCCCGAACCCGGCCGACCTGCCCATCACCGAGCTCGTCACCGTCGAGCAGCAGGTGGCCCGCTGGCTGGACCCGACGACGCGGTCCGACGCCGAGACCGTCCTGGCCAGCCGCCTCGCCGGCGACCCGATGCCGACGCTGCGCTCGGTGTGCTGGCTGATCGCCTCGTGGGCCGTCGTGCTGCACCTGCGCACCGGGGCGGCGCCGTCCGAGGTGCTCGACCGGCTCACCCTCTGCGGCATCTGGCGCGGCCCGCAGGCCCCGGAGACGGAGCGCGTCTGGGAGCTGCTGACCGCGCAGGTCCGGACCGGGGCACTCGCCGCCCTCACCGACGACGTCGGCACGGCGACGGCGTTCCGCGCGGCGGCGTACACCCGCGTGGCGGGCTACGCGGAGTGCCTCCTGCACCACAGCCTCATGCTGATCTCAAGCCTGTGGCTCACGCTGGGCGCCCACGGCCTGGAGCCGCCCGACGTCGCCGCCACGCTCGCCGTCTACACCCACGACGCGTTCGAACGTCCCCAGGGCTCGTTCCGGCCGCTTGGCTGACCGCCGGCGGATCTCACGAGCGGCCGACCGGCGAGCGGCCCGAGCCCCGGCCGGGCGGCGGTCAGGCCGAGCGCGTCGGGGAGCGCAGGGAGCGGGTGACCGCGCGGGTCGCGGGCTGGTGCGCCGCGGCGCGCGGCCCTCCCCTGCTGGTGGTCGCCCGGGCGACGGCGTGGGCCGGCTCGTCGCCCAGCTCCGGCTCAGGCAGCCGCCCCTCTTCCTCGGCGGCGTCGGCCGGCTCGTCGACGCCCGAAGCGTGGCAGCCGGGCACCGTGCCGTTCGCCCGGCGGTCGGCCGCGTCACTGCCGCCGTCGCCGCCCGCTCCTGGCGCGCCGTCCCAGCTCTCGGGGTCGATGTAGATCGCCCTGGTCATCCCGCCGTGGCCGTGGATGGCGAGCAGGGTGTCCATGTTCGGGTAGATCGTGGTCGACTCCAGACCGGAGGCCCACCACAGGACGCAGGTGCCGTCCGGCGACTGGGCGCCGTAGGCGACGGCGCCAGTCCCCGACACCCCCGACACGTCCACGTCCCGTTCGAGCTGGAACCTGCGCACCCGCCGCGCGGACATCGACTGGGATGACCTCCTCGTGGGGCGCGAGCGCACCCGCGTCACCTGGCCGGGCCGCCCCGGGCCGACCGGCGCGGCACCGGCCGCGCGGCCCGCCCGACGACCGTGCCCGGGCCAGTCTCAGCCCGGTCGGCATACGGTAACGGCTCGGGGCACGCGTGGTCATTCTTTTCGTGCGCACGGCCACCACCGGGCTGGCCGGCCGTGATCGGATCCGCAGGTCGGAACGCCTGGGGCCGGCGAGCAGAGACCACAGCCGCTGTGCCGGCCCGGCCGGAACAGCCGCCGTGCCCACCGGGCGCCCCCGGTGGTCAGGGCGTGGTGCGGACCGTCACGCGCACCGGCAGGGCCGCGGCCGGCGCCAGGAACCGGCCGTACCGGTCGTCCCCGCGCAGGTAACGCTCCAGGTAGGCCACGGTGTACCACCGCGCCACCTGCCGCGCCTGGGCGGCCTCGGCCATCGGTGGCAGGCAGGTCACCAGTGCGCCGAGCTGCAGGCGCACGCGGATACCCGCCGGCACCAGGCCGTTCGCGGCGAGGTAGGCCTGATCGCAGAGGTCGGTGAACGAGTTGTGCGTCCCCTGCGGGACCCGGACCTCCAGCCGGTCCGGCGCCGACGTCAGCTCGCCGAACGTCCGGTCGGCGTTGCGCTCGATCGGGGTCAGCGGGTCGACGGTGCCGCCGATGAGCAGCGTCGGCACCCGGATCCGGGCGGCGATGTCGGCCGGCAGCACCTCGCTCGCGGGCGAGATCGCCACTACCACCCGCACCCTCGGGTCGCCCGGCGCGTGCAGGAACCCTACCGGCGCGACCAGCGCGGTAAGTCCACCGAAGGAGAACCCGACGACCGCGACCTGGCCGGGGTTCAGCACCGGGCCGAACTCACGGTCGGGGCACAGCATCCAGTCGATGACCGCGCTGACGTCCAGCGGCCGGTCACTCGCCTCGTCGACCTGAGGTTCGTCCCGGCCAGCCGCGAAGTCGGCCATCGTGTCGCCCGGGTGGTCGGGCGCGGCGACGACGTAGCCGCGGCTGGCCAGCACCTCGGCCAGCGACGCGAGCTGCACCCGGTTGCCGGCGCTCCCGTGGGAGATCACCACCAGCGGGAACCGCCCCCGCTCGACCGGTGCGCCCGCCACGGCCACCCGCGACTGGATCCCGACCTTCGGCGCGATCTCGTAGCTCGCCGGTGTCGCCAGCCCGGCGGCCGGGGCACCCGGCGCGGGCAGCCGGGCGTCGGACGGGTACCAGACGGCGGTGGTCAGCACCCGGGCCCTGGACTCATCGACGATGGTGACGGTCTGGTAGCCGACGCCGTGGCCGCCCAGCTCGTCCGGCGCGGGCAGGTCGCCGCCCGGGGAGCCTGCCTGGCCCGGGGATGCCGGAGCGGCCAGCGTCACGGCGAGTGCCGCCGGTCCGGCGGCGGGCCCAGTGGCGGCCAGCGCCAGCAGCGCGACCAGCGCCAGCACCCTGAGGGTCGCCCGCCGACGGGACGAAACGCCCCGGATCCGCAGGTCCCCACGACCGGTCGGCGCCCCCACGCTACTGACGGTAGTCGAACTGCCGGCGGGCCACGGCCCGACCGCCGAGGTTGACCACCGCGGCCCGCGCCGGGCCGGGCGGTCCGCTACGGCTTGCGGGCGACGGCGCCGTAGATGATGTTGCCGCCGGCGATCGCCTCCGGGGACGGCGCGAGGTCGTCCGGCCGCCACAGGTGGGTCGGGGTGAGGCCGGGGTCGACGATCTCCAGCCCGTCGAAGAAGCGCAGCGTCGCGGCGTGTGGGCGCGCGACACAGGGCAGGCCCTGCGCGTGGTAGACGCCGACGGCGGTGTTCACCGGCCCGGGCGCGAGGTCCGCGGTGAGGCAGCTGAGCGCGAGGTAGCTGCCCGGCGGCAGCACGGCCATCAGCTGCCGGACGATGTGTAGGCGCCGTCCTCGTCGTTGACGAGTGCAGGATCGCGACCAGCGACAGCCCGACCGGCGCGCTCAGGCCGAGGGTCTCCAGCACCTCCGGCGAGCTCAGGATCCGCTCGGGGTCCCGGACGTCGGCGTCGAGGTACGCGCTCTGGCCCTCAGCGGTGCTGGTCAGCAGGGCCCGGGCCTGCGCGAGAACGACCGGTACCACCCCCGGGTTGCACAGAGCAAGCTACGGAAGGCGGGGCTGACCCGCGTCTGCCTGAAGTCACGGATGGTGTGACTCTGGTCGATGGTGGCCCTTCCGGGGCCGGGGTGCGCTGATGTCCATTTTGCGGATCTCCGTGGCGTGGACGGCGTAGATGAAAGGGCCTGATTCGGCGCAGGCGGTCGTGATCGCGGGCAGGTTCGAGATCAGCCACTGGGCCATCGCCGCACCCGGGAGGTCCTGCCGGGTGATGTAGAAGCATCGCGCGCGATGGGTCAGGACGGCTTCCTGTTCGGCGGGGCGGTAGCGGATACGCGCGTCCTTCATGAACACGACCCAGCCGAGGCGGGCCGTGTCCTCGATCCAGGTGACGTCTGCGATGTCCTCGTCCTGTGGGATGCCGTAGTGCTCGGCGAGCGTGGTCAGCCGTAGCCCGGCGTCCCGGAGCAGCCGGGGGACGGCGATGCGGCCGAGGCTGCGGTCGATGAAGACGTGTGGAAGCCCGGCGGGGTGGCAGCCTGCTGAGTCATCAGGCGGCGATTTTGCTTGCGACACGGACGGCGCCTTCGAGGTCAGGGAGAGGCACGCCGAATTCCTCCGCCACCTCGGCGAGTGCTTCGCCGGCATGGAAGCGGCCCAGGGCGTCTTCGATGCGGGCGCCGCCGTGGGTGAAGATCGGCTGGCCGAAGCCACGGAGGGGATCGACGATGACGGACCCGGGCTCATACCGCGGTAGCCGGATGAGCCGGGGATAGCCGTCCGAGGCGAACTCCACCAGCCGCAGGTAGGACTCGACGATCTCCCCGAACACCCGCTGCCCGTTGCGCACCACGACTAGTTCCCGGGCTCCACGTGCTTCGGGCGTGTCGCCCTGGCTCTCGGCGAAGTCGTAGAGGACCTCGGCACCATCGGTGTACAGGGCGCGTGAGGCGAGTACGTGCTCGATCCCCAACTGCTCGGACAGGCGAGCCAGTGCGGGGCGGATCCGCTGTAGCGGCACTCCGGCGGCTCGGATGGCCGCCAGGATCATTCCCTCGGCCAGCCCGATGAACGGCACGACGGCCGTACCATGGCGCTGACGGGGAAGCACGGTGACGATCGGCTCGCCGTGGACCGGGGCGCGGCCCGGTGCATGCCGGGTGTAGCCGTAGGCCCACTTCGCGAAGGTCGACGTCGGCACGCCCAAGTGCCGGCCCGCCTCGGCGACGCTGTACAGAGGCAGGTCGAAACGGCTGCGGTCCTGAATCATGGCGCCTCCTCTCGAGCCTGCTGGATCCGGAAGTTCCTACCGTGCGACACCATGATCATAGCTTCATGCTGGCATCGACGACGACGTGGTGAGCGCGTTGGGGCTCGGCCCGCTCGTGGGCGCGTCCGTGCCTGCGATGCCCAGGTGGGACAGGGCGAGGTAGCTGCCGGCGGGGATGGCCTCGGAGAGGGCTCGCGCGACCTCGTAGAGGTCCTCGTCATCGCTGACGCAGTGCCCGGGTGCAAACACCATCATTGCGGGCAAAGGTTCTGGGACGCGTGTAGGGGCCTGCGGGACGTGGGCGGGCCCGGCAGTCGGCCGTCAGCCGACCATGCAACCGCGACGAGCAGTGTGGTGGCCGGCATACTGCGCCCGAGCCGTACGGCGTGTGCAACGCGGGGTACGTGCGCGATGCGGTGAAAGGTCGGCCCGATCGCCTAAAGATGCTGGTGAGACGCCCGAACCTACGCCGACACGATGGGGTTGTTGTCGGCATAGACGATCCGAGCCTCGGGCGCGATGCCCTGGGCGACCTCGTGCAGGTTCGGCCGGGTCGGGATGCCGGTGCCGATGTCCAGGAACAGGGCAGTAAGCGGGTGACCCCCAGGCTAATCCCAGGATGGATACGAGACCCTGGTTTCGACGTCTTCTGATCAGGTTTCGACGCTTCGGACGGCAGTAGGCTTGCACCCTTTCGCTCATCTCCCCGATCCCCACCTGCCCAGGTACTCCCGGGCTTTTCCCAGACCGTTCAGCACCACAGTCTTTGGCTAAGGCACCGCTGGGTGGTTTGAAGTCTCCCCCCGCAGGGCGACTCCGGAGGGCCGCGCGGTGCCCTATACCACGGGTCGCCGCTTCCCCGTCTCTCGCACAGCACCACGGTCAGCAAGCACGCCATCACATAGCGCTCACCTTCCATGCTCATGTTCACAACGCATCACCTGATTTCGCATTCATAGTGACGGCCAGCGCAGGTGCGGCGGATCGGCCGGGGCGCCTCAGACCGCCAGCAGCCGGACGAGGTCCGCGTCGTGCAGGTCCGCCGCGGTGCCCGCGTGCGCGACCAGTCCGGCGTCCAGCACGATGAAGCTGTCGGCCAGCTTGATGGCGGTGTCGACGTACTGCTCGACGAGCAGGATCGCGAGCCCGACCTCCTTGTGGAGGCGTTCGATGACCTCCTCGATCTCGGCGACGATCGACGGCTGGATACCCTCGGTCGGCTCGTCGAGGATCAGCATCCGGGGGCCGGTGACCAGCGCGCGGGCCATCGCCAGCATCTGCTGCTGGCCGCCCGAGAGGAACCCGGCGCGGCGGCGCAGGAACGGCTTCAGCCGCGGGAAGACGTCGAGGGCCTCGTCGATCGCGCCCTTCCTGCCCTTCGCCGCCTCCCAGGTGACCTGCAGGTTCTCGTGGACGGTGAGCTGAGGGAACGTCTCGTGGCCCTGCGGGCAGTAGCCCATCCCCCGGCGGACGCGGGAGTAGGTGGGGACCTTGGTGACGTCCTTGCCGTCGAACTCGATCCGGCCGGCGGACGGGCCGAGCACCCCCATAATGGCGTTGAGCAGGGTCGTCTTACCGACGCCGTTGCGGCCCATCACGCAGACCAGCGAGCCGCGCGGGACCTCCAGGTTGACGCCGAACAGCACCTGCGCACGGCCGTAGCCGACGTCCAGCGACGTCACCCTCAGCATCAGGTCGTCGGTCATGGTGTCGCGGGCTCCGTTCCCTCGTTCGTTCCAGGGGTCGCCGAAGTTCCAAGGGTCGCCGAAGTTCCAAGGGTCGCCGAAGTTCCAGGGGTCGCCGGCCGGTCGGGGCGGCCGCCGGCCCGGGTCACGGCGCCGCCTCCAGCTCCGCGGCCGCCTCGGGACCGCCGGCCTCCTCGGACGCGCGCCCCAGGTAGACCTCCTGGACCCGCCGGTCGGCCTGGACCTCGGCCACCGTGCCTTCCATGAGCACCTTGCCCTCGTGCAGGACGGTGACCAGCCGGGCGAACCGGCGCAGGAACTCCATGTCGTGCTCGATGACGACGACCGTGTGCTCCTTGGCGATCTGCTGGAGCAGCTGGCCGGTGCGCTCGCGCTCGTCCTTGGTCATGCCGGCCACCGGCTCATCCAGCAGCAGCAGCCGGGGGTCCTGCGCGAGCAGCATGCCGATCTCCAGCCACTGCCGCTGGCCGTGGGAGAGAATGCCGGCCTTGCGACCGGCGAGGCCGGCGAGCTGTGTCGTGTCGAGCACCCGGGCGACCGAGCCGCTGATCCCCCTGCGCCTGCGGAACAGCGCCGGGACGGGCTGGCGGAAGCTGGCTGCCAGGTCGATGTTCTCCAGCACGGTCAGTTCCTCGAACACAGTCGCGGTCTGGAACGTCCGGCCGATGCCGAGCCGGACGATCCGGTGCTCGCGCTGGCCGACCAGCTCCGTGCCGGCGAAGGTGACCGAGCCGGACGTCGGTTTCGTCAGGCCGGTGATGACGTCGACGAGCGTCGTCTTGCCCGCGCCGTTGGGGCCGATGAGGAACCGCAGCTCGCCGCGGTTCACGGTGAAGTCGATGCCGTCGATCGCGACGAAGCCGTCGAAGACGACCCGCAGCCCGCGGACCGCGAGCAGCGCCTCGCCGCTCGGGGCATCGACGGTGCCGGCGGCCGTCGCGTCGGTGGTCATCAGGTCAGTCCCTTCGCGCCGGGCGTGCTCTGGCCGGGGATCAGCCCCGCGCTCGGGTTCGGCGCCGTGTCGAGGACGCCGGCCGGCGGCCCCGAAGTTCCGCCGGCGCGGTGCGCCGGCACCCGGATGCCCAGCCGCCCGGCCGCCCAGACGGCGTTGTCCCGGATCGTCCAGAACAGCCCGGAGATGCCGCGCGGCAGGAACGCGATGACGCCGATGAACAGCGCGCCCTGGAAGTAGGTCCACGCCGACGGGTAGTCGTCGGAGAACGTCGACTTCGCCCAGTTGACGACGATCGCGCCCACGACCGCGCCGATCAGCGAGTACCGGCCGCCGACGGCGACGGCGATCACCACCTCGATCGACGGGACGATGTCGAGCATGCCGGGGTTGATGATGCCGACGACCGGCACGATCAGCGCACCGCCGACCGCCGCCGTGACCGCTGACATGGCGAACGCGATCGTCTTGATGACCGTCGGGTCGTAGCCCAGGAAGCGGACCCGGTCCTCCCCGTCGCGAATGGCCAGCAGCAGCCGGCCGAACCGGCTGAGCACCACCAGCCGCAGCAGCAGGAAGAGCACCAGCAGGACGCCGGCGGTAATGTAGTAGAGCTCGCGGCGGCCGTTGTCCGCGTACGTGTCGATGCCGAAGAACGAGCTGAAGTTCGTCAGGCCGTTCGTGCCGCCGGTGTAGCCCTGCTGGCCTACCAGCAGGATCACGAACGCGGCGGCCAGCGCCTGGGTGAGGATCGCGAAGTAGGCGCCGCGGACGCGCTGGCGGAAGACCAGCAGGCCGAGCAGCGTCGCGACGACGACCGGCGCGACGATGACCGCGACGAGCGCCACGACGGGGTTGCGGAAGGGCTCCCAGAACGCGGGCAGCTTCTCGACGCCACTCCAGTTCATGAAGTCCGGCACCTTGCCGGGGCCGGCGTCGTGCAGCTTGAGGTACATGCCCATCGCGTAGCCGCCGAGGCCGACGAACAGCCCCTGGCCGAGGGTCAGCATGCCGCCCTGGCCCCAGGCCAGGCCGATGCCGATCCCGATGATCGCGTAGCACAGGTACTTGGTGAACAGCGGCAGTTCGTAGGAGGCGCCGAGGAACAGCGGCGCGAGGGCCGCGACCACCAGCACGACGGCGAACGAGGACAACCACCCGGCCCGGGCCGTCAGCACCTTCGAACGCCAGCCGCCGCCGGCCGCCGGCGTGACCGGCTCGGCCGGCGGGCTCGCATCGGCGGGCCCGGCCGCCGCGTCCAGCGTCACGGGCTCGCCGGCCTGGGCGCTCATGTGAGCGCCCGCGAGCGCAGCTGGAACAGGCCCTGCGGGCGAGCCTGCAGGAAGGCCACGATCACCACGAAGACAATCACCTTGGCGAGGCTCGAGTTGGTCCAGAACTCCGAGTAGCTGTTGAGCAGGCCAAGCGCGAACGCGGCGATCACCGCGCCGCGCAGCTGGCCGAGGCCACCGACGACGACCACGAGGAACGCGTCGACGATGTAGCGCTGGCCGAGGGTCGGGCTGATCGTGCCGACCAGGGTGAGGCCGACCCCGGCGACGCCGGCGAGGCCGGAGCCGAGGAAGAACGTGAGCTGGTCGACCCGGTCGGTGCGGACCGCGCTGCACGCCGCGAGCTCGCGGTTCTGCATCACGGCCCGCATCCGCCGGCCGGCCGGGGTGCGGCTCATGTAGAGCCAGATCGCCGCCAGGCAGACGATCGCCAGCGCGAAGATGAACACCCGGTTGTAGGGAATCCGGACGCCGCCCCAGTCGGCGCCCCCGATAAGCCATCCGGGGGCGACGACCTGGACGCCGCGGTTGTCGATCAGGTCCCGAACCAGCTGCTGGAGGATCAGTGAGACTCCCCAGGTGAGCAGCAGCGTGTCCAGTGGTCTCCCGTAGAACCTGCGGATCAGCGTCCGCTCCAGGATCACCCCGAACAGGCCCGCCACGACGAACGCCACCGGCAGGGCGGCCAGCACCGCCTCATGCCCGGCCCAGCTCTGCAGCATGTAGGTCGTATAGGCGCCCACCATGATGAACTCGCCGTGCGCCATGTTGATGACGCCCATCTGACCGAAGGTGAAGGTCAGACCGAGCGACGACATGAGCAGTACGGCCGCGATACTCAGCCCGATCGGCAGCTGGTTCAGGAACCCGTTCACGTCAACCCAACCGTTTCCCTTTTATCGACCTGTCAGGTTCCTACGAGAGCCCCGCCGCCCACGGGTAGCTCTTCAGGTACGGATCGGGCTTGATCGGGCCCGGCGACGACCAGACGGCCTTGATCTGGCCGTCGGTGCCGATGAGACCGATACGGGCGGTCTTGTAGACGTGCTGGGTGGCGCCGTCGATGGTGACGTGGCCTTCCGGCAGGTCGAGAGCGATGCCGCCGGCGTCGGCCGCGGCCTTTACCTTCGCTACGTCGAAGGACCCGGCCTTCTCGACCGCGGCCTTCCACAGGTAGACGGCGTTGTACGCGGCCTCCATCGGGTCCGACGTCACCTTGTCCGAGCCGTACTTGGCCTTGAACGCGGCGACGAAGTCCTTGTTCGCGGGCGTGTCGGTCGTCTGGTAGTAGTTCCAGGCGACGTACTGGCCGGCAAGGTACTGCGTGCCGATCGCCTTGACCTCTTCCTCGGCGATGGACACGGACATCGTCGGGATCTGGGACGGGCCGATGCCGGCCGACTTCAGCTGCTTGAAGAAGGCCACGTTGGAGTCGCCGTTGAGCGTGTTGAACACGAAGTCGGGCTTGGCCTGCTGGATCTTGTTGACGATCGTCGAGACCTCGGTGGCGCCCAGCGGGAGGTACTCCTCGCCGTCGATCTCCATCCCGTTCGCCGCCGCGTAGGCCTTGATCTCCTTGTTGGCGGTACGCGGGAAGACGTAGTCGCTACCGACGAGGAAGATCTTCTTCTTGCCCTGCTCCTTGATGTAGTCCAGCGCCGGGATGATCTGCTGGTTGGTGGTCGCGCCCGTGTAGAAGATGTACGGGCTCTGCTCGAGGCCCTCGTACTGGACCGGGTACCAGAGCAGCGCCTTGTTCTTCTCGAACACCGGCAGCATGGCCTTGCGGCTGGCCGACGTCCAGCCACCGAAGACGGTGGCCACCTTGTCCTGCGAGATGAGCTTCTGAGCCTTCTCAGCGAAGGTCGGCCAGTCCGAGGCACCGTCCTCTACAACCGGCTCGATCTTCTTCCCGAGCACGCCGCCCTTGGCGTTGATCTGGTCGATAGCGAGCATCTCGGAGTTCTTCACCGTGACTTCGGAGATGGCCATGGTGCCGCTCAGCGAGTGCAGCAGGCCAACCTTGACGGTGTCCGACGACGAACCGCCGGACGATCCCCCCGACCCCCCACAGGCCGCGAGCAGAAGAGCAGGCAGCACCGCGAGCGGCGCGAGCCTACGCCAGGACTTTCGAAACAATTCCGTGCCCTCCCTAGGACGCTGGTAACGATCAGTCTAGGGAGACCCGTTACCGCGGCAGCCTCCCCGAGTTAAGCGAACGTTAATCCGGTGGGAGCGGCGGTTTCCCAGGCCGGCACGGCCGTGGGCGGGCCGAGAGAACGGCGGGACCCCGAGGGCATGGAATGCGAAGAGAACAGACACACGCTAGGGGAGAAGCCGCCGGCGCGCCTACCGCGGGGATGCACGTCATCAGATTGTTACGCTCAGAACCCGGTGTTTCCGGCCCGTTTCTCGAACGCCTCGGAATGGCCCGCCATGACTCCGGAAACTGTTCACCGTGCGTTACGGGAACATTCACGCGGCTCGGCGGGCGGCACCTGTCAGGTGGGTCACAGCCAGGCACCGACGGCGGCCCAGCACGGCACCGGCCTCATCAGGAAGCCACCGGCTGCGCCCGTTCGGGCAGACCCGAGCGGGCTACGGCCAGCGGTACAACCCGTTCGACGGGCCGCTTGCCTCGCCGTTGTTCAGCGTCACGACCTGCGTCTCCGCGGCGTCGCGGGCGGCCGGACGCGGCGCCGGGGCGCCGTCGGTGGGCTCGCCGCCGGCCACCTGGGTCTCGTCCTCGTCTCCGCCGGCTCCGGCCGGGCGGCCGGGCGTCGCGGCGTCGCCGGCCCCGGCGGCCTCGGCTCGGGCCGACGCGGCGGCGCGGGCGTCACCTGGCGCTCGCCGGCTCCACGGCAGCGACCCACCGCGGCGCGCCGGCCGGCCGCCGTCACCGCGTGCCTCCGGCGGCCGGTGCGCGCCGCGGCCACCGGGACGGCCCTCGTCGAGAAGACGTGGCTCCTGCGCGCCGTCGCCGTCGCCCGGGGACCAGCCATCGCGCGGCTGCGGCTGCGGCCCGGTCCACCGGCGCCCGGCGGAACCGGCGTAGCCGTCGCGCTGCCCCGGCCAGTCGGAGCCGTTCCCGACAACCGGGCCACGCGCCGGGTCGCCGCCCAGCCGGGCCGAGCCACCTGAGGTCTCGGCGTCATCCGCGTCGTCGGCGGACGCGGCGGCGGCGCCGAAGCCCCCGAGACCGACGATGCCGCCGATGTCGAGTCCGTTGCGGGGGCCGTTCGGGCCGCCGTCGCCGACCCTGTCCTGGCCGGGGCCGGGGCCGGGGCCGGGGCCGGCGGCGACCACTCCACCGACGGACACGATGTCCCAGGGAGCCGGGCCGGCGGCGCCTGGCGTATCCCAGCGGCCGGCCGGCGCCGCGGGCGGCGGGCCGGCCTGGTCGCCCTCCGGTACGAGGCCCCGCGGCCCGAACAGCGGGTCGCGGCCGGCCTGGCCCACCCGATCGAGCCCGAGCGGATCGCGGCGTGACGCGTCGTAACCGCCGTAGCCGCCGCCCTCGTAGCCGTCGCCACGTGGCCCGCCGCGGTAGCCGTTAGGGGCGAAGCCGCCGTACCCACCGGCGCCGTACCCGCCGCCGGCAAGGTCGACGTCGGGCAGGCGCATCCCGCCGCTCGGCGGGCCGCCGACAGCGAGCCCGCCGGTCGGGGGGTAGTCGGGAACCTGGTCGCTCGGCGGCACGGAAGGGCGCGGCGGCGGCGACATCGACGGATAGGCCGGCGGCACGGTGGCCGGGCCGTCCGTCCAGCCGGCCGGGCCGCTACCGTCGGCCGGTCGTCGGCGGTTCAGGCCGCCCGACGGGTCGGTCGGCGGCCCGGAGCGGCCCGGGCCCAGCTGCTCCCAGCCGGACGAGGACGCCGAACGCCCTGGCGGCATCGCCGGCGGACCAGCCGCGCCACCGGGGACGAGGCCGTCGAACCCGGGGTTCTCCCAGGACACGGAACCGCGGTGCTCGGCACGGCGCCTCTCGGCCTCGATCCGGTCCCGCCGGGCCCGGTCCCGCTCGACCCGGTCGCGGTCGATCCGTTCCAGCTCCGCGCGCTCCCGTTCGAGCCGCTCGCGCTCGGCCCGGTCGGCCTCGGCGCGCTCCCGAGCGGCCCACGCGCGCTCGGCCCGCTCGCGCTCCAGCTCCACGCGTTCGCGCTCGATCCGCATCAGCTCGGCCCGCTCACGCTCCGCGCGCTCCAGCTCGGCCCGCTCACGCTCAGCCCGCTCGTACTCGGCGCGCTCGTACTCGGCCCGTTCGAGCTCGGCGCGCTCCCGCTCGACACGCTCGCGCTCGGCGCGTTCCAGCTCCGCGCGTTCCAGCTCGGCGCGCTCGTACTCGGCGCGCTCGTACTCGGCGCTTTCCAGTTCGGCCCGTTCGAGCTCGGCACGCTCGCGCTCGGCCCGTTCCAACCCGGAGCGTTCGAGGTCGGCACGCTCGTACTCGGCCCGCTCCAACTCCGCGCGTTCGTAGTCAGCGCGGTCCAGCTCGGTACGTGCCGAACCCGCGTGCTCCTGCGCCGCACGGTCCAGCTCGGCCTGGTCCCACCCGGCACGGCCGAGCCCGCTGGCGGCCTCGTCGGCCAGCAGCCGTTCGGCCAGCAGTTCGGTGAGCGGACGCGGCGGGCCGATGTGGAAGCCCTGCGCGTAGTCGACCCCGATATCGGCGAGCACCCGGGCGAGCGACTCCCGGTCCACGTTCTCCGCGATCGTGTACATGCCGAGCGTCCGGGCGATCCGCACCACCGCGTCGACGAGGGCCATGTCCTGCGCGTTCGCGTCCGCCTGCCGGACGAAGTCACCGTCGATCTTGACGCCGCTGAACGGCAGGGTGCGCAGGTGGACCACCGAGCCCATCCCGACCCCGAAGTCGTCGAGGATGAAGCGGCAGCCGGCCGCGGTGAGCTTCTCGGCGAGCCGACGGGCGGGCTCGACGTTCACCAGGGTCGAACGCTCGGCGATCTCCAGGCCGAGCCGGGTCGGGTTGACGGCACTGCCGCGCAGCGCGTCGAGGACGAAATCACCGAAGCCGGGGTCCTCGACCGAGCGCGCCGAGACATTCACGTGCAGGTAGAGCGACCCGTGCGGCCCGTCGGCGGCCAGGGCCGAGACGGCCTGGCCGACGACCCACCGGTCCAGCCGCAGCACCAGCTCGGTCCGCTCGACCGGTTCGAGGAACTCCCGCGGCGACAGCTCGGGCGTCAGCCCGTCCCGCAGCCGGACCAGCAGTTCGTAACCGATGACGCGGCGGGCGGCGAGGTCGACCAGGGGCAGCGCGTCGACGGCGAGCGTGCCGCTCTCCAGCGCCGAGCGCACCCGCTGGGTCACCGACACCCGCCGCTCGGCCTGGGAGTACTGCGCGTCGGTGAACAGCCGGGCCCGGTCGCGGCCCGCGTCCTTGGAGTCGTACAGCGCCAGGTCGGCCTGGGCGAGCGCGGTGGTCTCGCTGTCGACGTGCGCGAGCGGCACCACGCCGATGCTGACCGTGACCCGCAGGGCCAGCTCGTCGACCGGGATCAGAGCCCGCGCGACCGCCTGGCAGACGCTCTCGGCGACCGCGAGCCCCGCCTCGCCGTCGCCGTCCGGCAGCAGCACGGCGAACTCGTCACCGCCGAGGCGGCCGAGCTCGGCGGCGGGCAGCTCCTCGCGCAGCACCTGGCTCAGGCCCCGCATGACGATGTCGCCAACGGCGTGGCCGCGCAGGTCGTTGATGTCCTTGAAGTGGTCGACGTCAATGATCAGGAGCGAGCCGGGCCGGCCGTCCGGGGTCGTCGAGAGGTGCGTGCGCAGCGCCTTGTTGATCGCCCGGCGGTTGTACAGCCCGGTCAGGGCGTCCCGCTCGGCCAGGTGCGCGAGCTCCTGCTGGACGCGGTGCAGGTCGGTGATGTCGCGCGAGGTGCCCAGCACCCGGGCCGGGCGGCCGGCGTCGTCGGTGATGACCTCGCCGAAGCACTCGAAGACCCGCTCGCCCTGGCCGCGCCGTTCGCGCAGCCGGTGCAGGTAGGTGAAGGTCCCGGGCGTGCGGATCGCGGCCGCGACAGCGGACCGGATCATGCTCATGTCCACGGGCGGCACCAGCTGCTCGACCTGGCCCAGGTCCATCTCGTCGCCGTCGCGGAAGCCCAGCAGGGCGATCTGGTTGCGGGAGAAGCTGACCGAGCCGGCGCTCAGGTCCCACTCCCAGGTGCCCGTGCGGGTGAGCTCCTCGATGCGGTCGAGGCGGTCCGGGCTGGAAAGCAGCAGCAGCGCGGCTCCGCCTGTGCTCGGGTTCAGCACGACCTGCTGGCCGGCGCCCGCGTCGGCCGCCGGCGCCGCCTCGGCCTCACCCGGCGGCAGGACGGGCGGCCGCGGGACGACCGGCCGGGCCATCATGACGGTGTCGTCGGTGACCGGTGTGCCCCAGGCCGCCTGGTCCCACTCGGGGGTGCCGCGCCAGGCCTGGTCGCCACCCGTTGGCGCGGTCCAGCCGGCGGGGGCGGACGCGACGGCCTGGTAGGCGTCTGTGACGTCGAAGACCTCGTAGAGCATCAGGCCGTCGGCCCAGCCGTAGCCGGGCGGGGTGAGCCGCTGGCAGCGCAGCCGCAGTCGGCGCTCGACGCCGTCCGGCCCGGTCCACGCGACGTCGACCGGAGCCGCCCCCACGACCAGCCCGGACAGCGGCAGCCGGGCCTCAGCGACGGCCCGGCGGGCCAGCGCGCGGGACGGCTCGGGCAGCGGGCTGCCCAGCCGCTCGGCGAACCCGTCATCGGCGCCGGTCCGGCCCGCCGACGCGTCAGCGCCCGCCGGGTCCGCCCGCTCACCGGTATCCTGCGCGGCCACGCTCAGGCCGGTGGCCGGCTGTGCGCCGGGATCCGATGTGGCCAGGTCCAGGCTGGTCGTCTCCGCAGCAGCCACGCCCGCGACGGGCTCCGCCGCGGCCCGGTCCGGACCGGTCTGCGCGGCGGGAGGATGCGGGCCCGTCGCCGCGGCGGCCGGGGCAGAGCCAGCATCGTCGGCGCCGAACTGCGTCCTGGGATCCGGGACGGCCGCGCCCTGGTCGTGCTCCGGGGCCGGCCCGGCGGTCTCCCCGTCCGGGGCAGTCGGCTCGCGGCCTGCCGGCGCGAGCCCGACGACACCCGCGAGTGCCGCGTTGACCCAGACGACCCGGCCTTCGGTGTTCACCAGCAGTAGGCCTGCCGAGACGGCGTCGGCCACCAGCCCTGTCACCGCGGCGACCAACGCACCTCCCACGCAGCTGTCGGCCTGGGTCGCGCCGGGCGCCCTGCTGGATCGGCGACGGCCGATCTGGTGGGTCGCGTCGGCGCTGGCCAGGCCCTCCGCTGCGCAGTCTAGCGGCAGTCGTCCGAGTACATTCCGTTAGGGGCACCGGACCCAGCGGAACAGGCCGCCTGCCGCGGCGGTTTCACGTCGCTAGTCGCCCGAGCCGTGCTCGTGAATCTGCTCGGCGAGGTACTGCGGCGCGCCGAGCTGGCGGATCAGCTCGAGCTGGGCCTCCAGCCAGTCGATGTGCTCCTCCTCCTCGGAGATCAACCACTCGAGGAGCGTGGCGGAGCCGAAGTCCGACTTGCTTCTGCCGAGCGTCACGCCCTTGCGCAGGGTCTCGACATTCTCCAGCTCACGGGCGTAGTCGAGCTCGAGCATCTCGGGCACGTTCTCGCCGGTGCGCAGGGGGTGCAGGCGCTGCAGGTTGGGGTGGCCGTCGAGGTAAAGAATCCGATGAATGATCTTGTCGGCGTGCTTCATCTCGTCGATCGACTCATCGCGATAGTGACGCCCGAGCCCGTGGAATCCCCAGTGCTCCTGGATGCGGTAGTGCAGGAAGTACTGGTTGATCGCGGTGAGCTCGTTCGTGAGCACCGCGTTCAGGATCTCGACGACCTCGTCGTCTCCACGAACCACCCAGGGCCTCCACTCGTCGTCACGCCGCCACAACGCTCCGCAGTGGTCGTCGCCGGTCGGCCGGGCCTGGAGCCGTCATGCGGCCCAGACAGCAGCAGCGACCGGCGCCGCACGGAAGTGCCGGGAGAGAAGGTCCGCGATCTGTTCGCGACATCCCCCGCAGCCAGTGCCGGCATCGCAACGCTCGCCGACCTCGTCGGCGTCACGCGCACCCGACTCAATGACTTTCCGTAGCGTCCGGTCGGAGACAGCAAAGCACGAGCAGACCAGCATTGCACCCTCACCACGCGGACGGGCCCGTCAGATAGCTCCGTGACCAGGCAGGTTCATTCGGCGCAGGGCCTCCCAGCTACCAACATCGCTTAGCTAAGGCTTCCCTAAGAGCAACAGAATGCCACGTTAGGCCGCCCTAATACAAGGCGGCCTTAGTAGCGGCGCAGCTCACACCCAGGACCGGCCGGCATGACTGGGAACGGGGGCGAGGAACGGCCGCGCGGGGCCTGGCGGGCGGTGGCCGGCCGGTGTCGTTGTCAGGAGGCGCGCGTCAGGCGCCGGCGTCGAGGACGATCTCGACGCGGCGGTTGGCGGCCCGGCCGGCCCGGGTCGCGTTGTCCGCGATCGGGCGGTTCGCGCCGTAGCCGACGGCCCGCAGCCGCCCGGCCAGCACGCCTCTCGTCACGAGGTAGCCCACCACGGCCTGCGCCCGCCCGAGAGAAAGAGCCTGGTTGACGGAGGCGGGCCCGGTGCCGTCGGCGTGACCGGCGACCAGCGCCGGGAAGGTGCCCGCGCGCAGCGCGACGGCGATCCCGTCGAGCGCGGCCCGGTCACTGTCGGACAGCGCCGCGCTGCCGGAGGCGAAGGTGACGGGGTGGCCCGAACTGGCGGCCGCGAGGCCCACGCCGGCCTCGCCCGGCCCCTGGGCGCCACTCGTTCCCGTCGCCGCGCCGGCCGCGGACCCGGCGTCCGGCGCCGCGGTGGTGGCGACGACCAGCTGGTTGTCCAGGTCGATCCTGGTCGCGCCGGTGCGGCCCGCGGTGAGCACGGCGGCGCCGAGGCTCGCCCTGCTGCTCTCGTTGGCGACCGTGCCGGTCAGCACGAGGTGGCCGCCGACCAGGGTCAGCGTGTGGGTCCCGGGCCCGCGGGACAACGCGGTGACGAGGCCGGCCAGCGCCGGGAGGGCCGGCTGGGCGGCCCGCGGGTCGATGGCGATCTCGCTGGTCAGCCGCCCACCGGTGGCGTCGACGACGTCGTTGAGGAGAGCGGCGCGCTGGGCCCGGTCCGGGACCGTCGCGCGCACCGTCAGCCGGCCTCCGTCGACGCTCAGCACGACCGGCTCGGCCGGCCTGGTCGCGATGAGCGCGTCCGAGCCGAGCCGAGCCGAGCCGACCCCGTCCACCCTGGCGGCGCGCAGGGCAGCGTCGGCAGCGGCGGCGCTGGCGAAGTCGCCGTGCAGGGTGGCCGCCCTGCCGGCGACCGTGACCACGACCTGGGTCGCGCCGGACTGGCGTACCGCCTCGTTCGCCCGCTGGGAGAGGTCCTTCTCGATCGGTCCGCGGCGCAGCCCGACCGCCAGCAGGGCGAGCACGAGCCAGGTCAGCAGCAGCGAGACGGCGAACACGACCGGTCGCGGACGCTTCAGCTGCGGTACCGCGGACAGGACCATGAACCGACTCCGAGCTGGGAAACCGGACGAGCGAGAACCGGTTGAGCGACGACCGGGGCAGCGGCGACACGGCCACTGGCGAGGCGGACGGGGCTCGGAACGCGGTTCGCCTGGCCGCGGGACTCCCGCGACACGGGCAACTCTCGCACATCGGGACCGACCCGGCGCACACCTCACCCCGACACGCCGCAACAGACCCCATCAGCGGCGCAACACGCGCGGATCCGGCGCGGCGGACACACCCGCCGATCGCCCGGCGGCGAGAGGTTCGGCCTGGCGGCGCCGGGCCGCCCGGCCGCGGCGGCCGGGCGGCCCGCTAGGTGAGGGTCGCCAGTCCCCCGGCCGCGGACCGGGACGGGTTCGCCGGGTTGGGGACCGACGGCTGATCACAGGGGGCCGGGGCCGGGGCCGGGACGGCCGCGGCCAGCGAGTCCGCCGCCGCACCGGAGCCGGCCGGCAGCGGCAGGCGGTCGGGCGCGGGCGAGAGGTCGTCGCCCGCCGGCGTGGCCAGGCCCCGGCGTGGGGACCGGCGGGTGAGCGCGATGGCCGCCGCCGCCGAGACCGCCAGCACCGTCCAGCCGGCGACGGCGTCCAGGATGTAGTGGTTCGCCGTCGCCATCACGACGAACGCAGTGCAGCACGGGTACAGCACGCCGAGCACCCGCAGCCACAGCCAGCGGGCGTGGCGGGCGATCAGCAGCCCGCACCACAGCGCCCAGGCGCAGTGCAACGAGGGCATCGCGGCGTACAGGTTGGCGACCTTGTCGAGGCCGTGCGGAGCGGCGCTGGCACTGGCGCTCCACCAGCCGTAGTTGCTGAACCGGGACATCGTGTCGATGAAGCCGGAGTTCGGCAGCAGCCGCGGCGGCGCCGTCGGGAACAGGAAGAACCCGATCAGGCACAGGATCGTGGTGAACACCAGCGTCCAGCGGGCCCGCGCGTAGCTCATGCCGTGACGGCGGTGCATCCACAGGATGACCGTCGGCGTGACGATGAAGTGCAGGGTCGCGTAGTAATAGCAGCAGATCACCGCGAGTACCGGCACGGTCTGCAGCCAGTGGTTCAGCGAGAGCTCGCTGTCCAGGTGCAGCGCGGTCTGCCAGCGCAGCAGCGTCTGGCCGGTCCGGGTCGCCTCGGCGACGGAGCCCTCGGCGAACCCGCGGGTCGCCGTGTAGCAGTAGTACAGCGCGACCAGGATCAGGATCTCGACCCACCAGACGGGCCGCCCGGTCTCCGGATCACGGAACCGCCTGCGCCATCGGTCTCCGCGGCTCTCCAGGCCGGCGGCGCCGTGCTCGGCTGCGGCCGGGCCCGCGGCCGTCACCAGAGCCACCGGCGCCTCCTCGCGGCCGTCCGGTGCCGTGCCCACCTGCCCCGCGCCAGCCGTCTGCGCCACGTGGACGCGCGGCCTCGGGGTACCTGCCCCGTCCTGACCCGTTGCCATCCCTCTACTCAACCCGATACCTCCGACTGTTCTCCTACCAGCCCCACCGGACAGGCCCAGCCCGCCCGAGCCGGAAACGCTGCAGGGGATCAGCTCCGCCACCCCGAGGCGGGGCAGCGGCACCGATCCCCTGTGACCAAGCGCACGCCGAGAAGCTCCCCCGCGAAGGTCAGGTGCCGGGGTGGGTGCTGGCGGTGGCCGGGCTCGCCGGTGCCGCCACCGAGCCGGCGCCGCTCGCGCCGGTGGGGGTGGCGCCGCTCGCCGGCAGGGCGCTGCCGGCCACCCAGGTGGACCACGGTATCGACCAGTCGTTACCCAGCTGCGAGGTGTCCGGCGGCCGGCCGCTGTTGAAGACGTTGACGATGTCCCCGACCTGGCTGAAGTTGTAGAACCACTCTGCGTCGGCCGGCGCCGCGTTCACGCAGCCGTGCGAGACGTTGACCCGGCCCTGGTCGGCCACCGACCACGGGGCCGCGTGGACGTACTGACCACCGCTGGTGATCTGCACGTTCCACAGCACGGTCTCGTAGTAGTAGTCCGGGTCACCCTTCGGGATGCCGACCGTCGCCGAGTCCATGATCACGGACTGGGCCTTGCCGATGACGTTGTGCGGCCCGTCCATGGTCAGCAGGGTCGGCTTGCCGCCCTTGCCACCGCTGATCGGCAAGGTCTTCACCAGCTGGCCGTTGCGGTAGACCTTCATCGTGTGCGCGGCGATGTCGACCTGGCTGACCTGTGCGGCGCCGATGGTGAAGTCCATCGCGCGGTCCTTGACCCCGAGCAGCCCGTTGCCGGCATCGAGCCCGGCCAGGTTCGCCTCGACGTGGACCTTGGTGCCGGACGGGTAGTAGTCCTTCGGGCGCCAGCGGACCACCCGGTCGGTCAGCCAGCTCCAGGAGCCCTCGAGCGCCGGGGTGGTGGTGACGGACAGCCTGCTCTGCACGGCGGCGCGGTCGGTGGTGGGGCTGCTGAAGGTCAGCACGACCGGTGTGCCGACGCCGACGACGTCGCCGCCGACCGGCTCCCAGGAGACCTTGAACTGTTTGGCCGGGGTTCCCGTCGTGAAGGCCACGTGGCTGGTCGTGGTGCCGGTGACGCCGGCGGCCGGCGCGGTCGACGCGGTCACCTGGTAGTCACTGGCCGCGTAGAGGCCGCCGGTCGACGTCCAGGTCCTGTGGTCCGCCGAGTAGGTCCCGACCAGAGTGCCGGCGTCGGTCTTCTGCGACGTGCTCGCGGCGCGGGCGACCTGGACGTCGACGAGCGGGGCGTTGGCCGTGACGACGACCTTGTCCGTCACCGCGACGCCGGTCGCGCCGTCGGCCGGAGTCACCTTGACGGCGGCCGCCGGCACCGCGGGCGTGGTCGGCGCGCTGCCGTCGGCCTGGGCGCCCCCGCCGCCGCTCCCGCAGGCAGCCAGGATGATCGCGAGCAGCGGTATGACGATCGCGACGAGAGGCCTGGGAAAACCACCGCGCACGGCGGCCCGGCCAGGCCGATGATTGGGCTCGCTCGCGGAGAAGACCATCGTTCGCCTTCTTCCGATCTCCGGGACTGCCGTTAGCACGTCCGTGCGACAACTCTGTGCCGGACGGTACCCATCGGCGCGGCGTTCGTCGCGCCGAGGAAGCAAAATAGCCCTGTCGCCAGGGCGACCATCACCATTTGACCAAGATGCCAATACGGAGAGTCGCACTCTCCTGGCAATGTTCACGAAGCCCTCCCACACCGCACGACCGACATCTACCGCCGCACGGACCGTTCGTGATCCTGACAACCTGCCACCGAGCGGGGCGATATCTCGCCAGGCCCGCACCGCCGTCGGCCCAGACCGGCCCGCCCGGAACACGCGGCTCCGGTGGAGCGGCCCACATCAACGACAACAAACGGCCACCGTGTGTGCCGGCTCCGCTCCCCCGCGGCGCCGGCCGATAACCGATCCCGGACCAGCCTGCCTCACCAGAACCACCGGGCGCACCGCCGGCTTCCCACCGGCCACGGGACGGTGAACAACATCCGCCCGGCGCCGGTCTAGCGCGTCACTATGCGGTCGTGGAAACCCGGGAATGTCACAAAGAACGCCCCGGTCGGACGCGGAGAGTAAGCATACAAGGGCGGGCTGCCGGCTGGCGGCGGCGGAATCCCGAAACATGCGCCGAACAGGGCCGTGACAGGGGCCGCGACCCGGCGGGCGAGGATGGCGCCGGGAGCGCGGCCACGCCCGGCCGCCCTGGGTGACGGCGGGCGCACGGCCCGAAGAGGCTGAGGGACAGGAGGCGCCATGGCGATCGTTCTCGGGCCGAACCAGTTCGGGAAGGCGGAGGTACGGCTGGTCCACGTGGACCGGTCGACCCCGGTGCACAGGATCACCGATCTCAACGTGTCGTCCGCGCTGCGCGGCGACTTCACCGATGCGCATCTGACCGGTGACAACGCGCACATCCTCACTACCGACGCGCAGAAGAACACCGTGTACGCGTTCGCGCGGGACGGCGTCGGCGAGATCGAGGAGTTCGCGCTGCGGCTGGCCCGGCATTTCACCGGTTCGTTCCCGTGGATTACCGGCAGCCGGGTCGAGATCGAACAGTACGGCTGGGACCGCATCCCGGTCGGCGGCGCCGGACATGACCATGCATACAGCCGGGCCGGTGCCGAACGGCGCACCACGGTCGTCACGCTGGACGGCGACGAGGCACACGTCGTTTCCGGCCTCGCCGGGCTCGTCGTGCTCAAGTCGACCGGTTCGGAGTTCTGGGGCTTCGCGACCGACCGCTATACCACGCTTCCCGAGACCACCGACCGGATCCTCGCCACCGAGGTCACCGCGCGCTGGCGCCTGACCGGCCTCGGGCACGACTACGGGAAGCTGTTCACCAGCATACGGACGATCCTGCTGGAGACGTTCGCGTCGGTGCACAGCCTCGCGTTGCAGCAGACGCTTTACAAGATGGGCGAGGAGGTGCTGACCGCACATCCGGAGGTCGCCGAGATCAGGATGTCGATGCCGAACAGGCACCATTTCCTGGTCGACCTGGAACCGTACGGCCTCGACAACCCCAACGTCGTCTTCTACGCGGCCGACCGCCCCTACGGCAAGATCGAGGGGACGGTGGCCAGGGACGACGCGCCCCCGGCCGGGCCGGCGTGGCTGACGGTCCCCGGCTTCTGCTGAGCCGCTCCGGTCAGCTCGCCCGCAGGGTCACGACGTCGCCGGGAGCCAGGCCCAGCCGGCTCGCGGCGGCGCCGTCGCGTACGGCGAACGCCGCCATCCCGGCCGAGTCGACGTAGAGCACCAGCTCGCCCGTCCCCACGGACCCGAACGTCACCCCGACCGGGATCCGCAGCGGCGCGCCGGCCGCCGAGGTCAGGACCTCGGCCCGGCCGCCGGGCACCAGCCCGACATCCGCGAGAAGATCGCCGGTCGCGGCCAGCTGGACGTTGCCGAACCGGTCCACGAGCACGACCTCCGCCTCCAGCTCGGCGGCCGGCGCGTCGGCCGCGCGCACCCGGGCGAGGACCGGCGGGAGCTGGACCAGCCCGGCCGGGTCGACCCGCTCACCGAGCGTCTCCGGCGACGTGCCGGTGGCCAGCTCCGCCGCGGCGGGCGCGAAGACGTCGCGCCCGTGGAAGGTCGCGGGAACCCCCGGCCGGGCCACCAGCGCCACCGCAGCCCGCACCCCGCCGAGCACCGCGGTCGCGGGGGCGAGCAGGCCGTTGTCCGGCCCGACCAGCAGCCCGCCCGGCGTGACCAGCACGATCCCGCGCCGGCTGGTGCCGACGCCCGGGTCGACGACAGCCAGATGCACAGGGACCGGCAGGTAACGCACCGTCTGGGCCAGCACCGCCGCGCCGCGCCGCACATCTCCCGGGTCGATCAGGTGGGTGATGTCCAGCGCCCGCACGCCGCGGCGCAGCAGCACGCCGTGACACGCCGCGACGAACCCGTCGGCGAGCCCGTAGTCGGTCAGGAAGCTCACGTGCGGCACGGCATCCATGCTCTCTCGCCACCCACCAGGCGCCAGCGGGGCCGCGCTGGCCGACCGTCACGCCAGCCCGACCGTCACGCCAGCCCGACCGTCACGCCAGCCCGACCGTCACGCCGACCAGCCGTCGCGACCAGCGCCCCACTGGAAGTCTTGGTCACTAATCCTATGCCCAAACCGGACAGACCCCAGGCAACGGGGCCGGCCCCGGCCCCGTTGCGGGCCTGCTCAGATCGCGCCGTCGGCACGCAGCCCGGCCAGCTCCGCGCCGTCGTAGCCGAGCTCGGTCAGGATCTTCTCGGTGTGCTCACCGAGCGCCGGCACCGGCTCCAGCCGGGGCGGGGCGCCCGGGAACTCGACCACTGGGCGCAGCTGACGGACCGGCCCGGCCGGGGAGTCGATCTCGATCCAGCGGTCCCGGGCGGCCAGCTGCGGGTGAGTCAGCACGTCAGCCATCTCGTTGACCCGCCCGTAGGCGATCCCAGTCGCGTCGAGGCGAGCTGTCACCTCGGCCGTCGGCAGCCGGCCGACGACGCCGGCGACCAGCGCGTCGGTACGGGCCCGGTTGCGCACCCGCTCCCGGTTGGTCGCGAACCCCGGGTCGTCGGCCAGCTCCGGGCGGCGCAGCAGGCCGACCGCCAGCCGGGCCCACTCGCGGTCGTTCTGCACCCCGATCAGCACGCTGTCGCCGTCGCCGGTGGTGAACGCCTCGTACGGCGCGATCGAGGGATGGCCGACGCCGGCCCTGGCCGGGGCACGGCCAGTGTGCTCGGCGAACTGGACGGCGTAGCCGTTCCACTCGGTGATCGCGTCCAGCATCGTGAGGCCGAGCGCCGCGCCCGCGCCGGTCCGCTCCCGGCGCAGCAGCGCCACCAGGACCGCCTGCGCCGCGTAGGTGCCGGCGGCGACGTCCGCCGCGGCGAACCCGGCCTTCGCCATGTGCTCCGGCGTGCCGGTCACCGAGACGAGGCCGGACTCGGCCTGGATCAGCATGTCGTAGGCGCGCCGGCCGGCGTAGGGGCCGCTCGGGCCGTAGCCGGACAGGTCGACGGCGACCAGCCGCGGGTACCGCTCCAGCAGCCCGTCCGCGTCCAGGCCGAGCCGGGCGGCGGCGCCGGGTGAGAGGTTCTGCGCGACGACGTCGGCGGTGGCGACCAGCTTCTCGACGGCCGCCCGGCCGGACGGCACCTTGACGTCGACCGCGAAGGACTCCTTCGACCGGTTCAGCCAGGAGAAGTGCGCCGACATCCGGCCGCGGACGGCGTCGTCATAGGCGCGGGCGAAGTCGCCGGCTCCCGGGCGTTCGATCTTGATCACCCGGGCGCCGTACTCGGCGAGATGACGGGTCGCGAACGGCAGCGCGACCGCGTGTTCCAGGCTGACGACGGTCATTCCGGCAAGCGGCAGCACGACCAGCACACTAGGGCGGCGACGACCGGCACGTCGGTCGTTCGGCCGCTCCGGGCCGCACCGAACGTCCGCGGCGCGGAAGGCGGACAATGGTGGGTTGGCGGCCGTTTGCGGCCGGCGCGGACGTGAGCCGGCCGTCGAGCCACGGGACGGGCTCGAAGCGAGAGACAAGGCACGAGCCGAGAGACCAGGGAGTGAGCGTGCGGATCTGGCGGCGTCGGCAGCCGGTGCTGATCACCTCAGCGGCCGACCCTCGCCATGTCGACATCCGCCGCCGCGAGGGCCAGTACCTGTTCTGGATGGCCGTGCGCGTGCTGTGCTTCGTGCTCGCGGTCCTGCTCTTCCACGGGTGGGTCAGGTTCGTCGCGATCGTGGTCGCCCTGGTCATCCCCTGGGTGGCCGTCGTGATCGCCAACGCCGGGCCGGCACCGTCCCGGCGCCGCCCGGCCGGGTACGCCGACGCCGCCCAGCCCCTCGGCGGCGGCGCCAGGTCCCTGGAGTCCGGCCGGCATCCCGTCGTCGACAGCGACGATCTCCCGAACCAGGGCGCCTGGCCCGGTCGCGGCGACGGCGACGCCTCCTGGGACTGGCCCCCCGACCCGGCCCGGCCCACGGGCCCCGGCTCGGCGGAACCTGGCCCGGGCCAGGACCAGGAGCGGGCCGGCGAGCCCCGCTTCGCCGGCCCGCGGCCGGCCGGAGACCGGCCCCCGTTCGCCCCGCCCTACACGCCCCCGCCGCCGCGGGGCGACGTCGGCTTCTTCGGCCCCCGCCGCCCGCCGCGCGCCGACCGCCGGAAATAGCGGCGGCCCGACCGCCCCAGGCCTCAGGCCCACGGGCGACGGGTCAGGTGATCCGGGCCAGCTCGCGCCACAGGCCGAGCACAGCCGGGTCGCCGTCCACGCGGAGCCGTTCGGTCCCGACCCGGTTCCAGAGGAACAGGTAGAGGTCGGCGGCCGTGCCCACGAGGGAGCAGTCAGCCGGCTCGACGGCCTGGGTCACCGTGCGGGCCGCCGGGCCGATCCGGATCGTCCAGCTGGCGTCGGCGTCGGTGGCCCGGACCGACAGCGCGACCGGCGCCGGCGAACCAGGCCGCGGTGGCGCAGCGCGTAGAACCCGGTGAGGAGCTCGTCGATGCCGTCGGTGGCGAACGCCGCGGGCACCGCGGGCCGCTCCCCCTCGGTGCCCGCGCCGGGCTGGCCGGACGCCGCCAGCGCCAGCTCGGCGTCCACCCGGTGGACCGCCGTCTCATGCCGGTGGACCGCCGTCTCATGCGCCTGCCGGCGGGCCCAGAACGCCAGCGGGGACGGCGCGCCCCGCCACAGCGTCCAGCAGGCCACCGCCGGGTCCGCGTTCGCGAACGTGCCGACGAGGGCCGCATGCCCGTCCCGGAACCAGCCGAGCAGCTCGCCGTCGGGCATCACCAGCTCGCCGTCGCCGTCGATCGGCCGCGGCTCGGCATGGCCCGCCTGGAGGTAGGAGGCCGCCCAGCGGGGCACACAGCCGGTGTGCGTCACCAGGTCGCGCACCCGCCAGCCCGGGGCGGACAGCACCTCGGCGTCGAACCCGGCGAGCGCCGCCGCCGCGGCCAGCCGGTCGCCGTCCCGGCGCAGCGCCGCGAGGTGCCCGTCGATCCCCATGCCCACGATGTCGCCTTTCCCTGCGCCGCCGCGCATTCGCACCGCATTCCGGTCAGACGGGACGCACTACGGCACGGCGAACAAGCCCAGCCCACCGGACAAGCACTACTTAGCTGTGGCGCAACGTTCATGTTGTGGCCGACTGATGGTATTCGTCTGCGCTACCAGCCCTGTCACCGTGGCCTTGTGCGCGTCGCGGTGGTCACCGAATCGTTCCTTCCTCATGTGGACGGGGTGACGAACACGGTCTGCCGCGTCCTGGAGCATCTGAAGACCGAAGGCCATCAGGCGCTCGTGGTCGCGCCGTCGCCCGGTCCCAGGTCGATCGCCGACGCTCCTCGGATCTACGCGGATGCGCCGGTGCTCTGGGCCCCGTCGGCCCCCCTGCCCGGCTACCCGCAGTTCCGGTTCGCGACCCCCTGGCCAAGCCTCACCCCGACGCTGCGGGCCTTCGCGCCGGACATCGTGCATCTGGCCGCGCCGGCCGGGCTCGGGGCGCAGGCCGCGTACGCCGCCCACCGGCTCGGCGTGCCCAGTGTCGCGGTCTACCAGACCGACATCGCCGGCTTCGCCCGTCGCTACGGCCTGGCCGCGCTCGACCGCGGGATCTGGCGGTGGCTCGCGACCGTGCACCGGCTGGCCGCCCGGACACTCGCGCCGTCCTGGGACGCCGTCGACGCGCTGGTCGGCGCCGGGGTGCAGCGGGTCGCCCGCTGGCGGCGCGGTGTCGACCTCGAGCGGTTCAACCCCGGGCACCGGGACGAGCAGCTGCGCGCCCGGCTCGCCCCCGCGGGCGAGGTGCTCGTCGGCTACATGGGCCGGCTGGCGAAGGAGAAGGGCGTCGAGCTGCTCGGCTCCGTCAGCGACCTGCCCGGCACGCGGCTGGTGGTCGTCGGCGACGGGCCGGAGCGGGCCCGCCTGGAGCGCAAGCTCCCCGGCGCCGCGTTCCTCGGCTTCCAGTCCGGGCAGCAGCTGTCCTCGGCGCTCGCGAGCCTCGACGTGTTCGTACACACCGGCCAGTACGAGACCTTCTGCCAGGCCGCCCAGGAGGCGAAGGCCAGCGGGGTCCCGGTGGTCGGCCCGGCGGCCGGCGGGCTGCTCGACGTCGTCGAGCACGGCCGGACCGGCCTGCACTACCGGCCCGGCGACCCGGCGGCCCTGCGCGCGGAGGTCAGCCGGCTGGTCGGCGACGCGTCCGGCCGAGTCGCCATGGGCGTCGCCGCCCGCGAGTCGGTGGGGGACTGCGGGTGGCGCGCCATCGGCGATGAGCTGCTCGGCCACTATCGCGACGTGCTCGGCGCCAACGTCGGCGCCGCCCGCGACGCCGACGCCTGGCGATGAGCCCGGCGCGGGCGTCGGCGGGACCACTCCGCCAGGCCGGGCGACGCGGCCCGGCCGCCACCTGCTCGGGCCACCGCCGGCCCTGGCCAGAACCCCACCCACTCCCCAGCCCCCACGGACCGGACATGACCGGACCGGCCGCGCCGCGGCCAGGCTCCGGGCCGCGCTGGCCTGCCCTGACCCGGACGGCCGACCACCTGCCCGCCTGGCCAGGTGGACCGACCAGAGAGAGCACCAGCCCGCCGCGCGGCTCGCCGCCGGGCGCGCGGGCCGACGGAAGGTGGGCCCGATGAGGATCGCGCAGGTCGCCAACTTCGTGGCGCCGACGTCCGGCGGCATCCGCACGACGCTGCGGCACCTGGCCGCGGGCTATGTCGCCGCCGGCCACGAGGTGGTCCGGGTGCTGCCGGCGCGTCGCGACGGCGTGCGCCACGTCGACGGGGTCACCACGCTGATGGTGCGCTCCCCGCTGGTACCCGGAACGCCATACCGCATGATCACCGAGCCGTGGCGGGTCACGGCGATGCTCGACGAAGCGCGCCCGACCCACCTCGAGGTGCACGACCGCACGACGCTGCGCCGGCTGGGCCGTTGGGCGCGCCGGGACGGCGTCCACTCGCTGGTCGTCTCGCACGAGCGGGTCGACCGGCTGCTGGGCGCGAAGACCCCGGCGTCGCTGCGCGGCGTGCTGCCGGTGCGCGCCGCGGCCGACGTCACGAACCGGACGCTGGCCGCCGGCTACGACACGGTGGTGACGACGACCCGCTGGGCCGCGGCCGAGTTCCTGCGCCTCGGGGTGAACAACCTGCGCCAGGTGCCGCTCGGCGTCGACCTGGACCGGTTCGGCACCGAGTGGGCCGACCGGTCGCTGCGCCGGGCGTTCGCCCGCGACTCGGACGTGCTGCTCGTCGCGATCAGCCGGATGGACCCGGAGAAGCGGGTCGACATCGCGATCGACGCGCTCGCCGAGCTCGTCCGCCGCAAGGTCCCGGCCCGGCTGGTGCTGGCCGGCGACGGCAGCGGGCGCAAGGAGCTGGAGCGCCGGGCCGCCGGCCTGCCGGTGGTGTTCCTCGGGTTCGTCGCGGACCGCCAGCGACTGTCGGCCCTGCTGGCCAGCGCCGACGTCGGCCTGGCCCCCGGGCCGGTCGAGACGTTCGGGCTGGCGGCGCTGGAGGCGATGGCGAGCGCCACGCCGGTGGTGGTGCACCACGGCAGCGCGATGGCCGAGCTGATCGACCCGCACTGCGGCCGGGTCGCCGCCGGCTGTGGCTACGGCTTCGCCGACGCCATCGAGGAGGTCCTCGCGCTCGACGAGAACGACCGGCGAGTGGCCGCGCGTGCCCGCGCCGAGACGTTCCCCTGGTCCGCCACCGTCGAGGGATTCCTGTCCGTCCACGGCCTGTCCCCGCGGCCCGCCCAGGCCTCGTTCACACCGGCACCCGGCGAGACCGACCTGCCCCGCGCCGCCTGACCGGGGCCGGCCGCGCCCGTCCGAGCCCCCTCCTCGCCTGCCGCGGAGGGCGTTCCGGCGCGCCCGCACGCCGGTTACCTGCCGGAATCACCCCCGGTTAGGGCATGTTCTGGTCCGGTCGGGGCCACATCTCGCGCTGGAAGTGCCTACCGTAGGCGCGTGTACCACGCACTGCTGCCCGCGCCCCGGTCTGGACTCCTGACCGGGTGGGGCAACGCCTGGCTGGCTGGGCTCGTCGGCTCCGACGACGTCCTGACGCACATCCACGGGACGCTCGGGCCCGGCCGGCACACGATCGGCGGCGAGCCGCTCGTGCTCGGCCTGGGCGCGCTTCGTTCCGCGCGGGCCGAGCGGTTCCGCCTGATCCTGCCGGTGCCGGGCGACGTCTCCGGCCTGCCCGGCCCGCCGGAGGTCAACGCCGACGCGCTCTCCGCCGGCGAGGCGGTGCTCGTCCTCGGCGCCAGCCCGCCGCTGCTGCTGGTGCCCATGGTCGAGGTGCACGGACCGGCGGTCGAAGGAGCGCTGGAGTCGGTCCACTGGCGGGTCCTGCCGGCCGCCCGGGTACCGGCGCCGCCGGCCCCGGTCCGGGCCTCCGAGTACGAGCTGGCCAAGGCGATCACGTCCACCACGTCGGCACTGCTGGACCTCGACATCGCCAGTGCCCGGCCCGAGGTGCTCGCGCTGCTGCGGGACCGGGCCGAGGAAGACCCCGGCCCGGGCCTCGGCCCCGGCTACCCGCCGGTCGCGCACGCCCTGCTGGCCCGGGCCGAGCGGCTGCACGCCCTGCTGGACCTGGCCGCGCTGGACGACGGTGCGGCCGTCACCGCCAGCGAGATCGGCCGCCGCAGCGCCGCGCTGCGCGGCCTGTCCGCCGCCGTCCGCCGGGCCTACGAAGCCGCCTACGACGCGTTCGACCCCAGCCACGCGAGCTCCCCGCCGTCCCGCTGACCGGGAGGCGGCGACAGTGCCCTTGTACCCCCCTGTACCGGCGGCGCGTCGCCGGACACCCCCGCCCGGTAGCAAGGCCCCCCGCCCAAAAAACCTTGCTTTCGAGACCTGGTCTCTATGGTCCAACTTCCGTCGATCACCTGGCTTAGCAGTGTTAGCCGCGGCATTCTGCCCAACGTTCGGGCGCCCAACGGTGGGAATACGGCCAGGCCGGAGGCAAGCGACGGCGCCGTCGCGCGGAATTCCTCGGACAACCAGCCCAGCGCCGACTGACGAAGCGGCCGCCGCCCGGAAAACACACCAGACCACGGCAGGTCGGGACTCATGGCCCGGCGGCCCGGAGGCGAACGGTCCCCGGGCTGCCCGCCGCCGCGCGCGGCCGGGCAACCGACCGGCGCGCCCCCCGAGGCCCGGTTGGTTCAGTTCAGCCGTTCAGTTCAGCCGCGGGCAGAAGTGGCCGTCCGGGCCGTCGGGACGACCGCACAGCACGCAGGACGGGCGGCCGGCGGCGACGATGCTGCGCGCCCGCTCGATGAACGCCCGGGTCTGCGGGATCGACAGCCCGACCCGCAGCGAGTCGAGGTCCTCCTCGCTGACGGGGGTGCCTGGCTGGTTCTGGGCGAGCCCGGCGGCCTCCACGAACACCCGGCGGCCGTCCCACGAGACGGTCAGCTGGCCGAGGTGGAAGTCCTCCTCGAACGGCGCCTGCAGCGGCGCGAGGTCCACCTCGATGTCGGCGGCGGCCGGGACGGGAACGCCCTGCTGCTGGCCGACCTGGCCGAGCAGCGCGGACAGGCCCTCGGCGAGCGCGGTCACCTCGGCCTTCTCCAGGCCGATCGTCACGAGCTGGCCGGACTGAGCGGCCTGAAGATAGAAGGCGCGCTCGCCCGGCTGCCCGACAGTCCCGACCACGAACCGCTCCGGCGGGTCGAACACGAATCGTTGCATGCCTGCGTACACTCCGTCAGTTCCGGCCAGGGGGTCGCTCCCCGAGACGCGTCACGGCCTCCAGAAGGTCGACCGACCTCCCTCGAACAGGGTCTGCGAGGCCGGTATTCCGGCCGGTATTCCGGCCGGTCTCACGCTATCCGGCCGGACCAGCCGGACGCTCGAAAGATCCTACGTCGAGTATCCCCGCCCGGCCGGCGGGCCGCCGACGCCCGCCCCCGGGATACCCGGTCAGCGCACGGCTGGTCAGTCGCGCGCCGGGCCGGTCCCGAGGGCAGGCCCACCGGCCGCCGCGACGAGGCGGCCACGGCCGAGGGCGTCGGCCGGGGTGCCCGCCGCGGCCGGGGCACGGTCCTCGACCGTCGGCGCCGAGCAGCAGTCCGTCGGGCAGACATCCGGGAACGGCCCGAGGCCCGCGCAGGAACGGCGGGGCAGCCCCGGGTCGCGGCGCTCGGCGAGCAGCTCGGCGACCATCTGGACGAACCGGGGGTCGGCCCCGACCGTCCCGGCCCGCACGGCCTGGACGCCGGCCTTCTCGGCCCGGGCCAGCGCGTCCCGGTCGAGGTCCTGGATGACCTCCATGTGGTCGCTGACGAAGCCGACCGGCACGATCACCACCGCTCGGGTGCCGGCCGCCGCGAGCTGCTCGACCCGGTCGCCGACGTCGGGCTCCAGCCAGGGAACGGTGGGCGGCCCGCTGCGGCTGCAGTAGGCGACGTCCCAGGGATGCTCCCGCCCGCCCCGGCCGGCCACCGCCTCGACGATGGCGCGGCTGACGGCGGCCAGCTGGGCCGGGTAGGCGCCGCCGTCGGGCCCGCTCTCGGCGGCCTGGCGCCGGGGCACCGAGTGCGCGACGAACACGAGGTGGGCACCGTCGCGCAGGCCGGCGGGCAGGCGCTCGAGGCCGGCCGCGACCCGGTCGACCATCGGCTCGACGAAGCCTGGGTGGTCGAAGAAGACCCGTAGCTTGACCAGCTCGGGGACCGGGTCACCGGCTGGCAGCGCGGCCAGGCCGGCGGCCAGGTTCTCCCGGTACTGCCGGCAGGCGGAGTAGGTCGCGAACACCGACGGCACGAAGACCGCGGCCCGCCGGACCCCGTCCGCCCGCATCTCGGCCAGAGCCGCGCCGAGGAGCGGCTCCCAGTTCCGGTTGCCCCAGTAAACCGGCAGCGGCGCGAGCTCGTCGCGCAGCGCCCTCAGCAGCTCGCGGCTCTGGTCGTTGATCGGGCTGCGCCCGCCGAGCCGGTGGTAGTGCTCCGCGACCTGCGCGATCCGGGCCTCTGGCACGCCCCGGCCGCGGGTGACGTTGCGCAGGAACGGCAGCACGTCGTCCGGCCCGTCCGGGCCGCCGAACGTCAGCAGCAGCAGCGCGTCGACGGCGCCGTCCTCGGACGGTGACGCGGAGCTCACGGCGTCGATGCCTGACCGGGACCGGTGCTAGTGGCCCATGCCTATGCCGCCGTCGACCGGGAGGACGGCGCCGGTGATGTAGGAGGCCCGCTCGGAGGCGAGGAACGCGACCGCGGCGGCGACCTCGTCCGGCTCGCCCATCCGCCGGCCCGGGACACTGGAGATGATCAGCTCGCGCTGGGCGTCGGTGAGCGCGTCGATCATGGCGGTGCGGATCGGTCCCGGCGAGACGACGTTCGACGTGATCCCGCGCGGCGCGAGCTCACGGGCCAGCGAGCGGGCGAAACCGATGAGGCCGGCCTTGGAGGCCGCGTAGTTCGACTGGCCCGCGTGCCCGGACATGCCGACGACCGACGAGATGAACACCAGCCGGCCGTAGCGGCGGCGTAGCATGCCCCGCGCCGCCCGCTTGGCGACCCGGTAGGCGCCGAGCAGGTTCGTGTCGACGACGTCCCGGAAGGCGTCCTCGGACATCGTCAGCAGCAGCGTGTCCTTCTCGATCCCCGCGTTGGACACGACGATGTCGACCGGGCCGAGCTCAGCCTCGACCTCGGCGAACGCCTTGTCGACCGACTCCACGCTCGTCACGTCCAGCCGGACGCCGAACAGCCCGTCGGGCGCCTGCCCGCCCCGGCTGGCGACCGCGACCCGCTGGCCATCCGCGGCCAGCGCCGCGGCGCAGGCGGCGCCGATCCCCCGGTTACCCCCGGTGACAAGCGCTACCCGACCCTGACCCGCGTTCTCTGCCATAGAGCGGATCGTAGCGGTCTCCGGCACCTCCGGGCCGAACCTCGGCCACCGCGATCCGTGGCCAGGCAGCGTCCCGGCCCGCCCGCGCGAGGCGCGTCTCACACTCGGGACGCGGCCCGGCTGGACGGGACCGCCCAGGTTGGTACCCCGGCGAGCACGTACGGTTTCGACGAGCGTGTCGTAGTTCGCGGCGGGTCGCTCCGTGAGGACCGGGGTTACCGCGTTCGGCGGGCGATGACGAAGATGGATGCGGGGTGGCCGCAACGCACCGCCCGCCCCGCGCGTCCGGACTGGAGTGGCAGGCGTCGTGTTCAGGCCCGGGATTCGCCACGTCGAGTACCGACCGCGGGAATGGTCCTTCGAGCCGCCCGGCCGGCCGGTGGACGAGGCCGCGCCCGGCAACGACGGCGACGACCGTGCACCCGGCGACCGCGGCGCACCTGGCGACCACGCTGGCCCCGGTGACGACGGTGGCCCCGGTGACGACGGTGGCCCTGGCGGCGACGTGACGGCCCAGGCCGGGCTGCCAGCCGACGAGGCCGCCGTCGCCGGCCGGCCCGCCGAGCCCGTGAGCCCGCCCGGGCGAACCGTGCCGTGGCTCGGGCAGGTCGAGCCCGGGCCCGCGCTGCAGCCCTTGCCGGCGCCGCCCGATCCCACCCGGGCGCCGGCCGCGGCCGCGCCAGGCGCGATCGTCCCCGGCCCACCCGGCGGGATCCTCGACCTGGGTGCGCTGGCCGAGGTCGAGGACCGGCTGCGTCAGCTGGCGACGGCCCACATCGACGGCGCCGCCCAGGCCGGCGGCCTGGATCGGGGATCCGCGGACCGGCGCCGCGCGCTGACGACGGCCGGGGCGTCCGCGGCCGCCGTGCTCTGGTTCGACTCCCTGCGCGCCGAGGACCGGGTCAGCGCCACACCGGACGCGGCACCGCTGCTGGCCGCCGTCCACGAGGTGCTGGAGGCTGCGCGCCCGGCGGTTGCCGGCACCGACGACGACGAGGCCACGGGTAGCCGCGGCGAGGGTGGCGGAAGCCGGGCCGACGGCGCCCGGCCGGGCGCCGAAGGCGGCCCGGTCACGCGGCTTCCGGTGCCCGCCGGCCCGGCGGCGCGCGCGTTGCGCGCGACCGGCGCCGGCACCGCCGGTCCGAGCGGGACCGTCTGGGGCGCGCTGGGCCGGCGCTTCGCCGGCACCCGGTTCGACCATTCCCAGGGCGGCCGGATCGTCTGCCTCCTCGAGTACCCGGAGCTGCGTGACGCGGCCGTCTGGGAGGCGGTCACCGACGAGCGGACGCCGTATCTCGGGGAGCTGTTCTGGGTGGTGCTGGTCTCGGGCGCGGCCGTCGGCGCCGAGGCGGCCGGCGCCGAGCGGGCCGGCCTCGGCGGGCCCGGCGGCCCGGACCGGGCCGCGAGGATGTTCGAGGCCGCCGGCTGGCAGGTGCTCACTCTCCGTCACGGCAGACGGCTGGCCGCTCTGTTCGGCCGCCCGGGCGGGCAGGCGCTGCGGGCCCGCCTCGGCCGGATGAGCCAGGAGGAGTACCGCGAGCTGCTGACCACCTACGGGCCGCCCCTGCGCCGCCGGCTCGCCGGGCCAGGCGCGGCCGGCGTCGGCGTCGCGGGGCTGGTGGAGACGCTCACCGACGACGAGATCCACGCCGCGCTGCGTGACCTGGGCGGCCATGACCTGGCGCTGCTGATCGACGCCTTCGACGAGGTGGCCGCGGACCGGCCGACCGTGCTGTTCGCCCACGTCCACAGCCGCGCGACCCGGGATCCCGAGGCCCACGAGGTCCGGCCGGGCCCGGCGCCGGCCGTCGGCATCACCTCGGTCCGCCCGATGGTCCCGCCGGCGGGGAAAGCGGACCCGGTGGTCAGGCCGGCGGGCGGCGGATCCACGCTCCAGCCGCTGGCCGGCGGCCGGCCGGGCGAGGGCGGTCGCGGCGCCCGGCTAGCCGCCCACGTCGCGTCCTACCTGGACCGGGCAACCCGCGCGGCCCCGCTCCCACCGCCCGTCCCGCCGGATCTCGACCCCGGCGGTGACGGACAGGCGCTCGCGTCGACCCAGTCGGCGTTCGGTCACCTGCTGCGCGGCCTGGCCGCCGCCGCGCCCGAGCTGGCCGACGCGATCGTCACGGTCTCGACGAGGGACGCCGACGGCGTCGTCGCGGACTGGCTGGACCCGGTGCCGGACGCGGGCCCGGCGCTGGCGTCGTCGACTGGGCGCCGGCACGTCGCCGGGACGCTCACGCCCGGCGCGTTCGCCGGGGTGCTGGGCAACCTGGGCGTCGCGTGGAACCGGCAGGGCCTGGCGCTGCTGCCGATCGGGGTCACCGACGAGCTCGCCGCCGGCCGGGTGGTGGCGGCCTGGGCGGCCGGCTGCGCGACCGACGCGCGCTCGGTGCTCGCGATCGCCGACACCGGCCGCTACCCGGCGGCCGGGGCCGGCCAGCGGACGGCGGGCCCAGCGGTCGCGGCCGTGACAGCCGGGGCCGGTCTGCCCGGCGTGACCCGCTATGAGCCGGCCTTCGCGCAGGACCTGGCCTGGTGCCTGCTCGCGGCGCTCGGCAGGCTGGGCCGGGCCGACGGCGGGTCCGGCCTGGTGCGGCTGTCGGGCCGGCCGGTCGACCAACGGGCGGCGGCCGTGCCCGCTCCCGGGCCGGGGCGCGACCACCGGCGGGCGGGTGTGCTGGCCGGTGGCTACCGGCTGCGGTCAGGCGGTCCCGCGCCGCTGCTGACCCTGGTCGGGATGGGCGCGGTCCTCCCGGAGGTGCTGGCCGCGGCGGGCGAGCTGACGGACCGGCTGGGCGGCGGGATCGGGGTGGCCGTCGTGACGTCGGCAGACCTGGTGTTCGACGCGCTGCGCGCCCGCGACGAGCGTTCCCACGCCGCCGACGCGGACGCGGCGGACCGGTCCTGGGTGCTGGCGGAGCTGCTCCCGGCGAACCTGCGCGCCCCGCTGGTGACCGTCGTCGACGGCGACCCGCGCCAGCTCGGCTTCCTGGCCGGCGTGCACGGCGACCGGCTCGCCGCCGTCGGCGCGGGCCCCGCCGGCGACGAGTCCGGCGCGGGCGCTCCCGTCGCGGCCGCGGCGATCGTCGGGGCGGCGCTGCGCCTGCTGGGCCGGGACGCGGACGCCCCGGCCGGCCAGGACCAGGCCGGTCCCGGCGCCGGGCCGGAACGGGTCAGCCGCTGACGTTGGCGTCGCGCAGGGTGAGCGCCTCGCGGCCGGCGGCGGCGGCGCCGGCCGCGTCGCCGCCGGTGGCGCGGACCCGGGCCACCTGTTCGAGGGCCCAGACCAGGTCGCGCAGGATCTCGGGGCGGTCACCGACGATCTGGCGGCGGCGGCGCTCGACGTCGAGGGCCTCCTCGAAGCCGTCGGCCGCGGCGGGCAGGTCGCCGAGGGCCTCCTTCGCCCCGGCGACCTTGTCGAGCCCGACCGACAGGTCGCGCAGGACCGTCGGGTGCTCGCCGTACTCGGTCCGCAGCCAGCGGACCAGCTTCAGGGACTCGTCGTAGGAGTCCATCGCGCCCGACACGTCGCCCTGGTCGTAGCGCATGTTCCCGACCAGGCTGAGCGAGTGGAACAGGGCGCGCGGCACCGTCGGGTCGATGTCGGTGCCGCCGGCCGAGGCGGCAGCGAGGGCCCGGCGGGCCGTCGCGACGCCCTCGTTGTAGCGGACGAGCGCGCCGGGACTGTCGCCGCGAAGCCGCAGCATGTCGCCGACGTCGAGCAGCCCGCGGGAGATGTCCCGCAGCAGCGGAGCGACCTCGCCGTACACGCTGAGCAGCCCGCGCCGGACCTCCAGCGCCTCCGAGTACGCGTCCAGCGCGGCCTTCGTGTCGCTCTGCTGCTGGCGCAGGTCCCCGATCTTCTCCAGGGTGTTGGCGAGACGCTGGCGGGCCGTCGGCGCCGACGCGCCGTCGGCCAGCAGCCGGTGCGCGAGCGCCAGGCACTCGGTCTGGATGTCCAGCGCGCCGACCAGGTCGCCGAGCGCGGCGCGGGCGGCACCGGCCCGCTCCAGGCTGACCCCGAGGCGGCGTTCGGACTCGGGCGTGCGGTCGGCCGTGGCCAGGTGCCGGTTGATCCGCAGCGCTTCCTCGTAGTTCTCCTGGGCGAGCGGCGCCTGGTCGTGGTCGAGCAGGGCGTCGCCGTACTCGATCAGGGCCGCCGCGAGATGCCCGAGATCGGCGACTCCGCTGGTGGCCGAGGCGACCCGTTCCCGGCTCAGCGAGACCAGCGCCTCCAGCGCGGCCAGCAGTGTGTCCGGCTCACCGCGCTCTCTGGCCAGCTTCGCCAGCCGTTCGAGGTTCTGTGGGGTCAGCTGCTGTCCGGTGGCCGCGACCTGACCTGCGTGGTCGTCCATAACCGGAAGAGTAGTAGCCCCTGGGATCCATCACACGGCCGCTTGCGGGTCCGGTCTGAGCCAGTCTCGAAGTCGACCACGCCTGGCGATACTTATATCGCACCTCGTTACGCCCTACGCTCGCGCCGGGCGCCGGGCCGCGACGCCCCGCCACCCGTCGCGCGCTGCGTGACATCCCGTGCACCGGACTCGCCGGGTCGCCACGGATGGCGACCGCGACAGCGGCGGCCTCTCGCCCGCCCGTCCACCGGCCGGCTCAGCCGAAGAAGTGGCCCGGCGGGTAGGCGCGGTCGATCCGGGACCGGGGCGTGCCGCCCAACGCGTCGGTCAGCGTCCGCGCGGTGTTGACCAGCGGGACGTGGCTGAACGCCTGCGGGAAGTTGCCGGTCATCCGCCCGAGCCGGGGGTCGTACTCCTCGGCGAGCAGCCCGACGTCGTTGCGCAGCGCCAGCAGCCGCTCGAACAGGTCCTGGGCCTCCCGGACCCGGCCGGACAGGGCGTAGTTGTCCGCCAGCCAGAATGTGCAGGCCAGGAACGCCCCCTCGCCGGCAGGCAGGCCGTCGACGGCACCGTCCTCGGCCGTCGGGTAGCGGTTGACGAAGCCGTCCTCGAGGAGCTCCCGCTCGATCGCGGCGACCGTGCCGACGACGCGCGGGTCGGTGGCCGGCAGGAAGCCGACCAGCGGCATGTAGAGCAGCGCCGCGTCCAGCTCGGTCGAGCCGTAGTACTGGGTGAACGTCCCGCGCGTCTCGTCGAAGCCCTGTTCGCAGACCTCGCGGTGGATCTCGTCCCGCAGCGCCGCCCAGCGGTCCACCAGCCCGGGCAGGCCGGACTCGACGATGCCCTTGACCGCGCGGTCCGCGGCCACCCAGGCCATCACCTTGGAGTGGGTGAAGTGCCGGCGCGGGCCGCGGACCTCCCAGATCCCCTCGTCGGGCTTGCGCCAGCCGGTCTCCAGGAAGTCCATCAGCTTGGTCTGCAGGCCCCAGGAGTCGTCCCGGCCGTCGACCTCGGTGGCCATCCTCGCGACGTGCAGGGCGTCGAGGACCTCGCCGTACACGTCCAGCTGGAACTGGTCGACGGCGGCGTTCCCGACCCGGACCGGAGCGGAGGCCTCGTAGCCCGGCAGCCACGGGACCTCGTACTCGGGCAGGCGCCGCTCGCCGGCCACCCCGTACATGATCTGGACCCGGGACGGGTCACCGCCGACCGCGCGCAGCAGCCACTCCCGCCAGGCAAGCGCCTCGCTGGTGAACCCGGCGTCGAGCAGGGCCAGCAGGGTGATCGTCGCGTCCCGCAGCCAGCAGTACCGGTAGTCCCAGTTGCGCACGCCGCCGATGTGCTCGGGCAGCGAGGTGGTGACGGCGGCCACGATCCCGCCGGTCGGCGCGAACGTGAGCGCCTTCAGCGTGATCAGGGAGCGGCGCACCGCGGACTGGTACAGCCCGTCGTAGGTGCAGCCGGCCATCCAGTCGGTCCACCACGCCTCGGTCTCGGCGATCATCTGGCGCACGGCGGGCGGCGGCGGGGTCGGCTGGTGCGACGGGTACCAGCTCAGCGAGAACGGGACAGCCTGGCCGGCGGCGACCTCGAACTCCGCGAACGTCGCCAGGTCGTGGCTCTCCATCGGCGCGGTCGTGCGCAGGGTCACGGCGTCCGGGCCGGCGATCGCGGTCACCGTGTGCTCGTCACGGCGGCGCACCCACGGCACGATCGAGCCGTAGTCGAACCGCAACCGGGCCTCGCTGCGCATCCGGACCGTGCCGGACAGGCCCTCGACCAGCCGCAGCACGGTATGGGCGCCGGCCCTGGGCAGCATCGCGTCGGTGATCCGGACCGTGCCGGTGGCCGTGGCCATGTCCGTCTCGAGCACCAGGGTGTCGCCCCGGTAGCGGCGGACCACCGACTCGACCGGGTCGACCGGCGCGATCCGCCAGCGGCCGGCGTCCTCGTCGCCGAGCAGCGCGGAGAAGCAGGCCGGCGAGTCGAAACGTGGCAGGCAGAGCCAGTCGATCGAGCCGTCCCGGGAGACCAGCGCCGCCGAATGCGTGTCGCCGATCAGGGCGTAGTCCTCGATGAGCGATGCCACGGGCACTCCTAGCAGGGAAGATGCGGCAGCGCCGCTGGCGCCCGCGCGGCCGGGCACCCGCCTGGTCGGCGAGGCCCGCGTCGGCCGCGAGGGCAGGCGCTACACATTACGAGCCAGTTCGCCGGGCTACGTTGGGGGTAGGGCCCGACCGGGTGGTCCCGGCGTGGGCTGGACCTGACGACATGACCTGACACAGGGCACAACCGAACGGGGATTCCCCAGAGTGACCGCAAACCTGCCGGCACCTCCCCCGGCGCCCGCGGCGCCCGCCGTGACCGCGCCGACGCCACGCGTGCGGCCGCCGAAGCCGTCTCCCTGGGCGCAGGCCTGGCGCTACCTGCGCGACCCGCGCCGGCGGACCTACGTCGTGCTCGGGGCGATCGCGACGCTCGGCCTGATCGGGTTCGGGATCTACGCGATCGTCGACGGCCCGCCGCCGACCGTCGAGGGCGTCGTCTACTTCACCGGCGACGCGACCAAGGCCCAGAAGGACGCAGTCCGCAAGGCCTGTCCGTCGGTGGGCGGGGCGATCCAGGAGCCGCCGGACCGCAACAACCTGGACGTGACCCGCGTCTACCCCCTGCGCTACGACCTGACCAAGGCGTCCAGCTCCGACCGGGCCAAGCTGTTCGGGTGCGTGTCAGGCCGTCCGGGCGTGCTCGGCATCAATACCGAGACCCAGGGCCAGTAGCGGACCGGGCAGCAGGTCAGGGTGCCGGCGGGGACGGCGCCACAGGCAGAAACCGGTATAACTAACCCGGCGGTGCCGCGGTGCGACCAGCGAAGCTGCCGGCGGGCCGACGTCGACACAGCCAACGAGAGGCGGCGCCGTGCAGATCGAGGAGACCGCGCTGCCCGGGATCGGGCTGCGGCACGAGTTCACCACCCGCGCCGGGCGCCGCGTCGGCGTCGTCTCGCACCACAAGGGCCGGCGCGAGCTGGTGGTCTACGACGCCGACGACCCGGACGCCGTCGCCGAGTCGCTCGCGCTCACCGCCGAGGAGGGCGACGTGCTCTCCGAGCTGCTCGGCGCCCCGCACATCGTCGAGAAGCTGGCCAACCTGAACAAGGTGTTCGCCGGCCTGGTCGGCGAGCGGATCCGGATCTCGGCGGACTCCCCGTACGCGGGCCGGCTACTCGGCGACACCCAGGCCCGGACGCGGACCGGCGCGTCGATCGTCGCGGTCGTGCGTGACCAGGAGGTCCTCGCCTCCCCGCGGCCGGACTTCCGGTTCGCCCCGGACGACGTCGTCGTGGTCGTCGGGACGCCGGAGAACACCGCCGCCGTCGCGGACCTCTTCCACACCGGCTGACACGGCCACACCGGCTGACACGGCCACACCGGCTGACACGGCCACACCGGCTGACACGGCCACACAGGCTGACACGGCCATCCGGGGGCGAGCGCCGCCCAGGTTGACGGGACAGGAGGGGGTGACGGCGTGCATGAGACAGCATCGATCTTCATCGAGCTCGGCGGCGTGCTGTTCTGCCTCGGCCTCGTCGGGCACGTCGCCGCTCGGATCGGGATCTCCCCGATCCCGTTCTACCTGCTCGCCGGGCTCGCGTTCGGCCACGGCGGGCTGCTGCCACTAGGGGCCAGCGAGACCTTCATCGAGACCGGCGCCGCGATCGGCGTCGTCCTGCTGCTGCTCACCCTGGGGCTTGAGTACACGGCCGACGAGCTGATCCAGGGGCTGCGCCGGCAGGCCTCGGCCGGCCTCCTGGACCTCGTCCTGAACGCGGCTCCGGGCGTCGCCGCCGCGCTGCTGCTCGGCTGGGGTGGGCGCGCGGCCGTGGTCATGGGCGGGGTCACCGCGATCTCGTCGTCCGGGATCATCGCGAAGGTCCTCGGCGACCTGGGCCGGCTGGGCAACCGCGAGACGCCGGTGGTGCTCTCGGTGCTGGTGCTGGAGGACCTGGCGATGGCGGTGTACCTGCCGATCGTCACCGCGCTGCTGGCGCACCAGACGATCGCCCGCGGCTCGCTGACACTCACGGTCGCGCTCGGCGCGCTGGTCGGAGTGCTGTATCTGGCGCTGCGGCACAGCGCCAAGGTCACGCTGCTGGTGTTCAACCCCAGGTCCGACCGCAACGACGAGATCCTGCTGCTGCGGGCACTCGGGCTCGCGCTGCTGGTGGCGGGCGTCGCGCAGCGCCTCGAGGTGTCGGCGGCGGTCGGCGCGTTCCTGGTGGGCATCGCGCTGTCCGGGCCGGTCGCGCAGAGCGCGAGCGAGGTGCTGACCCCGCTGCGGGACCTGTTCGCCGCCGTCTTCTTCGTCTTCTTCGGACTGCGGACGGACCCCGCCGCGATCCCCTCGGCGCTGGCCGTGGCCTCCCTGCTGGCGATCGCCGGGATCGCGACGAAGGTGCTGACCGGCTGGTGGGCGGCCCGCCGGGCGGGGATCGCGACACTCGGCCGGTTCCGCGCCGGGGCGGCCCTGGTAGCCCGCGGCGAGTTCTCGATCGTCATCGCCGGCCTCGCCGTCGCCGCCGGGATGAACCCGAAGCTGGGGCCGCTCGCCGCCAGCTACGTGCTGCTGATGGCCATCCTCGGCCCGCTCGCCGCCCGGTTCGTCGAGCCCGTCACCCGCGCGGCGCTGCGCAGGCGCCGCCGCAAGCCGCCCACGCCGGGCTCCGGCGCCGCGCCGCGGACCCAGGACCCGGGACCCGCCGCGCTCCCGGCGGCCAGCGACCAGCCGGACCGGTGACGCGGGGCCGGCACGCCACGCGGCGGACCAGTCCAGGCCCGGCCAGGCCCGTTGTAGACAGGCCACAAAGACGCGGCGCGCGGATCTGGCACCCCGGCTATGCCGACCTGAGCAGCGCCTTTGGCAGGATGCCATTCATGAGCGGACTTCTCGAGGGCAAGCGGGTCCTCGTCACCGGCGTGCTGACCGACGCGTCGATCGCGTTCAACGTGGCCCGGATCGCGCAGGAGCAGGGCGCCACCGTCGTGCTCACCGGCTTCGGGCGCGGTCTGTCGATCACCAGGCGGATCGCGCGGCGGCTGCCGGTCGAGGCGCCCGTGCTGGAGCTCGACATCACCGTGGAGGAGCACGTCGCCGGCCTGGCGGGCCAGGTCCTCGAACACGTCGACGGCCTCGACGCGGTGCTGCACGCGATCGCGTTCGCGCCCGAGGCGGTGCTCGGCGGAAAACCGTTCGTCGAGGGCGCCTGGTCCGAGGTCGGCACCGCGGTCCAGGTGTCGGCCTGGTCGCTGGCCGCGCTGACCCGGGCCGCGCTGCCGCTGTTCGGCGAGAAGGCGAGCGTCGTCGGCCTGGACTTCGACGCCTCGGTCGCCTGGCCGAGCTACGACTGGATGGGCGTCGCCAAGGCCGGCCTCGCGTCGACCGCCCGCTACCTGGCCCGCGACCTCGGCCCGCGCGGCATCCGGGTCAACCTGGTCTCGGCCGGGCCGCTGCGCACGATGGCCGCGAAGTCGATCCCGGACTTCGAGAAGTTCGAGCAGGTCTGGGACGGCCGCGCCCCGCTCGGCTGGGACGTGGCGAACACCGAGCCGGCGGCCCAGGCCTGCGTCGCCCTGATGTCGGACTGGTTCCCCGCCACCACCGGCGAGATCCTGCACGTCGACGGCGGCTTCCACGCCATCGGCGCTTGAGGCGACCGGCCGGAGACGGCGCTTCGCGCCTCCGCAGACCTCCCAGATCGGCTTCGCCGATCCGGCGGCAGGGACCCCGGCTCCGCCTCGGGCGCTGAGCGCCCCAACGCCTGTTCAAGGCATGACCGGATGCCATGGGTCCGTCTCTGCCGTGGCCGGCAGCAGGGTTGCGTGGACAGCGTCCGGCGGGCGGACGGTTTAGAAGCCGGTGGCCGCGAACGGCAACGCGGCGGTGGCGAACAGGGTGTCGGCGGTCGCCACCGCCGCCGGGTTCCGGGCCTCGACGCGGCCGGCGGCGGTGAGCTGCCACCAGCGGGTGCCGCCCAGGTAGACGGCGCCCAGCTCGGCGATGCCGGTTCTGAGGTCGGCGGGGCCGCTGGTCGACACCCGGCCCGCGCCCGCCGCGCTGATCTCGTAGACGCCGGAGTTGGCCGCGAGCAGCGGGTCGACGACCTCCACCGTCACCCGGCCCGTGCCGGTGTAGGTCCGGGCCGCGAGCGCCGCCTGCGCGTCCAGCAGCCGCAGCCACGTCTCATCCTCGGCCCTGGTGAGGCGCACCGCCCTGGCGTCCGTCAGCGCGGCCGGCAGCGGGTCGTCCAGCGACATCTCCAGGAACTCGACCCGGTCGACGAAGTCGAGGCCGGTCAGATGCCGCAGCAGCCCGGCCCTGGCGGCCGGGGTGCCGGCGACGAAGTCCGTCACGTGCACGGCCCTGTTGCCGTCGACGTGCCAGTCCGGCGTCCTGACCGGCTCGTACAGGGCGAAGCCGTCCTCAGCCCCCGGCTCGCCGTGCACGACGGCGAGCTGCGCGGTGGCCGCCTCCCTGACCCACCGCAGGCGACGGTTCCACCAGCCGCTCGACCGGCCGACCGCGCCCGGCTGGTGCGCGGCCTCCTCATGGACCCGGGCGAACAGGTCCCAGGCGTCCACCGGGCCGACGAGCCGCACCGGGCCGCCGACGGGCGCCGTCGGGCGCCACCGCACCCGGGCCAGCGTCACCTCCAGCCGGCCGACCTGGGTGGCGACGCCGTAGCCGAACCGCTCGTAGATCGTCGCCTCGCTGGCGCGCAGCGTCGCGACCACGTCACCGCGGCCCGCCGCGTCCTCGAGCTGGGCGCGCATCAGCCGGGTGAGCAGCCCGCGGCGGGTGTGGGTCGCGAGCACCCCAACCCCGCTGACCGCGGCGTGCGGCACCCGCCGGCCGCCGGGCACGGTCAGCCAGCTCGCGAAGGAGTCGACGCAACCGACCAGCTCGCCGTCGACGAAGGCGCCGAACCGCCGGTCCAGCTCGGCGAACGCGTCGCCACCCGTGTTCTCGGCCGACTCGGCGCTCGGCAGCGGCCCGAGGAAGAGCATCGCCGTGCGGAACACCCGGCGCGCCGCGTGCCGCTCCTCGGGAGCCAGTGTCCGGATCTCGACCGCCGCGGCCTCGCGCGAGCGGGCCAGGCCGTTCCTCGACTCGTCCGCCAGGGTTCTGGGCGGGGCTGCCTCGTCCACAACAAGCGCTCCTTCAGGTCCATCGACGGCGGGCACCATCGTCGCCGGTCCCAGGTCGGGCGTCACCGGAGTTTCCGGTCACGGGACCCCGGCCCGGCCGGCCATCCGCCCGCCTGACCGGCATCGGCTGCGCGCCTCGGCAGGTACGTCACCAGGGCGCCCGCAGGGGACCGGGACGCCAAGGCCGATACTGGACGACGGCACGAGCAGCCGGGCAACTGGTGCGGCCTGCTCGCGGGGGCACATCGAGGCGGAGGCGGCATCCGGTGGCAGCACGTATCGCGGTGGTCGGCGGGGGAATCCTGGGGCTGGCGGTGGCCAGGCGTCTCGGGCAGGTCGACCCCACGGCCACGGTCACCGTCCTCGAGAAGGAACAGGACATCGCGCGCCACCAGACCGGCCGCAACAGCGGGGTCGTGCACGCGGGCCTGTACTACACGCCCGGCTCGCTGAAGGCGACGCTGTGCCGCCGCGGTGTCGGACTGCTGCGCGACTATGTCGACGATCACAAGATCCGGTTCGAGGAGTGCGGCAAGATCGTCGTCGCCGTCGACGACTCCGAGCTGGACCGGCTCAAGGAGATCGCCCGCAAGGCCGAGGCGAACGGCGTCCCCGGCTGCCGCTGGCTCGACGCCGCCGAGCTGCGCGAGATCGAGCCGCACGCCAGGGGCGTCGCGGCCCTGCACTCCCCCACCACCGCGATCGTCGACTACCCGGCGGTGTGCAGGGCGCTGCGCGACGACGTCCTCGACGCGGGCGGCACCGTGCGCACCGGCACCGAGGTCGTCGGGATCGAGGAGAAGGCGGATGGCGTGTGGCTGCGGCTGCGGGCGCGCGGCGCCGCGCCGGTGGCGCCGAACGGCCACCACCCGGACGGCGCGAGTGCCGCGGCGAAGGCCGAGGTCCACGAGGTGACCGAGCAGGCCGGCCCGTTCGACCTGCTGGTGTCCTGCGCCGGTCTGCAGTCCGACCAGGTCGCCCAGCTCACCGGCGAGGACCCGTCGCCGCGGATCATCCCGTTCCGCGGCGACTACTGGCTGCTGCGGCCGGAACGGCGCGACCTGGTCAAGGGCCTGATCTACCCGGTGCCCGACCCGCGGTACCCGTTCCTGGGCATCCACCTGACCAAGCGGGTCGACGGCGAGGTGCTCGTCGGGCCGAACGCGGTGCTCGCCACCGCGCGGGAGGGTTACACCGTCGGCACGGTGAAGGCCGCGGACCTGCGCCAGACGGTCGCCTGGCCGGGCATGCGCAAGCTGGCGATGGCGCACTGGAAGACCGGCGCCAAGGAGATGCTGCGCACGGCCAGCAAGCGGGCTTTCGTCGCCGAGGCGCGCCGCTACGTCCCCGAGCTGTCCGCGGCCGACGTGGTGCGCGGCCCGGCCGGCGTCCGCGCCCAGGCGGTCGCCCTGGACGGCAGCCTGGTCGACGACTTCGTGCTCGCGCACAGCGGCCGCGTCCTGCACGTCCGCAACGCGCCCTCCCCCGGCGCCACCGCGTCGCTCGCGATCGCCGAGTACATCGTGGCGAAGCTCGTGCCGCAGGCGCAGGCCGACCCGGCCACCTGAGCGGCACCCGTCCGGGACCGGTCACCCGCCGCGCCGGCCCGTGGCCGGCCCGTCACGGCCGGTCGGCCGCGGGCCGCGGCAGTCAGGCGGCGTCGCTGATCGCCGCGAGCAGCGGGAGGACGGCCGCGCAGGTCGGGGTCGGGATGCCGTACTCGGCGCCGATGCGCACGACGGCGCCGAGCAGCGCGTCATGCTCCAGCCGCCGGCCGGCCAGCCGGTCGTAGAGCATCGACGTGCCGGCGCCGGGTGGCTGGCCACGCAGCCGGCGTACGGTGAACTCCGGCAGCCCGGCAGGGACCTCGGCCCCGTCGGCCCGCGCGACCGCGACGACCTCGGCCATGATCGCGAGGGCGAGCTGGGCGATGTCATCGCGGCGCAGCACCTCCAGGCGCCGGCCGGTCAGCGCGGTGAGGGTGTTCGCGGCGCTGTTGACGCACAGCTTTGTCCAGGCTGCGGAGGGGAAGTCCTCGGTCAGCCGGACCTCGCCGCCGGTGAGCACCCGCTCGCCCAGCCGCTGGGCCAGCGGCCCGTCGGGAACCTGCAGGACCCCGCCGGCCCGGTGGCGGATCAGGCCCGGCCCCTCGGCCTCCGCGTTGATGTAGACGACGGCCGGCAGCACCTGGCCGGCGGGCGCGAACGCCGCGACCCGCTCCGCGTGCCGGACCCCGTTCTGCAGGACGACGACGGCCGTCCCCGGGCCGACCGCCGCGGTGAGCCACGGCGCGGCCATCGGCACCTGGTGCGCCTTGGTGGCCAGCAGCACCCAGTCGAAGCCGTAGCCGGGCAGCCGGGCCGGGTCGATGACCACCTCCGCCGGCACCTCGGTCTCGACGTCGCCGCCGCTCGGCCCGGTCGAGACGATCCGCAGCCGGTCGAACGGCTGCCGGACGCACAGCCACACCTCGGCGCCGCAGGCCGCCGCCCTGGCCGCGAAGTAGCCGCCGACGGCGCCGACCCCGATCACCGCGACCCGCGCAGGCGGGGAGCCGGAGCGCGGCCGGCCCGGACGCACCAGGCGCCCGGTCACGAAGTCCATCTCCGGGCCCGGCGGGGCGGCCGTCGCCGACCTCGGCAGTCCCGGTCGCCCGCGCGGCCCCGGCTCCCACGGGACGGCATCCGGGCGGGCCGGCGACGCCGAGGCGGACGTCGCCGCGGCCAGGGCGGATTCGGCCATGCCCACGAGAGTGCCCGACCCGGCCCAGCCCGGGCCACCGGGACAGCCACCGGCCCGCGGTGTTCTGGCCCACTGCGCGCGGTACATCCGGTCGGGCTACTCCTGGGTGGCCAGCACCACCTTCCCGAAGACCGACCGCTCCCGCAGCCGCGCGGCGGCGTCCTCGAAGCGGTCCAGCGCGACGACCTCGTCGATCGGGATCCGCAGCGTGCCACCGACCAGGCCCGCCGCCACCGCGTGGATCGCCGTAGCGCGCCGCTCGGGCGTGACGACCAGGCCGGCGTAGCCCAGGAGACTCAGGCCCTTGCGGTAGAAGGTCCGGCCCGGCAGCGAGACGTTCTCGCCGCTGGACACACCGAGGATGACGATCCGGCCGCCGATGGCGGCGAGCTCGACGGCCGCCGGAGTGAAGGCGCCGCCCAGCGGGTCGAGGACCAGCGTCGGGGAGAGCTCGTCCAGCTCGGCGACGAGCCGCGCCGCGTCCGCGACGACGACCCGGTCGGCGCCGAGCGCGGCGACCGCGTCCGCCTTGGCCGACGAGCCGACCTGGGCGACGACCGACGCCCCCGCGAGCTTCGCGAGCTGGACCGCGACCACCCCGACGCCACCGCCGGCGCCGAGCACCAGGACCCGGTCGGCGGCCCGCAGGCCGCCGAGCACGTGCAGCGCGTCGTACGCGGTGACGGCGGCGACCCCGATCGCGCCCGCCTGCGCCGGGTCGACCCCGGCGGGCAGCTCAACGACCGCACCGCGCGGCGCGACGACCGCACCGGCCCACGTGCCGTCCCGGACGAGCCCGGTTCCGAGACCGGTGACGACGACCCGGGTGGCCGTGCCCGCGAGGACGCCCGTTCCCTCGACGCCGAGGGTGCGCGGCAGCCGGGCCAGGTCGCCGACCATCCCGGTGGCCGCGTAGGTGTCGATCGGGTTGACGCCCGCGTGGTCGAGCTCGACGAGCAGCTCGCCGTCGCCCGGCACGGGCAGCTGGACCTTCTCCTCCAGCCGCGGCGGCTCGCCGGCCACCGCCAGCCGCACCGCCCTGGTCACCGATCCGTCGCTCATCCTGAGGCTCGCCCTCCACTTCGCGCCGGCCGGCGCCTCCCGCCGGACAACCGCGCGCCGGCCTGATCCCATTCCCTTCCGTGGCCACGCTGAGGCACGCTGACGGCATGGGTGACGCTGACAGCATGGGTGACGCTGACAGCATGGGTAACACAGAGAGCCGACCGTCGAGCGCCGGGGGCGAAGCCGGCCCGGCCGACCGGCGTCCGGCGGCGCCGGGCCAGCGGCGGCCGGCCGCCACCGCCGAGCCGGCCCTGCCGGGTGACGAGCTCGGCCGAGCGTGGCTGGCCGCGCGGGCGGGTCTCACCGTGACCCACCTGGACACGGCCGCGTCGGGAGTGCCGAGTAGCGGCGTCCTCGCGGCCCAGACGACCTACCTGGCGGCCGAGGCGACAGTCGGCTCCTACGTGGCCCAGCACGAGGTCGCCGCCGGTCCGCTGGCCGCGGCCCGGGGGACGCTCGCGGGGCTGCTCGACCCGGCGCTGCGAGCCGGGGACGTCGTGTTCCACCACTCCGCGACGTCGGCTTTCGCGGCATTGCTGGCCGCCTGGCCGCTGCCGCGCGGCGGGCGGGTCGGGATCGTCCCCAGCGACTTCCGGTCGAACTGGCTCGCCCTGTTGGCCCGCGCCGGCCGCGACGAGCTGGAGCTGGTCGACCTGCCGACGCTGCCCGACGGCCGCCTCGACCTCGGCCGGCTCACCCGCGGCGACGGCCCGGGCGCCCTGGACCGGCTCGACCTGGTGGCGTTTCCCGAGGTGCCCAGCCAGCGGGGAATCGTCCAGCCGACGGCGGCCGTGGCGGCGCTGTGCCGGGCCGCCGGGGTGCCGCTGCTGCTCGACGTGGCCCAGTCGCTGGGCCAGGTGGACGTGACGGCGGCCGGGGCGACCGGCGGGGTCACGGCCTACGCCGGTACCTCCCGCAAGTGGCTGTGCGGGCCGCGAGGTGTCGGCTTCGTCGCCGTGCGACCGGACTTCGTGGAGCGCCTCGGCGTGGCGGCGGCGTCCGGTCACGCCGCGGGCTGGGAGCCCGACCCGGCCGCGCCCGCGGGCAGCAGGGTCGTACCCGCCCCAGGCGTCGGCCGTTTCGACGTGGGCGAGGCCCCGGTCGCCGCCTGGCTGGGCTTCGGGGCCGCGCTGGCCGAGCACGCGGCCGCCGGTCCGGGCGCGGTCCGGGCCCGTGTCCACGCGCTGGCCGGCGCCGCCCGGCGCCGCCTCGATGGCCTGGCCGGCTGGCGGCTCGGCGAGGACGTCGACTCCCCCTGTGGCATCGTCACCCTGTTGCCACGGGCAGGCGTCGACCCGCCGGCGGTCCAGGCCCGGTTGGCCCAGGACGAACGGATCCTGACCACCGCGATCGGCCCGGCCCGGGCCCGCGACGCCGTCCCGGTCCTGCGGGTCAGCCCGCCCGTCCACGCCACCCTGGCCGACCTCGACCGCCTCGCCGGGGCCCTGGAGCGGCTCAGCCGCTGACAGGCGCGAGCCGGGCCGGCGGGCGGCCCCGGGGCGTGCCCCAACCGCCGTCACCGCGACGCGCGAGAGGACCTTCGGCCGCACAGGCCCGCGGCCGGGGTGTGGCATTGTCCGGATCACGAGGCGGACGGGCATTGCGCCCACGCAAACTCGGCGGAAAGGCGCGCCATGACCAAGCCGCGAGAAGGCTCCGACGACGCGGCCGTGGGCCGGCCATCCGCGGGCCGTGGGCTCCACCGGCGGGACTTTCTCGGAACCGCCCTGGCCACGACCGTCGTCACCGCCGGCGCGGCGGCCGGCTGCGGGCCGGCCGGCCGCCCGACGGCGGCGGCCGCCACGACGCCAGCGGGCGCCACCCCGCCGCCGGTCGCGGAGATGATGTCCTGGATCGACCAGGTCGTCGCGCGCGGGGTGCGCCGGCCGGGCTACGCCGCCGACGGCTGGACCACCGGGTTCGTCGCCCAGAAGTTCCGCGAGTTCGGGCTGGTCGACGTGCACGCCGAGCCGGTGGCGGTGACCCGCTGGGAGCCCGAGCGGTACACGCTGACCGCCACCCCCGCCGGCGCGGCGGCCCGGGACCTGGCCTGCTTCCCGCTGCCGCACGCGGCGCCCGCGAGCAGGCTGGAGGCGCAGCTCGCCAGCTTCGACGCGGCCAGCCCCAGCGCGGTCGCCGGCCGAGCGGCGCTGGTCGACGCCCGGCCGCTGGCGCTCCCACCGGCTGTGCCCGCCGGGCTCGGCAGCGCGCCGAAGGACCTGTCCCGCCGGGTGTACGACCCGGCAGGAACCTTCGCCGGCGAGACCCAGGTGCTGCCGTTGGCCAGCACCTCCGACGCCGTCACCGACCCGGCCGCCCAGGCCGGCGCCGTCGCGTTCATCGGCTGCCTCGTCGGCTACCCCAGCGGCGGCCACCGCTACTACTTCCCGTACAACGGCAAGCCGACGGCGCTGCCCGGGGTCTGGATCGGCGCGGGCGACGGGCGGTGGCTGCGCGACCAGCTCGCCCGCGGCCCGGTCCGGGTCCGCCTCGACGTGGCGACGTCCACCGCGCCGGCGCGCAGCGACAACGTGGTCGGCGACCTGCCCGGCCCGCCCGGCGACGACGAGCTGGTCCTGATCGGGTCACACCACGACGCGCCGTGGGCCTCCGCCGTCGAGGACGGCAGCGGGATCGCGATGGTCCTGGCCCAGGCCAGGTACTGGTCGCGGGTGCCGGCGGCCGACCGGCCGCACCGGATGCGCTTTCTGCTCCAGGGCGGGCACTTCCACGGCGGCGCCGGGCTGGTCGACTACGTGGCGAAACACGGCACCGAACTGGCGAAGGTCGTGCTGGAGGTGCACCTGGAGCACGCCGCCCGCGACGTCGCCGCCGCCGGCGGGCGCCTCACGGCCACCGGCCGCTGCGTGCCGCGCTGGTTCTTCACCAGCAGGATCCCAGCGCTGGAGAGCACGGTCTACGACGCGCTGGTCGCCGAGCGGCTGGGCCGGTCGATGCTGCTCGCGCCCGATGCCTTCGGCCCGATGCCGCTGTCCGACGGGGCGCTCTACTACCCGGCCGGCGTCCCCATCGTCCAGTTCCTCTCGGCACCCTGGTACCTGTTCGACGAGGCGGACACCCTCGACAAGGTCGACCAGGACAGCCTGCTCCCGATCACCCGCGCGGTCATCCGGATCCTCGACGCGACCCGCGCGATGACCGCGGCGGGCCTACGGGCGCAGCGCGTGCGGCCACCGGCCCAGAGCGGCTCGCCGTCCTGAGGTCCTGACCCCGCCGGCGCCCAGCCGGTCAGCCGGTCAGCCGGTCAGCCGCCGAAGTACAGCAGCCACTGCTCGCGGGTGCGCGGGCGGTAGACCATGTTCGTCTGCGTCACGTCCGACATGGCGGCGCTGTCGCGCGGCGGCGAGTAGAAATGGCCGGGATAGACGACCGGGTCGTCCGGGAGCGCGGCCAGCCGCTGCAGGCTGTCGTACATCTGGGCCGGGCTGCCGCCGGGGAAGTCGGTCCGGCCGCACCCGTCGAGGAAGAGCGTGTCGCCGGCGACGAGCCGGTTGTCGACGAGGAAGCACTGGCTGCCCGGGGTGTGGCCCGGAGTGTGCAGCAGCCGGACCGGGATCGCGCCGACGTCGACGGTGTCGTCGTGGTCGTGCTCGACGAGGTCGGAGGCGGACACCTCGGTGACCCGGCGGACGAACTCGGCCTCGTTCTTGTTGACGTGCACCGGCGCCTGCACCCTTGCCAGCACCTCCCGGATCCCGGCCAGCGAGAAGCCCATCATCGTCCCGCCGACGTGGTCGGGGTGATGGTGCGTGGCCAGCATCCCGACGAGCCGCATCCCGTCGGCCCCGAGGATCCCGAGCAGCTCCTCGGCGGCGTACGCGGGGTCGACGATGACGGCCTCGCCGGTCTCCCGGTCGCCGATCAGGTAGCAGAAGTTGACCATCTGCCTCGCGATGGGGTCACCGACGGCGAAGTCCCGGCCCGACAGCAGCTGGCGGAAATACAACCTCTCAGATCGGCTTCGCCGATCTGAGAGGAACCCTGGACGGTCTTCCATGCCGCCAGGCTAGCCAACCTGCGTCGCCGCGGCGCCCCGCGGGTAAGCGATCCGATCCCGACAAGACCGTGCCGATCTGCTACAAGGAGGTGAAAGAGCAGCGGGGCGCACGCTACGGTCACCCAGACCGGGGGGAACCGGCGCAGCCCCGCCCGCCGGCGTCCGCCCGCCACAGCCGGCGGGCCCGCCGAAGACCACCAACCGCGGGCGGTCACCGGCACTCGTCGCCACCGCCGGGCCGAGCTGGCTCATCGGCGTCTACGAGTTCTCACAGACGCTGGCGAGGATCCCGGTGGCGATCTTCGTACTGTCCTGGCTCGTCACCGGCCTGATCAGGCTGGGAAGGCACGTCGCCCGCATCACCCGTACCGACAGCTGACGATGGACTGCGACTGCAGCTGCTGAGGGCCCGATGGGGCCGGGCCCGGCCGCCGGACAACCCCGCCGCGAGAATTCCAGACGGGCCTGAAGGTCGCGTGGCCCGGTTCCCGGTGGCACAACTCGCGGGCTACAGCCGCTGGCGCCGACGGGCTGTGCGCCGTGAGCCACGATCGGGTCTGCTGAAATGGGGCGGTGCCTCCCCCTGACCCTCCGCTTGTCCCGAACGACGGCTCCGCGCCGGGCACCTCCCCCAGTGTCCCCGCGGTGCCACCCGGATCACCGGAGACCGAAGACACCGCGCTCGACGACGGAAGACCCGCCTCCGTCACCGTCGCGGCGGTAGACGACCACCCGATCGTCCTGGAGGGCCTCGCGACAGCGCTGCGCCAGCTGCCCGGGATCGACGTGATCGCGACCGCGTCGTCGGTCCGGGACCTGCTGGCCGGACCGGGCCGTCAGGCGGACGTGGTGCTGCTGGATCTCGGCCTCGGCGACGGAAGCAGCCCGCCCGAGACGATTCGTCACCTCATCGACCTGGGAATGTCCGTGGCCGTCTACAGCGCGACCGCTGACCCGGCGACGGTCCGTGCCGCGATCAGGGCCGGAGCGGCGGCGTTCGTGGCGAAGACCGACCAGCTGGCCGACGTCGCCGAGGCGGTCCGCAGAACCGCCGACGGAACCGGCTGGATCTCGCCGCCGCTGGCCTTCCTGCTGCTCACCGACGACGCCCCGGACCGTCCGGCCCTGTCGCCGCAGGAGACCCAGGCGCTCCAGTTCTATGCGGCCGGGCTGTCGATGAAGGCGGTCGCCAGCCGGATGGGCATCGCCCCGGAGACAGCGAAACAGTACATCGACCGCGTCCGCAAGAAGTACCGCGACGCGGGCCGGGTCGCCGCCAGCAAGATCGATCTTCTGCGCCGGGCCATGGAGGACGGGCTCATCGACCCGTCGGCCACCGACCCACCGGTCTGAGGGCCGCTCTCCGGGCGGGCCAACCAGCGGGCACGGCCTCCGGCGGACGGCCAACGCCCACGCGACGGCAACAAAACGCGCGCTGCCGCGTGTGCCTCTACGCGACAAGCGCTTCGCCGGCCGGAAAGCCCGCAGACGGTCCGTGCGGAAGTACCGGGGCGGATGCCGGCAGGCTCGCGGGCTGCCGGCATCCGCCAGGATGGCGCCGGGAGTACCCCGCGTACCCCGACACCCACCAGCCGGCGACCCGGACGTCCTCCCCCAAGGATGGTCCCGATCTCCCCAGAACTCGGCTGGCGTCACTGATTCTGCCGGAACCCGACAGATCGGTCACGACCCCATTGGTCCTGCTTCGGCGTCCCCCGGGCGGGGGTCACCTGTCGCCGCGCTCGCGTGGCGGGCGTCCAGGTCCGGCCCGTCCGCCGGCCCGTCGGCGACCGCCGCCATGGCCGGTGTGGCCCACCCGTCAGGCGCGGCGGCCCAGGCGGCGCCCGCGCCAGCCGTCCCGTCCGGCCAGGCCCGGCCGCGCGGCGTGCCCACGGGCTGGCGACCGGGCCGGGCCAACAGCGCCGCGGCGAGGGACAGCAGACCGCCGCCGAGAACCAGCCAAAGGCCGGGCGCGATCGTCGTCGTCGCCTCGATACCCGACCCGGCGAACAGGCCACCGCCCCGCAGGTAGCCGATGTCGACCAGCGCGACCAGCGCGGTCGCGAGCCCGGCGACCCCCGTCACCGCGGCCAGCAGCCGGGCGGGGATCCCATGCGGCCGGGCGGCCAGCCCCAGGACCGCGACGCCGACGACGATCCCCAGCCCGAACGTGAGCCGGCCGTGCTGCGTGGGGTCCGTCCCGGACACGGAGAACTCGACCAGGCCGAACGCGCGCACCGTCGCCCAGGTCATCGCCGAGGCGCTCATGGTGAGCCCGGCCCCGGCGGCGGCGAGCACGGCCGGCAGCGCCAGCATCAGGCGGGACCGGCGACGCGCCTGCGGTACCCACCCGTCCGCGGCCGGCGCCGCCGCGGCGACCACGTCGGGCGGCCAGTCATCCGGCCAGAACGCGATGGCCTGGTCGGCCCCGTCGGCGGCCGCCGAGCCGGGCCGGGCCCACCGCGGGTCGGCGGTGGCGGCCGAGGCGGCCCGCCAGGCGGCCCTGGCCGCCGCGACCCGCCGGTCCGTCTCCCAGATCGGGCGCCCGGATGCCGGGCCGGGCCGGGCGGGCGCGGCCGGCCCCCCGCCGGTGCCGGCGGCGAACGGCTCGTCCCGATGCTCGACCACGGGCCGTTGTTACCACGGTCGGCCCGAGTGACGCCCGTCGACCATCGTGACTCCCCGTAGCCTCGGGCCAGGCCGCGGCTACCGAGCCTGGCCGGCGCGGTGGCCCCCACCGCGAACGGGGTCGGCCACAGCGGCACCCTCAGGGCGCCGCGGTGGCTGAGCCGCCTCACCCCGCGCGAGCGCGAGCGCGGTAACGAGGGCGAGCGCCCCGGCCGCGAGCGAGAGGTACAGCCCGGACTCGGGCCGTACAACGATCCTGTCGGCGGAGACGCCCCGGAAGGTCGCCAGCGTCGGCGGGCCGACCAGCAGGTCGGCGGCGGCGAGAACGACGACCAGCCCGGCCAGCACCGGGCCGAGCAGTGCGGCCCACGCCGCCAGGCGCCGCCGCGCCAGCCGCGCCAGGCCGAGCACCGCGAGCACGAGCCCGAAGACCAGGGTGAGTCTCCCGTCGCCGACGGTCAGGCCGGTGAAGGTACGTCGCTCGTCGCTGGTCGCCAGCGTGCTCCAGCGCATCGTCGCCGCGGCCGCGGCCACGAGGCCGCTGACGACCAGCAGGAGGGCCGGCAGCGCCCTTCGCCGCGGCCTGGCCGGGGCCTCCTGGACGGACTCGCGCCCGGCCTCGGGCCATCTGGCCGCCACGGCTGGCGCCGGGGAGCCGTGTCGGGGCTCGGAGGCGTGCCGGGGCTCGGAGGCGTGCCGGGGCTCGGAGGCGTGCCGGGGCTCGGAGGCGTGCCGGGGCTCGGAAGCGTGCCGGGGCTCGACAGCCGGCTGCCACCGGCCGTCCTCGTCACGGTCGTCCTCATCACGGCCGCCGCCACGGTCGTCCTCGTCGAGGACGACCCGGTCGTGGCGGTAGGTGTCGCGGTCGTCCCGGCCGGTCTGGCTCCGACGGTAAGGGTGCCGGCGGTCGGCGTCGTCGAGATCCTCGTCCTCGTCCGTCTCGGTGGCTTCGGCACCAGCCAGGCCCGCGTTCTCGTGGCGGCCCGACGGCTGCTGGCCGGGTCGGCCCTCGGCTCGACGGGAGCCGGCCGGGCCGTCGTCGCCGGCTCGGTCGCCGCCGGACCGGTGTCCTGGCCGTTCGGCGAGGCGGGCGAGCGCCGCGGTGTTCTCGCCTTCCGGGTCGGCCGGCGCGGCGAGTCCCGCCGGCCGGCGGGACTCGCCGGCGGCGCGGGCCGAGCCCGGATCTGCCGCCGGCGTGGCCAGATCCCGGCGCGCCGGGTTGGGCGGCCGGGGTGAGTTTCGCCGCAACGAGACCCACAGCGTCGGCGGCTCGGTCGCCGCAGGCCCGGACGGCGCCGAGGCGGGTGCCGGCGCCGCCGCGGCGGGTGCCGGCGCCACCGCGGCGGCCGTCCCCGCGTTCGGCGACGGGACCGGTTTCCCGGCGTCGGGCGAGGAGGGCGCAAGGCCCGAGCCGCCGCCTGGGGACGCGCCACGGCCCGCCGGAGCCGAGGACATCTTCTCGGCCCCGGCCAGGCCGGCGCCGGGCGAACCGGCGCCACGGCCACCCGGAGCCGCGGACGCGCGGTCGGTCGGAGCCGGACCGGCTCCAGGCGAACCGCTCGTCGGCGTGCCGGCGGCGCGCGGTGCGGCGGCACGGCCCTCGTCGGCGGGAGCTGCCCGCTGGGCTGGCCGTGCGCGTCCCTGCTCGACACCGCCCGCTGGTGCCGGCTCGCCGCCCTGCGGTGGTGCCGGCCGGCCCGCGGCGGTCCCGGACTTGGCAGGCTGGCCGGCCGCGGCTGCCGTGGGGTCGGCATCGGGCTGACCGGAACGGGCGAACCAGCCGCTCGCCGCGTCGGCGGCCGCGCCGCCGGGCCGCCGGGCCGGCGCCACCGGGGGGCTCGCATTCCCAGGCCTCGCGACCGACACGGAGCCCGCGGTGCCCGAGGGCGGCGCCGGCGCCTCGGTCGCCGGCGCGGTCCCGGCGCGGGCGGCGGGCGGCGCTGGGCGCCCGCCCGCCGGCGTACCCGCGGCCGGCGGTAGGGGCTGTCCCGGCCGCGCGGGCGGCCCAGCGGCCGCGGATCCCGGCCGTCCTGCGGGTGGCGGCGCCGCGGCCCCCGCCGACGACGTCGGCTGGCCGCCCCCGGCGAACCCGCTGTGACCCCGCGCCTGGGCTCCCGGACCGGTTCCCGCCGGCCGCGCGGACGGCGCCTGCGACGTCGCCGAACCCGAGGAGCCCGGCCCTGACGGCTTGGACGATCCCGCCGGCCCAGCGGGCCCGGCAGACCCAGACGACCCAGACGACCCGGCCGGACCCGGGCCCGCCGGGCGGGACGGGGAGAAGGCTGCTAGCCCGCGCTGGCCGGCCGGCCCGGCCGCCGCCGGCCGCGGCTGAGGCCCTGGCGCCGACGGAGCACCGGGCGAGGCAGGGGGCACGCGCGCAGCGCCGCCACCCGAACCTCCCGCCGGCGAGGCGGCGGCTCTGGCGGGCGCGGGCCCGGCGCCCGCCGGGCGCGGAGCGCCAGGACGGGCTGCGGCCGGCCCGCCGGAGCCGGACTGGGGCGCCGGCGGACCCGCCGAACGGCCCTTGCCGGCACCCGTCCCTCCCGGCCCGCTCGCGGCGGGGCGTGTGTTCCCGGGCGGGCCAGGACGCGGCGAGGCGGCGTCGGGCCCGGACGGCTCGGCGTCGTCCGGGCCCGTCGCCGGTTTGCGCTGTTCGACCATCCACCGCTCCCGACGCCTTGAGACCGAGAGCCGGCGAGCCCCGAACCGGGCCGGGCACGCGCGCGGTCGTCCGCGCGTCGGGGGAGGCCCGGCACGGCGTGGGAAACACCGACTGGCCGGACCCTACCGACAGCGCGCACACGCGGCTACGAGCGGCATCGCCCGCCAGAGCCCAGGGCCTCGGGCTGGGGCGGCGCCGGACCGGCCCCGGCATGGCTGGGGCCCGCCGCGCCCAGGCACGGCGTGCCCCAACGGTCGGTTCGAGGGCGAGTGGTTCGGCCCGATCAGACCGCCTCGCCGATCCGGTGCACCCGCATGGTGTTGGTCATGCCCGCCACGCCCGGGGGTGTCCCGGCGACGACGACGACCAGCTCGCCCGGGCTGCACCGGCCGATCTGGAGCAGCGCCTCGTCGACCTGGCGGACCATCTCGTCGGTGCTGTTCGCGAACGGGACGACGAAGGTCTCGACGCCCCAGAACAGCGCCATCTGGTCTCGCACGTTGGGGATCGGGGTGAACCCCAGCACCGGCACGTACGACCGGTAGCGAGCCAGGCGGCGAGCGGTGTCGCCGGACAGCGTGTGCGCGACCAGGTACCGCGCGCCGACGGCGGCGCCGACCTCCACGGCGGCCTGGGCGATCGCGCCACCGAGGGTGCGCGGCGCCGTGCGCAGCAGCGGAATCCGGGACAGGTCGTGCTCGGCGGTCTCGATGATCCTGGCCATCGTCGAGACGGACTCGATCGGGTAGGCACCGACGCTGGTCTCCGCCGACAGCATGATCGCGTCGGCGCCGTCGAGGACCGCGTTGGCGCAGTCGCTCGCCTCGGCCCTGGTCGGCCGGGGGGCGCTGATCATCGACTCGAGCACCTGGGTGGCGACGATGACCGGCTTGGCCCGCTCCCGGGCGGCGCTGACCACCCGCTTCTGGACCAGCGGCACGTCCTCGAGCGGCAGCTCGACGCCCAGGTCACCGCGGGCGACCATCAGCCCGTCGAACGCCTCGACGATGCCGTCCAGCTCGGCGACCGCCTGCGGCTTCTCGATCTTGGCGATGACCGGGACATGGACCCCGGCCTCGTCCATGATCTTGCGGACCTTGTCGGCGTCGGCCGCCGAGCGGACGAACGACAGTGCGATCATGTCGACGCCCAGCTCAAGGGCGTAGCGCAGGTCCTCCTCGTCCTTGTCGGTGAGCGCGGGGACGGTGAGGGCGGCATTGGGGATGTTCATCCCCTTGTTGTTGCTGACCGGCCCGCCGATGACGACCGTGGTGTGGACGTCGGTGTCGGTGACTCCGTCGATCGTCAGCACCAGCCGGCCGTCGTCGACGAGGATCCGGTCGCCGGTCTTCACGTCGCCGGGCAGTCCCGGGTAGGTGGTGCCGACCTGGTGCTGGTCGCCGGCGACGTCCCGGACGGTGACCGTGAACTGCTCACCGGGGACCAGGGTCACCCCACCGGATGCGAAGGTCCCCAGCCGGATCTTCGGCCCCTGCAGGTCGGCGAGGATGCCGACCGCACGGCCGGACTCCTCACTGGCCTCACGGACCTTCCGGTACACCGTCGCGTGTTGCTCGTGTGTTCCATGGGAGAAGTTGAGGCGTGCGATGTCCATTCCGGCGTCGACTAGGGCACGCACCCGTTCGGGGGAGTTGGTGGCCGGACCCAACGTGCAGACAATCTTGGCTCTTCGTGGCACGAGTCAAAGCCTAGGAAATGATCGTCCGGGTTTGGACGGCGGGCCATCCGGAGGTGCCGGCGCGTCGCGCTTGGGCCGCCACCTCCGGCGGACAGTCCACGCGTTACGGACATGCCGTAACCCAGTGCGCCCCGACGCGCGACGGCGTACGGTCGAGCAACCGGCATCCGCCGGCAGTCCCCTGTCGGATTGGCGACAGCCTCCGCGCCGCGACCTCGGGCCGGCAGCGCACCAGGGGACCCAAAGACCCAGCACAGCAAGGGAAACCGAGCACCGGCGCCCGGCGGTCCCTCAGTTCGGCGACGTGCGGAGGTAGGGATGGCGCAGCGGTACGGGGTCTCGCGGAGCGCGGTATGACCAACAACCCAGCGATTCACCGCCGCCCCTCGGGTGACGTCGACATTGCCGTTCCGCAGGACGAACCCGAGCAGCAGCGGGACGCGCCCGCCACGGCTTCGAAGAACGGCGCCGGCGATATTTCCGGCGCACCGGCCACCGCGGAATAACGAGACGCGACCGTCCATAAATAGCCGCGGCCAGGGAGGGGCCTAAGCCGCGGCGACGCCCGCCGGGGACTCCGCAACAGCCGGGGACTCCGCGGCGAACTGGGTGCGGTACAGCTCCGCGTAGAGGCCGCCGTGAGCGAGCAGGGCGGCGTGCCGGCCCTCCTGCGCGACCCGGCCGTCCTCGATGACGAGGATGCGGTCCGCGTCCCGGATCGTCGAGAGCCGGTGGGCGATGACGAGCGCTGTCCGCCCGGTCAGCGCGGCTGCGAGCGCCTGCTGCACGGCCGCCTCCGACTCGCTGTCCAGGTGGGCGGTCGCCTCGTCGAGCACGACGACGCTCGGCTCCTTCACCAGCAGCCGGGCGATCGCCAGCCGCTGCTTCTCGCCGCCGGAGAGGCGGTAGCCGCGCTCACCCACAACCGTGTCCAGGCCGTCGGGCAGCGAGCGCACGAGCGCCCCGATCTGGGCCGCCTCCAGCGCGGCCCACATCAGGTCGTCGGCCGCGTCGGCGCGGGCGTAGCGGAGGTTCGCCCGGATCGTGTCGTGGAACATGTGCGCGTCCTGGGTGACGACGCCGACGGTCGCGCGCAGCGAGGCGAGCGTGACGTCCCGCACATCCTGGCCGCCGACCCGGACCGTGCCGTCGACCGCGTCGTAGATCCGCGGCACCAGCTGGCTGATCGTCGTCTTGCCGGCACCCGAGGGGCCGACCAGCGCGACCAGCTCGCCCGGCTCGACCCGGAACGTCACGTCGTGCAGCACCAGCGCCGGGACGCGCGGGTCGAGCACGGCGACCGACTCCAGCGACGCCAGCGAGACCTCGCTGGCGGCCGGGTAGCGGAACCCGACATGGTCGAACTCGATGCTCGTGCCGCCGGCGGGCGGCGCGAGCGCGACGGCGCCGGGCCGGTCGGTGATCGCCGGCTCCAGGTCGAGCACCTCGAAGACCCGCTCGAACGACACCAGCGCCGTCATCACGTCGACGTGCACGTTGGACAGCTGGGTGAGCGGGCCGTAGAGCCGGGTGAGGTAGGCGGTCAGCGCCACGATCGTGCCGACCGCGATGTGGCCCTCGGCGGCGTACCGGCCGCCCAGGCCGTAGACGACGGCGGTCGCGAGCGCCGCCACCAGCGTCATCGACGCGAAGAAGACCCGCCCGTACATCGCCTGGGTGACACCGATGTCGCGGACCCGGCCGGCCTGGCGGCGGAAGACGGCGGCCTCGCGGGCCGGGTCACCGTAGAGCTTGGCGAGCTGCGCGCCGGCGACGTTGAACCGCTCGGTCATCGTGGTGTTCATCTCGGCGTTGAGCCCGTAGCTCTCCCGGGTCAGCGAGGCCAGCCGCGGGGCCAGTTTCTTGGCCGGGACGACGAACACCGGCACCAGGACCAGCGCGATCAGCGTCACCTGCCAGGACAGCGTGAACATCGCGGCCAGGACGAACCCGACCGTCAGGATGTTGGAGAGCACGGCCGACAGCGTGTTGGTGAACGCCGACTGCGCGCCGAGCACGTCGTTGTTGAGCCGGGTGATCAGCGCCCCGGTCTGGGTCCGGCTGAAGAAGGCCAGTGGCTGACGCTGCACGTGGTCGAACACCCGGGAGCGCATGTCGAAGATCAGGCCCTCGCCGATGCGGACCGACAGCCAGCGGGACAGCAGCGACAGGCTCGCGTCGACCAGCGCGAGGCCCGCGAGGACGCCGGCGAGCGCCTCGACGAGACCGACCCGGCCGCGGCTGATCCCATCGTCGATGATCGCCTTGTAGATCAGCGGCAGCACCGTGCCGAGCGCGGCGTCGAGCACCACCACCAACAGGAAGGCGCCCAGCAGCCGCCGGTAGGGCCGGGCGAAGCCGGCGATCCGCCGGATCGTCCCCGGCCGCAGCTTCTGCCGGGCGACCGACCGGTCGCGCTGGAAGCTGCTCATGGTTGTCCAGGCGTTCCGACCTGCCGGGGGTGACATCCGCCGCACGCGTCCTCTCACTGGTTGCCGCACCCGACTGTAAGGACCAGGACGACGGACCGCATTCCCCGACATCGACGACGGTCGGCTCGCCGCTGCGTCGAGCGGGGGTCCGCCGGGGCTGGTCAGGCTGTGGGACGGTCGGCGAGGCAGCGGGCCAGCGCAGCGCGCTCGGCGGCGCGCCGGTCACCGGGCCGCGAGGCCCCGCGCAGCAGAGCCTTCGTCTCCACGGCCGCGGCGCGCGGGGTGGCCAGGACGGCGGTGACGAGGTCGTCCACGGCCCGGTCGAGGTCCGCCGCCGGCACGACCCGTTGGGCGACGCCCGCGGCGAGTGCCTCGGCGGCGGTGAGCCGGCGGCCGGTCAGGCAGAGGTCGAGCGCGGTCGGGTAGCCGAGGAGCTCGACGAGGGTGCCGGTGACGCCCAGTCCCGGCACCAGACCGTGTGCGGCCTCCGGAAGCGCGAGTGTGGCGTCCTCGGTCAGGACGCGCAGGTCGCAGGACAGCGCGAGCTGCAGTCCAGCGCCGGTGGCCGGGCCGGTGACGGCGGCGACGCTGATCAGGTCAGCCCGGTCGGACAGCCAGCCGAACGCGGTCTGCCAACGGGTTACCAGGGGTTCCAGGGCGACGGCCTCATCAGGTGGCCCGTCGGGCGCGTGGCGCTCGCGCCGGGCAGCTGCCTCGGGGGCCGTCTCCGTCGGCAACGACCACGCCGCGCCGCGCAGGACGATCACTCTGATGTCGCCGGTCAGTGATCCGGCCACAGCCGTGAGCGCCTCGGACACGACGGTCAGCCCGGCCCCTGTCGCCAGGTGACCGCCCCGCCGGCCGCCGGCGTGTTCGGTGGTGAGACTGCTGTTCTTGAAGGTCACCGTCGCGCGAGCGCCGGTGACGGTGAGCCCAAGACCGGCCGCCGCCATCCAGGCGACGGCCGGTGCGGGCACGATCAGGCGCTCTTCTTCTTGCTGCCCCGGGTCGCCCCGCCACGGCCCCGCAGGGTCGTTCCGGACTCGGACAGGATCCGGTGCACGAAGCCGTACGACCGGCCCGACGACTCGGCCAGGAGTCGGATGCTCTGCCCGGACTCGTACTTCTTGCGAAGCTCGGCGGCCAGCTTGTCACGCTCGGCGCCGGTGATCCGGGTTCCTTTCCTAAGCTCGGCCAACGTGGCCCCCTCCGTGTCGATGATCTGCGAACCGATCTTCACTCAGCTTCGGGAAACGCGCCACTCGAAGCACATGTGATCCATCACACGCGATCAGTGGCCCCCGGCGCGCCCGTGAGCCCGACGTTCTCCTAGTCCGCCGTCGTCCCAGGCGGTATGGATCAACGTCACAACGCCAGTCTCCCCAATCACACGGGTGGTTCCTAACAAGGAGCGCGGCGCGTCGCGGGCCAGGCGGGACGCAACTCGGCGTGTCCGGTACAGGCCGCACGGACCACACCTGGCCGACGGGCGGCCCGGCCCGGGCGTGGCGGTCGGGCCGGAGATGACCTCGCTGGTCACATCACCGGTGCCGGCCAGGCGGATCGGCCCTCCAGTCGTTACGGTGCTGTTGTGATCGCGGCCCGGGCTCTCGCCGAATGAGCGCCGCCGACACGGCGGCACCGGCCACGACACCGTCGGCGGGCCGGTCCTGGTGGCGCGCGCCGCCGCGGGACGGGCCGTCGGGCGCCGCCCAGCTGGCCCGGTCCGGTCGAGGCCAGCTGGGCGAGCTGGCGCTCTGGGTAGTGCTCGTGGCCACCCTCACCGGGGCCACCGCGCTCCTGGTGGCCGCCGGTGTTCACTACGCGCCGGCCGGGCGGTCCGAGCCGGCCGCCGGGACTCTGCCGCTGACCTGGCCGCCGCGGTTGACCCCGCGCACCGCGCTGGCCCCGGCGCTGGCCGCGGGCGCGCTGCTGGCCGCCACGCTGGCCGGCCGTCGGCCCGCCGGTCACCGAACGCCGGCCTTCGGGCGACCGCTGATCCTTTCATACCTCGTGACGGTCGCGTGGTGGCTGGCGCTGGGCGCCGCGTCACGGCCAGGCGAACGGGTGGCGGGAGCGCTGCTCGCCGCCGGGGACCGCGCGCCTTCGGACCTGCTGCACGCCACGAGCAGCCAGCCGCCGGGGCCGGCGCTGCTGGTCTGGGTGCTGACGCGAAGCGGGCTGCACGGCTCGCTGGCCGTCGGGCTGGCCTTCACGGCCCTCGGCGCGCTGGTCGTGCCACTGGTCGCGCTGGCGGTGCGTTCGCTGTGCCACGAGCCGGCGGCCCGCCGGCTGCTGCCGGTGCTGGCGTTCGCGCCCTGGGCGCCGTTCGCCGTGGCCAGCCGGGACGCGGTGACGGCGGCGGTGGCGGCCGCGGCGCTGGCCGTCGGCGTGGTCGGGTGCGAACGGGGCCGGCGAGCCTGGTGGGCGCTGGGCGCGGGCCTGCTGCTGGGCGTGGCTGGCCTGTTCAGCTTCCCCGCGATGTGGCTCGGGGTGGCGGTGGCCGCGGCCTACTTCGTGCGCCGCCGGCCCCTGCTGAACGTGATCACCGGGGTGGGCGCGCTGGTGCCGTTGTTCGCGCTGCGGCTCGCGGGCTACTCCTGGCCCGACGGCCTGGCCCGGGCCGGCACCGGGCTGTTCGATTACGCGGCGGCCCTGACCTGGCTTGTGCCGGACCTGCTGGTGGTCCTGCTGTGCTGCGGCCCGGTGCTGGTCCGGGCGGCGCGGCGGGTCGCGATGACGCCCGGCTGGCCGTTCCTCGTCGGCGCGACGGCGGCGGCGCTGTTCGCGCTGTTGGACGGCCTGGCGAGTGGCGGGGTGGCGACCAGCTGGCTGTCGCTGTTCCCGTGGCTGCTGGTGGCGGCGCTGGCGCCCCGGCCGCGGCCGGCCCAGCCCGGCGACACCAGCAGCGCCGGAGCCGTTCCCTACGGCCTCGTCGGCGCCGGAGCGGCGGTGGCCGTCGTCCTCGCCGCGCTGCTGGCGACCTGACCGCGGGGCCGCGCCGCTCGATCCGCCTCAGGACGCGGCGACGGGCGCACGCGGGATGTCGGGCTCCAGGTAGACGCGGCAGGTGGTGGGAGCCGCCGCGCGCAGCAGGCGTTCGGCCTCGTCGATCGCGGCCGTGACCTCGGCGACCGTCAGCCCCGGGTCCAGGCCGATCTTCGCGGCGACCAGCAGCTCGTCCGGGCCGAGGTGCAGGGTGCGCATGTCCAGCACCGCGGTGACCGACGGGGCGGCCGCCAGCGCGGCCCGGATCGCCCCGACCACGGCCGGCGCGGCGGCCTCGCCGACGAGCATGCCGTAGCTCTCGACCGCCACCACCACGGCGACGACGAGCAGCAGCACCCCGATGGCGAGCGTCCCGGCCGCGTCCCAGAGGGGGTCGTCGAGCAGCGAGGTGAGCCCGACCCCGGCGAGCGCGAGCACCAGACCGATCAGCGCCGCGAAGTCCTCCAGCAGCACCACGGGAAGCTCGGGGGCGCGGGCGTCCCGGACGAACCGCCACCAGCTCTCGCCGCCCTTGTGGTGACGGGCCTCGGTGATCGCCGTCCGGAACGAGAAGCCCTCCAGCCCGATCGCGAACACCAGGATCACGATCGCGATCAGCGGCGACTCGAGATGATGCGGGTGGCGGAGCTTCTCGATGCCCTCGTACACCGAGAACAGCCCGCCGACGGTGAACAGCACGATGCCGACAAGGAAGCCGGCGATGTACCTGGACCGGCCGAAGCCGAACGGGTGGTCCTCGTCGGCCGGGCGGACCGACTGGCGCTGGCCGAGCAGCAGCAGCGCCTGGTTGCCGGAGTCGGCCACCGAGTGGATCGACTCCGCGAGCATCGACGACGAACGGGTGAACAGGAACGCGACGAACTTCGCCAGCGCGATCCCGAGGTTCGCCGCGAGCGCCGCCAGCACCGCCTTGGTCCCACCACCCGTGCTCACCCGGAACCGTCTCCCCTCGCCCGTGCCGACTCCCGGCAAGTGTGCCAAAAGGACCCTACGGGCACACAGCCGGGTGCTTCTACAGGCAAGTAGCAGACGCAGGTCAGCCCAGGTGCCGGCCCTCGTCCGAGACCGGCCCAGTCGTTCAGGTCCGTCTCGGACCGGACCTCTTGGGCGGAGCGGCCGGAGGCGCGGAGCGCCGTCGCCGGCCGATCGCCTCACGCCAGTTCGATGAGCTCCAGGAGGTCGGGGGACCAGAGGTCCTCGACACCGTCGGGGAGCATGAGGACCTTGTCCGGGTTGAGCGCCTCGACGGCTCCCGGGTCGTGGGTGACCAGCACGACCGCGCCCGCGAAGGTCGCGAGCGCCGCGAGGATCTCCTCGCGGGACGCCGGGTCGAGGTTGTTCGTCGGCTCGTCGAGCAGCAGCACGTTGGCCGACGAGCACACCAGGCCGGCGAGCGCCAGGCGGGTCTTCTCACCACCGGACAGCGTCCCGGCCAGCTGGTCGACGGTGTCCCCGCTGAACAGGAACGCGCCGAGGATCCGGCGCAGCTCCACCTCGGAGGTGTCCGGCGCCGCGGAGCGCATGTTGTCCAGCAGCGAGCGGTCGTGGTCGAGGGTCTCGTGCTCCTGTGCGTAGTAGCCGATCCGCAGCCCGTGGCCGGGGTTCACGGTGCCGGTGTCGGCCGCCTCGACGCCGGCGAGGATCCGCAGCAGCGTCGTCTTGCCAGCGCCGTTCAGGCCGAGGATGACGACCCGGGCACCGCGGTCGATCGCCAGGTCCACGTCGGTGAAGATCTCCAGCGACCCGTAGGACTTCGACAGGCCGTCGGCGGTCAGCGGCGTGCGCCCGCAGGGCGCCGGCGTCGGGAAGCGCAGCTTGGCGACCTTGTCGGCGACCCGGGTCGCGGCGAGGCCCGCGGCCAGCCGGTCGGCCCGGCGGTCCATCTGGTGCGCGGCCCTGGCCTTGGTCGCCTTGGCCCGCATCTTGTCGGCCTGGCTCTTCAGCGCGTCGATCTTCTTCTCGGCGTTGGCCCGCTCGCGCTTGCGCCGCTTCTCGTCCTGGTCGCGCTGGGTCAGGTAGGTCTTCCAGCCGACGTTGTAGACGTCCAGGGCGGCCCGGTTGGCGTCCAGGTGGAAGACCTTGTTGACCGACTTCTCCAGCAGGTCGACGTCGTGGCTGATGACGATCAGGCCGCCGGTGTGGGCGCGCAGGAAGTCACGCAGCCAGCCGATCGAGTCCGCGTCGAGGTGGTTGGTCGGCTCGTCGAGCAGCAGCGTCGCGTCGGCGTTGCCGGCACCGGCGAACAGGATCCGGGCGAGTTCCACACGGCGGCGCTGGCCACCGGACAGCGTGCCGATCTGCTGGGCGAGCACCCGGTCGGGCAGGCCGAGCGATGAGCAGATCCGGGCCGCCTCGGCCTCGGCCGCGTACCCGCCGAGCACACCGAACCGCTCCTCCAGCCGGCCGTAGCGGCGGATGGCGCGGTCCCGGGCGGCGTCGTCGGCGAGCTCGGCCATCTCGACCTGCAGCTTGTCCAGCTCGCGCAGGATCTCGTCGAGCCCGCGGGCCGAGAGCACCCGGTCGCGGGCGGTGTCGGTCAGGTCGCCGCTGCGCGGGTCCTGCGGCAGGTAGCCGACATCGCCGCGCCCCTCGATCTTGCCGGCGAACGGCAGGGTCTCACGGGCGAGCGTCCTGAGCAGCGTGGTCTTGCCCGCGCCGTTACGCCCCACGAGGCCGATCCGGTCGCCGGGCTGGACCCGGAACGACACCGGCTCGACCAGCGTCCGGGCCCCGGCCCGCAGCTCCAGGCCGGTAGCGATGATCATGAAGAAAAGGCCTCTCGAGGCAGGTGACGGCGGGCACGGCCGTCGGAACGGCCGACCTCGTGGACAGGCGAGAACGCGGACGCGAGGCGTCCGCTCACTCCAGCTGAACGAGGTGCTCCATCACAGGCCTGCGGTCACTCCCTAGTCGCCACGGCCTTCCCAGGGTACGTGCCGGCCCACGGCGGGTACGTGCCGGCCCACGGCGAGATCGTCGCCGACCGCGCCAGACCGCGTCACATTGTCCGACCGCAGAACGCGACAACATGACACAACCAAGATCCCGAGCCGGGCCCAGGCCGCCCCCGGAATCCCGGCCAGCCCCGATCCACGCTGGCGAGGCCCCTGGGCCCGAGCAGGCGGAGCAGCCGCAGGGCGCTCCGCGCCCGGTTCCGGCCGAACGCCTCAGGCGAGGCGGGTGACGTTGACCGTGACGCCGAGGGAGGACGACGTGCCGCCGGAGTAGACGCCGCGCATCGGCGGGACGTCGTCGTAGTCGCGGCCGCGGGCGACGACCACGTGCCGCTCCCCCGCCGGCACGGCGTTCGTCGGGTCGAAGCCCCACCAGTCGCCGAACCAGCCCTCGACCCAGGCGTGGCTCTGTCCCTCGACGGTCTCGCCGATCGCCGCGTCCGCGAGCGGGTGCAGGTAGCCGGAGACGTACCGGCTCGGCATCCCGGCCGCCCGCATGAGCACCAGCGCGAGGTGGGCGAAGTCCTGGCAGACGCCCTCGCCTCGCTTCCAGGCCTCGGTCGCCGACGTGTGGACGTCGGTCGTCCCCGGCCGGTAGGTGAGCCGCTCGCGCACCCAGTCGCCGACGGCCAGCACGAAGTCCGCCGGGTCGTGGGCGGCGGCCAGCTCCCGGCCGGCCGCGACCAGCTCGGGGTGGTCCGGGGTGAAACGAGCCGGCCGCAGGAACTCGACATACCGGTCGGCGACGTCGTCCCCGCGCAGTGCCTCCCAGCTCGGCGGCTCCGGGCGTGCCGGCTCGGGGGCGGTGCGGACCAGCGACCGGCCGGTGACGACCAGCTCGGTGTGCGGCCCGTGGAGGTCGAACGCGGTGACCTGGCTGCCCCAGTAGTCCCAGTAGCGGTACAGCGTCGCCGCCGGCTCGGTGCGCACCGATGCCTCAAGCGTCACCTGGCCGCCACCGGTCTGCGGGATGATCCGCGCCTCGTTGTACGACGACAGCACCGGCGACGCATACCGATACCCCGTCGAGTGCTCTACCCGCATCTGCCAGCTCACTGCCATCTCCTTGTCGACGCCGGCAACCGGCTAGGCGGGTACCTCGGTCGCCCACTCGCGCGGGACCTCGCGGGCGAAGTAGCGGGCGGTCACTCCGGCGCTGACCTCCGAGCAGGTGGTCTGCAGCGCGCGCAGCAGCTCCGGCATGTCCTCGACCAGCTCGTCGACCCCGCGGAACTCAAGCTCCGTGCGAGCCAGGCCGACCGCGCGGCGGGTGGCGTCGTGGACAGTGGTCCGGCCCCCGCGCCGGCCGCCGTCGAGCTCGGCGAGGATCTGCTCGCCGAGCGCCAGCGACCAGTAGACCGACCGCGGGAACAGCCGGTCGAGCAGCATGAACTCGGCCACCCGGGAGGCGTCGACGGCCCGCCGGTAGGTCCGCAGGTAGGCCTCGTGCGCGCCGCACGAGCGCAGCAGGCTGACCCAGCTCTGTGAGTTCGGGTCGTCACTGATGCTGGAGGACAGCAGCCGGGAGGTCATGTCGACTCGCTCCAGGCTGCGGCCGAGCGCCAGGAACCGCCAGCCGTCGTCGCGGGCCAGGGTGGCGTCGACCAGGCCGGCGAGCATCGCGGTGCGCTCCCGGATGTACCGGAAGAACACGTGCGGGCCGAGCCGGCGGGCCAGCTGCTCGGTGTGCTCCAGCTCGATCCAGGTGGCGTTGAGGCACTCCCAGACCTCGCTGGAGACGACGACGCGGGCGCTGCGGGCGTTCTCCCTGGCCGCGGTGATCGCGCCGACGATGCTGGAGGAGTCGCCCCGGGCGTAGCCGAGCAGCTCGATGACGACCTGCGAGTCCACCGGCCCGTCGACCAGCCCGGTGCCCATCACGGCGAGCAGCTCGCGGCCGGCGGACGCCTCGTCCAGCCACGGGTCCTCCAGGACGCGGTGGACGTGCACGTCGAGGATGCGCGACGTGCTCTCGGCCCGCTCGACGTAGCGGCCGATCCAGAACAGCGACTCGGCGATCCTGCTCAGCATCTCTTGGTTCGCTCCGTCCGGGCACGGCGCTCCGGCCCCTCGCTCGCTTCGCTCCCGAGGGACCTCCGCGCCGTGTCCTCCTCCGCGAACGTGCCCTCCGGCGACCTCCACTGCGTGCCTCCCACTTCGCTGCGCTCGTGGGAGGCATTCCGCGGAGGTGCGCCTCCGGGCCGCACGGTCACTTTCTGCTGGTTCTGTTGCTGTTGTTGCTGCTGTTCGCCGCCCGTGTCCGGGCCGACGTCGGGGCCCTGGGCGACCAGGAACTCCCCGCCGGCCGGACGGCCGTAGCCGCTGGGGCGCTCCCCCTCGGCCAGCTGCGGCGCGAGCACCCAGGTGTCCTTCGAGCCGCCGCCCTGGCTGGAGTTCACGACGAAGCTGCCGCGCGGCAGCGCGACTCGGGTCAGCCCGCCGGGCAGCACCCAGATCCGGCTGCCGTCGTTCACCGCGAACGGCCGCAGGTCGATGTGCCGGGGCCCGAGCCGGTCGCCGGACAGCGTCGGCGACGTCGAGAGCCGGACCAGGCGCTGCGCGATCCAGCCGCGCGGGTCGGCCGTCACCTGGCCGCGCAGGGTCGTGAGCTCCGCGTCGGTGGCCTGCGGGCCGATGACGATGCCCTTGCCGCCGGAGCCGTCGACCGGCTTGACCACCAGCTCGTCGAGGTGGTCAAGCACGTAGGCGCGCTGGTCGGGGTCCTCCACCCGGTAGGTGTCGACGTTCGGGAGCACCGGCTCCTCGCCGAGGTAGTACCGGATCAGGTCGGGGACGTAGGTGTACATCAGCTTGTCGTCGGCGACGCCGTTGCCGACCCCGTTGGCGATCGTGACCTCGCCGGCCCGGGCCGCGTTGATCAGCCCGGCGCAGCCGACCACCGACTCGGGCCGGAAGTGCAGCGGGTCGAGCCAGTCGTCGTCGATCCGGCGGTAGATGACGTGTACCGGCTGCTCGCCCTCGGTGGTGCGCATCGTGACCTGGTTGTCGCGGACCTGCAGGTCGCGGCCCTCGACGAGCTCGACGCCCATCTGGCGGGCGAGCAGGGCGTGCTCGAAGTAGGCCGAGTTGTAGATGCCAGGGGTCAGCACGACGACCGTGGGGTCGGCGACCTCCGGCGGCGCGGCGGCCCGCAGCGCGTGCAGCAGGTGGGAGGCGTAGTCGGCGACCGGCCGGACCCGGTGCGTCGCGAACAGCTCCGGGAAGACCCGCGTCATGGCCCGGCGGTTCTCGATGACGTAGCTGACCCCGCTGGGCACCCGGACGTTGTCCTCCAGCACCCGGAACTGGCCCTGCTCGTCGCGGATCAGGTCGATGCCGGAGACGTGGCAGCGCACCCCGTTGGGCGGGTCGATCCCGTGCGCCGCGCGGTGGAAGTGCGAGCTGGACATGACCAGCCGCCGCGGCACGATCCCGTCGTCGAGGATCTCGGCCCGGCCGTAGATGTCGGCGAGGAACGCCTCCAGGGCACGCACCCGCTGGACGACACCGCGCTCGATCGTGTCCCACTCGGAGCCCGAGAGCAGCCGGGGCACCAGATCCAGCGGGAACGGCCGTTCCTCGCCGAACAGGATGAAGGTGATCCCGGCATCCCGGAACGCCCGGTCCAGCGCGGCCTTGCGGGCCGCCAGGTCACCACTGCTCAGGGGCTGCAACGCGTCGTAGAGGGCCGCGTACACCTCGCGCGGGACCCCAGCCGGGTCGAACACCTCATCCCAAGCGGCGGTGGCCTGCACCTCCGCCGGATATCCCTCGAACAGGTCCGCCACGGCCGAAGCGTAGGGCTCGCATGTTTCCACGACATAACCAACCACTCCGCCGGCAACGGTGACCGATCCCACTCCGTCAGCACACGGGAAAACCACCATGGACCCAGCACGGCAACACGATCGCCCGGTACCACGGCGGCCGGGGCAGCCGGCACCCGGGCTCCCGGCGGGGCCGGGCCCGTGAGAGGCTGTGCGGCGGACTTACGGGCGCGTAGGCCGCAGCCTCGCCGGCACCGCCGGGGCCAGACCGCGCCGGCCTGTCGGGAGAGCGCACGACGGCCACACGGTCTGGCCGCCTCGGCGCGGGTCTCCATGCGCCCACAGCCTCACGTAGTAGACAGCCTCACGCGGGACGCAGCCCGACCCGGACCTTGATCTTGAGCGCGAAAGGCCGACTCACGTCATGTCGACGACACTGCTGGTGACCGGGGCCGCCGGGTTCATCGGTTCGAACTTCGTGCGCTACTGGCACAGCTCGCATCCGGGTGACCGGGTGGTGGGGCTGGACTCGTTGACGTACGCGGGTCTGCGGGAGAACCTCGCCGACGTGCTGGACGGGTCGGGTGGTCTGGTGAGCTTGGTCCACGGGGACATCCGGGACCGGGAGCTGGTCGAGTCGCTGCTGCGCGAGCACCGGGTCGACACGGTGGTGAACTTCGCGGCGGAGTCGCACAACAGCCTGGCGATCCTGCGGCCGGGTGACTTCTTCTCGACGAACGTGATGGGTGTCCAGAGCCTGCTGGAGGCGGCGCGGACGGTCGGGGTGGGCCGGTTCCACCAGATCTCGACGTGTGAGGTCTACGGCGATCTGGACCTGGCTGACCCGGGGGCGTTCACGGAGGACTCGCCGTACCTGCCGCGGACTCCGTACAACGCGGCGAAGGCCGGCGGCGATCATGCTGTGCGGGCCTATGGGTACACCTACGACGTGCCGGTGACGATCACGAACTGTTCGAACAACTATGGGCCGTACCAGTTCCCGGAGAAGGTCATCCCGCTGTTCGTGACCCGGGCGCTGCAGGGCCAGGAGCTGCCGCTGTACGCGTCGACGAAGAACCGGCGCGAGTGGCTGCACGTGCTCGACCACTGCCGGGCGGTCGAGGCGGTGCTCCAGGGGGGCCGGGTCGGGGAGACCTACCATGTCGGGTCCGGTGTCGAGGCCGACATCGAGACGATCGCCGACACGATCCTGGCCGAGCTGGGCCTGCCCGGCTCGCTGAAGACGATCGTCCCGGACCGCCCGTCGCACGACCGCCGGTACCTGCTCGACTCCAGCAAGCTGCGCACCGAGCTCGGCTGGGCGCCGGAGATCGAGTTCACCGACGGCATGCGCTCCACCATCGCCTGGTTCCGCGACAACGAAGCCTGGTGGCGCCCCCTCATCGGCCGCTCGCCTGTACAGGAGACCGCTTGGAAATAGGCGATCACCTGCGCGCCGGGCCGGCGGAGTCCGTCATCCGCCGGCCCGGGGATGGTCGTCGACGCGGAAGCCGGTCCTAACCTGCGGGGATGTGTACCGGCGGGGGCCCGGCACACTAGGCTTCCAGTTGTGCCGGAATCGCCTGCGAGGACGTCGTGAGAACGGCCGGGCCCCGGGTCCTGGGGTTGGTCCTGGCCGGCGGCAAGGGGACGCGGCTGGCGCCGCTGACCGATGACCGGGCCAAACCGGCGGTGCCGTTCGGTGGCCTCTACCGGCTGATCGACTTCGCACTGTCCAACCTCGTCAACGCGGGGTACCTGCGGATCGCGGTACTCACCCAGTACAAGAGCCACAGCCTCGACCGGCACATCACGACGACGTGGCGGATGAGCACGCTGCTGGGCAACTACATCACCCCGGTACCGGCGCAGCAGCGCCTCGGCCCGCAGTGGTTCGCCGGCAGCGCTGACGCCATCCACCAGTCGCTCAACCTCATCTACGACGACGCCCCGGACATCGTCGTCGTCTTCGGCGCCGACCACGTCTACCGGATGGACCCGCGGCAGATGGTCGAGCAGCACATCGAGACGGGCGCCGGGGTGACCGTGGCCGCCCTGCGGGTACCGCGGGCGGAGGCCGCCGGCCTCGGCGTGATCCGCCCGGCCCGCGACGGCCGCACGATCGACGAGTTCCTGGAGAAGCCGGCCGACCCGCCCGGCCTGCCCGACAGCCCGGACGAGACGCTCGCCTCGATGGGCAACTACGTCTTCTCGACGAAGGTGCTCGTCGACGCCCTGCATGCCGACGCCGCCGACCCGGACAGCGTGCACGACATGGGCGGCAACATCGTCCCGATGCTGGTCGACCAGGGCGTCGCCTGCGTCTACGACTTCACCGAGAACGAGGTGCCCGGCGCGAAGGAACGCGACCGCGGCTACTGGCGCGACGTCGGGACCATCGACGCCTACTACGACGCCCACATGGACCTGTGCGCGCTCGAACCGGTGTTCAACCTGTACAACCCGCACTGGCCGATCCTGACCAGCGTGCCGTCGCTGCCGCCGGCGAAGTTCGTCCGGGACCTGCCCGACCGGACCGGCATGGCGGTGGACAGCATCGTGAGCAACGGCGTGATCGTCTCCGGTGGGTCGCTGCGCCGTTCGGTGCTCTCCCCCGGCGTGCGGGTGAACTCCTGGGCCCAGGTCGAGAACTCCGTCGTGATGAACAACGCGCTGATCGGCCGTCGGGCCATCGTGCGCGACGCGATCCTCGACAAGAACGTGATCGTGCCGCCCGGGGCCCAGGTCGGCGTCGACAAGGAGCACGACCGGGCCCGCGGCTACACGGTCAGCCCCGACGGCATCACCGTCGTCGGCAAGGGCATCACGATCGAGTAGCCAGCACCGGCTCCCGGCGCAGGTCACACCGCCACGCGCGATAGCTTGGCCGCGACCTGCCTTGACCGCACGACCGCCTGACGCGCGGCCACCTGCCGGCACGGCCGGTCACTCAGGCGGGCAGCTGATCGCCGCCTGCTCCCTCTCGCGGTCGTGGTTCGAGCCGGTCAGCGACCATTGGAGGGCCAGGCCGGCGATCACCACCCGACAGGGCCAGGCTGCGGGCGCGCCAGAGCTGCGGGGAGGGACCGGGGCGCGGCCAGCGGCCACGCGAGAGCCACGGGCGCGGGCCGCGCGAGCCGAGACCACCGGGCCGCGGCGTCAGCAGGACCACCGACACGGAACGACCGAACAGCAGAGGGAACCACGGATGCGCGTCGCGTTGCTGACCAGGGAGTACCCACCGAACGTCTACGGCGGCGCGGGCGTCCACGTCGAGTACCTGGCCCGGGAGCTGGCCCGACTGGTCGACCTCACGGTGCACTGCGAGGGCGATCCAAAGGGCGCGAGCCCGGCCGGCACCGGCGGCTCCGGCGAGGCGGGCGGTTCCGGCGCGCCCGCGGTCCGGCGGCACCAGCCATGGCCGGCGCTCGACGGTGCCAACGACGCCCTGCGCACCTTCTCGATGGACCTCGCGATGGCCGCCGCCGCGACCACGGCGAACGGCCCCGAGCCCGTTGCGTCCGCCGGGGCGGCGCCGGCCGGCGTCGACCTGGTCCACTCGCACACCTGGTACGCGAACCTCGCCGGGCACCTGGCGGCGATGCTCGCCGGGGTGCCCCACGTCATGACGTCACACTCGCTGGAGCCGCACCGGCCGTGGAAGGCGGAACAGCTCGGCGGTGGCTACCGGCTGTCGTCCTGGGCCGAGAAGACCGCGATCGAGGCCGCGGCGGCGGTGGTGGCCGTGAGCGCGGGGATGAAGACCGACATCCTCGATGCCTATCCGGCGGTCGACCCGGCGAAGGTGCACGTCATCCGCAACGGGATCGACACCGAGGAGTACAGCCCGGACCTGGGCACCGAAGTGCTCGACCGCTACGGCGTCGACCCCGGGCGCCCGTCGGTCGCGTTCGTCGGGAGGATCACCCGGCAGAAGGGGGTGCCCGTCCTGCTGCGGGCGGCGGCCGAGCTGGACCCGCGGGCCCAGCTGGTGCTGTGCGCCGGCGCGCCGGACACCGCCGAGCTGCTCGCCGAGGTCACCGAGCTGGTCGACGGCTTGAAGGCCCGGCGCGACGGGGTCATCTGGATCTCCGGCATGCTCCGGAAGCCCGAGGTCATCCAGCTGCTCTCGCACGCCTCGCTGTTCGCCTGCCCGTCGGTCTACGAGCCGCTGGGCATCGTCAACCTGGAGGCGATGGCCTGCGGCGCCGCTGTCGTCGCCTCCCGCGTCGGCGGCATCCCCGAGGTCGTCGACGACGGCGTGACCGGCCTGCTGGTCCCCCCGGACGACCCGTCGGCGCTGGCCGCCGCCATGAACACGGTCCTCGCCGACCCGAAACGTGCGACCGCCATGGGCCAGGCCGGCCGCGAACGCGCCGTGACCGAGTTCGGCTGGGCCGCCATCGCCCGCCAGACCGCCGGTCTCTACGGTTCCCTGATCAGCTGACCGCCCCGGAACCAGACAGACCCGCCCCAGAGCGCTGAAAAGCCCGGACAGGTTCGCCCGGGCTTTTTCACCGCTGGGAACGACTTTCCCGTTGCCTAACGGTTTCCCGTCCTGCTCCGGCATCGCTCTCAGCGGCCCCGTGTAGATACCTCCGGTAGCCGGACCCAAACACATGGTTACAAGAATTTTCCGGAGCCCCCCAAAGGGGGTCGGCTCAGACAGTCCCCGAGAGGCCGAACGAAGATCTGCCGAACACGCCGATGCACGTGCATACGGGATGTGCATCGGCACGGGATATCCGATCAGCGAGGATCGTCGACCTTTGGGAGCAGCATGTCCGTCAACCGTTCGGCTCGTCGGCTGCACGTCGTATTATCGATCTTGCTCGCGTTGGTCGTCGCGCTGCTGGCCGGCATCCTGGCTCGCGCCAACGCCAGCACCGTGCCTGGAGCGATCCTCTACGGCGGCAGTGCCTTCGGGGTCGCCCTCAGCCTGGCGCTCTCGGTGCTTGAGGCGTCCAAGCGGCCCTGAGATCGCGATGGCCCAGCCGGTGACGGCTGGGCCACTCGCGGAGTGGGGCAGGTCAGACGTTGAAGCCGAGGGCACGGAGCTGTTCGCGGCCGTCCTCAGTGATCTTGTCGGGGCCCCACGGGGGCAGCCAGACCCAGTTGATGACGATGTCGGCGACCAGGCCGTCGGGGCCGTCGACGAGGGCGCTGCGGGCCTGGTCCTCGATCACGTCGGTGAGCGGGCAGGCCGCCGACGTCAGCGTCATGTCCAGCGTCGCGACGTTCTCGTCGGAGATGTCGATGCCGTAGACGAGGCCGAGGTCGACGACGTTGATGCCGAGCTCGGGGTCGACGACGTCGCGCATCGCCTCCTCGACGTCCTCGACCGCCGCCCTGTCGACGGGCGGCTTGGTGGTCGTCGGCTGCGCGGCCGGAAGATCGGCGGCTGGCGCCGACGCCGTCACGCTCTCGGGCAGGACGGCGTCCTCGCCCAGGCCCGCCTCAATGGTGTCGGTCTGGATGCTGTCGGTCATCTGATGGTTCACTCCGTCGCTTCACTCGCTACGCGGCCGTCCTCCGGGGTCCCTGCCGGATCGGCGGAGCCGATCTGGGAGGTCCGCCTCGGACGTCCACTCCGCTCGTTCACTCCTGCGCTCACGGCTGCTTCTCCTGCTCGGGAACGGACCCCTCGGGGGCTGCCGCTCCGGTCGGGGCCGGGCCGGCGGCGACGGCATCGCCGCTCACGACCTGGGATGTGGCGTCTTTCCAGGCCATCCAACCCAACAGCGCGCATTTCACCCGCGCGGGATACTTCGAGACACCGGCGAAGGCGACCGCATCTTCCAGCACGTCCTCGTCCGGCTCGACCGTGCCACGGGACTGCATGAGCGTCAGGAACTCGCGTTCGAGCGCCATGGCGTCCTCGACGCTCTTGCCGATCACCAGCTCGGCCATCACGCTCGCCGAGGCCTGGCTGATCGAGCAGCCCTCGCCCTCGTACGAGACGTCCGCGACCTGGTCATCCACGATCTTGACCCGCAGGGTCACCTCGTCGCCACAGGTCGGGTTGACGTGGTGCACCTCGGCGTCGAACGGCTCACGCAGCCCACGGTGGAGCGGGTTGCGGTAGTGGTCCAGGATGATCTCCTGGTACATGGAGTCCAGCTTCACGCTCCGAAGAACCTCCTTACCCCCGCAAGACCTTCCAGCAGCGCGTCGATCTCGCCGGTGGTCGTGTAGAGGGCGAACGACGCCCGCGTGGTCGCGGGGACGCCGTAGCGCAGGCACACCGGGCGGGCACAGTGGTGGCCGACGCGCACGGCGACGCCCTGCTCGTCGAGAACCTGGCCGACGTCATGCGGGTGGATCGCCCGTCCGTCCTCGCCGGCCAGCAGGAACGAGATCGCCGCGCCGCGGCCGGCCGCCGTCGTCGGGCCGATGATCCGCAGGCCGGGCACCTCGGCGAGCGCGCCCAGGGCGTACGACGTCAGCGCGTGCTCGTGCGCGGCGACGGCGGCCATCCCGCCGGGAAGACCGGTCAGGTAGTCGACGGCCGCGCCGAGCCCGACCGCCTGGGCGATCATCGGGGTGCCGGCCTCGAAGCGGTGCGGCGGGACGGCGTAGGTCGTCGCCTCCATCGTGACCAGCTCGATCATCTCGCCACCACCGAGGAACGGCGGCATGACCTCGAGCAGCTCGTGGCGGCCCCAGAGCACGCCGATGCCGGTCGGCCCGCACATCTTGTGCCCAGTGAACGCGAAGAAGTCGACACCGAGGGCCGTGACGTCGACCGGCAGATGTGGGACGGACTGGGAGCCGTCGACGACGGTGAGCGCGCCGACCTCGCGGGCCCGGGCGGCGATCGCCGCGACCGGGTTGACCGTGCCGAGGATGTTCGACTGGTGGACGAACGAGACGACCTTGGTCCGCGGGTTGACCAGCTCGTCGAGGTTCGACAGGTCGAGCCGGCCGTCGTCGGTCAGGCCGAACCACCGCAGGGTCGCCCCGGTGCGCTGGCAGAGCATCTGCCAGGGCACCAGGTTCGAGTGGTGCTCCATCTCGCTCACGACGACCTCGTCGCCCGGCCCCAGCCGGAACCGCTCGGCCTCCGAGCCGGCGCCCGCCGCGTTGCTGAACGCGTACGCGACCAGGTTCAGGGCCTCGGTCGAGTTCTTGGTGAAGACGACCTCGTGGCGGTCCGGCGCCCCGATGAAGGCCGCGACCTTGTCACGGGCGGCCTCGTAGAGCGCGGTCGCCTCCTCGGCGAGCACGTGGATGCCGCGGTGCACGTTGGCGTTGTGCAGCTCGTAGTAGTCGCGCTCGGCGTCGAGCACCGCGCGTGGCTTCTGCGAGGTGGCCGCGTTGTCCAGGTAGACGAGCGGCCGGTCACCGTGGATCACCCGGTCGAGGATCGGGAAGTCCTTGCGGATCAGCTCGACGTCATAGCCCTCAAGATCGCTGCTCATGCGGCCTCACCGAGCTTCACGTACTTGTCGTAGCCGGAGTCCTCCAGCGTCGCCGCGAGCTCCGGGCCGCCCTCGTCGACGATGCGGCCGCCGGCCATGACGTGCACGAACTCCGGCTGCACGTAACGCAGAATCCGGGTGTAGTGGGTGATGAGCAGCATCCCGGTCTCGCCAGTCTCGCGGACCGCGTTGATGCCGCCGGAGACGAGCCGCAGCGCGTCGACGTCGAGGCCGGAGTCGGTCTCGTCGAGGATCGCGATCTTCGGCCTGAGCAGCATCATCTGCAGGATCTCGTGGCGCTTCTTCTCACCACCGGAGAAGCCCTCGTTGACGCTGCGCTCGGCGAACGCCTGGTCCATCTCCAGGACGCCCATGGTCTCCTTGACCTCCTTGACCCACAGCCGCAGCTTCGGGGCCTCGCCCCGGACCGCGGTCGCCGAGGTGCGCAGGAAGTTGGAGACGGAGACGCCGGGGACCTCGACCGGGTACTGCATGGCCAGGAAGATGCCGGCCCGGGCGCGTGCGTCGACGCTCATCGCGAGCACGTCCTCGCCGTCCATGGTGATCGACCCCTCGGTCACCCTGTACTTCGGGTGGCCCGCGACCGAGTAGGACAGCGTCGACTTGCCGGAGCCGTTCGGCCCCATGATCGCGTGTGTCTCGCCCTTGCGGACGGTCAGGTCGACGCCGCGCAGGATCTCGCGCGGGCCCTCCCCGTCGGTCTCCACCGAGACGTGCAGGTTGCGGATCTCCAAGGTCGACACCGGTCTAGGCCCTCACTTCTGCTCAGCCGCGGCGAGGTCGACAAAGACGTCGCCGCTCTCGATGGTCACGGGGTAGGTCGGCACCGGGTCGATGGCCGGCAGACAGGTCGGCTTGCCGCTCTCCAGGTCGAACTGGGAGCCGTGCAGCCAACACTCGATCTTGCCGCCCTCGACCTCGCCGTCCGAGAGCCGGACGTCCTGGTGCGAGCACTCGTCCCGCAGCGCGTACACGTTCCCGCCGGTCAGCGCGACGCACACCGGCGTCGGCTCGTCCTGCCCCGGCACGTCCAGCTCGACGCCGAGCGCCGAGCCCTCCCCCAGCTCGTCCAGCGCGCAGACCCGCTGCAGGGTCATGCGCCCACCCCCGCGAGCTCCGCGTCCACGGCGGCGGTCACCCGCTCACGCAGCGACTCGACGCCGACCCGGTCGAGCACCTCGCCGAAGAAGCCGCGCACGACCAGCCGGCGCGCCTCGTCGGACGGGATGCCCCGGGCCATCAGGTAGAACAGCGCCTCGTCGTCGAACCGGCCCGTCGCGCTGGCGTGCCCGGCGCCGGTGACCTCGCCGGTCAGGATCTCCAGGTTGGGCACCGAGTCGGCCCGCGCCCCGTCGGTCAGGACGAGGTTGCGGTTGATCTCGTACGTGTCGGTGCCGACCGCGTCCGCGCCGATGAGCACGTCGCCGATCCACACCGAGTGCGCGTTGTCGCCCTGCAGCGCGCCCTTGTAGGTGACGCGGCTGCGGCAGTTGCGCTCGGAGTGGGTGACGAGCAGGCGGTGCTCCTGGTGCTGGCCAGCATCGGTGAAGAACAGGCCGGACAGCTCGGCGTCGCCGCCCGCGCCGCGGTAGTCGACGGTCGGGCACAGCCGGACCAGCTGGCCGCCGAGCGTGATGTGGGTGGCCCGCAGCTTCGCGTCGCGCCCGAGCGAGAACGCGTGCGCGCCGGCGTGCACCGCGTCGTCGTCCCAGTCCTGCAGGGAGACGAACGTGACGCTGGCGCCGTGGCCGAGGTAGACCTCGACGTTGCCCGCGTACTTCGCCGTGCCAGTGTGGTCGAGGACCACGGTGGCACGGGCGAACGGGCCGACCTCGACGGCGAGGTGGCTGTAGCAGACGCCGCCGTCGCCGCGCAGCTTCAGCAGGACCGGCTCGTCGAGCTCGGCCTCGGCCGGGACGGTGACCACGAGCGCACCGCCGGCCCGGACCGTCGCGAACGCGGCGACCCGGTCGACCGGGGTCAGCACCCGGCCGACCCGCGGGTCGACGGTGGCGACGTTCTCGACCTCGACACCGGCAGGGGCCGAGACGGCGACGTCGACCTTGCCGTCGGGCTCCTGGCCGGCGATCAGCGCCTTGAGCGGGCGCAGCGGGGTGAACCGCCAGGCCTCCTCGCGGCCGGTCGGGGCCGGGTGCGCCTCGGGGTCGCGGGAGCGCACCGGCGCGGACGGAGCTGGGACCATCGGCGGGCGCCCCGACCCGTCGACGCGCGCCCTCGCTTCACGCACGGCCATCAGCCGACCGACCCTTCCATCTGCAGCTCGATCAGGCGGTTGAGCTCCAGCGCGTACTCCATCGGCAGCTCACGGGCGATCGGCTCGACGAAGCCACGCACGATCATCGCCATCGCCTCGTCCTCGGCCATGCCCCGGCTCATCAGGTAGAAGAGCTGGTCCTCGCCGACCTTGGAGACGGAGGCCTCGTGGCCGATGGACGCGTCGTCCTCGCGGACATCGACGTACGGGTAGGTGTCGGACCGGCTGACCGTGTCGACCAGCAGCGCGTCGCACTTCACCGTCGACTTCGACTGGTTGGCGCCCTCGTGGATCTGGACGAGGCCGCGGTAGGAGGTCCGGCCGCCACCGCGGGCCACCGACTTGGAGATGATCTGCGAGGAGGTGCGCGGCGCGGCGTGCACCATCTTGGCGCCCGCGTCCTGGTGCTGGCCCTGGCCGGCGAACGCGATCGAGAGCACCTCGCCGCGGGCGTGCTCGCCGAGCAGCCACACCGCCGGGTACTTCATCGTCACCTTGGAGCCGATGTTGCCGTCGATCCACTCCATCGTGCCGCCCTCCTGGCAGGCGGCCCGCTTGGTGACCAGGTTGTAGACGTTGTTCGACCAGTTCTGGATGGTCGTGTACCGGCAGCGCGCGTTCTTCTTGACGACGATCTCGACGACGGCCGAGTGCAGCGAGTCCGACGAGTAGACCGGCGCGGTGCAGCCCTCGACGTAGTGCACGTAGGCGCCCTCGTCGACGATGATCAGCGTCCGCTCGAACTGGCCCATGTTCTCGGTGTTGATCCGGAAGTAGGCCTGCAGCGGAATGTCGACGTGCACGCCCGGCGGTACGTAGATGAAGGAGCCACCGGACCAGACGGCCGTGTTCAGCGCGGCGAACTTGTTGTCGCCGACCGGGATCACGGAGCCGAAGTACTCCCTGAAGATCTCCGGGTGCTCGCGCAGGCCGCTGTCGGTGTCGAGGAAGATGACGCCCTGCTCCTCAAGGTCCTCACGGATCTTGTGGTAGACGACCTCGGACTCGTACTGGGCCGCGACGCCGGAGATGAGGCGCTGCTTCTCCGCCTCCGGGATGCCGAGCTTGTCGTAGGTGTCCTTGATGTCCGCCGGCAGGTCTTCCCAGCTCTCCGCCTGCTTCTCGGTGGAGCGGACGAAGTACTTGATGTTGTCGAAGTCGATGCCGGAAAGGTCGGCGCCCCACGTCGGCATCGGCTTGCGCTCGAAGAGCTTCAGGCCTTTCATCCGCAGGTCGGTCATCCACGACGGCTCGGACTTCTTGGCCGAGATACCGCGCACGACCGCCTCGGACAGGCCGCGCTCGACGTCGGCGGCATAGGCGTCGGCGTCAGCCCAGCCGAACTTGTACGAGCCCAGGCCCTCAAGGGCGGTCTCGGCAGAGGTCGTCATTATGTGATCCTCACGGGCACCGTTGTGTTGTCCGCCGGCGCCGAGCCCTCGGTGCCGGCGGCGGGCATGCCTGGAACGTGCGTCGTGCAGACACCGTCGCCGTGCGCGATGGTGGCGAGCCGCTGGACGTGGGTGTGCAGTAACCGCGACAGCGCCGCCGTCTCCGCGTCACACAGCGCGGGGAACCGCTCGGCCACGTGCTGGACCGGGCAGTGGTGCTGGCAGATCTGGGTCCCGCTGGGCACCTCGGAGACGCTCGCCGTGTAGCCGGCCGCGGTCATCGCGGCGGCCAGGGCCGACAGGCGCCGGTCCTCCGGCACCCCCTCGACCGCTCCGGCCAGCCGCAGCTCCAGCTCCCGGCCACGGCTCTCGGCGAACCGGCCGACGGCGTCGGGCCCGCCCACCTCGTCGAGGAAGCGCAGCGCCCCCGCCGCCAGGTCCGAGTAGGCCGTCGGCCCGGCCTCCTCGTGGCCTGCGTCCGTCAGCGCGTAGTGCCGCGCCGGGCGCCCCCGGCCCCGCGGGCCGCGGACGTTCACGGCGGCCGGGGTGAGGATGCCGTCGGCGACCATGGCATCCAGGTGCCGGCGGATCGCGGCCGAGGAGAGGTCGAGCCGGTGGGCCAGCTCGGCGGCCGTCGAGGGCCCCGCCTCCAGCAGGATGCGCACGACCCGGTCCCGGGTGCGGCCGTCGGCGGTCCCGACAGCCGTACCCGCGGCCGTGCCCGCCGGCCACTCAAAGGCGACGGGCTCACGATCGTGCGCGGATTTCACAACACCAGTGTGCCCTATTTCCCGGACCCCGTCGAACCCGCGGCGCCCCGGGGGGCCGACCCCGGTGCGTTCCGCCGCCGAACGGCCACTGGCGCCCGATAGCATCCGACGATGCCTGAGCCTGTGGTGGTGGCCATCGATCAGGGGACCACTGGCACGACCGTATGCGTGCTGGACGAGTCGGCGCACGTCGTGGGCCGGGCGCAGACCGAGGTCAACGTCACCTACCCCCGGCCCGGGTGGGTCGAGCAGGACCCGGAGCAGCTGTGGCAGGGGGCCGTGGCCACGGCGTCCGCGGCGCTGGCCGCCGCCGGCCGCGCTCCAGGCGACATCGCCGCCGTCGGCATCACCAACCAGCGCGAGACCACGGTCCTGTGGGACCGGCGCACGGGCGCGCCGGTCGCCCCGGCGATCGTCTGGCAGGACCGGCGCACGTCGAGCGCCTGCGAGCGGCTCGCCGCCGCCGGCCACGGACCCGAGGTCGCCGAACGCACCGGGCTGGTGCTGGACCCGTACTTCTCCGGCACGAAGATCGCGTGGCTGCTGGACCACGATCCCGAGCTGCGCAGGCGGGCAGGGCACGGCGAGCTGGCGTTCGGCACGGTCGACTCCTGGCTCATCTGGCGGCTGACCAGCGGCCGAAGCCACGTGACCGACGTCACCAACGCCTCACGCACGCTGCTGCTCGACCTGGCGGACGCCGCCTGGTCCGCGCCAATGGCCGAGCTGCTCGGGGTGCCGATGGAGCTCCTGGGCGAGGTCCGGCCAAGCTCCGAGGTCTACGCCGAGACCGACCCGGCGGCGTTCCTGGGCGTCTCGGTGCCGGTCGCGGCGGCGGTCGGTGACCAGCAGGCGGCGCTGTTTGCGCAGGCCTGCTTCGCGCCAGGCCAGGCCAAGAACACCTACGGGACCGGCTCGTTCGTCCTGCTGAACACCGGACCCGCGCTGCCGCCGGCGCGGGCGGACGGCGCGCTGCTGCGCACCGCCGCGTTCCAGCTGACCGGCGAGCCGGTGCACTACGCACTGGAGGGGGCCGTCCTCGCGACCGGCTCCGCCGTGCAGTGGCTGCGCGACGGGCTCGGCGTGGTCGGCTCCGCCGCCGAGACGGCGCAGCTCGCCGGCTCGCTGGACGGCAACGACGGCGTCTACTTCGTCCCGGCGCTCGCGGGGCTCGGTGCGCCCCACTGGGACCCGCGGGCACGCGGCACCCTGGTCGGACTGACCAGGGGCACCGGCCGGGCACATCTGGCCCGCGCGGTGCTGGAGTCCATCGCCTACCGCACCCGGGACATCGTCGAGGCGATGACCGCCGCCGGCACTCCGGTAACCGAGCTGCGCGCCGACGGCGGAGCCGCCGCCAACCCGTGGCTCATGCAGTTCCAGGCCGACATCCTGGGTGTCCCGGTGGACGTGCCGGACAACCTGGAGACGACCGCGCTCGGCTCCGGGTACCTCGCCGGGCTCGCCACCGGGGTCTTCCCCGACCGGGCCGCGCTGGCCGGGCTGCGGCGCACCGCCGCCCGCTACGAGCCGGTCCTCGCCCAGGCCGCCCGCGACAGCCTCTACGCCGACTGGCTGCGCGCCCTGGACCGCTCCCGGGACTGGGCCCGCGACTGACCAGCGGCCGGTTCCGGCTGGCCCGAAGGGGGTATCGGCAACGGCCGGCCGCCCGCGGCGCTTTCCGGCCTAGTCAGGCTTTCCGCCCACGAGAACACTGGCGGACCACGTGGGCCCCCGGGCGAATCTCGCCGAGCCTACTGTCAGCGGAGCCGATCCCTGACACGCTGTGACGGGGGCCGGCTGGAGCTCCCGCTCCCCCTGACCCCCGGACGGAGAACGTGTCGGACACTGACTACGCCGTCGAGCTTGGCCGTCGCCTGCGCGCGGTCCGCAACCGGCGTGGCATGTCGTTGCTGGACGTCCAGGAGATCACCGCCGGGCGCTGGACTGCCGGCACGCTCGGCGCCTACGAACGGGGCAGCCGCGTCATGCGGGTGCACCGGCTGGTGGAGCTGGCCGAGCTCTACGACGTGCCGGCGACGCTGCTGGTCCCTCCGACGACCGACCGGCGGGAGACCGACAGCCTGCCTCCCCTGGTCATCGACCTGCGCCGGCTGCGCAAGCTGCCGCCGACCCGGACCGGGCCGTTGCGGCGCTGGATCGCGATCGTGCAGGTGCTGCGCTCGGACAGCTCGCGCGACGTGCTGCGGCTGCGGCGCTCGGACCTGACGTCACTGTCACGGCTCTACTCCACGACACCCGAGCTCCTCTACGAGCGCCTCGGCGCCTGGGGTGCCCTCGTCGAGCCCAGCGCGGAGACCGCCCACGGCCGAGGCGCCCCCGGTGGCGCGCGCCGCCGGCCGGTCGCCGGCCTCGACCGCCGCCGCGCCGGCCCACCCACGGCCGCGCCACCCCGCCCCGGCCCGCGCCGCTGACCCGCACCGCCCCGGCTCCGTAGGATCGGCGCGTGGCGGAGATCCTGGCGGTCGAGGTCGTCGACCTCCTGAAGACGTACGGGGCGACCCGCGCAGTGGACGGGCTGTCCTTCGGCGTGCCGGTGGGATCCGTCACGGCGCTGCTCGGGCCGAACGGGGCCGGCAAGACGACGACGGTCGAGATCTGCGAGGGTTTCCGGCGCGGCGACGGCGGCCTGGTCCGGGTGCTCGGCGCCGACCCGGCCGACCAGCGGCTGCGCCCCCGGGTCGGCGTGATGCTCCAGTCGGGCGGCATGTACCCTGGCGCGCGCGCCGAGGAGATGCTGCGGCTGGTGGCCGCGCACCACGCGAACCCGCTCGGCCCGGCCGCGCTGCTGGCCCGGGTCGGCCTGACCGGCGCCGCGGCGCGCACCCCGTTCCGCCGGCTGTCCGGCGGCCAGAAGCAGCTGCTCTCGCTGGCGATGGCCGTGGTGGGCCGGCCCGAGCTGGTGTTCCTGGACGAGCCGACGGCCGGGCTGGACGTGCGCGCCAGGCACGACACCTGGGCTCTCGTCGAGGAGCTGCGGGCCTGCGGCGTCACCGTGCTGCTCACGACGCACGCGATGGACGAGGCCGAACGGCTCGCCGACCAGGTCGTCATCGTCAACCGCGGCAAGGTCGTCGCCGCCGGTACACCGGCCGAGCTGACCCGCGGCGGGGCCGACGGCGAGCTGCGCTTCCGGGCGCCGGCCGGCCTCGACCTCGACCAGCTGCTCGGCGCGCTGCCGGCCGGGTCGCAGGCCGTCGAGCGGGCCGGCGGGCACTACGTGGTGCGCGGCACCGTCGACCCGGCCTTCCTGGCGGCCGTCACGGCGTGGTGTGCCGGCAACGGCGTACTGCCCAACGACCTGCGGGTCGAGCAGCGCAGCCTGGAGGACGTCTTCGTGGATCTCACCGGCTCGGAGCTGGCCTCATGACCGCCGCCCCCGGCACCGCGACGGGGCTGGCGCCGCTGGACTTCCGCCCGGCGCCTGGACCGGCCCGGCGGTCCCGGATGCTCGGCGCGCAGACCCGGATGGAGCTGAGCCTGAACCTGCGGCACGGCGAGTCGGTGCTGCTCACCCTGATCATCCCGATCGGGCTGCTGCTGTTCTTCAGCGCGGTCGACGTCCTGCCTTCGGACGGCCAGAAGGCCGTCGACTTCCTCGTGCCGGGCGTGCTGGCGCTCGCGGTGATGTCGGCGGCGTTCACCGGGCAGGCGATCGCCACCGGGTTCGAGCGCCGTTATGGGGTGCTCAAGCGGCTCGGCGCGACGCCGCTGCCGCGCTGGGTGCTGCTCACCGGCAAGACTCTGGCGGTGCTGGCGATCGAGGCCGTCCAGGCGCTGCTGCTGGTCGGCGTCGGGCTGGCGCTCGGCTGGCACCCGCACCTGCCGGGAACCGCCGCCGGCATCGGCTGGCTGGTGGTGCTGCTGGTGCTGGGCACGACGGCGTTCTCGGGCCTCGGCCTGCTGATGGCCGGCACGCTGCGCGCCGAGGCGACGTTGGCCGCGGCCAACGGCGTCTACCTGCTGCTGCTGCTGGTCGGCGGGGTGGTGTTCCCCCTGTCGAAGCTGCCCGGCTGGCTGCGCGTCGTCGCCGAGGGGCTGCCGACCGCGGCGCTCTCGAACGGCCTGCGTGACGTGCTCGCGAACGCCGCGGCTCCCGGGGCCGGGCCGGTCCTCGTGCTGGCCTGTTGGGCGGTCGCGTCGGTGGCGCTGGCGGCGCGGACCTTCCGCTGGGAGTAGGCCGGGCATCCTTCGACGGGGCCGGATGACCGTCGGTCGGTGGGCGTGACCCAACGTAAGATGGCCCGGGATGTCGTCTTCTACGACCCGTCGAAGCGACGCGAGAGCTGAGCATCCGGAGGCCCAGGTGGCGCAGATCGAGGCCCCGCCGGCACAGAACGAGGCCGTGACGGACGGGCCCGGCGAGGGTTCCGGCGTCACGGCCCGTTCGCCGCAGCGGCTGCCGACCGTGAGCCCGCGGGCGTTCCAGATCCTCACGCTCGTCGGCCTGGTGTTTCTCGGGCTCATCGTCGTGACGGGCGGGCTGGTTCGGCTGACCGGGTCGGGGCTGGGTTGCCCGACCTGGCCGCAGTGCGGCGACGGCTCCTGGGTCCCGCGCAGCCAGTACGCCACCCACGGCGTCGTCGAGTTCTCCAACCGCATGGTCACCATCGCGATGAGCGTGATCATGCTGGTCACGCCGGTGGCGGCGCTGCGGCTGGCCGACCGGCGGGCCCGGCGCGACCTGGTCTGGCTGTCGTTCGGGCTGTGGGCCGGGTTCGTCGCTCAGGTCGTGCTGGGCGGGATCACCGTGCTCACCGACCTGCACCCGGCGACGGTGGCGGCGCACTTCCTGCTGTCGATGGTGCTGCTGGTCAACGGCGCCGTGCTCTACCGCCGGGCCGGCCAGGGGCCGGGGCCGGTCACCGTCTCGGTCCGTCGCGAGCTGCTCTGGCTCGCCCGCGTCACCGTCGTCGCCGCGTTCGCGGTGCTCGTGCTCGGGACGGTCGTCACGGGCACCGGTCCGCATGGCGGCGACGCCACCCACGCGCGCCGGTTCGGCTTCGACATCGTCACCGTCGCCCAGCTGCACGCCGACGGCGCGATGCTGCTGACCGGCCTGAGCGTGGCGCTGCTGTTCGCCGTCCGGCTCGGGAAGGCGTCCCGCGAGGCCCGCCGCTGGGCCGACGCCCTGGCCGCGACGATCGTCGCCCAGGCCGCGATCGGCTTCACCCAGTACTTCCTCGGCATCCCCGCCGGCCTGGTCGCCCTCCACGTAGCCGGCGCCACCGCCATGTGGATCGCCGCCCTGCGCCTCTGGCTGGCCCTGCCCGACCGGCCACCACACACCGTCACGTCCGCCGGCGGCTGACCTGCTCCAGCCCCAAGGTCAGCCCTTCGCCTTGATCGGCGATGGCGCCCTCTGGTGGCTACGAAACAGCAACCCGACCACGACCACCAGAAGGCCGGAACGGCGATCACGGGGACGCCGGGACCCGGCGAACCTTGTCGGAGGCGGCATTAGACGCTTCCGATCCAGGACGTCAGCTGGTCAGCCACGTCAGCCACGGTCACCGCCGAGGCCGTACTGATCATTTTGCCGAATCGCTCGGTCGACACGATTCGGGCGCCCTCGCACATGGCCCAACTGGCGCGGTTCAGGCCGCCGTCGTCGCGCACCGTGATGTGATGCGGGAAACCGCGCTCGCGGGTAGTCAGCGGGACGACCATCGCCTGGCGGATCGGCAGCGCGTTGAAACGGTCGGTGGAAATAACCAGGCAGGGGCGGGTTCCGCGCTGCTCATTGGCCACCGTCGGATCAAGCGACACGAGCCAGATGTCACCGCGGCGCACACTCAACTGTTGTACTCCGGCCATTCCGATGCGGCCGCCGTATCGGAGCCGGCGGTTCCGGCGTCCCATTCATGAAGCTCGTCAAGATACTCACGCCAGCCGCTGGGGTCCTCGCGCTGCATCCGAGCGTAGGCATCCTCGATGGCGGACCACCGCACCTCGGACTCCAGCCGCCGCGACTCGGTCTCGAGCAGTGCCGCCATGGTGGTGCCGCGAGCCCGCGCGACGGCCGCAAGACGGTCGCGCACGACGCTCTCAACCTTGATCGTGGTGACGCTCATGGTCACCAGCATACCCAGCAGGCATACCTTCCGGTATGCGCGGCCTCTCACCGAGAACCGGTCAGACCAGCGGGCCGACCGCCGCCGGGATGAAGATAGGGGCTTTTGCCCGACACTGGCGGTTCGGGTACAGTCCTACCCGACAGTGACGGAGCGAACAGGGCTCGGAGGGGCGATGGCAGGCGTCATGATTGCCGCCGTGGCAGCAATCGGAGACTGTCTCGGAGACGCGCGTGACGAGTACCCGGAGTACAACCCGTGACTCGGCCCGCGGCGGACCGATGGGCCTCCCGCGTAGCTGACCGAGACACGGCACGCCTCGCTCGGATCATGCGAGTGATCAGCCAGCGAGAGTTTCGCAACGCCTCGGCGGCGATCATGGATGCGGCCGAGAAGGGCGAGGCCTTCCACATCACGCGGAACGGCACAGAGGTCGCCGAGCTACGTCCGCTCCCCCGCCGTCGTCGGCTGAGCGCCGAGGAGTTGGTGGCGCGACACCGCCACCTACCGCGCGTGGACTATCAGCAGATGCGCCGCGAAGCTGATGAGCTGTTCAGCCCAGACGATTGGCGCGACGACGATCCGTGGGAGCGTCGGCATGGCTGATCGCGCCCCGCGAGGCGTCTTGGACACGAGCGTCTACATCGAGCTCTAACGGGGCTCCGCCCCAGCCCGACGAGGCATGTCCGCCGCGCCGTCGGTTCCAGCGCAAGCTCGCGCAAGAACCCGCAATCTGCCGGCCGATCGCCGCCACCCGCTACGCCTAATCATGATGACCAATGGCTCAACGCCGAAACTGCTGGTCAGGTGCGCTGTGTGGTTGCGCGTGTGGAGCGGGTAGTGGCCACGATACGTCAACTCGACTCGATCTTCACGGCTTTCGCCGACCAAGCCTTCTAGGTACTTCTCTCACCCGCGAATCGTGGGCGTTCCCGCCCAACGACGCCGTCAGACCAGCGGGCTGACGGCTACCGCGATGAAGAGCAGCGTCAGGTACGTGATGCTGTAGTGGAAGAGGCGCATCGGGCGGATCTCGTCGCCCTTGGCGATCTGGTGGGTCATCCGGTGGGCCTCGAAGAGGAACCAGCCGCCGGTGAGGACGGCCGTGGCGAGGTAGGCGTAGCCCGCGTCCGCGACCGGGTAGAGCACCAGCGACGTCGCGACCATCACGTACGAGTAGATCAGGATCTTGCGCCCGACCTCGCGCAGCGGGGCGACGACCGGCAGCATCGGCACGCCGGCGGCGGCGTAGTCGTCCTTGAACTTGATCGCCAGCGCCCAGAAGTGCGGCGGGGTCCAGAAGAACACGACCCCGAACAGCACGACCGCGCCCCAGCCGACCGTCCCGGTCACGGCGGACCAGCCGATCAGCACCGGGAAGCAGCCGGCGGCGCCGCCGATGACGATGTTCGACGACGTCCGGCGCTTGAGGCCGAGCGTGTAGACGAACACGTAGAACGCGATGGCGCCGTCGGCGAGCAGCGCGGACGGCCAGTTGACCAGCAGGCCGAACAGCAGCGTCGCGACGATGCCGAGCACGATGCCGAAGCGCAGCGCCTCGACCGGCGTGACGCTGGCCTTCACCAGCGGGCGGCGCTTGGTGCGAGCCATGATCTCGTCGATGTCGCGGTCGACGTAGCAGTTGATCGTGTTCGCGCTGCCGGCGGCGAGGGTGCCGGCGACAAGTGTGATCAGGATCAGCCAGAGCGACGGCAGGCCACGCTTGGCGAGGATCATCACCGGGACGGTGGTGATCAGCAGCAGCTCGATGATCCGCGGCTTGGTCAGCGCGACGTACGCGCGCGCCTTGGCCAGCGCGGCGTCGAGGCGGCTCACCGCCTGGGCGGCGTCGGCCGCCGCGGGCTCGGGAGCACCGTCCGCCACGGGCGCGGGCACCTCGGAGAGAACGGTCGTGGCGGCCAGGGCCGGTGTGACCGCGGCAGTGCCGATGGCGTGATCCGCCTGGCCGCCCACGGCGGTCAGCTGGCGGACGCCGGGAGCCACGGCCGCGCGCTGGCGCGGAGCGGTCTGGCGGCGGCGCAGGACAGCCAGGGTGGACAGGGCGACCTCACGTTCAGCCCCCGGGAAGAGGGGCGGCACCGTTGCGCCCGCCGGGGCGGGCCGGGGTTCTACGTCGTGTCGGAGTCTAACCGCCCGCGGCGCGCACGAGCGCGGCGACCACCAGCGGCACACCGCGAGGGCCCCCGCCGAGAGCCCCGCCGAACCAGGTCCAGTGCCCCGATCGGGCCGAAACGGCATGACCGAGGTCGCATTCGTGTTAGGACCGTGCGGCGGCGGCCACCTGGCCGTGACACTTCCTCACGGGTGTTGTGACCGACAGACAGCCGCGTCGTCAGTTGTTCACGTGGCCACCCTGTTCACCTCCGCGACGTGGGTGGGCACACTAAGCAAAGGCAGGTCTGTCCGCGGCGGCCAGCACCAAGGTCGCGCCACCGTGGATGACCCCATCCATCACCGGGTAGGGAGGCGCTGAGTGCCCGGCCCGCACCTGGCCACCGACGTCTCGGCTCATGCCCGGCCACGGACGCCTGGACCGGTGGCTGGCACTCGGACCGCACAGCGTCTCCGCGGAGAGGAACCACGACCATGACCAACCCGCTCTCCGACCTCTCCGCCGCGGGAGTGGCGGTCTGGCTGGACGACATCAGCCGCGACCGGCTGCGTTCCGGGAACCTCGCCGAGCTGGCGAGCACCCACAGCGTCGTCGGCGTCACCACCAACCCGACGATCTTCCAGAAGGCGATCACGTCGAGCAAGGCGTATGAGGAGCAGCTGCACGACCTCGCGGTCCGCGGCGTCGACGTCGGCGAGGCCATCCGCCTGATCACCACCGCCGACGTCCGGGTCGCCTGCGACGTGCTGCGCCCGGCCTACGACGCGTCGGACGGCACTGACGGCCGCGTCTCGATCGAGGTCGACCCACGGCTGGCGCACAAGGCCGACCGGACCCTGGCCGAGGCCCGCTCGCTGTGGTGGATGGTCGACCGGCCGAACCTGTTCATCAAGATCCCGGCCACCCTGGAGGGCCTGCCGGCCATCACCGCCACGCTCGCGGCCGGAATCAGCGTCAACGTCACGCTGATCTTCGGTCTGGAGCGCTACGAGGCGGTGATGGACGCCTATATGACCGGCATCGAGCAGGCGCTGGCGAACGGCGTGGACGTCTCGCGGCTGGAGTCGGTCGCGTCGTTCTTCGTCAGCCGGGTCGACTCCGAGGTCGACAAGCGGCTGGAGAAGATCGACACCCCGGCCGCGCACACGCTGAAGTCCAAGGCCGCGATCGCGAACGCGCGGCTGGCCTACGAGCGCTACGAGAAGGCGTTCGGCACCGAGCGCTGGGCCGCGCTGGCCGCCCGCGGCGCGAACCCGCAGCGGCCGCTGTGGGCGTCGACGTCGACGAAGGACCCGTCGCTGCCGGACACGCTCTATGTGCACGAGCTGATCGCGCCCGGCACCGTGAACACCATGCCGGAGGCGACGCTGCTGGCCTTCGGCGACCACGGCGAGGTGCCGGGCGAGACGATCCGGCCGAACTACGCGGACGCCCACGGCGTGTTCGCCGCGCTCGAGAACGTCGGTGTCGACATGCACGACGTGGTCGAGGTCCTCGAACAGGAGGGTGTGACGAAGTTCGAGGACTCCTGGAACCAGCTGCTCGACGCGGTGCGCGGGCAGCTCGGAGCACACTGACCGCGCGTCGCCCGGCCGGCCGTCGCGGCCGGTCGGGCGCAGGCGCGGGGCTTCCCCGGGAACGGGACCACGGCACGACCGACCAGCACCCGACGACCAACGAGCACAGACAGGGAGAACCGCAGGTGGCGCCCACGGCAGGTGGCAACCCGCTGCGCGATCCGCGAGACCGCCGGCTCCCCCGGCTCCCCGACGCCAGCGCCCTCGTGGTGTTCGGCGTCACCGGAGACCTTTCGCGCAAGAAGCTGATCCCGGCCGTGTACGACCTGGCCAACCGTGGCCTGCTACCGCCGGGATTCGTGCTGCTCGGGTTCGCCCGGCGCGACTGGGAGGGCCACGAGCCCTTCATCCAGTTCGCCCGGGAATGCGCCGAGAAGGGCGCCCGCACGCCGTTCCGGGAGGAGACCTGGGACCGGCTCGCGCCGTCGATCCGGTTCGTGAAGGGCTCGTTCGACGACGACGCGGGCTTCGACCGGCTCGCCGCCGAGCTCGACAGCCTGGAGGCCAGCCACGGCATCCGCGGCAACGCCGCCTTCTACCTGTCGATCCCGCCGTCGGCCTTCCCGGTGGTGCTCAAGCAGATGGAGCGCACCGGCCTGGCCGACGAGAAGGCGGCGGGCGGCTGGCGGCGCGTCGTCGTGGAGAAGCCGTTCGGCCACGACCGGAAGTCGGCCGGTGAGCTGAACTCGCTCGTCGACGACGTGTTCGGGCCACGGGACGTGTTCCGGATCGACCACTACCTGGGCAAGGAGACGGTCCAGAACCTGTTCGCGCTGCGGTTCGCGAACACGCTGTTCGAGCCGATCTGGAACTCCCAGTTCGTCGACTCGGTCCAGATCACGATGGCCGAGGACGTCGGCATCGGCACCCGGGCCGGCTTCTACGACGAGACCGGCGCCGCCCGCGACGTGCTGCAGAACCACCTGCTGCAGCTGCTCGCGCTCACCGCGATGGAGGAGCCGGTCAGCTTCGGCGCCGACACCATCCGCGCCGAGAAGATCAAGACGCTGCGCGCGGTGTCGCTGCCGACCGACCTGGCCAGTTACGCGATCCGGGGCCAGTACGAGCAGGGCTGGCTGGCCGGCGAGCGGGTCAAGGGCTACCTCGACGAGGAGAACATCCCGGCCACGTCGACGACCGAGACCTACGCGGCCGTCCGGCTGGGCATCGAGACCCGGCGCTGGGCAGGCGTCCCGTTCTACCTGCGGACCGGCAAGCGGCTGCCGCGGCGGGTGACGGAGATCGCGATCGGCTTCAAGCAGGCCCCGCACCTGCCGTTCGACGCCACGGACACCACCGAGCTGGGCCACAACCAGCTCGTCGTGCGGGTCCAGCCGGACGAGGGCGTGACGCTGAAGTTCGGCTCCAAGGTGCCGGGGACCGCCATGGAGGTCCGCGACGTCGCGATGGAGTTCCTGTTCGGCGAGGCGTTCACCGAGTCGCTGCCGGAGGCCTACGAACGGCTCATCCTGGACGCGTTGCTCGGCGACGCCATGCTCTTCCCGGACAACGCGGAGGTCGAGGAGTCCTGGCGGATCATCGACCCGCTGGAGGAGTTCTGGGCGAGCACGAAGCCGTTCACCTACCGGTCGGGCAGCTGGGGGCCGGCGGCGTCGGACGAGATGCTGGCCCGCGACGGGCGCAGGTGGCGACGGCCTTGACATTGGTTCGCTCCGTCCGGGCACAGCGCTCCGGCCCCTTGCTCGCTTCGCTCCCAAGGGACCTCCGCGCTGTGTCCTCCTCCGCTCACGGGCGCTGCGGCGACCTGCGCTGCGGCCCGGCCACGTCGCTGCGCTCGTGGACGGGCCTCCGCGCAGGCGCGCCTCCGCGCCTGGTGGCTGGCCCGCGCGGCGCCGCCGCCTCGCGGGGATCCGCTCGCACCCGTTACCTGCCCGGCCACATCGCTGCGCCCGTGGACGGGCCTCCGCGCAGGCACGCCTCCGCGCGTGGCGGTCGCGGCGTCCTGGCCTGTCGTCCGGGGGCCGCCGCGGCCGCGCGGGGCCGCGTCGGCGACCCGTCCTGTTCTCCGCACTGGGAGCCTGCCGTGACTCTCTCGACGAGGAGCTCGCTGTGACCACGCTCTGGGATACCACCGGCTCGGCGGTCGTCAAGGCGCTGTCGGCCGAGCGGCGGGCGGCTGGCGCGCTCGCGTTCGGGCTGGCGCTGACGCTCGTCGTGGTCGTCGACGAGAAGAACGTCGCCGCCGCCGAGAGCGCCGCCACGGCCGCCGCGGCGGCTCATCCGTGCCGGCTGCTGATCGTCGTGCGCCGGCAGATCGATGCGCCGCATCCGCGGCTGGACGCCGAGGTCTCGATCGGTGGGCGGCTCGGGCCCGGCGAGGCGATCGTCATGCGGATGTACGGGCGGCTCGCGCTGCACGCCGAGTCGGTCGTGCTGCCGCTGCTGGCCTCGGACGCGCCGGTTGTCACCTGGTGGTACGACGAGCCGCCGACCCGCATCGCGTTCGACCCGCTCGGCGTGTTCGCCGACCGGCGGGTCACCGACGTCGCGGCCGCGCCCGACCCGGTCGCCGCGCTGCACCTACGGGCCGCCGACTTCGCACCCGGCGACACCGACCTGGCCTGGACCCGGATCTCCGGCTGGCGCACGCTGCTGGCCGCCGCGTTCGACGGGCGGCAGGACCGGCCCACCGCGGCGCGCATCGAGGCCGACCCGGCCGACCCGAGCGCGCAGCTGTTCGCCGGCTGGCTGCGGGCCCGGCTCAACGTCCCCGTCGAGGTGACGCCGGGCCGCTCGCACCGCGGTGTCCACGGCCTGCACGCGGTCCAGGTCACCGTCGACGGATCGTCCGGGAGCGGCTCCGACGCCGCGGGAACCGCGGGCGACATCGCCGTCACCCGGTTCGACACCCGTTCCGGGACGATCACCCGGCCGGGGGTCCCGGAGCGCCGGCTGCCGTTGCCGCAGCTCGGCCTCGGCGACCTGCTCGCCGAGGAGCTGCGCCGCATCGACGACGACAGCGTCTACGCCGAGGCGCTCGCCACCTGGAGCGGCATTCCCGACCTGTCGCGCCGCTCCCGCCACCGCGAGCACGTCTGGCGGGACCCGATGATGGACCCGGCGCCGCCCGCGGCCGTGGCTCCGAGCGGGAGCTGACGCCGCGACGGCAGCCCGGCGGCGGGCGCGGACCAGCCCCGCCCGCCGGGCCGTCGCCGGCCAGCGGACCGGAACGGCCCCCGACGCGGCCGAGGCACCGACCACCTGACCTGTCCCAGCCAGCGCGCGCCGCACGGTCCGCGCACCCCGACCCAGCCGGCGGCGAGGCCGGACGGAGGCGGTTACCGATGGAACTGATCGTCCACCCGGACGCGGGACTGCTCGCGAAGGCCGCGAGTGCCCGGTTGATCACGATGCTCGTCGACGCGCAGGCGCGCGACGGCGAGGCGTCGCTGGTGCTGACCGGGGGCGGGATCGGCATCGCGCTGCTGCGCGCGGTGCTGGCCAGCCCCGCGCTGGAGGCGGTCAACTGGTCGAAGGTCGACATCTGGTGGGGGGACGAACGGTTCGTTCCCGCCGACTCCCCCGACCGCAACGCGCTGCAGGCCCGGGAGGCGCTGCTCGCGCACCTGCCGGTGGACGAGAAGCGGGTGTTCGAGATGGGCGCCCTGGCGCCCGAGGGTGGCGGCGACGGCTACGCCGAGCCCGAGCAGGCCGCCGCCGCCTACGCCGCGCAGCTCGCGGCGCACGCACCCGAGGGTGCCCTGGTACCCAGGTTCGACGTGCTGCTGCTCGGCATCGGGCCGGAGGGGCATGTCGCGTCGATCTTCCCGCACTCGTCGGCCGCCCGCGCCACGGAGCCGGTGGTCGCCGTCCGTGAGTCCCCGAAGCCGCCGCCGAACCGCGTCTCCCTGACGTACCCGACGATCCAGGCGGCCCGTCAGGTCTGGGTGATCGCGGCGGGCGAGGAGAAAGCCGACGCCGTCGCCGCCGCTGCCGCCGGCGCCGGGCCGCTCGACCTCCCGGCCGCCGCCGCGACGGGCCGGGACCGGACCCTCTGGCTGATCGACCGCGCCGCGGCCTCCCGCGTCGGCGGCTGAGCCCGGGCTCAGCTGCCGGAGGGCGGCGCGGTGGTCCTGGTCAGCGTGGCCAGGCCGGGGGAGCTGATCAGGGTGGCGTCGTAGTAGAGCCCGAGGGTGCCGTCCGAGTTGAGCGTGAGCAGCATCCGGAACGCTCCGGTGCAGCGCTGGTTGGACTGCGTGACGACCTCCTGGACGGTGATGGTCGCGACGCCGGTCCCGCGTAGCACCAGGTCGGAGACGCAGCCCTCGGACGACGACGACGTGCCGACGACGCCGTCCAGTTCGCCACCGCGAATCCGCAGCGTCTCGTCGAACGTGACGGGATCCTGGGTCACGGTGCCCCACCAGTCGCCGACCATGTCGGCCGGCACGGCGCCGGCCCGCGCTCCCAGCGGCCTCGGTGCGCCGGTGGTCGGGGTCGCCTTGGCCGTGGCCGCGACGGGAGCCGTCGAGGCGGCGGAGGCCGGAGACCGGCCCCGGCCGGCACTGGCCCCGACGGCGCCCCACGTGGCGAGCCCGACGAGCGCGAGCACCGCGACCACGGCGATCGCGACGATCGGCACCGGCGGCAGCCGGGCCCACCAGACCGGTTCGTCGGGCCGGTCCAGGCCCGCCAGACCGTCCAGGCCCGCCAGACCGTCCAGGTCCAGCTGCCCGAGCGCGACCGGCTCGGCGCTCGGCTCGTCGGCGCCGGCCGGACCCGGCCGGCCGTTCGACGCCGCGCCCCGCGCCAGCCGCGCGGACGCCGGCGCCGCGGCCGGGGCCTCGCCGGGCGGGAGCCGCACGGTCGCCCCGGCGTCGGACGCCCCAGGCCGGCCCGCGGCCGGGACTGACCCGGGGCGGGGCGGCGCGAGGGCCTGCCGCCGCATCGACGGCGGGCCACCAGGGCGTCCCGCCGGCGGCCAGGACACGGTCGGCACGGATGGGAGAGCGCGGTCGCCCGCGTGGAGGGCGCGCTGCGCTCGGACGAGCAGCGCGCCGGCGCCGTCAGCCCGCAGGCGGTCGACGGGGTCCTTGATGAGCAGACCGGCGATCACCGGGGCAAGCGGGCCGAGGTCGTGCGACGGCTCCGGCTCGTCGGCCAGCACGGACTGCAGCGACGCGAGCAGCGAGTCGCGTTGGAACGGGGCGGCCCCGTCGGCGGCGAACAGCAGGGTCGCGCCCAGCGCGAACAGGTCGGCGGTGAGCGTCGTCGGCCCGCCGCGCAGCCGTTCCGGCGCCATGTAGGCCGGGGTTCCGCTCGGCAGACCGCCGTCGGGCGGCTGGGTGAGGGTCGGGTCGGTGTCGGCGGCGGCGATCCCGAAGTCGGTGAGCAGCACGCGCCCGTCGTGCGCCAGCAGGATGTTGGACGGCTTCACGTCGCGATGGACGACGCCGAGCGCCTGCGCGGCGACGAGCGCGTCGAGCACCGCCAGCCCGATCCGGGCGACGTGCGCGAGCGGGAGGGGCCCGTCCTCGTCGACCGCCTCCTGCAGGGAGCGGGCCGCGACCGCCTCCATGACGATCCAGGGCGCGCCGCCGTCGACGATGGCGTCGTGGACGGTGACCACGTGCGGGTTGGCCCGCAGCCGGGCGGCGTTACGCGCCTCCCGCAGCGCGCGGGACACCCAGGCGGCGGTGGACAGCACCCAGCTGTCGTCCTCGCCGAGATCCGACCCGTCGCTGCCCGGCCCGTTGGCGCCCGGCTGGGAGAACTCGAACGGGGGCCGGATCTGCTTGACCGCGACGTCGACGTCGAGCACCTCGTCCCGGGCGAGCCAGACGGCACCCATCGCGCCGCGCCCGATCAGCTCCGCGAGCCGGTACCTGCCGGCGATCAGCCGGCCGGTAGGGCCTGTCTCGGCGGCCGCCGCCGGCTGCGCCACGTCGCCGATGTCGCCGGTGTGCTCGGTCCCCATCTCCGCCCGTCCGCCGATCCGCTCGCACGCAACGCACAGGCCGGAGCCCAGGTCAGGGAGGCAGCAGCGATCCCCCCGGTGGCCGGGCAGCACCCGGCACCGGGAGAAGGGTAGTACCACCGGCGACACGCCGACGGGGAGTCACGGAAAAGTAGCCCAAAGCCGCAACACGGGGCCGAGGGTGCACCGCCGAGGCGAGGCCGTGCAGCCTAGCGGCTCGTCAGGCTCCGGCGGAGCGGAGCTTGGCGAGAGCCTCGGCGAGGATGGCCTCGCCGTCCTTCTCGTTGCGCCGCTCGCGGACGTACGCGAGGTGGGTCTTGTAGGGCTCGATCTTCGGCGGGGCCGGGGTGTTCTCCCGGTCGCGCCCGGCCGGGTAGCCGCAGCTCGGGCAGTCCCACGTGTCGGGGATCGCGGCGTCCGCGGCGAACGACGGACGCGTCTCGTGCTCGTTCGCGCACCAGAACGAAATCCGCTGCCGAGGAGCTGTCTCGCCCCGCTCGGCTTCCCCCATGGGCCCTGCCCCGACCCGGCTCCCCCGGATGGCGTTGCCACCTGCCACGGTCCGCGTACTCCTTCGACTCAGTGCCGTCAGTTCGGTGCCGGTCGGGCTGACCCGTGCCAGCCAGGCCAGAGCAATGCCAGCCAGGTCAGACCGGTGCCGGCCAGTTGAGGTGCCAGCGAGGCCAGACCTCGGACCAGGTACAACCCGGTTCGCTCTGGGGCGAGTGTAGGACGCCGGGCCCACCACGTGACGCACCGGGGCGGGCCGGAGTGGTCGCCCCCTGGGGGACATATCCCCGCCGGCCGTCGGCGGGCCCCGCCAGGCCCCCGAGCAGGTGCCTGCGGCGGTGCGGCGAGCTGATGCCCCGCGCCTGGCGGCGGGCCGCCCGGCGCGTGCGTCAGGCGGGCCCGAGCGCGAGGTCGGTCGGGTCCGCGGTGCCGACGGACGGGACCTCGTTGAACGACAGCACCGACGTGCTGTGGAACCTGGGCTCGTAGCTGACGGCGAGCGGGATGACCGCGACGTCCCGCAGCACCGTGCTCTCCAGCACTCCCCAGGCCGCGGCCCGGGACGCCGGGGTGGGTGCCTGCAGCGCGACCGACATCGTGTCCATGACCTCCTTGGCGTCGTAGCCGCCGTCGACCGGGCGCTGGCCGACCCAGGCCGAGTCGAACAGCGGCTGGAACACGGTTCTGCCGGCATCGCCGTACCAGAGCGGGGTGACCGTCGTCAGCGCCAGGTCCCAGCTCTGCTGCAGCGGGCTCACGGCGGCCACGTCGAAGTCCGGCTGCGCCTTCGCCTCGACGACGAGCTTCACGCCGACCTTGGCGAACGTGTCGGCCAGGGCGCCCGCCACGGCCGCGTCGGTGGTGCTGTCCGTCGTGAGCAGCGTCAGCTCGGTCACCGGCCCGCCAGGAGCCTTCGCGAGCCCGTCGCCGCAGGTCGTCGCGTCGCCGGCGCCGTTGGGCGTGGGGAACGGGTCCAGCGGCGAGTAGCCGGTCATCGTCGGTTGCAGCAACTGGGTCGCGGCACTCGCGAACGGCGGGTCACCCAGCGCCTCGACGACGGCTATCCGGTCGACGCAGGTCGCGAGCGCGTCCCGGACGTCCTGGTTGCCCAGCGCCGCGCCGGCCGGCCCGTGCATTCCGACCGTCAGGAACAGGTCCGACCCGGTCGTCGGCACGCTCAGCCGCTGGTCCGAGGCCTTGAACAGCGCGCTCGCGCGGTCCAGCGGCACCGCGGCGTCCAGCGTGATGTCCGCCTTGCCGGCCTCGATCTCGGCCTGCGCGACGGCGGGGGCCACGCCGCTGGTGATCGTGATGTGGTCCGGCAGGGCTTTGCGGATCCCGTCGATCGACCGGTTCCACTGCCCGTCCTTGCCGAACGAGTACACGCCGCCGGCGGCGTTCGTCAGGTGGTACGGGCCGTCCGAGATCAGGTGGCTGAGGTAGTCCGGCGAGTTCGGCAGGTAGTCGTCCGCCTCCACCGGCACGGGCGCGGCCTCCGGCAGCGCGAGGAGGTCGACGAAGTCGGTGTAGGGCCTGATCAGGTGGAACGCGATGTCGGTGTTGCTGACCACCTCGATGCCTGCCGGCGACCGGTTCTCGATGAAGTCCTTGAGCTGGTCGGCCGGTTTGGTGAACAGCTCGGTGCAGTAGGCGTCGAACCCGACGATCGTCGCGGCGAAGTAGCCGCGCATCGGCGACGGGGCCGGCGGCAGGCACAGGCGCTTGAGCCCGCGGGCCACGTCGTTCGCGACGATCCGCCGGGGGGTCGGCGTGTCCCAGCGCGCCGAGGAGCTCAGCCGGACCGTGATGACCAGGCCGTTGGGGCTGCGCTGCGGCGCGGAGACCGCGAGGTCCGGACGGGCCACCACGGCGCTGTCGACGTCCGCCGACGCGGGGTAGCTGTACAGCGTGCGGCTCACCAGCCGGGCGAACGCCCGGTCGGCCGTCGTGCTCGCCCAGCCGGGATCACCCGTGGGCATGGCATCGGTGACGACTCGCAAGGTGCCGCCGGGCTTGTCGGTCGGCAGGACGGTGGCCGCGCCGGCGGGCGTGGTCGCCGCCGTCTCGGCCGGCCCGGCGGAGCCCGCGCAGCCGGCGAGCGCGAGCAGCACGGCCAGTCCGGCCGCCACGGTCGAGGTCAGGAGAACGGCCCGCCGGCCCGCGGGCCGGCGGACTCCACGAGGAGCGCTCAACTCTTCAGCAGCAGCCCGAGACCGATGATCGAGATGATCCACACCGCGCCGATGGCGATCGTCAGGCGGTCTAGGTTCTTCTCGACCACCGACGAGCCGCCGAGCGAGGACGAGACGCCACCGCCGAAGAGGGTGGACAGGCCGCCGCCCTTCGCCCGGTGCAGCAACACCAGCAACACGAGCAACACGCTCGTGATGATGACCGCGATGGACAGCGCGATCTCCATCTAGACCAGCTCCCGCTCCTCCGGGAAGTGACACGCGGCCAGGTGGCCCGGCTGGATCTCGACCAGCTCGGGCTCCACGGTCTTGCACACTTCCTCGGCCTTCCAGCAACGTGGGTGAAACCGGCAGCCGCTGGGCGGGTTGAGCGGGGTCGGGGGGTCACCCCGCAACAGGATCCGCTCCCGCCGGTGCTGCTTCACCGGGTCCGGCACCGGGACGGCAGACAGGAGGGCGTGGGTGTACGGGTGCAAGGGATGCTCGTACATGCCGGTCCGGTCGGCCATCTCGACGATCGTGCCAAGGTACATCACAGCGACCCGGTCGCTGATATGGCGCACCACCGACAGGTCGTGTGCGATGAACAGATACGTGAGGCCGAGCTCGGTCTGAAGGTCGCTGAGCAGGTTGACGACCTGGGCGCGCACGGAGACGTCGAGCGCGGAGACCGGCTCGTCGGCGATCACCAGCTTGGGCCCGGTCGCGAGCGCGCGGGCGATCCCGATCCGCTGGCGCTGGCCGCCGGAGAACTCGTGCGGGTAGCGGTTGAGGTGCTCGGGGCTGAGGCCGACGAGCTCCAGCAGCTCGCGGACCCGCGCCCGGACCGCGTCGCCGGACATCTCCCCGATGATCTTCAGCGGTGCAGACACGATCGCGCCGACGGTGTGCCGGGGGTTCAACGACGTGTACGGGTCCTGGAAGATCATCTGGATGTCCCGGCGGAGCGGGCGCATCTGGCGCGCTGACAGGTGGGTGATGTCCCGGCCGTCGAACTCGACCTTGCCGCCGGTGGGCTCCAGCAGCCGGACGATCGCGCGGCCGGCCGTGGTCTTGCCGCTGCCGCTCTCCCCCACCAGGCCGAGCGTCTCGCCGCGGCGCAGGCCGAAGTTCAGCCCGTCGACGGCGCGTACCGCGCCGACCTTCCGGGGGATCAGCGCGCCGTGGGTGACCGGGAAGTGGACCTGGAGGTCTGTGACCGTGACCAGCGCATCGGCCTCGGGAGGCGTGGCGACCACGGCTGGCGCCGTCGCGGGCCGCTCGCTCGAGACCACGGCGGCCGGGGCCGCGGGGCCGACGTCCTTCAGGAACGCCTTCCCACCGTCCGGGGCGGTCCCGCCAGTGGCGCCCGAGCCCGTGGACGCGGGGCCGGTGATGTCGTTGCCGTTCACAGGCTTGGAGCCACCTCCTCACGAAAGATCCGGCTCCGGGTCTCTGGCGCCAGGTGGCAGGCGACCCGGTGGCCGGGCGTGACCGCTTCGAGCGGCGGTCGGATGGTCTGGGAGGCGCCGTTGGTCAGCGCGGCGTACTGACAACGCGGGTGGAACGGGCAGCCCGCGGGCACGGAGATCAGGCTGGGCGGGTTGCCCCCGATCGTGCGCAGCCGGTCGGCCCGGGTCCGGTCCAGCCGGGTGATCGAGGACAGCAGCCCCCAGGTGTACGGGTGCTGCGGGTCGCTGAAGATCGCCTGAACGGGGCCGTGCTCGATAGCGCTGCCGGCGTACATCACCAGCACGTCGTCACTGATCTCGGCGACGACGCCGAGGTCGTGGGTGATGATGATGATCGCCGACCCGAACTCCTTCTGCAGGTCGCGCAGCAGGTCGAGGATCTGTGCCTGCACCGTCACGTCGAGCGCGGTGGTCGGCTCGTCGGCGATCAGCAGCGACGGGTCACAGGACAGCGCCATCGCGATCATGGCCCGCTGCCGCATGCCACCGGAGAACTCGTGCGGGTAGTTGTCGACCCGCCGCTTCGGGTCCGGGATGCCGACCCGGTCGAGCATCTCGGTCGCCCGGGTCCTGGCCGCCCTGCGGGACACGTCGTTGTGCACCCGGTAGGCCTCGGTGATCTGGTCACCGATCGTGAAGTACGGGTGCATCGCCGACAGCGGGTCCTGGAAGATCATCGCCATGTCCCGGCCGCGCATCCGGCGGACGCGCTCGGGACTCGCGGTGACCAGGTTCTCCCCGGCCAGGACTATCTCGCCGGCGACCGTCGTGCGCGTGCCGCGCTGCAGCCCCATGATCGCGAGGCTCGCGGCGCTCTTCCCGGAGCCGGACTCGCCCACGATCCCCAGCGTCCGGCCGCGCCGCACGTCGAAGGTCAGCCCGGCGACCGCGCGCACCTCGCCGTCGTCGGTGCGGAACGTGACCCGCAGGTCGCGGACCTGCAGATGCGGCGGCTCGGCCACCGCGGTGGCCGCGCCCGCGTCGCCCTCAGGCTGCGTCGTCATCTCAACTCCCCCGTCGGACGGTCATCGCGTCGGATATGCACTGGCACGCCGGTGGCCGGCTGCCGGCCGGGCGGCAGGTCACGTGGGACGCACCCGTGGGTCGAGCACCGCGTAGAGAACGTCGACGATGATGTTGGCCACGACCACGAAGAACGCCGCGAAGACGGTGACGCCGAGGATGGTGGGCAGGTCCTGGGTGTTGATCGCCTCGATGGACATCTTTCCCAGCCCGCGGAACCCGAACGTGCTCTCGGTCAGCACCGCGCCCCCGAGCAGCGAGCCGAGGTCCAGCCCGAAGATGGTCAGGATCGGGGTCAGCGCCGCGCGCAGCGCGTGCTTGCCGATGACGTCCCGTTCCGGGAGGCCTTTGGCACGGGCGGTCCGGATGTAGTCCTCGCCGAGCACGTCGAGCATGCTCGCCCGGGTGAGCCGGGCGTACATCGCCGCGTAAAGGAAGGCGAGCACGATCCAGGCCGGCAGCAGGTTCCAGGCCCAGGTGAACGGGTTGTCCAGGAAGTTCGCGTAGTGGACGTTCTTGATGATCCGCCACTTGTAGCTGACGAGGTAGAGCATCACCAGGCCGGTGAAGTACACCGGCATCGACACCCCGGCGAGCGCGACCGTCATCGACGCGCGGTCGACGATCTTGCCACGGCGCAGCGCGGAGATGACACCGATCGCGACGCCGCCGAGCAGGAAGAGCACAGCCGCGCCGAGGGCCAGTGAGATGGTCACCGGCAGCGCCTGGGTGATCTGCTGCCACACCGGCTGGCTGTTCCGGAAGGAGTAGCCCAGGCAGGGCGCCGGGCAGTAGGTGATGTCCGGGCCGGAGTTGTAGTGCCGGCCTACGAAGATCCCCTCGAGGAAGTGCCAGTACTGGACGACGAGGGGCTGGTCGAGGCCCAGTTTCTTGGTCACCGCGGCGATCACCGCGGGGGTGGGGGTGCGCCCGGCGAAAAGCACCGCCGGGTTCGAGCCGAACACCTTGGGCACCAGGAAGAACAGCAGGAACGTGACGACGCTGACCAGCCAGAGAATCACGATCCCACCGAGCACCCGGCGGATCACGAATCCAACCATGTGGGTTGTTCTCCGCTTCTGTGTCAGCGGCCCGGCCAGCGGCCGGCGGGCCTGTTCGGTACGTGTGTCTGGCCGCCGGGTGGGCGGTGGCCCACCCGGCGGCCAGCGGTGTTACAGGACTTGCGACCTCAGTGACGAGAGGTCACGGCCTCAACGAACCACGCCGAGGGCGGCGAAGTTGATCATGTTGAAGCCCGGGGTGAAGAAGACGTTCGTCACCTTGTTGCTGTAGATGTTCACGGCCTTGTCGTAGAGCAGCGGGACGTAGGCCGCGGACTCGACGACACCCTTGTCGACCTGGGTCCAGGCGGCCTGGTCGACGGCGGGGTCGCTCGAGCCCAGGGCCTTGTCGATGCCGCCGTTGACGGTCGGGCTGTTCAGCTCCGCGTAGTTGCTGTTGCCCTGCGCCAGGATCTTCCGGCCGTCGACGATCGAGCTGAAGAAGCCGTACGGAGCCGGCCAGTCAGCGCCCCAGCCGGTCAATGCCAGGCCGTAGCCCTTCGCCTGCATGGTCTTCGGGAGACCGAGAACCGAGGCGAAGTACTGCGAGGCGTCGTACTTGTCGATCGTGACGTTGACGCCGATCTTCTTGAGGTCGGACTGGATCGCCACGGCCTGCGCGACCTCGGCGGGCCGGGTGCGCGCCGCCAGCTTCGTCGAGAAGCCGTTCGGCTGGCCGCAGGCCTTCAGCTCGGCCTTGGCCTTGGTGACGTCACCGGCGTTGTTCGGCGTCGGGAACAGGTCGAACGACTTGTAGTACTGCAGCGTCGGCGGCAGCATCGTGGTCGCCGGCTGGCCTGCGTCCGGGCCACCACGCGCCAGCGACTGGGCCGGCTTGTTGATGATCCACGCGACCGCGTTGCGGCAGTGGATGTTGTCGAACGGCTTCACCGTGGTGGTGACGCTCAGGTAGCGCAGGAAGCCGGACAGGTCGACGGTCTTGAAGATGGACGAGTCCGTGTGAACCTTCGTCTGGGTCGCCGCCTGGACACCGGTCTGGTCCAGGAACACGTCCGCGTCGCCAGCCAGGATCCGGTTGTCGATGTCGGTCGCTTCCAGGCCCATGGTGATGTCGATCTCGTCCGGCAGGGCCTTGTTGACCGTGTCGGTCGACGGGTCCCACTGGTCGTTGCGGACGAGCTTCATCGACTTGTTCGGCGTGTACTCGGCGATCTTGTACGGGCCGGACGCCACCGGGTGCGACGTGTACTTGTCACCGGTGTCCTTCGCCCGCGGCACCGGGGTGGCCGTCGGCGAGGCCATGATGAAGTTCCAGTCCGGGAACTTCTTGTTCAGGTGGAAGATTATCGTCGAGTCATCCGGCGTCTCGACGGACTTCAGCCCCAGCTTGTTGGGGTCGGTGTCCTTGTACGGGCCCGGGTACGGGTTCGCCGGGTCGTCGAGCTCGTCGATGACGTAGGTCGGGCCGCCGTTGATGACGTCGGTCGCGAAGGTGCGCTCAATGCCGTACTTGATGTCCTTGGACGTGATGGGGGTCCCGTCCTCGAACTTGATCCCGGACTTCAGCTTGTAGGTCCAGGTCTGGCCGCCGTCCGGCGAGGTCGGGACGGAGGTCGCCAGGTCACCGGTCAGCTCGGACGAGTTGGCCTTCGGCACGTACGTCAGGAGCTGACGGGAGATCCAGCGCTGCTGGTCCCAGCAGGTGGCGTAGTACGTCCGCTGCGGGTCCCAGAAGTCGCAGTCGCTGCCGGCCAGCGCCCGCAGCGTGCCGCCCTTCTTGTCCGACGGGAAGAAACTCTGCGTCGTCGTGGTCGGCAGGCCCAGCGAGCCGGCCGCGGCGCTGGTACTGGACGCGGTGCCTCCCCCACCGCTACTGCCCCCACAGGCGGCCAGGATCAAGGCGCCGGCGGCCGCGAGCACGCCGGACCTGATCCAGAGCGTTCGTTTTCTCATCGGTTCCCCTCATGTAGTGCGATGCTGCCCCGGGATGGGCCATGGATGGTCCTGCGCGCCCAGCCCGAGCCCGCGACGTTGAGGGCTCCGGGTGGTGACGTGGTGCGGACCGAGAAGCTCAGCCGCCGCGCGGGTCGAAGGCGTCGCGCAGGGCGTCGCCGAGCAGGTTGAACGCGAGGACGGTAAGGAAGATCGCAACGCCGGGGACGACCATGTACATCGGGTCGACGTTGTAGAAGCCGGACGCGGCCGTCGAGAGCATGTCGCCCCAGGACGCCGTCGGCGGCCGGACACCGACGCCCAGGTACGACAGGGCCGCCTCAAAGAGGATGTTCGTCGGGATCATCAGCGTGGTGTAGACGAGGATCGGCGCGACGAGGTTCGGCAGAAGCTCGTGCGACATGATCTGGATGGGTCCGGCGCCGGTGCCCCGCGCAGCCGCGATGAAGTCCTTCTCCTTCAGCGACAGCACCTGTCCGCGCACGATCCGTCCGATGTACGGCCAGCTGAAGAACCCGATGATGAAGATGAGAATGCCGAGCCGGAGCGTCTCGCCGCTCAGGCCGAAGGCCGAGTCCGGGATGACCGCGACAATCGCGATCGCGAACAGCAGCACCGGGAAGGCCAGCATCAGGTCCATCAGCCGGGCGATCAGCCCACCGAGCCAGCCGCCGACATAGCCGGAGACCAGGCCCAGCACGGTGCCGAGCACCACGGACAGCAGGGTCGCGAGCGTGGCGACCAGCAGCGAGACCCGGGCGCCATAGACGACCCGGGCAAGCACGTCCCGGCCGTTGGTCGGCTCGACGCCGAAGAGGTGGTGGGGGCTGATCCCGCCGAAGCTTCCGGCCGGCATCGCCGTCACCGGGTTGAGCGTCGCGTAGTTCGGGTCGTTCGGCGTGACGCCGAGGATCGAGCAGACCACCGGCGCGAGGATGGCGACGAGCGCCACCAGCACGACGAAGGCGGCACTGCCAAGTGCCACCTTGTCCCTACGAAGCCGTGACCAGGCGATCCGCCAGAGCGAGCGTCCCGCGACGGGCTTGGTGACCGCCGGCTCGAAAGCCCGCCCGGTGGGCTCCACCTGCAACGGGACCGCCACGAACCACCTCCAGGGCAGGCGAAATACACGTTTCGCCCGAAGCAAGAACTCGTGGCACGGTAGCGTTCGCGCGGCCAGCTGGATAGCGGATGTTATGAAGTGCTGAGGAAACGTTGCGCGTTTGCCATACGATGACCGTCATGTAACATATGCGTTACATATACGAGAACGACAGTCTCCGCCGGAGTGCGCCTGACGCGACAGACCGGCCCGTTTCCGTAACATCCGCGCCACGTGCTGGCCGGCCCGGCGCCCCGCCCAGTACGACGGCGATGGCCCTGACCAGCACGTCCAGCGGCACGGCCCCACGGTCGCGGCCCGGCCCACCATCACAATGGAAACACAACGAAACTCAAGAGAATGCACCGCTGCGTACGACGCCGACGCCCGGCGCGGAGCCCGACATGAGACGGCGAAGACGCGCTCAAAACAGACAGAACTACTGGAACGACGAAGGTCCGGGCCGCGACTCGCGGCCCGGACCCCGGGGAATCTCCGAAGCGGCTCAGGCCGGCGGGCCGCTGCGCACGATCGCGGTGAACTCCTCCGCCACCAGGCTCGCGCCGCCGACCAGGCCGCCGTCGACGTCCGGCATGGTGAACAGCTCCGCCGCGCTCGTCGCCTTGACCGAGCCGCCGTAGAGCACCCGGATGCCGGCGGCGATCTCGGCGCCGAACAGGCCGGCCAGCCGCTCCCGCAGCGCCGCGCACATGTCCTGGGCGTCCTGCGCCGACGCGGTGCGGCCGGTGCCGATCGCCCAGACCGGCTCGTAGGCGATGACGACCGTCCTCGCCTGCGCCGGTTTCAGACCGGACAGCGAGCCCTCAAGCTGGGCCAGGCAGTGCTCGACGTGGCTGCCGGCCACCCGGACGTCCTCGTGCTCGCCGACACAGACGATCGGCGTCAGCCCGCTGCGGTAGGCGGCGGCGGCCTTGGCCGCCACCAGCGCGTCATCCTCGTGGTGGTCGGTCCGCCGCTCGGAATGGCCGACGATCACATAGCCGCAGCCGAGCTTCGCGAGCATCGGCCCCGAGACGTCGCCGGTGTGCGCGCCGGAGTCGAACGGCGAGAGGTCCTGCGCGCCGTAGCCGATGGCGAGCTTGTCGCCGTCGATCGCGGTCTGCACGCTGCGCAGGTCGACGAACGGCGGGAAGATGACCGTCTCGACGGTCTCCAGCTCGGCCGGCTTCAGGTCGTAGGCGATCTTCTGGACGAGCGCGATCGCCTCAAGGTGGTTCAGGTTCATCTTCCAGTTGCCGGCCACCAGCGTCTGGCGGCCGGTGCCCTTGGGCTTCCTGGCGCCGGCGGGCTGTTTGCCCCGGCTCGGCGCCGGGCGCAGCGGAGTCATCGGCTCAGACCTCCAACGCGGCGATGCCGGGCAGCGACTTGCCCTCGAGGAACTCCAGGCTCGCGCCGCCGCCCGTCGAGATGTGGCTGAACGACGACTCGGCGATGCCCAGGGTGCGCACCGCCGCGGCCGAGTCACCACCGCCGACGACCGTGAAGGCCCCCGCGCCGGTCTGGGCCGCGACGGCGTCGGCGACGCCCTTGGTACCAGCCGCGAACGGCGCCATCTCGAACACGCCCATCGGCCCGTTCCAGAAGATCGTTCCCGCGCCGTCCAGCCGGGCCGCGAACAGCTCCGTCGACGACGGGCCGATGTCGAGGCCCAGCCACCCGTCCCGGATCCCGGCGGCCGGCACGACGTCGGTGGCGGCTTCGGCGGCGAACCGGTCGGCGATCACCACGTCGGTCGGCAGCACGATCCGGTCGCCGCCGTCGGCGAGCAGGTCCTTGCAGGTGTCGATCATCTCGCTTTCCAGCAGCGAGGCGCCGACGCCGTGGCCCTGCGCGGCCAGGAACGTGAAGCACATGCCGCCGCCGACCAGCAGCGCGTCGACCTTCGGCAGCAGCGCTCGGATCACCCCGAGCTTGTCGGAGACCTTCGAGCCGCCGAGCACCACCACGTACGGACGGCGGGCGTCGCCGGCCAGCCTGCGCAGCACATCCAACTCGGCGAGCACCAGCCCGCCGGCCGCGTGCGGCAGCCGCTTGGGCACGTCGGCGACGCTGGCGTGCGCCCGGTGCACCGCGCCGAAGGCGTCCCCGACGTAGAACTCCGCGAGGGCCGCGAGGTCGTCGGCGAACGCGGCCCGCACCGCGGCGTCCTTGCTGGTCTCCCCGGGGTGGAAGCGCAGGTTGTCCAGCAGCGCCACCTCGCCGCCGCCGAGCCCGGCCACGACGGCGGCGGCCGCGTCGCCAGCGATGTCGTTGGAGCCCTCGGTGCCGGTGAACGCAACCGGCTGGCCGAGGATCTCCGCGAGCCGGGCCGCCACCGGAGCGAGCGAGTACTTCTCGTCGTACTCGCCCTTGGGCCGGCCGAGGTGCGAGCAGACCACCACCTTGGCGCCCCGGTCGGCCAGGGCCCTGATCGTGGGCGCGCTGGCCACCAGCCGGCCGTCGTCGGTGATCCGCGGGCTGTCCCCGGACCGGTCCAGCGGCACGTTCAGGTCGCTGCGGACCAGCACCCGGTGCCCGGCGACCTGCAGGTCGTCGATCGTCCTCATGTGTCTCCGTATCTTTGGTTCGCGGCGTCCGGGGGCGAGCCTCCGGCCCCAACCTTGCTTCGCTGCGGGCGGGACCTCCGGCTCGCGTCCTCCGCCGCGGACGGGGCTTCGCTCCGTCCGGCGGGCCAGACAGGCCCCTCGCTTCGCTCGTGGCCTGCTGGCCCACCGGACTACGCGAAGCCTCTGGGCCGGGGCCTGATCAGCATGATTCTGTTTGCCGGTTCGGGAGTCCGGGCGGAGCGGATGTCTCCTTGTTGGCTGCTCCCCCACGTCGGCGGGAAGCCGGGCCGATATCCCTCGCTTCGCTCCTTGCGTGCTAGGCAACCGGGCAAGACGAAGGATCTGGGTGAAGCCTGATCAGCACGGATGTGCCTGAAGCCCGTGCCCGGACGCCGCGAACCAGAGTTACAGCCTGATCGGCACGGATGTGCCTGTAGCTAAAGGCTTCGCGTAGCCCGCCGGGCCAGCAGACCGGAGCGAAGCGAACGGCCTGACTGGCCCGGCGGGCGGAGCGAAGCCCGTTCGCCGCGGAGGACACGACCCGGAGGTCCCGACCGGAGCGAAGCGAGGATCGGGGCCGGAGGGGCGTGCCCGGACGCCGCGAACAAAGAAATACAGAGTTACAGCCGCGCGGCGACCAAGGCCGTCAGGTCGACGAGGCGGTTCGAGTAGCCCCACTCGTTGTCGTACCAGCCGACGACCTTGACCTGGGGGCCCCAGGACATCGTCAGCAGCGAGTCGAAGGTGCAGGACGCGGGGGTGCCGACGATGTCGGAGGAGACGATCGGGTCCTCGGTGTAGACCAGGTAGCCCTTCAGCGGGCCCTCGGCCGCCGCCAGGTAGGCCGCGTTGATCTCTTCCTTGCTCGCGGACGTCTTCAGGTTGACGACCAGGTCGGTGACCGAGCCGTCGAGCACCGGGACGCGCATCGACAGGCCGTCGAGCTTGCCCTTGAGCTGCGGCAGCACCAGGGAGGTCGCCTTCGCGGCACCGGTGGAGGTCGGGATGATGTTCTGCGCGGCGGCGCGGGCCCGGCGCAGGTCGCTGTGCGGGAAGTCCAGGATGACCTGGTCGTTCGTGTACGCGTGGATCGTGGTCATGAAGCCGCGCTCGATGCCGAACGCCTCGTCGAGGACCTTGGCCAGCGGGGCCACGCAGTTCGTCGTGCAGGACGCGTTGGACAGCACGTGCTGCGTCGCCGGGTCGTAGGCGTCGTCGTTCACGCCCATGACGACGGTCAGGTCCTCGCCCTTGGCCGGGGCCGAGATGATGACCTTCTTGGCGCCGGCGGCCAGGTGCTTGGCGGCCGAGTCGCGGTCGGTGAAGCGGCCGGTCGACTCGATGACGATGTCGACGCCCAGCTCGCCCCAGGGCAGCTCGGCCGGGTCCCGTTCGGCCAGCACCTTGATCGTGGTGTCGCCCACCTGGATCCCGCCGTCGGTGACGCTGACCGTGTCGGCCAGCGTGCCGAGGGTCGTGTCGTACTTCAGCAGGTGGGCCAGCGTCTTGTTGTTGGTGAGATCGTTGACGGCGACCACCTCGAGCCCTGCCTGCTTGCTCGCCGCCAGCGCCCGCCAGAAGTTCCGGCCAATCCGACCGAAACCGTTGACTCCTACTCGCGTAGCCACGTCCGCGGACTCCCTACCTCATGTGCCGACGTCATCTTCCGTTGCAGGCACAGAGCCTAACGACTTTGGCGTCCCGCAGCCCCCTTCGGCTCGCAACCGAACCGATTCCGCAGGGTGTCCCGAGCCACACACGCGGTTGTCCACCCGTTCGGGCCAGGCAGAACGGGACGCAGCCCAGACCCGACCCTGGACAAGCGCCCAGCCCGTACCTCCGCGTCCGCCCCGAACCACGTTGGGGAGGGCGCTCAGCGCCCGTACCAGGCGGAGCGGCCGCAGGCGCGCAAGCGCCGGTTCCGGCCGATCGCCTTAGGCGTTTTCCAGGAGTTCTGGGGAGACGCTGGCTTCGGTGTTGGGGATGCCGAGGGAGTTGGCTCGTTTGTCGGCGAGGGCGAGCAGGCGGCGGATCCGGCCGGCGACGGCGTCCTTGGTCAGCGGCGGGTCGGCGAGAGCGCCCAGCTCCTCCAGCGACGCCTGCGCGTGCTGGAGGCGCAGCCGGCCCGCGGCCAGCAGGTGCTCCGGGGCGTCGTCGCCGAGGATCCGCATCGCGGCCTGCACCCGGGCGCCGGCCGCGACCGCCGCCCGCGCCGAGCGGCGCAGGTTCGCGTCGTCGAAGTTCGCCAGCCGGTTGGCGGTCGCCCGGACCTCGCGGCGCATCCGCCGCTCCTCCCAGGCCAGCAGGCTGTCGTGCGCGCCGATCCTGGTCAGCAGTGCGCTGATCGCGTCGCCGTCCCGGATCACCACCCGGTCGACGCCGCGGACGTCCCGGCTCTTGGCCTGCACGCCGAGCCGGCGGGCCGCCCCGACCAGCGCCAGCGCCGCCTCCGGGCCCGGTGAGGTGACCTCCAGCGAGCAGGACCGGCCCGGCTCGGTGAGGGAGCCGTGCGCGAGGAAGGCGCCCCGCCAGGCCGCTGCCGCGTCGCAGGCCGAGCCGGTGACGACCTGCGGCGGCAGGCCGCGGACCGGCCGGCCACGCTGGTCGAGCAGGCCGGTCGAGCGGGCGAGCTGCTCGCCGTCGCGCTCGACCCGCACGATGTAGCGGACCGAGCGGCGCAGGCCGCCGGCCGCGAGCACCGCGATCGTCGACGGGAAGCTGAAGACCTCGGCGATCTCCCGGCGCAGCCGGCGGGCCGCCGCCCCCGTGTCCAGTTCGGCCTCGACGACGATCCGGCCGCCGACGATGTGCAGCCCGCCGCTGAACCGCAGCAGTGCCGCCATCTCCGCGCGCCGGCAGCAGGGCCTCGCGACCCGCAGCCGGCTGAGCTCGTCCTTCACGGTGGCCGTCATCGCCGCCACGCCGATCACTCCTTGGGATCGCGGGCTGTCACCCGCGGGTCGGGGGGTCCCGGGGGTCCTGCTGGACCGGCGCCGGGGTTGCGGCCAGACCGGCGAAGCCGATCGGGCAGTCCGGCGATCCAGGAGGTCCGCTGCGCGGCTGGGCCAGGCCCGCGGGGGGACAGTGCGGAATCAGGGGTCGAGGTCGCCCGCGCCGCCGGCACCTCGGCCGGCGCCGCCGGCTCGGGTGGGTCCTCGCGGTAGGCCGCGAAGACGCCCTCGAAGGCCACCGCGAGAAGCACCGGGTCGTGCGTACCGGGTGCCTCGGGCGCGCGCACCGGCGCCAGGTGCAGCCGTGCCCCCAGCTCGGCCGCGGCCGCGGCGAGCTCCGCCGGGTCCAGGACGGCCGCCGGGTCCGCGAGGACCACGTCGACGGTCAGGCCGGGAGCGTGCCGTGCCAGTACGCGCAGGTGCGCCTCGGGCGTGAAGCCCTCGGTCTCCCCCGGCTGCGCGACCAGGTTGAGCACGATCAGCCGGCGCGCGGCGGCGCCGGTGATGGTCTTGTGCATCTCGGGGACGAGGAGATGCGGAAGCATGCTGGTGTAGAGCGAGCCCGGGCCGAGAATCAGCCAGTCCGCCGCTTCGACGGCGGCGCAGGCCGGCGGGCAGGCCCGCGGCTCGGCCGGCTCGACCCAGACCTCGCAGACCGCGCCCGCCGTCGACGCGACCGCCACCTGGCCTCGGACCTGCCGGGTCGCCGCCGGGTCCCCCGGGTCCAGCCCGGCGACCTCGGCCACGATGTCGATGCCGTCCTCGGAGAGCGGCAGCACCCGGCCACGCACCCCGAGCAGTTCGGCAGCGAGCTCCAGCGCCGCCACCGGGGAACCGGCGTGCTCGGCGAGCGCCGCCAGCACCAGGTTGCCCACGGCGTGCCCGGCCAGCGGGCCGTCCCCCTCGAACCGGCGCTGGAACAGCTCGGCCCAGGACCGCGACCACGGGTCGGGCCCGGCCAGCGCCGCGAGTGCCATCCGCAGGTCGCCGGGCGGGAGCGCACCCAGCTCGGCGCGCAGCCGGCCGGACGAGCCGCCGTCGTCGCCGACGGTGACGACGGCGGTGAGCCGGTCGGTGAGCCGGCGCAGCGCCGCCAGCGTCGCCGCCAGACCGTGGCCACCGCCGAAGGCGACGACGGCCGGGCCGTGGCCGCCCCCGTCGGGATTGCGCCCTCCGGTCGGGCGGGCCAGGTCCGCGGCGGGGTCACGGTGGCCAGCGTGACCGTGGTCGGCGAAGCTCGGCACCGGCATCACTCCCGGCCCAGGTCACGGTGCACGACCTGGACGCCGACGCCGGTCGCGGCCAGCCGGGCGCCGAGCTCCTCGGCGACGGCCACGCTGCGGTGCCGCCCGCCGGTGCAGCCGACGGCGAGCGTCAGGTACCGCTTGCCCTCGCGCAGGTAGCCGTCGCCGACCAGCCGCAGCAGCTCGGCGTACCGGTCGATGAAGTCCTGGGCCCCCGGCTGGTCGAGGACGTAGTCGCGGACCTGTGGGTCCCGGCCGGTGAACGGCCGCAGCGCCTCGACCCAGTGCGGGTTGGCCAGGAACCTGCAGTCGGCGACCAGGTCCGCGTCCAGCGGCAGGCCGTAGCGGTAGCCGAACGAGACGACGGTGGCGTTGAGCCGGTTGCCGCCCGGCTGGCCGAACGCCGCGTCGATCTTCGAGCGGAGCTCGTGGACGTTGAGGTCGGTGGTGTCGAGCACCAGGTCGGCTTCGCCCCGCAGCTCGGCGAGCTGGGCCCGCTCCCGGCTGATCCCGTCGACGACCCGGTCCGCGCCCTGCAGCGGGTGGGGCCGGCGGACGTGGTCGAAGCGGCGGATGAGCGCGTCGTCACTCGCCTCCAGGAACAGCACCCGGGGCCGCATGCCCGCGGCGTCAAGCGCGTCGATCGCCGCCCGCAGGTCGGCGAAGAAGGCCCGGCCGCGGACGTCGACCACGACGGCGATCCGGCTCACGCCGCCACCGGACCGACGGCCCAGCTCGGCCATCGTCGAGAGCAGCCCCGGCGGCAGGTTGTCGACGACGAACCAGCCGAGGTCCTCCAGGCACTTCGCCGCGGTGCTGCGGCCGGCCCCCGAGAGGCCGGTGATGATCGCGAGATCCAGCGTCGAGGCACTGCTCGGCGTGCTGGTCGCGGTGCTGGTCATGGCTTGTTCCCCCTTGTCACCGCGTGTTCTCCGTTGGCTCCGGAGGCCCCGTCCACCGTGGCGGCGCCGGCGGGCGCCTCGACCGGCGTCGTCGCTCCCGCATCCGACGCTCGGCTCCCGGTGGACGTTGCCTTCCCGGCCAGTCTGGGCCGCCCGTCCGGGGCGGTCCGGCGCGCCGCCGAACCCCCCGACGCCGTGGGCGCCGCCGCGCCGGGCGGCGTCTCGAGGATCTCGCCGGTGAGCGGGTCGACGGCGGGCGCCGGGGCGCCGGGGGTGCCCGGCCCGCTGGTCGCCAGCGCGGCCACGATCACCTCGGCCGTCCGCGGGCCGATCCCCGGGACCGTCGCGATCTCCTGGGCGCTCGCGGCACGCAGCTTCGCCACCGAGCCGAACGTCTTCAGCAGCGCCTTGCGCCGGGTCTCACCGAGCCCGGGGACGCCGTCGAGCAACGACGACATCATCGAGGCGGACCGCTTCTGGCGGTGGAAAGTGATCGCGAACCGGTGCGCCTCGTCGCGGACCCGCTGGAGCAGGTAGAGCGCCTCGCTGGTGCGCGGCAGGATCACCGGGTCCGGGTCGTCTGGCAGCCACACCTCCTCCAGCCGCTTGGCCAGCCCGCACAGCGCGACGCCGCCGGGCCCCGGGTCGATCCCCAGGTCGCTCAGCGCGCGGGCGGCGGCGGCGACCTGCGGTGGGCCACCGTCGACGACGACGAGGTTCGGCGGGTAGGCGAACCGGCGCGGCCGGCCGTCGACGACCAGCGGCTGCGGGCCGTCCGGCGAACCGGCCTCGGCGCCGGCGGCCGCGGGCGTGTCCTCGCCCGCGGCGGGCAGCTCCCCGGTGCGGGACAGCTCGGCCAGGTACCGGGAGAACCGGCGGCTGACCGTCTCGTACATGCTCGCCGTGTCGTCCTGCTCGTTCCCGTCCCGGCGCGCGGCGCCCCGGATGGTGAACCGGCGGTACTCGGACTTGCGGGCAACGCCGTCCTCGAAGACGACCATGCTGGCGACGACGTCCTGGCCCTGGGTGTGCGAGATGTCGAAGCACTCGATCCGCAGCGGGGCGTCAGCGAGGCCGAGCGTCTCCTGCAGCTCGGCGAGGGCCAGGCTGCGGGCGGTCAGGTCGCTGGCCCGCTTCGTGCGGTGCAGGACGAGCGCCTGTTTGGCGTTGCGCTCGACCGTCTCCAGCAGGGTCCGCTTGTCGCCGCGCTGCGGGACCCGCACCTCGACCCGCCCACCCCGGTACCGGGCGAGCAGCTCGCTGACGGCGTCCCCGTCGGTCGGCAGCTCGGGGACCAGCACCTCACGCGGGATGTCCGCGTGCCGGCCGCCGCCGCCGCACAGGGCGGCCGGTGCGGCGGCCGCCCGCGAGGGACGGCCGCGGCGGAGCACGTCGCCGGCGTCCTCGGCGTCGGCGTCGGCGTCGGCCGGCTCGGTTCCCGGAACCGTCGCACCGGTCCCCGTCGCCGCGGGAGCCGGGCCTCCCCGGCTCAGGTCGCCGAGGTCGACATCGCCCAGGTCCTTGTCCCCCAGGTACTCCTGGGTGAGGAACTGCTCGACGAGGTTGGCGGTGGTGACGTCGGCGAGCTTGTCCACGACCCAGCCGCGCTGGCCGCGGACCCGGCCGCCGCGCACGTAGAACACCTGGACGGCCGCTTCCAGCTCGTCCTCGGCGAAGGCCACCACGTCGGCGTCGGTGCCGTCGGCCAGCACGACGGCCTGCTTCTCCATCGCCCGGCGCAGCGCGCCCGCGTCGTCGCGCAGCCGGGCGGCCCGTTCATAGTCCTGGGCGTCGGCGGCCGCTCGCATCTCGTCTTCCAGCCGGCGCAGGAACCGGCCGGTCTGGCCGGCCATGAAGTCGCAGAAGTCCTCGACGACCTGGCGGTGCTCCTCCGGAGTGACCCGCCCGACGCACGGCGCGCTGCAGCGGTCGATGTAGCCCAGCAGGCACGGCCGCCCGACCTGCCCGGCCCGCTTGAAGACACCGGCGGAGCAGGTGCGGGCCGGGAACACCCGCAGCAGCAGGTCGAGCGTCTCGCGGATCGCCCAGGCGTGCGCGTACGGCCCGAAGTAGCGGACGCCCTTGCGCTTCGGCCCGCGCATGACCTGGAGCCGGGGAAACTCCTCCTGCAGCGTCACCGCGAGACTCGGGTAGCTCTTGTCGTCGCGGTACCGGACGTTGAAGCGCGGGTCGTACTCCTTGATCCAGGTGTACTCCAGCGCGAGCGCCTCGACCTCGGTGGACACGACGGTCCACTCGACGGAGCTCGCCGTGGTGACCATCGTGCGGGTACGAGGGTGCAGGGCGAAGACGTCGGTGAAGTAGTTGTTGAGGCGGGCACGCAGGTTCTTGGCTTTGCCGACGTAGAGCACGCGGCCATGGGGATCCCGGAAGCGGTACACGCCCGGGGTCTCGGGAATCGAGCCCGGCACGGGCCGGTAGGACGCCGGATCAGCCATAGGTCGAGCCTACGGCCGCCAGCGTCACGGTCAGACAGCGCCTGCACGTAACCATTTCATCACGCAGAGCGTTGGCGCTCGTCACGGGGTGGCCCCTGAACCGGGGTACTCCGTGTCCTCACCGTGTCCTCTCGGGCGCCGCGACGGCCCACCAGGTCTCGCGGCGCACGACCTGCCACCCGCCTGTCGCGGCCGCGCGGAACGCCGCGTCTGAGGGCTCGGGCCAATTCCCCAGGCAGGCGGCCCGCGCGGGCGAGAGCCGCCGGACCGCGCGCCTCGGGGCAGGGGCACCGCCGGGCCTACTTTTCCCTGTCCGTTAGCGGACCCGCCTGCCCGCCAAGGCCTTTGACCCCCTACCTTGGACGTAGCGTGTTTGCGCGAGTGCGCATCGCGTGCCCGGCCCGACCTGCCACGGCGCCATGGGCCGTACGCCCACCGGCGCGGGCGTCAGCTTCTCCGCACCACAGCAGGACCGCACACCAGGCAACGGAGCCGTTCCACGCTCTCCGTCTGTTCACCGCAAGCACAGGCGGCGCACCGGGAAGCACCGACCGTTTCCGGGCGAGCACGCAGCCGCGGCAGACAACACGTCAACGCCGACAGTCGCGGGTCCTTCGACACCCCGACTGGCACCTGGGACCCGACGCTGCGACCCTCGACTCAGCAACTCGGAGACTCAGGAGCTGGGAGACAACGGCGCGCCGGCCTGGGTAGGCACATGAGGGAGGGACCCACCCGTGCAGGGTCTGGACGTCACCACCGAGTTCGTTCTCGACGACGCGTCGACAAGCGGGCGGATCACCGTCCTCGTTGTCACCTGGCGGGCCTGCGACCCGCTGGCCGTGAGCCTCGCCCTTGTCTCCCGCCCGGACCACCCGGCGCTGCCGCAGGGCAACTGGGTGGCCCCCCGGGACGCGCTGCGCGCCGGGCTGGACGCACCGACCGGCGACGGGGACGTGCGTTTCACCCCGGACCCCGGCAGCGCCGAGATCACCCTCGATCTGACGGACGGCGACCGCCATTCGACCGTCGTCCTGGAGGCCGAGTCGCTTCGCGCCTTCCTGGAGCGGACCGAGCGGCTCGTCCCCGCCGGTCAGGAGCACCCCGAGCGCGAGCTCGACGCCGTCCTCGACGACCTCCTGCGCGCCTGACCCACCCGGCAGCGGCGAAGGCGGGGGGATGACAGACACGACCGCTCAGGAAGCCCATCAGGACCGTCGGCCGACCCCTCGCCGCGCCGGCGCCGGGACCAGGCTGACCTGCCTGGGCCCGTCCGCCGAGCCCGCATTCGCCGCGGTGACCAGCGCCGCGGTGGTCGCGGTCACCGAGGACGGCGCACTGCTACTCGCCGACCTCGCCCGCGGCGTCGACCTGCCCGGCGGCCACGTCCAGCGCGGCGACGCCTCACCGGAGCGGACCGCCCGGCGGGAGACCTGGGAGGAGGTCAGGGCCGAGCTGGCCGGCCTCGTCCTCGTCGAGGTCGTCGAGTCGGACTACTTCGGACCGGACGACCTCACCTACATGCTCATCTACGCGGCCCGGCTACTGAGCCTCCAGCCCTGGACGGGCGGGCACGAGTCGGCCGGGCGCGTCACGCTGGCTCCCGCCGACTTCCTGGCCCGCTACCAGGGGACGCACCCGGACCTGATGCGCCACCTCGTCACAAGCGCCCTCGCCGCGCTGGCGGCCAGGTAGGCGTCGGGTCGTTCGCCCTGGCCGGAACCGGGCCCGGCCCACGACCATCACGTAGTGCTCGGCCAGCCCGGCCTCGACAGGCCAGGCCTGGGCCCCAGGTCAGGCTGCTCCGATGGTGGCGGTGAGGACGGCCGCGTCGGCGTGTGCCGACTTCTCGGCCCGGCCCTCGAAGATCTCCCGCAGGAAGACACCGGTGTGGCTCGCCTGGTTCGCGGCGACGGACTCCGGCGGGCCCTCGGCGACGACCCGACCGCCGCCGCTGCCGCCTTCCGGCCCCATGTCGACGATCCAGTCGGCGGTCTTGATGACATCGAGGTTGTGCTCGATGACGATGACCGTGTTGCCGGCGTCGACGAGGCGGCCGAGCACGCCGAGCAGCTTGCGGATGTCCTCGAAGTGCAGGCCGGTCGTCGGCTCGTCGAGGACGTAGACGGTCCGGCCGGTGGAGCGGCGCTGCAGCTCGGAGGCGAGCTTGACGCGCTGCGCCTCGCCGCCGGAAAGCGTCGGTGCGGACTGGCCGAGCCGGACGTAGCCGAGGCCGACCTCGTCGAGCGTCCTCAGGTGGCGGGCGATGGCCGGGACGGCGGCGAAGAACTCGGCCGCCTCCTCGATCGGCATGTCGAGGACCTCGGCGATGTTCTTGCCCTTGTAATGCACCTCAAGAGTCTCCCGGTTGTACCGGGCACCGGCGCACACCTCGCAGGGCACGTACACGTCCGGCAGGAAGTTCATCTCGATCTTGATGGTGCCGTCGCCCGAGCACGCCTCACAGCGGCCGCCCTTGACGTTGAACGAGAACCGGCCGGGCAGGTAACCGCGGACCTTCGCCTCGGTGGTCTCGGCGAACAGCCGCCGGATGTGCTCGAACACGCCGGTGTAGGTCGCCGGGTTCGAGCGCGGGGTGCGCCCGATCGGCGACTGGTCGACCCGGACGACCTTGTCCAGGTGGTCGAGGCCGGACACGGTCCGGTGCCGGCCTGGGACCTCGCGGGCGCCGTTGAGCTTGTTCGCCAGCACCGCGGCCAGGATGTCGTTGACCAGCGTCGACTTGCCCGAGCCGGACACACCGGTCACCGCGACCAGGCAGCCGAGCGGGAACGAGACGGTGACGTCGCGCAGGTTGTGCTCCCGGGCGCCGTGGACCGTGAGCATCCGGCCCTTCGTCGTCGGCCGGCGGACCGCGGGCACGGGGATCGAGCGTCGGCCGGAGAGATAGGCGCCGGTCAGTGACTCCTCGCTGGTCAGCAGGTCGGAGACCGGCCCGGAGACGACGACCCGACCGCCGTGCTCGCCCGCGCCGGGGCCGATGTCGACCACCCAGTCCGAGGCCAGGATCGTGTCCTCGTCATGCTCGACGACGATCAGCGTGTTGCCCAGGTCGCGCAGCCGGACCAGCGTCTTGATCAGGCGCCGGTTGTCCCGCTGGTGCAGGCCGATCGACGGCTCGTCCAGGACGTAGAGCACGCCGACGAGGCCGGAGCCGATCTGGGTCGCGAGCCGGATCCGCTGCGCCTCCCCGCCGGCGAGGGTCCCGGCGGCCCGGTCGAGCGAGAGGTAGTCCAAGCCGACGTCGAGCAGGAACGCCAGCCGCGCGTCGATCTCCTTGAGCACCCTCCCGGCGATCGACTGCTCCCGCTCGGTCAGCTCCAAAGTCGTCAGGTAGTCGGCACAGTCCCGGATCGACAGTGACGAGACCTCGGCGATCGAGTGGCCGCCGACAGTGACGGCCAGCGACTCCGGCTTCAGCCGGGCGCCGCGGCACCCCGGGCAGGGCACGTCGCGCATGTAGCCCTCGTACCGCTCCCGGCTGGCGTCCGACTCGGCCTCGCGCAGCCGGCGCTCCAGGAACGGGATCACGCCCTCGAAGGCCGTGTAGTAGGACCGCTTGCGGCCATACCGGTTGGTGTAGCCGACGTGGATCTCGGTCTCACCGCTGCCGTGCAGCACCGCCTTGCGGGCCCGCTCGGGCAGCCCCTCCCACGGGGTGTCCATCTTGAAGTGCAGGTCCTCGGCGAGCGCGCTCAGCAGCCGCTCGAAGTACTCCTTGTTGTGCCCGCCGGACCAGGGGCCGATCGCGCCCTCGGCGAGCGACAGCGTCGGGTCGGTGACGACGAGCTCCGGGTCGACCTCCTTGCGGGTGCCGAGGCCGGTGCACTCGGGGCAGGCGCCGTAGGGCGTGTTGAACGAGAACGACCGCGGTTCGAGCTCCTCGAACGACAGGTCGTCGAACATGCAGGCGAGGTGCTCGGAGTACATCCGCTCGCGGTCGTCGTCCTTGGGGTCCCGGTCGACGAAGTCGACGAGCACCAGGCCGTTGCCCAGGCGCAGCGCGGTCTCGACCGAGTCGGTCAGCCGCCGCTTGGCCGTCTCCTTGATGGCGAGCCGGTCGACCACGACCTCGATCGTGTGCTTCTTCTGCTTCTCCAGCTTCGGCGGGTCGGTGAGCTGAATGACCGACCCGTCGACCCTGGCCCGGGAGAAGCCGGACGTCTGGAGCTCCGCGAACAGGTCGACGTACTCGCCCTTGCGGCCGCGGATCACCGGGGCGAGCACCTGGAAGCGGGTGCCCTCCGGGAGCTCCATCAGGCGGTCGACGATCTGCTGGGGGGTCTGCCGGGAGATCGGCCGGCCGCACTTCGGGCAGTGCGGGCGCCCGGCCCTGGCGAACAGCAGCCGCAGGTAGTCGTAGACCTCGGTGATCGTCCCGACCGTCGAGCGCGGGTTGCGGTTGGTCGACTTCTGGTCGATGGAGACGGCTGGTGACAGGCCCTCGATGAAGTCGACGTCGGGCTTGTCCATCTGGCCGAGGAACTGGCGCGCGTAGGCCGAGAGCGACTCGACGTAGCGGCGCTGGCCCTCCGCGAAGATCGTGTCGAACGCCAGGCTGGACTTCCCCGAGCCGGACAGCCCCGTGAAGACGATGAGCCCCTCGCGGGGCAGGTCGAGGTCCACGTCCCGCAGGTTGTGCTCACGCGCGCCCCGTACGACGAGCCGGTCCGTCATCTGGGTTTCCTCACGTCCTGTCGGTCCTGTCGCTCCTGGCACCGCCGTGGCCGGACCCGACGGCCGACCGGCGGCCGAGCTCCCACCAGCCCACACCCGGGGTGACCCGCCCCGTCCACGGCTCACGCACCAGCCCGCATGGGCGCCACGCCGCTCGCCCGCGGGGCCGGGGCACGCCGCACCCGCTCGCTCGTCCCCTGACAACCCGGCCGCGGTGAGCGCACTCCCACCGTAGGGATGGGGTCTGACACTTCTCGGCCGGCGGGGTGGGCCGCTCGGCCGACCCGTGCTCTGCGTGGTTTCGCCACGCGGAGCCTCCGAACCGGGCCGAACGCTCGTTCGATAGTAGCGAGCGCCGGGACGGGTCCCGGGCAGGGGCCGCCGGATGCCACGCCGCCGCCACGGCTACGCCAGGCACGCGCGGCCGCCCACCCCCCGAGCGGCGGGCAGCCAGCCGCCCAGCCTCGCCGAGCGTCCATCAGGCGGCGCGAAATGACCTTGGCCGACGTCCGGGAACGTCTTCCGTGTGAACAACAGAATTCACGGTGAGGCCCGGCAGGGGCAACACCTATTGCGCGGCGACTCGCCGGACCGAATTGCCGGGAGGGGCCCGGACCACCTGGCTACGGTGACGCGGGGCGGCTTGCCAGCAGCCCTTTTCACGACGATGCGCGGCCTCGCCGCGCCCCGGAGAGCGGACATCATGCACATCCTCCTCGCCGTCGTCGTCTCCCACGGCGGCTCGCCGCACCTGGCCGGGCTCCTCGGCGCACTCACCACCCTGACCGGCTGCAGGGTCGCCCTGGTCGAGAACCAGCCAGGCCACTCGCATCACGACGCTCCCGCCGGAGTGCGCGTCTACCAGGGCCACGGCAACATCGGCTACGGCACCGCGGTGAACCTGGCGGTCCGGCACACGCTCGACGACGAGCCCGGACAGGGTGGGCGGCCCGGCTGGGTCCTCGTCGTGAACAGCGACGTCGCCATCCCCGATGACACCCGGGAAATGCTGCCGAAACTTCTCGCGCAGGCACCCGCCGATGTTGACGTGCTCGGATTTGGAATGTGCACGGATGACGGCGGTCCCGGCCGTTCGACCGCGGTCCTGCCGAACAGGCGGACCAGTGCGTTCACCGCGGTGCGCGGAGAGGCCGCGGCGATCGCCCGGTGGCCGGCGCTGCGCTATCCGGTCGGCGCCTTCTTCGCGATTCGAACCGACATGTTCCTGCGGATCGGCGGGTTCGACCCGACCTTCTGGCTCTATTACGAGGAGACCGACCTGTTCGCCCGGCTGCTCGCCGCCGGCGGCCGGATCGGCTGGTGCGACGGTGCCTGGCCGGTACGCCACACCGGCGGCACCACCGCCGGGCAGGCCGCGGAGCTGCAGCGCGAGCTGGGCCGGGCGGCGGTGCCGTACGCCCGCCGCCACCGCGGCTCCACCGGCCGGGGCTGGCTGCTGGTCCATGCGGCACAGCTGGTCCTGCTCGTCGCCCGCAAGCTGGTCACCGGGCAGTGGCCCGACGCCACCCGGGGCGTCCAGATCCTCGTCGGGATGCTCCAGGGGATGCTCTGGCCAGGCTGGGAGCCGGCGGTTCGGTCCCGGTGGCGGGCGGTACCGGCACCGGCCCGGCGCAGGCTCGCGGCCCTGGACGCCGTGCCTGGGCCTGGCGACGGGCCCGCCGTCCACGGCTGACCGGCGCGGCCATCGACGGAGCCTGCCGGGCTCGCGCCTGGTACTCCTGGCACGGAGCCCGGTCCAGGCGGGAAGAATGACGGTGACGAGACCGGGACCGGCGGGCCGGAGGGCAAACGATGAGCGTGCGCGAGTACACGGGCGACGTCACGGTGGGCGGGCCGGCCGACGTCCGGCAGCTGCCGGGCCTGACCATCACCAAGGTCGCCGTCGGCCCGTTCGACAACAACTGCTACCTGCTGCGCTGCACCACGACCGGCGAGCAGCTGCTCATCGACGCCGCCAACGAGCCGGAGACCCTGCTGCGCGTCATCGGCGACGAGGGCCTGGCGACCGTGGTCACGACCCACCGCCACCCGGACCACGTCCAGGCCCTGTCGGACATCGTGGCCGCGACCGGCGCCACTACCGTCGCGCACCCAGACGACGCCCCGGCGATCCCCGTACCGACGGCCACCCTGCTGGGTGACGGTGAGGAGATCCGCGTCGGCCAGGTCGCCCTGCGCGCGATCCACCTCGTCGGTCACACCCCGGGCTCGGTCGCCCTGCTCCATGACGCCGACCCGGCCGCGCCGCACCTGTTCACCGGCGACTGCCTCTTCCCCGGCGGCCCCGGCAACACCCGCGACGACGCGGCGGCCTTCACCTCGTTGATGGACGGCCTGGAGGCCAAGGTCTTCGGCCCGCTCCCCGACGCGACGTGGATCTACCCCGGCCATGGCAAGGACTCAACCCTGGGCCACGAGCGCCCACACCTGGCCGAGTGGCGGGCCCGCGGCTGGTAGCTCGGCCCGGTAGGCCTAGTACGGAAATCGGGCCCAATTCCCGGCGCTGAGGTGGCACCGTGACGGTATGACTGCGGCCGGGTCGCGAGCGCGACCAGACCCGCCGGCGGATGCAGCCGAGTCGACGGCGGCCGGCTCGGCGCCGGTGGCGGTGGCGGTGGCGGTGGCGGTCGAGTTCACCGAGGGCGAGGCGGCGGCCGTCGCGGTGGCCCTGGTCGCGCTGCCTGACGGGCCGCTGGCCGACGCCGCGCGGGCCGCGCTGCACAAGGTGCTCACCGCGCTCGGGCCGGCTGGGCAGGAACGGGTCGTCGAACGGGCGGCCGAGGTGTGGAGGCGCCCGGACGGGCTGCCTCGGTCAGCGGCGACGCCCGTCATCGAGGACGCGATGCGCAGCGGCGTCGCCGTCACGATCGACTACGTCGACGCCGCCGGGCGGCCGAGCCACCGCCAGGTCGAGCCGCACGCGTTCGCCTACGCCCGGGGCAGCTGGTACCTGCTGGCCTGGAGCCTGGACAAGGACGCGCCACGCTGGTTCCGCTGGGACCGGATCGGCCACGCGGAGCTCACTGAGATCCCGATCCAGTGGCGCGAGGCCTTCGCCGCGTTCCCCGCGCCGAGCCCGCGCTTGTAGCGCCCAGCCCGCGGGCGCGGCTGTCAGCCGTCAGGCCGGCGCCGGTGCTCAGCGCCCCGGGTGGTGGTGCGGCCGGCTGAAGCCCGCGACGACCGCGCGACCGCGGGCCGGCGCCGTCTCGATCGCGCGGCGGATCTCCAGCGGCCCGACGACGCCGACGACGCGCGGGCTGCCGGCGGCGTCGCGCTGCTCCCCGTCCAGCACGAGGACGCAGCCGGCCGCGGGCTGCTCGGCCAGCCGCGGCGCGACGACGGCCAGCGGCTCGTCGGGACGCGCCGTCGGGACCGCCGACATCGGGATCGTGACCCGGCTGACCCGGGCCAGGTCCCGGTCGTCCAGCGGAACCGCGGCCAGGGCGCGGGCAAGGGCGACGCCGGCCAAGGTGTCCTCGACCTCGTGGACCGTGAACAGCGGGGCCACCAGCGCGCCCGGCCGGACCACCTCGGCGAGCGCGGCGTCGACGGTCTGCCAGGCCAGCAGCCTGGGCGGCGGTGGCGCCATGACGTCTCGGATGAAGACCCCCTCCAGCGCCGTGCCGGCCCGCTGGCGCGCCTGCTCCAGTCGCGACGACGCGAGCGCCATCCAGCCCAGCAGCACCGCCCAGAGCCCGACGAAACCGACCAGGAAGCAGGCGGCGACGCCGGCGGCGAGCAGCACCCAGCCCGTGATCACGCCTGTCCTGGCGACCACGGCCGCGGCCCGGCGCGGGCCGCCGCCGCGCCGCAGGACGAAGGCGGCGAGGACGCGCCCGCCCGGGGTGCGCGGCGAGGGCAGCAGGTCGACGAGCGTGATCAGGAGGGTGAAGGTGCCGACCCACAGGGCGACCCGGGCCGCCAGCTCGATCGTGCCGCCGGGCGCGAACACGCCGAGCGCGGTCAGCGCCGCGCCGAGCAGCAGGGTGGTCAGCAGCCCGGCGCGGGCGATGGCGGCGTCGGCGCGCGGGTCCAGCCCGGTAGGCCCGGGCTCGCCGGGCCGCTGGGCCGGCGAACCGGGAGCGGCGGCGCCGCCAGGCGGCTCCGCCGGATAGGGCTCCGCCGCACCGACGCCGGAGGTCCCGACGCCCCAGATCATCTCGTCGGGGCCGCGGCGGAAGCCGCCCGCGGGTACCGGCGGCCGGCCGAGCATGAGCCTGCTGCCGAACGCGCCGAGCTGGATCGCGTGGACCTCGACACCCGCGCGCCGGGCGGCGAACGACCGGGCCAGGTCAGCCGTGACCAGAATTCCCACCAGCAGCAGGGCGCCGAGGAGGCCGGCGCTGAAGTAGGCCGAGCCGGTCCGGTTGGGGACCGTCACCGGGAGGGTCAGCCAGCCGAGCAGGGCGGTGACGATCGCCACCGAGACCGCCAGGCCCGGACGCACGACGATCCTGGGCAGTCGACGGCCGCTGCTCGCGTCTTGGGTGCCCATGGTCGTCCGGCTCCTCTCGGGGACTCGCTCATCGCGTCCCTGTTCCTATCCCCCAACGACTGTCGTGCCCCTCGCCCTCCCGTCCGAACCGGGATGTCCGGCCGGCACCCGGCCATGGTGACGCCCGTCTCCGACAGGTTCGGCCGACCGGCCAGGGCCGTGCTCCGAGGCGGCCGGGCAGCCCGGCGGAAACTGTCGGACGGGTGTGGTGTTCTGGTCCGTATGAGCACGACGTCCGAACGACCCGCGGCGCCTCGACCCGAAGCGACACGGCACGAAGCGACACGGCACGAAGCGATGGCGCCCGCCACGGTCAGGCCGAGCGTCGCCAACCGACCCACCGTGAACAACAAGCGCTCCGCCACGCCGTTCAAGGTCGTCTCCGACTACCAGCCGTCCGGTGACCAGCCGGCCGCGATCAAGGAGCTGGCGCTGCGGATCCGGGCGGGCGAGAAGGACCTCGTGCTGCTGGGCGCGACCGGCACGGGCAAGTCCGCGACGACGGCGTGGCTCATCGAGGAGCTGCAGCGCCCAACCCTGGTCATGGCGCCGAACAAGACGCTGGCCGCCCAGCTCGCCAACGAGTTCCGCGAGCTGCTGCCGCACAACGCCGTCGAGTACTTCGTCTCGTACTACGACTACTACCAGCCTGAGGCGTACATCGCCCAGACGGACACCTACATCGAGAAGGACTCCTCGATCAACGAGGAGGTCGAGCGGCTGCGGCACTCGGCGACGATGAGCCTGCTGACCCGCCGGGACGTGATCGTGGTGGCCAGCGTCAGCTGCATCTACGGCCTCGGCACCCCGCAGGAGTACATCGACCGGATGGTCCAGATCTCCGTCGGCGAGGAGATCGACCGGGACCTGCTGCTGCGCCGGCTGGTGGACGTCCAGTACGCCCGCAACGACCTGGCCTTCGACCGCGGCACGTTCCGGGTCCGCGGCGACACGGTCGAGGTGTTCCCGGTCTACGAGGAGCTGGCCGTCCGGATCGAGCTGTTCGGCGACGAGATCGAGCGGATCAGCTACCTGCACCCGCTGACCGGCGAGATCGTCCGTGAGGTCGAGCAGGTCTTCATCTTCCCGGCCAGCCACTACGTCGCCGGCCCGGAGCGGATGGAACGGGCGATCGCGGGCATCGAGGAGGAGCTGGCCACCCGGCTGGAGCAACTGGAGGGGCAGGGCAAGCTGCTGGAGGCCCAGCGCCTGCGGATGCGGACCACCTACGACATCGAGATGATGCGCCAGGTCGGCTTCTGCTCGGGCATCGAGAACTACTCGCGCCACATCGACGGCCGCGCCGCCGGCACCGCGCCGCACACCCTGCTCGACTACTTCCCCGACGACTTCCTGATGGTCATCGACGAGTCGCACAACACGGTGCCGCAGATCGGCGGCATGTACGAGGGCGACATGTCCCGCAAGCGCAACCTCGTCGACCACGGCTTCCGGCTGCCGTCCGCGACCGACAACCGGCCGCTGCGCTGGGAGGAGTTCCTGGAGCGGGTCGGCCAGACGGTCTACCTGTCGGCGACCCCCGGGCCGTACGAGCTGGGGAAGGCCGACGGCATCGTCGAGCAGATCATCCGGCCGACCGGCCTGATCGACCCGGAGATCGTGCTGAAGCCGACGAAGGGCCAGATCGACGACCTGATCCACGAGATCCGGCTGCGCGCCGAGCGGGACGAACGGGTTCTCGTGACGACGCTGACCAAGAAGATGTCCGAGGACCTGACCGACTACCTGCTGGAGCTGGGCATCCGGGTTCGCTACCTGCACAGCGAGGTCGACACGCTGCGCCGGGTCGAGCTGCTCACCGAGCTGCGCCGCGGCGACTACGACGTCCTCGTCGGCATCAACCTGCTGCGTGAGGGCCTCGACCTGCCCGAGGTCTCGCTGGTCTCGATCCTGGACGCGGACAAGGAGGGCTTCCTGCGCTCCGAGCGGTCCCTGATCCAGACGATCGGCCGCGCGGCCCGCAACGTCGCCGGCCAGGTCCACATGTACGCCGACAAGATCACCCCGTCGATGCGGACCGCGATCGACGAGACCAACCGCCGGCGCGCGCTGCAGGTCGCCTACAACGAGAAGCACGGCCTCGACCCGCAGCCGCTGCGCAAGAAGGTCATGGACATCCTCGACGACATGGTCCGGGAGAACGCCGACGGCGAGATGTACGGCGGTGGCCGGGCCCAGTCCCGCGGCAAGGCGCCGGTGCCCGGGATGAAGTCCCGTGGCGGCAAGCAGGATGCTGTCGGCCGCTACGCCGCGGAGCTGGCCGGTATGCCCCGCCACGACCTGGCCAACCTCATCCGCCAGCTCGACGACCAGATGCACGAGGCCGCCAAGGAACTCCAGTTCGAGCTGGCCGCCCGCCTGCGCGACGAGATCGCGGAACTGAAGAAGGAGCTGCGCGGGATGACCGCCGCCGGCGTCGAGTAGCTGGACGTGGTGGCCGCCAACCTCGGGAGCAGGGACAATCAGCTCATGAGCATGATCAGCGTTCCCGTTGACATCACCCTCAGCGATGTGGCGGCCATCGGCCAGGCCGACGAGCTGCACCGCTACGAGCTGAGTGACGAGGGAGAGCTGCGGGTCATGATGACGCCGACGCCGGAGCACTCCCGGATCGTCATGCGGCTGACGGCCTGGTCCGGTGGCGGGCGTCAGCCCGACCTGACGGTGTGGGCGGACGCGGCGCCCGATGTCGGCGTCGCGTCGGTCTACGTCCCGGTCGACGGGCTGCAGGTCGTCATCGAGGTGATCTCGCGCGGGCCCCGCCAGAACGATCTGGTCGACAAGGTCGGCGAGTACGCCCGCGCCGGGATCGAGCGGTACTGGACCGTCGAGCAGGGCGGCACCCAGCCGGTGACGTTCCGAACCCTGGGCACGGGCGGCTACTCGTCGGCGGGGCCGCGTCCGCTGGACTGGGTCCTGAAGCGCCAGCCCATGGACTTCGGAGCCAACTGACCTCGTCGCGTTCGGGTCGCCGGCGGCATGACGCCACCCCTCGGCCTGGCCGGAAGACCGGCCAGGCCGAGGGGTGGACGCGGGTTAGCTGATCTTGATGCTGGCCAGGAGCGCTGTGGTCTCGGCGGGTTGTCGCTGTAGTCGAGGACGCGGAACGGGAGCTGGGGCAGGTACCAGCTGCGCGGGTGGAAGGTGGTGAGGCTCCTGACGGTCCCGGCCGTGCGGCCGAGCTGCCGCGCGGTCTCCGCCTCACTGAGGTCCTCGTAGTGGCGCAGCACGACCGCCGCCCGCTGCCGGGCCGGCAGCCGGCGCAGCGCTACGACCAGCCGGGCCCGCTCGTCGGCCGCTGGGTGTCAGGAACCCGACATCCCGGCTTGGCCGGCCCCCTGCCGCCGCGCGTCGCCCCGGCCGTCCCCCGTGATCGGCCTGGCGGCCGCGCCGGTCACCTTTCGTCCGGACGGAGGCCGACGGCGGCTCGCTCAGCCCCCGCCGGGGTCCGCCGGCGCGATCTGGCCGGACCGCCTGCGCCGGTCGCGGGCCAGCAGCGACCGCGCGGCCAGGCGCAGCAGGCCGGCGGCGAGCAGCGCCACGAGCCCCTCGGCAACGTGGCCGTCCAGCCAGGCGACGAGGGTGCGCCCCCACGGAGACACCGCGCGGGCGGCCAACAGGTATGCGGCAGTCTGGAGGGCCATGCCGGGGACGACGAAGCTCAGGAACCGCCGCCAGGAGACCCCGCTGCCGCCGAGGGCGGCGTCGACCGCCGGGTTGGCGTTGACCAGGCAGACGTACAGCAGCATGCGCTCGGTCGAGCGCCGCGACAGCGCGCCGACGACGCGCCGCCCGCCGGGGCGCACCACCAGCACCGAGCGCAGGTCGTTGCGGGCGATGCCGAAGTAGCCGACCCGCACGAGCGCGCGCAGCGGCACCGCGATCAGGACCGCGGGCAGGAACGGCACCGAGCCGCCGACCAGGAGCATGACCGACCAGGTCGGCCGCAGCGCGAGGAGCAGCAGCGGGGCGCCCGGGGCCAGCCGGGCGAGCAGCGCCAGCCCGAGGGCGCCCCCGCCGTACAGCACGGCCAGCAACAGCACCGGCCAGGTCCGCGACACCCAGCGAGCCCGCCGACGCGGCGGCGGGCTCAGCTCGGACGCGCTCGGCACAGGCCGGCCTGGCTCAGACGGGCTCGGCCCCGCCGGCTCGGCTGCCGTTCCCGGCCTCGTGCCCACCACTGGTCCAGGATGCCTGGTCCGTCGCCGGCGGATGGACCGACCCGAGCCGCGCTCCGGCGCCCGCGGTACGGCAGACTCGGCGACGTGGCGAGGGTGGGACTTACCGGTGGGATCGGGTCAGGGAAGAGCGCCGTGTCGAGCCGGCTGGCCGAGCACGGCGCCATCGTGATCGACGCGGACAATCTCGCCAGGGCGGTGGTCGCGCCTGGCACCCCCGGGCTCGCCGCGGTGGCCGCGGCCTTCGGCCCGGGCATCCTGCGCCCGGACGGCAGTCTCGACCGCGAACAGCTCGGGACGGTCGTCTTCGCCGACCCGGCGGCGCGCCGGCGGCTGGAGGGCATCACCCATCCGCTGATCCGCGACGAGACCGCCCGGCAGTTCAGCGCCCCGCCGCCGGGGGCCGTGGTCGTCCACGACATCCCGCTGCTGGTCGAGGCGGGGATGGCCAAGGGCTACGACGTCGTGGTCGTCGTCGAGGCGCCCCGCGAGCTGCGGCTGGAGCGGCTGGCGGGCCGCGGCCTCCCCCGTGACCAGGCCGAGGCCCGGATGGCCAACCAGGCCTCCGACGAGGACCGCCGTGCCGTCGCCGACGTCCTGCTCGACAACTCGGGGACGCTCGCCGACCTGCACGCCCAGGTGGACGCGCTCTGGCTGGACCTCGTCGCGCGCCGGGACGCCGCCGGCTAGGACCACCCGCCACCTGCGCCGGGCCGGCCGCTACCGCCGAGCCGATGAGTCGCGCCATCCTGGGGCGTCTCACAGACGTGGACATGCCACTGGTGCGGGCGGAGCGACGCCGTGGCCGCCCTCGACGGCCCCGGGCCAGCGACCTTCGGGCGGCCGCCGTCGCCCGGGTCTCCGGCCGGGCCGCGAGGGCCGAGCGCTGACGGACGACGTGCGGGAGCTGTCCTACCTGGGCACCCGCCTCCCGCCGAACCTGCGGCTGCGCACGGTCGTCGTGGCGGCCGGGGACTCCGTCGCGTTCCGGCGGGCCGACTGGGTCGACACGCTCGTCGTCGTGGAGCGTGGCGAGCTCGACGTCGTATGCCAGGACGGCACCCAGGCCACCTTCCGGGCCGGCGCGGTTCTCGTGCTCGACCTGCCGGAGCCGCGGTGGCTGCGCAACCCGGGGGACGGTCCGCTCGTGCTGTCCGCGCTGTCACGCCGCCAGCCGCCGGGCTGAGCCAGGCCGGCCGCCGGCCGATGACGGCCCGAAACGGCCGTGGCGGCTTTCCGGATGTCCGCTCTCCGACCGCGACACAACTGGACAACGCATGGCCGACACGGAAAGGTCGGTCACGTTGCGCATCAGCCCTCCGGGCCGGTGTCCGGTCGCACCGACCTGGCCGGACCAGGCCCACAACGCCGCCTCAGGCCGCCGGGAACGCAGGCCACACGCGTGCGCACGCCCGGCGGCCGTGTTGGGAGCCGACCGTGAATCCCCAGTCTCTGTGTACCCCTGTCCGGCACTGCGCCGTCCCGCCGAACCTGCTCGAACGGATCATCCGAAACGGCACCGACGAGCAGCGCGACTGGGCCCTGCAGACCCTCGCTCTGGACAACACGCAACGCACCGTCCGCGTGCACAACGCGCTCGTCACCGAGTTCTGGGGCGGCCGGCGCCCCCGGCCCACCCCGGCGCCGAAGCCGGCCCCGACCAGCGGGCTGCGCCGCACGATCGACGACGAGAAGGGCAGCGAGAACCTGCCCGGCACCACGGTGCGCACCGAGGGCCAGGCGCCGACCGCCGATGTGGAGGTCAACGAGGCGTACGACGGGCTCGGCGCGACGTACACCTTCTACTCCGAGGTCCTGTCCCGGAACTCGGTCGACGACCACGGCCTGCCGCTGATCGCCTCGGTCCACTACGGCGACCACTACGACAACGCCTTCTGGAACGGCGACCAGATGGTCTTCGGCGACGGCGACGGTGAGCTGTTCAACCGGTTCACCGTCTCGCTCGACGTGATCGGCCACGAGCTGACCCACGGCGTCACGCAGTACACGGCCGGGCTCGCCTATCTCAACCAGGCCGGGGCGCTCAACGAGTCGGTCAGCGACGTCTTCGGTTCGCTGGTCAAGCAGTACAAGCTCGGGCAGAAGGCGTCGGACGCCGACTGGCTGATCGGGGCCGGCCTGCTGGCCCCGGGCGTGCAGGGCGAGGCGCTGCGGTCGATGAAGGCGCCGGGAACCGCGTTCGACGACCCGACGCTCGGCAAGGACGACCAGCCGGCCAAGATGTCCGGCTATGTTTACACCACTTCGGACAACGGCGGCGTGCACACCAACTCCGGCATCCCCAACCACGCGTTCTACCTCGCCGCCATCGCGCTCGGCGGGCACGCCTGGGAGAAGGCCGGCAAGATCTGGTACGCCACCCTGACCTCGGGGCGGGTCAAGGCGAGCTCCACCTTCGCCCAGTTCGCCACCCTCACCGTCTCCGAGGCCAGGACCCTCTTCGGCTCGACCGAGGCGCAGGCCGTCCAGGACGCCTGGAAGCAGGTCGGCATCAAGGTGTGACGACCGCGAGCCGCCGGCCCTGGGCCGCGGCGCGACGAGCCGGGCCACCTGGCCCGGCTCGTCGCGCCGCCTCGACCGGGCGGCGACCGACGTAGGTCCCAGCTGGGTCCAGGCGGCAGACCGCACCATGGGGCAGAAACGGAGGCGTCAGACCAACGGAGGTGTCGGTCCAACGCCGGCGTCACACCAGCTGAAGCGTCCGGCTGACGGGGGCACCGGTCAGAAAATGGCGTCGACGGGACGGCGGATCAGGGGGACAACGGCCAGATCGGGGGGACAATGGAGCTCATGAGGGACTGTCGGTCATGAGCGGCGACCCACGAGTCCGGGTCGTGCTGGAACGGTCGGGTGGTTTCGCGGGCCGCACGATCCGGCGCGGGCTGGACACCGCCGTGCTGCCTGCCGGCGATGCCGCGGCGCTGCGCGCGCTTGTCGCAGGCCTCCCCGCCGCGCCGCCGGCCCGGCCCGCGGCGGCGACCGGCCCGGACCGGTTCACCTACGCCGTCGAGGTCGACGCCGGGGACCGCCACGACGTGCACCATTTCGCCGAGCCCGTCCCCGAGGCCGCGAAACCGCTCATCCAGCTGCTCTCCGCGGCACCGCTGCTCCCCGCCCGCCGCTGACAGACCACCCGGGCGTTCGTCCGCATCCCAGGCGGGCCGCCGCACGGGTCTCGCGGCGCCCACTGCCTCGCCGCCGGCCGTTGCCGCACCGCCGGGCATCTCATCCCGCAGCCGCGTCCCGGAGCCTCAGTTCACTCATCCACCAGGGCTGCGGCCGTACCTTGATCCGCGACCACCAGGTGCGAGTTCAGACTGGAACCGCGAGGTGGCTTCGCAGTCGACGACCGCGGCAGGATGAAGGCGCGCCCCACCGGCACGGCGGGGACCAGGCAGAAAACCGTTTGTTCGCTGTGCGGATTTACTCCATTCTGGTCAGACCCGGGCGGCACTTGTCGGGCGGATTACCGGCAGATCACCTTTGGTGTGCCGGCGACCACGACTGTCCCGCCGTAACTCACCCGAAGGAGTGTTTTCCGTCATGATGCCGCTGGCGCGGCTCGGTGGGGCGCAGGCCCCGATCTGGCTGTGGACTCAGCCGGAGAACGTCGAAAGCGCCGCTCTCGACCAGCTGCGCGCGATCGCGAATCTTCCTTACATTCATCACCACGTTGCCGTGATGCCCGATGTTCATCTCGGCAAGGGCGCGACCGTCGGCTCCGTCGTGGCGATGCGTGACGCGGTCTCGCCGGCAGCCGTCGGCGTCGACATCGGCTGTGGGATGGCGGCCCTGCGTACCAGCCTCACCGCGGCCGACCTGCCGGACGACCTGGGCCCGGTCCGCTCGGCGATCGAGGCAGCGATCCCGGTCGGGCACCGAGGCCACACCGAGATCTCCACCCGGGTGCGCCGCAACGACGACCTGTGGGACGCCTTCGACCTGCTGCATCCGGCGGTGAAGGGCCGGCTGGACCGGGCCATGGCGCAGTTGGGCACGCTCGGCTCCGGTAACCACTTCATCGAGCTGTGCCTGGACGCCGACGACGCGGTCTGGATGATGCTGCACTCCGGCTCCCGGAACATCGGCAAGGAGCTGGCCGACGTCCACATCGGGGTCGCGAAGGGCCTGGCGCACAACGTCGGGCTGCCGGACCGGGACCTGGCCGTGTTCCTCGCCGGGACGCCGGAGATGGCCGCGTACCGCCATGACCTGCGCTGGGCCCAGGACTACGCGCGGCGCAACCGGGAGACGATGCTGGACCTGTACGCCCGCACGCTGCGCCAGTTCTTCCCGACGCTACGGGTGCCGTGCCCGCCGGCGGAGGGCCCGCGCGCCGGCGACGCCGCCTACGCCAGCGTGAACTGCCACCACAACTACGTCGCCGAGGAGCACCACTACGGCGGCGACGTGCTGGTGACCCGCAAGGGCGCAATCTCGGCCCGGTCCGGCGAGTACGGCATCATCCCCGGCTCGATGGGGACCGGCTCCTACCTCGTCCGTGGCCGCGGCAACCCGGCGGCGTTCGCGTCGGCCCCGCACGGGGCTGGCCGCCGGATGAGCCGGAACAAGGCGCGCAGGACGTTCACCGTCGACGACCTGATGGCCCAGACCGCCGGCGTCGAGTGCCGCACCGACCCGGGGGTACTCGACGAGATCCCCGCCGCCTACAAGGACATCGACGAGGTCATCGGATATAGCGACAGCCTTGTAGAAGTTGTGGCCCAGCTGCGCGCGGTGCTCTGCGTGAAGGGCTGACCGGCCGCGCCAGCCAGCAGGCCATGAGGTACGGAGTCGACGACACTCCGGTTACCGACAATCCCCCGTCCAGGTCATTCGACTGGTTGGCCGGCACCCACGTGCCGGCCAACCTGGCAAGTGAGCCGCCGTTGCTGGACAAGACCACGGCCACAGTCGCGACCATGGTCGATTGACGGAGGACCTTCCCCATTTTCGGATCTAACGGTGCTTCTAGTCCGTTAGATCCGTTGGATAGGTTGTCCGGGGTTGTCCCGGCTTCTGGCGCTTAGCGGAGGGAATGAGGCCCATGCCCGACGTCAGGGTGGAATCGGAGCGCGACGACCTCGCGGACCTCGCGGGGGACCAGCCGGATCAGGACCGGCCCGAGGAGGCCCTGCCAGGCTTCGACGCGGAGCGGCTGGAGATCCAGACCGGCGCGATGCGGGTCGCCGCGACCTTCGAGCCGCCGGTCCTGTCGATCGACGGCGACATTGACACGTCGGTGTTGCCCGCGCTCGTCGGCACGCTCGCCAAGGTCGCCCATCACGGCCGCGGCGACGTCCGGGTCGACCTGGGCCGGCTGCGCCGCGTGGACGTCGGCGGCCTGCGCGCGCTGGTGGCGTCCGCCGGCAACCTGCACCGCGACGGCCGCGGCCTGGTGCTGCACGCCGTGGCGCCCTGGCTGCTCGGCCTGCTGATCGTCACCGGCTGGGACGACGCACCCGGCCTTCGCCTCGTCCCGGGCCCGGTGCCAGCCGGCTGACCTCGGCGGCTCGCGCCAACGTCGTCCGTAGACTGGCCGCTCATGGCGGGGGTTGACCGGGACAGGCTGGCACGGCTGCTGGACGTCGAGACCACGCGGTTCGTCGCCGCCCACCCGGCCGCGGGGAAGGTGTTCGAGCGCGCCCGTGCCTCCCAGCTCTCGGGTGTTCCGATGAACTGGATGACGCGCTGGCCCGGCAGCTACCCCGTGGTCGTCGCGACCGCCGCAGGCAGCCGGCTCACCGACGTCGACGGGCACCACTACGTCGACTTCTGCCTCGGTGACACCGGCGCGATGGCCGGCCACTGCCCGGCACCGACGGTCGCCGCGGTCACCGCCCAGGCGGCCTCGGCGATCACCGCGATGCTGCCGTCGCCCGACGCCCCGGCGGTCTCCGAACTGCTCCGCGACCGGTTCGGGCTGCCGCTGTGGCAGTTCACCCTCACCGCCACGGACGCGAACCGGTTCGTGCTGCGGCTCGCCCGGCAGATCACCGGCCGACCGAAGGTGCTCGTCTTCGACCACTGCTACCACGGCACCGTCGACGAGACGGCCGCGACGCTCGACGAGCACGGCGTCGTCGTCGCCCGGCCCGGCACCCTGGGGCCACAGGTCGACCCGGCGCGGACCACCCGGGTGGTCCAGTTCAACGATCTGGCGGCGTTGGAGCGCGAACTCGCGCGCGGCGACGTCGCCTGTGTCCTCACCGAGCCGGCGTTGACGAACATCGGCATCGTGCTGCCCGACGAGGGATTCCACGCGGCGCTGCGGGCCCTGTGTGACGAGCACGGAACACTTCTGGTGATCGACGAGACGCATACGATCTGCGCCGGCCCGGGCGGATACACCGCGGCCCACGGGCTACGGCCGGATTTCCTGACGATCGGCAAGCCGATCGCGGGCGGCATTCCGATCGGCGCCTACGGGATGACGGCCGAGGTGGCCGCGAAGGTGCTCGAGCACGACATTCCGCAGCTTACCGATGTCAATGGTACCGGGGGCACTCTCGCCGCGAACCCGGTGTCGTTCGCCGCCGCGCGGGCCACCCTGGCCGAGGTGCTCACCCCGGCCGCGTTCGCCCGGATGATCAGCCTGGCCGAGCGGTTCGAGGCCGGCACGGCCGGGGCGTTCGCCGACGCCGGCCTCGGCTGGCAGACGGTCCGGCTGGGCTGCCGGGTCGAGTACATGACCCCGGTCCAGGACGCCCCCGAGGCGGGTGCGGCGACCGCGAACGCGGCCGGCCCGCGGCGGGCGCGCGACGGCGCCGAGGCGGCGGCGGCGTTCGACGAGCAGCTGGACGCCTACCTGCACCTGGCCCTGCTCAACCGGGGCGTGCTGATGACCCCGTTCCACATGATGGCCCTGATGTCCCCGGCAACGACCGAGGCCGACGTCGACGCCCACACAGCGGCCCTGCGCGACGCCCTGGGCGCGCTGACCGGTTAGAAGGCCCAGTCCCCTCGGGCCCGCCGAGAAGGCCGAGCCTGTCCCGGAGTCCCAGAGACGCGGCGCGCCGGCCAGGGCAAGCCCCGGCCGGCGCGCGCGAACCTACCGGCTGACTAACGCATGTCCGAGTGCGAGCGGTCGCGATCGCGGCTGTACTTGTGGCCGCGGCCGGAGCCGGCGAACATGTTCGGCCCGGTGCCACCGCCGCCACCGCGCCGGCCACGCATCGCGAACGGCCCGACGAGAGCAACCAGGGCGCAGGCGACACCGATCTGCAGGATGTGGCGGATCCAGTCGACCCCGCCGGTGTGCCGCACCCCGATGGCGCCCGCGATGACGTTTCCGATGAGCGCGCCGAGAATACCCAGACAGACAGTCGCCCACAACGGGACGCCCCCTCGGCGCATCAGCGCACGGGCGATCAGACCAATGATCGCCCCGCCGATCACGATCCACAGGATTTGGAACACCGCAGCCTCCGACGTGCTCGACGGTAAGGCAGGGAAAATACCCTCGCCCGCTGCGAGGAAACGCCAGCGCCGACGCCCCAGAAGAAGCTGGCGGAATCCATCCGGAAATCGTCGTGGGATTCCGGCAAATCTGGCGCATCGCGCCTGAACTCAAGTCATACGGAGCGGTCGGGAAAAGCGGCTCTGGCCAGCCGTCGGGGCGCCCTCGAAACTGCCACCCGCCGCCGAGGCGGGACGCGCATCGCCCCGCCGGCCTGAGGCCGGCGGGGCGATGCGCGGATCTGGCTCACCGCACCCGAAGGGAGCGGGCGGGGCCGAAGCCCAGCTCGGACTAGCCGCGACCGAACTGCTCGCGCAGGCGGCGCAGGGCCTCCTCGTCGATCGCCGACGCGGCCGGCTGCTGCGACTCCGAGGAGTACGACGACGGCGCGACCGCGGCGGCCTCGGCCTCGCGGGCGGCCCGGATCTGCGCCTGGTGCGCCTCGAAGCGGGTCTGGGCCTCGGCGTACTGCCGCTCCCACTCGGCCTGCTGGGTCTCGAAGCCGGGCAGCCACTCGCCTGTCTCGGGGTCGAAACCCTCGGGGTAGACGTAGTTGCCCTGCTCGTCGTACTTGGCTTCCATGCCGTACTGGCTCGGGTCGAAGGTCTCGCCGTCGCCGGCCAGCCCGGACGCCTCGTTCGCCTGCTTGAGCGAGAGGCTGATCCGGCGCCGGTCGAGGTCGATGTCGATGACCTTGACCAGGATCTCGTCGCCGACGTTGACGACCTGCTCCGGGATCTCCACGTGACGCTCGGCCAGCTCGGAGATGTGGACCAGGCCCTCGATCCCCTCGTCCACCCGGACGAAGGCACCGAACGGCACGAGCTTGGTGACGCGACCCGGGACGACCTGGCCGATGGCGTGCGTCCGGGCGAACTGGCGCCACGGGTCCTCCTGCGTCGCCTTCAGCGACAGCGAGACCCGCTCGCGGTCCAGGTCGACGTCGAGGACCTCGACCGTGACCTCCTGGCCGACCTCGACAACCTCGGACGGGTGGTCGATATGCTTCCAGGACAGCTCGGAGACGTGCACCAGGCCGTCGACCCCACCGAGGTCGACGAAGGCGCCGAAGTTGACGATGGAGCTGACGACACCCTTGCGGATCTGCCCCTTGGCCAGCTGCGAGAGGAACTCGGAGCGGACCTCGCTCTGCGTCTGCTCCAGCCACGCCCGCCGCGACAGGACCACGTTGTTGCGGTTCTTGTCCAGCTCGATGATCTTGGCTTCGAGCTCGCGACCGACATAGGGCTGGAGGTCGCGGACACGGCGCATCTCGACCAGCGACGCGGGCAGGAAGCCACGCAGGCCGATGTCGAGGATCAGACCGCCCTTGACGACCTCGATGACGGTGCCCGTGACGACGCCGTCCTCTTCCTTGAGCTTCTCGATCGTGCCCCAGGCGCGCTCGTACTGGGCGCGCTTCTTGGACAGGATCAGCCGACCCTCCTTGTCCTCCTTCTGGAGGACGAGAGCCTCGACGTGGTCACCAACCGCGACGACCTCATGCGGGTCCACGTCGTGCTTGATCGACAGCTCGCGGGACGGGATGACACCCTCGGTCTTGTAACCGATGTCCAGCAGCACCTCGTCACGATCCACCTTGACGATGGTGCCGTCGACGATGTCACCGTCGTTGAAAAACTTGATCGTCTTGTCGACGGCGGCGAGGAAGTCCTCGGCCGAGCCGATGTCGTTGACCGCGACCTGTGGTGTGGTCGGGCTTTGCGGGCTGGTCACGGTCTCCACGGGTCGAACGTCGGTGGTGCTCGTCAAGGGGTCGGCTCCGACTAGGGGTTGACGTCAGCGCGAGAGCCGGGTCGAACCGCCGGGACGGAGGGACAGAAGACGCGCTACAACGACATTGCGCTGACAACGACACTGTCAGAACCGATAACGACTGCTCGAGTGGATCCGCTCGGTCTGAGACCCACAGACCCTCGTGCCGACCCCAGTCTAGGGAAGCCCCTCCGGTGAGGTCAACGGGAGGGCATGGGCAGGCTCACGCGTGCCGCGCCTCGCACCACCGCGCGAAACGGCGGGAGCAGCGACCACGACGCCAGTCGGGCCGCCGTACCGGGCACCCGACCGGACGCGTCCGACCAGGATGGATGCTGGAGCCGGTGATGCTGGAGCAGGTGATGCTGGAGCAGGCTCCGGCCTAGCCACCGTCGCGCGTCATCCTATCCGGGGTGTCCACCTCCGCGAGCACCGGGACAGTTGTCTGGTCAAACAGGCCCGCCGAAGGGCCAGTGACCTCGACGGCCACCCGTGGCCCGGTGCCGTCGGCCGGTCCCGCCGGGCCGCCCACGGGCGATCCGGCCGGGCCGCGCGCTCCCGGCAGGTCGACGTCGGCTGGCCCTGGGGCCGTGACCGGCGCGAGCGGCTGAGCCGGCACGGCGTGGTCGGGCTCGGCGGCCCGCGGCCGGGCCAGCCGGCCCAGCTGGACGGCCGCCTCGGCGAGCGGCCGGCGCCGGGCCCGGTTCTTCCACTGCCGGGCCCAGCCCCGCGCCAGGTTCTGGCAGGGGCGTTCGACCAGGTAGTAGGTGAGGCTCGCCAGCGCCACCGTCCCGACGAACACCACGCAGAACAACGGCGCGAAGCTGACCTGCCAGAGCTTCCAGCCGCTGCGTTCCATCACCACGTCGATGACGGTCTGGTGCCACAGGTAGATGCCGTAGGAGATCGAGCCGAGGAAGGTCATCACCCGGCTGGCGAGGAACCGGCGCACGACACCCCGCCGCTGCGGCCCGAACACGGCCGGCAGCAGCAGGAAGAACCCGAACAACCCGTAGAAGAGGTGCTTGCCCAGGTCGATCCGTACCGTCGCCTGGTAGATCGGCCAGAGCGGCAACCCGATCTTGTTGCTCGCGATCCAGTAGCAGACGGCCGCGAGCAACCAGCAGACCGTCCCCGAGCCAGGCAGCGTCGACCAGCGCGGATGGCGCCCCTGCCGGCCGTACCAGGCCGAGACCACGGCCAGGAACATCCCGAGCGAGAACAGGTCCCACCAGACTGGCAGCCACGCTGGCCAGCCGGCGGTCCAGCCGTGCTCGTGGCCGATCATTCGCCAGTGCACCAGCGTGCCGACCAGGTAGAGCGCCGCGACACCGGTCAGCTCCCGCAGCAGCTGGATCCGTGGCGGCCGCACGCGCCGGCCCAGCAGCCAGGCGAAAAGCGGTACGAACAGGTAGAAGGCGACCTCGACGTCAAGCGTCCACGCCTGGGTCAGCCCCTGCAGGGCCCACGACGGCTGGTAGCCCTGCAGGAACAGCAGGCACTCGGCGAGACCCGCGACGTTCGCGACGATCATCTTGTCGGTGATGACGACCAGGCTGATCACGAAGACCAGCCAGTAGAGCGGGACGATCCGCATGAACCGGCGGATCCAGAACCCGCCCGCGTCCGGGATGTCCTCGCCGCCGCCTCGGTCGGCCAGCGCGAAGTGGCGGGCGGCGAACGGCCGGTAGAGCAGGAACCCGGAGATCAGGAAGAAGACCGCGACGCCGATCTCGGCCCGGGCGACGTAGGGGCCGAACTTCGTCTGCAGCGTCAGCGTGGTCATGAAGCCGGTGTGCACGACCAGCACGAGGACCGCGGCGATGGCGCGCAGGCCGTCGAACCCGGGGAAGATGGTGGTGTCCCGGCGCGGCGGAGCGCTCGGCTCCGCGGCCGCGGCCGGGCCGGTCGTCGCCCCGATGACCGTGGTTCCGCCGTCGACCGCGATGGTGGTCGGATCGTCGGATCGGGCCAGCTGGCGGATGCCCAGGCCGCTCACGGCGCGAGTCCCGGGAAGCTGCGGACCGACACGGAACGTAAGGTACCAGGGCTGTTCCAGGCTGCCCGGTGGACGCCGGATCTGTCACGGCGCAGCGTCATCTCCGGACGCATCGTCACGTCATCGCCACCTATGTCACCTCTGCTGGCAGCTGTGCCGCGCCGCCGTCGGGAGCGGGCCCGGTGGAAGCCGACGGCGACCCGTCGCCGGCCCCGGCCGGGAGACCCAGCCGGCCGGGACGAAGCGGCACCGTCAGGTCGCCGACCGGCGATGGCATCGCTGGCTCGGCGGTCGGGGCGAGTTCGGGCCTGGCCAGCGGAATCGCCGGCGGCCGGGCGCCGCTGTGCCGGCCGCGCGGGACGAACCGGCCGCGGACGGCGGCGAAGGCGACGGCGGCGAGCAGCACGACCGCCGGCTCGGCCACGGCCCGAAACCTGCTGGTGCCGTAGACCATGGTCGACGCGATCGTCAGCGCGCCCGGCAGCGCCACGAGCGGCAGCAGCAGCGACCGGCGCCGGCGCAGCACCACCGCGCCGGCGCCGCCGGCCGCCATCAGCACCCACAGTGAGCCGAGGCCGACCTGGCTGACGCGGATCGGCCGCAGCTCGATCGTGTCGAGCTGGAGCTGTTGGAAGGGGTGGAACAGGCCCCAGGTGCGGCCGGCCCTGGCCAGCGCCACCTTCGGCAGCTCGCGCTCGTGCGCGCCGAGGTAGGCGTAGGCCGCCTTCCGGTAGAAGACGTCCCGGTCGGACCGCTCGGTGGGCGGGTTCGGGATCTCCAGGACGCAGTCGAAGTCCCAGAAGCCCAGCGCGGGGCCCGAGTAGGTCTGGTCACAGGTCGTGACCGCCAGTGTGGTGCCGAGCCCGGTGGAGAGGTACTCGGGCTGGTGGAACCTGGTCAGGTTGTAGACCGCCCAGGGCGCGATCGCGAGCACGCAGGCGGCAGCCGCCGTCACCAGCAGTGCGACGGCCCGCCGCCAGGACGCCAGCCGGCCGCCCGGCCCAGCTCGCGGCCGGGCCAGCAGGATCAGCGGGGTGACCAGGAAGAGCGCGAGCAGGAGCAGCTCCGCCCTGGCGAGCGCGGCCGCGGCGGCGGAGGCGCCGAGCAGCGCGGCGTCCAGGTACCCGCGCCGCTCCCAGTACCGGTAGGCAAGCCACAGCAGCACCGAGCACGCCAGGATGCCGGTCGTCTCCGACATCACCAGCGGGTCGTTGATCCACATCCCTGGGTAGACCGCGGCGATCGCCGCCGCGACCAGCCCGGCGGCCGGCCCGGCGGCCCGCCGCCCGGTCAGCGCCACGAAGAAGATCGCCAGGGTGCCGAGCAGGCACTCGGAGATCTGGTGGTCGAGGAACGAGGTCAGCCCGACCAGCGACGGCAGCGCGAGCAGGGCGCTCGTCAGCGGTGGATGCTGCGCGTCCGCCACGTACCGGTGGTTGATGTTCAGCTCGTAGGGGTCCGGCCAGCCGCGCCCGCTGGCGAAGAGGTTCGCCGCCTGGTGGTAGTACAGCGGGTCGCCGATGACCTTCGCGGGATGCAGGCAGGCGAACAGGTACCACAGGCGTATGCCGAGGCCGACGGCCAGGAACAGCGCCAGCAGCAGCCACCAGCGCCGGGCCGGGCGGTCGCGCGCCGTCGTGCCAGCGTCGGACATGCCCCCCATTGCTGGCACGACAGCGGCTTCGGTCACGGCGGGACGGTACCAAGCGCGGTCCCACCCCCCGTGAGCGATGGGTGTGATGATTGGTCTTCTTGTGCGGGCGACGCGATCCGGCGCCCGCCCGTCGGTGGTGCCCTGGACTCGGGCGAGCAACTCGCCAGGGACTACCGCATACTTCGCAGAGCGGTCACCGGACACCGGGCCGCCCGTCATCGTAGGCGGACGAGCGGGAGGAGGCCCGGCTGAGCGGCAAAGACGCTGACACGGTCCGGATCTCCGACGCGAACCGGTTCCGGCCGCCCGCCCCCAACCGCCCGGGCCACCCCGACGACGAGACCGCGGACGGCCACGACGACCGGCGGGACGCCGTGGGCGAGCGGCTCGAGGGCCCGGACGGCGAGGCCGACCGCGAGGGCCGGTTCGCCGGTCGCGGGAACGGGCCGGGCCGTGATGAAGGCGGCCTGACCGGTCCGGACCGGCGCGGCGCCGCGGGTGTGCGCGATCGCGCCGACAGCACCCGCCCGGGACGGGCGGGACGCGGCCCCGGCGACCGTGAGCACGCGGGGCCCGGCCCCGCCGCCCGCTCCGGTCGCGACCAGTGGGACGGTGCGCGCGACGACCCGTCCCGCCGGCGGTCTCCGGGCGGGGATGACGACGACCGGCGCGACCCGCGCCGCATCGGCGTCGCCCGGCGAGCGAACGGCCGTCACGGCGACGACCGGCCAGCCGCCCGGCGCCCCGACGGCGAGCGGCGGCCGGTGCGCTGGTCGGACGAGCCCGAGGAAGACGACGCGATCTCGCCACCCACGACCCCGGTACCGCGAGGCACGCGCCCGCGGACCGGGCCGAACGAACGGTCCGAGCCGATCACCCGGCGCCCGGACCCGACCTACACGAGGCGGTCGGTAGCGGCGCTGCCGCCCGGCCCGGTGGCCGAGCCCAGGGCCCGCGAGGCCGCCGCCGGGGCGAGGACCGGCGGGCTGGCGCTGCTCGACCCGAACGCGGCCGCGCCGGCCAGCTACGCGATCGGGCCCGGGGACGCGGACACGACCGGGACGTTCCTCGCGCCGATCGTGCACTCCCCCGGCCTCGACGGGCTGCGCGCTCTCGCGGTCCTCGCGGTGATCGCCTACCACGCCGGCATCCCGTGGGTCCGCGGCGGACTGCTGGGCGTCGACACGTTCTTCGTGCTGTCCGGGTTCCTGATCACCGGCCTGCTGGTGGCCGAGTACCGGGCGACCCGGCGCATCGACCTGAAGGACTTCTGGGTCCGCCGGTTCCGCCGGCTGCTGCCCGCGGTGCTGCTGTTGGTGCTCGCCGTGGCGGCGTATGCCCGCTGGATGGCGGCGCCGAGCGACGTCGGCAAGATCCGCCTCGACATCCTGGCGACGTTGTTCTACGTGGCGAACTGGCGGTTCGCCCTGTCCGGCCAGAGCTACTTCGACCATTTCTCGGCCCCGTCGCCACTGCTGCACACCTGGTCGCTGGCGGTCGAGGAGCAGTTCTACGTGCTCTGGCCGCTGATCGTCTTCCTGCTGATGCGGCACAGCGCCCGGACCGCCGACAAGTGGAAGCAGCAGCGGCGGAAGGCCCAGTCGGCGGCCCTCTCGGTGGCGGTGCTGGGCGCCGAGGCGAGCTCGCTGGCCGGCCTGTGCCTGCTGCTCGCCGGCGTCGACGCCTCGAAGATCTACTACGGCACCGAGGTCCGCGTACAGGCGCTGCTGACCGGCGCGGCACTCGCCGTGTGGCGGGCGCAGCGCAAGGCCGGGTTCACCCCGCGGGGCAAGAAGGTGCTCGGCCACGCCGGCGGGTTGGCACTGCTGACCATGATCGCACTGTGGGCCACCGTCGACGGCCAGGCCCGGGGCCTATACGCCGGGGGCTTCCTCGGGGTCGCCGTCATCGTCGGCGTGCTGGTCGCGGCGATCGTCGAGGTGCCGACCTCGTTGGTCGCCAAGGTGCTCTCGGCCCGGCCGCTGACCTACATCGGCAAGATCTCCTACGGCCTCTACCTGTGGCACTGGCCGATCCTGCAGGCGCTCACCGCGTCCCGGACGGGGCTGCACGGGCCGGCCCTGCTCGGCGCCCGGATGGGCGCGACGGCGGCGTGCGCGCTGGCGTCGTTCTACCTGGTCGAGAACCCGATCCGGCGCCGCCAGATCCGCTTCCCGAAGCCGAGGCTCACCGTGCCGGCGATCGTCGCCGCCGTGGTGACCGTCGCGGTGCTGGCGACCAGCACCACCGCGTCCACCGCCCGCAGCCCCAACGACCTGGACAAGCTGGCGGCCCAGGTCGAGGGCAGCAACGGCTCGGTCCCGACCGGGGCGCAGGGCGCCGCCGACGGGCCTCCGCTGAAGATGCTGGTCGCCGGGGACTCGCTGGCCACCACGCTGGTCGGCAGCCAGTTCACCACCGTGGCGGCGACGATGAACGTACAGGTCGCCGACGCGTCGATGCTCGGCTGCGGCGTCGCCCGGCTGCCGACCCGCAAGCTCAACGGCATCGCCGGGCCGACGACAGCCGGGTGCGACCAGTGGCCGGCCCGGTTCACCACCCGGGTGAACCAGATCGACCCGGACGTCGCGGTGCTCCTCGTCGGCCGCTGGGAGGTCACCGACCAGCTGCTCGACGGGGTGTGGACGCACGTCGGCGAGCCGGCGTTCGACGCCTACCTGGCCGGCCAGCTCGACCTGGCGATCACCACGCTGTCCGCGCGCGGCGCCAAGGTCGTGCTGTTCACGACCCCGGCGGTCGCGGCCCGGGAGGGGCCTGACGGGACGCAGTTCCCGGAGACCAAGCCCGAACGAGTGGCGCAGTTCAACAAGCTGTTGCGGGAGGCCGCCGGCCGTCATCCAGGGATCGCGAGCATCGCGGATCTCAACGCGGTGCTGACGCCAGGCAACCGGTTCACGGACCACATCGACGGGGTCCTCACCCGGGACGACGGCGTGCACATTACCGCCGCGGGTGGCCACATCGTCGGCGAGGCGCTGCTGCCAGCGATTGTTCAGCTGGTTCGCCCGACACGCACGGATCGTACTCCCGTGGTGACAACCACATCCCCCGGCTGACCTGCATGCTTTACCGAACGCTAATCTCACGACCGGCGGCATGCCGACTCAGACGGGAGAGTGATCGTGCCTCGCGCGCTCATCACGGGGATCACCGGTCAGGACGGCTTGTACCTGGGCGAGCTGCTGACGGCCAAGGGTTATGAGGTCTTTGGCCTGGTGCGGGGCCAGTCGAACCCGAAGGTCGCCACCGTCGAGCGGATCATTCCGGGTGTCGAGCTGCTCGAGGGCGACCTGACCGACCTGTCCTCCCTGATCAGCGCGGTGGAGATCTCCCAGCCCGACGAGGTGTACAACCTCGGCGCCATCTCGTTCGTCGGACTCTCCTGGAAACAGGCCGAACTGACCGGCGAGACGACGGGGATGGGTGTGTTGCGAATCCTCGAGGCGATGCGGATCACGGCCGGCAGCGATGTCTCCCGGATGCGCTTCTACCAGGCGTCTTCGTCCGAGATGTTCGGGAAGGTCCGAGAGACACCGCAACGCGAGACCACACCTTTTCACCCGCGTTCGCCGTATGGTGTCGCGAAGTGTTTCGGGCATTACCTGACGGTCAACTACCGCGAGTCGTATGGGATGTTCGCCTGCTCGGGCATGCTGTTCAACCACGAGTCGCCGCGGCGCGGGATCGAGTTCGTCACCAGGAAGGTGACCAAGGGCGTCGCCCGGATCGCGCTGGGCCTGCAGGACTCGATCACGCTGGGAAACCTCGAGTCCCGCCGGGACTGGGGTTTCGCCGGCGACTACGTCGAGGCGATGTGGCGAATGCTGCAGCAGGGCTCCCCCGACGACTACGTGGTCGCCACCGGCGAGACGCACTCGATCCGCGAGCTGCTGGACGCGTCCTTCGCCCGGGTCGGGATCGACGACTGGACGCCCTACGTCAAGCAGGACCCGCGGTTCTTCCGGCCCGCCGAGGTCGACCTGCTGGTCGGCGACCCGTCGAAGGCCATGGACCAGCTGGGCTGGAAGCCAACCGTCACCTTCACGGACCTGGTCGACATGATGGTCGACGCGGATCTCGCGGTCGAGCGGGAGACCGCGGGGCAGGCGCTGACGGTTCGGTGACCGGTCCACCGCTGCGGCCCGGCGGGCGAGCCGCGCGCCGGGCCGACCGCCTACCGCCGTCGGCCCGCGGCCCCTCGGGGGCCTACCGCGCGCCGGCCGCCCGAGCCCGCCCGGCCGGCCACGCCGCGCCCGACGGCGACCCGGCCGCCGCCGACGGCCCGGCCACGACCGGCGCGACGCCGTCAGCCGGTTCGGCCGAGCTCGCCTGGCATGTCCCGAGGGCCCGGTACGTCACGTTGGAAGCGCCCGCGGAGCCTTCCGCCAGGGCGCGAGCGACCACACTGCGTGACAGTAGCAGCGTGCCACGGCGACAGGGTGCCACCGACGACGTGCCGCCGGGGTCCCGGCTGCGCGGCGCGCTGCGCGGCGCGACCCCGCTGGCACTCGCCGGGATGCTGGCGAACGTCGCGAACCTCGGCGTCACCCTCGTCATCGCGCGGGCGATGAGCACCCGCTCGTACGGCGCCACCGCGGTGCTCTTCGCCCTGTTCATGGTCGTCTCGATGCCGGGCAGCGCGCTGCTCGTCGGGGTGGTCCGCCGGGTCACGACGTGGACCAGGACCGGTCGCGCGGATCTGGTCGCCGGCTGGGCGGCCCGGGTGCGCTCGGTCGGGCTGCGCACGGTGGCCGTCGTCGCCCTGGTCGCGCTCGCGGTGCGCGGGCCACTCGCCCACGAGCTCTCGCTGCCGGGGGCCGGCGGGGTCGCGCAGACGCTGACCGCCGGCGCGGCCTGGTGCCTGCTGTGCGTCGACAGGGGCCTGCTGCAGGCCACCCGCCGCTACCGGGAGCTGGCCACGAACCTGCTGGTCGACGCCGCGGTGAAGGGGTGCGCGACCGTCGGCCTGGTGCTCGCCGGGCTGGGCCAGGCCGGCGCCGCGACCGCCGTGCTGTGCGGCGTGCTGGCCGCCCTGGTCCACACCCGTCTCGCGCTGCGCCGCCTGGCGCCGAGCCCCGTGGGCGCACCGGCCGCGCTCACGGCCGCTCCCGGCACTCTCGCCCCCGCCTGCGCCGAGCCGGCCGTGACGGCCGGCGGCGGCCCGGGAGCCGCCGGCGAACGGCGGCTTGCCGTCGAGCTGGGAGCCGCGCTGGCCGCGCTGGGGTTCCTGGCCCTGCTGCAGAACATCGACGTGCTGATCCAGGGCCGGCTCGCGCCGGCCGAGTCGGGCCAGTACGCCGCGGTCTCCGTCACCAGCAAGGTCCTGATGTTCGGGGCCGTCGTGCTGGCCGGGTTCCTGTTGCCCGAGGCGGCCGATCGGCGCCACCTGGGCGAGCACGCCCTGCACCAGCTCGGCGCGACGCTCGCGATCCTCGTGGCGCCGGCGACCGTGCTGCTGGCCGTCGCGGCCGCCGCGCCCGCCACCCTGTTGTCCCTGGCCTTCGGGCCTCGATTCACCGACGCGTCCGGCGCCCTCCTCCCGCTGGCCGGAGCGATGACCTGTCTCGGAGCAACTGTGCTGTTCACCCACTACCTGCTGGCCCTGGGCTCGCGCGCCGTGCTGGTCGCGCTCGGGATCACGGCCACCGCCGCCGCCGGGCTGATCACCCTGGCCGGCGGGTCCCCGGTCGCCACCGCGCGGCTGGACCTCGCGGTCCAGGCCGTGCTCGCCGTGGTCACCGGGCTGCTCGTCGTCGGCGCGGCCCGCCGCACGACCGTCGCCGCGGCCGCGAGCGCGCCTGCCACGGAGGTGACCGCATGAGTCAGACCTCCCATCTCGGTTCAGCGGAGCCAGCCGGGACCCCGGGAACGGGCGGCGACGCGACGGCGCTAGCCCAGGGCGGCCTGCGGCCAGTCCCGGCCGGCGGCGGGGTCGGCCTGGCCGAGACGCCGCGCGCCGCGCGGATCGAGGTCCGCGAACCGACCCTCGAGGAGCTGGTCGAGCGCTCCGGGCTGCGCCGGGTGCACATGCTCGCCTGGCGGGACCTGGACGACCCCGAGGCCGGCGGCTCCGAGCTGCACGCCGACAAGGTCGCCGCCGCCTGGGCCGCGGCCGGCGTGGACGTCAGCATGCGCACCGCGCACGCCCCGGGCCACCTGCCGCAGGCGACCCGCAACGGCTACTCGGTGGTCCGCAAGGCCGGCCGGTACGCCGTGTTCCCGCGCTCCGCGATGTCCGGCGCGCTCGGCCACGGCGGCCCCTGGGACGGCCTGGTCGAGATCTGGAACGGCATGCCGTTCTTCTCGCCGGTCTGGGCACCGTGCCCGCGGGTCGTCTTCCTGCACCACGTCCACGGTGAGATGTGGCGGATGGTGCTCAAGCCGCCGCTGTCCCAGGTCGGCGAGGCGCTGGAGAGCACGATCGCGCCTCCGTTCTACCGGCGGACCAGGGTGCTGACCCTGTCCGAGTCGTCCCGTAGCGAGATCATCGAGATGCTGCGGCTGCCACCGGCGAACATCTCGGTGATCCCACCGGGCATCGACGAGCACTACGCCCCGCTGGGTGAGCGCTCGGGGCACCCGATGGTGCTGGCGGTCGGCCGGCTGGTCCCGGTGAAGCGATTCGACGTGCTCATCGACGCCCTCGTCCGGCTGCGCGAGCAGCACCCGACGCTGGAAGCGGTCATCGTCGGCGAGGGCTACGAGCGCCCGGCACTGGAGGCGCGGATCCGGGCCGCCGGGGCGGCCGAGTGGCTGAAGCTGCCCGGCCGGGTCGACGACGAGGGGCTGCTGGCGTACTACCGCCAGGCCTGGGTCCTGACGAGCGCGTCCGCCCGCGAGGGCTGGGGCATGACGATCACCGAGGCGGCCGCCTGCGGCACGCCGTCGGTCGTGTCGAACATCGCCGGGCACACCGACGCCGTCGCCGACGGGCTGTCCGGCCTGCTGGTCGAGCCGTGCGACCTGGCCGGCGCCCTCGGCAGGGTGATCGGCGACCAGGGCCTGCGCGACCGGCTCACCGCCGGCGCGCTCGCCCACGCCGCCACGTTCACCTGGGCGAACACCGCCCGCCGGACGTTCGCGGCGCTGGCCCAGGAGGCGGCGAAGCACCGCCGCCGCGCGCCGCGCCCGGGCGGGCTGGACCGGCTGCACGGGCCGCTGCGGTGACCTTGACGACCCAGGACCCGACGGGGCCCACCGGCCCCGGAACCGGGACCTTGCCGTCCGTCCAGCCCGTCGAGGACGTGCCGGGGGCCGCCGGGCCGGATGACGGGACCGAGCGCCGCCGGTGGCGGCTGTGGCGGCCGAGCTGGGCCGCGCTGGTGCTGGCGGCGGTGGCCTACCTGCCGCTCCTGCGCACCTCGCCCGGCGAGATCGGCGCCGACACCAAGGCCTACCTCTACCTCGACCCGGGCCGGCTGCTCAGCCGGGCGGTGTCGATGTGGGACCCCGACGTCGGCATGGGCACGGTCACCCACCAGAACATCGGCTACCTGTTCCCGCAGGGCCTCTGGTACTTCCTGCTGCACGAGCTCGGCTTCCCGATGTGGGTCGCGCAGCGGCTGTGGACCGGCAGCATCCTTTTCGTCGCCGGCGTGGGCGTGCTGTTCCTGCTGCGGTCGTTCGGCTGGCGGGACCGGTACTCGATCGTCGCGGCGTTCGGCTACATGCTGACGCCGTACTCACTGGAGTACGAGGCGCGGATCTCGGCGATCCTGCTGCCCTACGCCGGTCTCGGCTGGTTCATCGGGATCACCGTCCGCGGCCTGCGCGAGGCCGAGCAGGGCAAGGGCAGCTGGCGCGGCGCCGAGGCCTGGCGCTGGCCCGCGGCGTTCGCCCTGGTCGTCACCGCGGTCGGCAGCATCAACGCCTCCAGCCTCATACTGATCATGCTGGCGCCGGTGCTGTGGGTGCCGTTCGCGATCTGGGGCACCCGCGAGGCCACCCTGCGGGCCGCGATGGGGATGATCACCCGCGCGGTGATCCTCACCTTCGTCGTCAACCTCTGGTGGATCTCCGGTCTCTACACCCAGGCCGGCTACGGCCTGAACGTGTTGGCGTTCACCGAGACGGTCCAGACGGTGGCCAGCAGCTCCCAGGCGTCCGAGGTGCTGCGCGGGCTCGGGAACTGGTTCTTCTACGGCCAGGACGCGCTCGGCCCCTGGATCACCCCGGCCGTCAGCTACACCCAGTCGCTGTGGCTGCTGGTCGTCAGCTTCCTGGTGCCGCTGATGGGGCTGTTCGCCGCGACCGTCATCAAGTGGGGCCACCGGGCCTACTTCGTCGCCCTGGTCGTGCTGGGCACCACGGTCTCCGTCGGCGTGTACCCGTACACCCATCCGTCGCCGCTCGGCTACCTGTTCAAGACCTTCGCGGAGGACTCGACGGCCGGCCTCGCGCTACGGTCGCTGCCGCGCGCGGCGCCTCTGGTCGTGCTGGGCCTGGCCGTCATGCTCGCGGGCGCGCTCGGCGCCTGGACCGAGCGCCGGGCCGCCCGGGCCGCCGACGCCGACGCCGACGCGGCGGCCGCCCGTGGCCAGACGCTGGCTCCCGGCCGGATCGGCGGGCGCCACAGCGACGGTCAGCGCCGTCGCCAGCTCGTCTTCAAGCCGCGGCCCGGCGCCCTGCTGCCGACGGCGGTCACGCTGGTCGTGCTCGCGCTGCTGGCGATCGACCTTGCCCCGCTGTTCCGCGGCCAGCTCATGGAGCAGAGCCTGACCCGGCCGGAGAACGTCCCGGACTACGAGGTCGCGCTCGCGAACGCGCTCGGCGCGAAGGGGAACGACACCCGCGTCCTCGAGCTGCCCGGCGCCGACTTCGCCCACTACCGCTGGGGCACGACGCTCGACACGGTCACCACCGGGCTGACCGACCGCCCGACCGTCCAGCGCGAGCTGATCCCCTACGGTGAGGCCGGCAGCGTCGACCTGATCCGCTCGCTGGACCGGCGGCTGCAGGAGGGCGTCTTCGAGACGTCGTCCATCAACGACATCGCCAAGCTGATGGGCGTCGGCGACGTCGTGCTGCGCAACAACAACGCCTACGAGGAGTTCCGCGGGCCGCGGCCGCGCGCCGACTGGCAGCTGTTCACGTCGCCGGTCCCGAACGGCCTGGGCAAGCCGACGACCTACGGCCCGCCGGTGTCCGAGGACACGAAGATCCCGTACGTTGACGAGATCACGCTCGGCACCGACCCGACCGTGCCGGAGCCGCCGCAGCTCGCCGACTTCCCGGTCACCGACCCGTCGCCGATCGTGCGCACCGCCACCACACAGGGGCCGCTGCTGGTCAGCGGCAACGGCGAGGCGCTGGTCGACGCGGCGGCGACCGGGCTGCTCGGCCCGGTCGTCGACAACAACCGGGCCGTCCTGTACACGGCGGCGCTCGCCAAGGACCCGGCCGGGCTCAAGCAGGCGCTGGACGACGGCGCAGAGCTGCTCGTCAGCGACTCCGACCAGCTGCGCGCCGAGCGCTGGACCGGCATCCGGGAGAACTTCGGCTACGTCGAGCAGCCCGGCATCGGCCCGCTGGTCAAGGACCCGAACGACAACCGGCTGCCACTGTTCCCGGGCCAGACCACCGCCGACCAGACCGTCGAGGTGCTGACCGCCCCCGGCCAGGCGCCGCAGGTCGCGTCGGTCACCGCGTCCAGCTACGGCAACACGTTCGCGTACGGCCCGGCCGACCGCCCGGTGCACGGCATCGACGGTGACCTGACGACGGCGTGGCGGGTCGGCGCGTTCACCGACCCGGCCGGCGAGCGCTGGCAGGCGACGCTCGCGGCGCCCACCACCACCGACCACGTCACTCTCACGCAGCCGCTGACCGGGCCGCGCAACCGGTGGATCACCAAGGCCACGCTGACGTTCGACGGCGGCTCGCCGGTGACCGTGGACCTCGGCGACGTCTCCCGGACCTCGCAGGGCCAGGTCGTGACGTTCCCGTCCCGGACGTTCAAGACCCTGACTATCCGGATCGACGCGACGAACTACGGCCGGCTCCCGAACTACAGCGGCCTGTCCGCCGTCGGCCTGGCCGACGTGAGGATCCCGATGGCGAATGGCCAGCCGGCCGTCGCGCAGGACCTGCTGCGGATGCCGACGGACCTGCTCGCCACCGCCGGCGCCGGCTCGCTGGACCACCAGCTGGTGCTGACGATGACCCGGGACCGGGCGAACCCGGCCGAGCCGTTCAAGGAGGACACCGAGTCGACGATCGACCGGGTGTTCACCCTGCCGACGGCGCGGACGTTCAGCCTCACCGGCACGGCCCGGATCTCCTCCTACATCCCGGACACCACGGTCGACACGCTGCTCGGCCGGCCCGCGCAGGCGCCGGCGATCCTCTCGTCGGGCCGGCTGCCTGGTGACCTGGGCTCCCGGGCCGCGGCCGCCTTCGACGGCGACCCGGACACGGCCTGGCAGCCGGGCTTCGGCCAGCAGGAGGGCAGCTGGATCCAGCTGACCACCCAGCAGGGCCAGGCACCCGTCAAGCTGTCGACCGGGCAGTTCACGTTCGTGACCGACGGGCAGCACTCGGTGCCGACCCAGCTGGGTGTCCTCGTCGACGGCCAGAAGGTCGGCGAGGTGGCCGTGCCCCCGATGGCCGACACCGCGAAGCACGGCGCCACCAGCACGGTGACCCTGCAGCTGCCGGCCGCCACCGGCAGGACCGTGCGGTTCGTCGTCGACGGCGTCCGGCAGGTGACCACCAAGGACACGATCTCCGAAGGCGTCTCGATCATGCCGGTGGGGATCGCGGAGGTCGACCTGCCCGGCGTCCTCGGCACCGGCGGCACCGCGGGGATGGCCGCGCCGCAGGGCCTGGACTCGAACACCTGCCACACCGACCTGCTCACGGTCGACGGCAAGCCGGTCGGCCTGCGCGTCGTCGGGACGTCCGGCGACGCGGCCAACCGGCTCGGCCTGGACGTCGTCACCTGCGGCACCCCGGTGCGCCTCGGTGCCGGTGACCACCTGCTGCGGACCGCGAACGGGGCGAAGACCGGGTTCGACCTCGACCGGCTGGTGCTCGCCTCCGACGTCGGCGGGACCACCTGGCCGGACGCGACGTCGTTCAACGCCCTGGACACCTCCCAGGCCCAGCGGCAGACCGACCTCGCGAGCCGGCCCGCCAGCGCCACGACCGCGAGCACCGCGGCGCCGAAGGTCCACGTGGACCTCGCCGGGCCGACGACGTTCGTCCTGAGCGTCACGGGGGCGAAGCCCGGCCAGCCTTTCTGGCTCGTACTCGGGCAGAGCCTGTCCGCCGGCTGGCACGGCAAGATCGACGACAACACCGACCTGGCGGCCCCGCAGCTGATCGACGGCTACGCGAACGGCTGGCGGGTGAACCCGACCTCGGACAGCTTCAAGGTCCAGCTCAGCTGGACCCCGCAGCGGGTCGTCTACGCGTCGCTGACCGTCTCCGTGGTCTCGGCGGTGCTGTGCCTGGCCCTGCTCGGGGTGACGGGCCGGCGGCGGCGCAGGGCCAGCCGGCCGCGCACACCCGTCGACCTGCCCCGGCTGGACTCGCCGCTCGCGGCCACCCAGCGGGTCGGCCTCGTCCAGGTCGGGCTGTTGGTCGTCGCCATCCTGGCGGTCGGGACGTTCATCGTGAACCCGCTGGCGGGCGCGGTCACGGCGACGGTCACCCTCGTCGCCGCGCTGGCCCCGCGCGGGCGGGTGCTGCTGCGGGCCGGCGCGGTCGGGGCGCTGCTGGTCAGCGTCGCCTACGTGCTGGAGGTGCAGGCCCGGTACCACCTGCCGGTGAACGGCGACTGGGTGTCCCAGTTCTCCAAGGTCGCGACGCTGTCGTGGCTCGCGGTGCTGTTCCTCGGCGCCGATGGCGCACTGGCGGTGCTGCAGGGCCGCGCCGCCGGCCGGCTCGCCGCGGCGGCCGAGGCCGGGCCGCAGGCACCGCCAGCGGATGGCACGGACACCAGACCGACCAGCTAGGCAGCAGCGACCACCCGGCCGCCAAGGGGTGGATGGGAGATCAGCGGGCCCGGTGGGCGGTGTCGGCTGGGCGGGTGCGGCGGTCGGACCGGCCGTCGTGGTCGCCGCCTGCGCGGCCGTCGCCTCGCGTCGAGCCGATGTCGCCCAGGGACCGGGCGTCGTCCCCGGGCGAGTCCGCGACGGCCGAGCACGGCCGGGCGGACGGGCCCGAGGCGCTGGCCGGGTCGGCGCGGTTGCCGAGTACGGTGGCGCTGCCACGGCCCGAGCCACGTCGCCCGCCACGGCCGTTGGGCGAGGCGGGGCCGGTGTGAGGGGCGGGGCCGGCGGGCCTGCCTGCGGCGGTTAGCAGCCGTTCGAGGGTGTGCCGGCCCTGCCCGGTGAACAGCGTGACCGCGCGGAGCACGGCCGGGTCGAGCTTGGGCATCGGCCGGACCCAGCGGACCGCGACCAGGCCCTGCGCGCCGCCCTCGCCCAGCAGCGGCACCATCAACGCGGACGCGACCTCCATCTTGCGTGCCATCGACGGCGAGAGCACGGTGCTCGCCGAGGCGTCTGGGACGAACACCGGCCGGCGTGATCCCGCCACCTTGCGCACGACCTCCTCGGCCTCGAGCGTGGTGCGCATCCCGACTGTGGAGACCGGCCGGGCGCCTTTGGCGACGGACAGCCCGGTGACCCGGAAGACGGACGAGCCAGGAAGGTCGGGCAGCATGACGGCCGCCGTGTCCGCGCCACAGAGCGACCGGACCGTGTCTGTGAACACGGCGGCCGCGGCCGCAAGGTCGCGGCGGTGCCAGAACCGGTCCAGCCGGTCCAGGCCCTCCTCGACCTCTTCGAGCAGCAGCCGTTCCAGCCGGGCGTCGAGCAGCCGCATGGTGTGCGCGGCCAGTTCCTGAAGCGCGATTCGCTGGGCGCTGGTGAGGCGGCGCGGCACCCGGTCGGAGACGCTGAGCGCGCCCAGGATCCGGCCCTCCGCGGTCCGCAGCGGCGCGCCGGCCACGAAGATCACGTGGGCCGGCTCGATCCGGGCGAGGTGGGCATATCGCAGGTCGCGGGTGGTGTCGGCGATCTCGAGGTACTCGCCGGAGGCCACGATGTACGACCCGGGGCCGACCCGGGCGCCGAGATCGGTCACCTCCACGCCGTGGACCGCCTTGAACCACTCCCGGTTGGCGTCGATGAAGACCAGGTAGCCGTAGCGGCAGTCGGTGACCTGTGCCGCCAGCGTGGCCAGGGCGTCGAACTGGGGCTCCGGCGGCGTGTCGAGGATGCGGTAACGGCGCAGCGCCACGAGCCGTTCGGCCTCGTCCGGCGGGTTGGGCGCGGCCATCCCGGTCCGGACCCACAGCTCGGTGGTCTTCTCCGGCACCACGAGCCGGGCCGCCTTGTGTGCGGCGACGGTGGGGCTCTCGTCCGCCTCCACGGCCGCGGGACGATCAGCGTCCGGCGGTGCCGGGGCGGTCTCCGGCGCCGCGGCGGCGGGCACGGTCGCCCCGGCTGCCGGCTCGGCGGCCTCGGCGGCCTCGGCGGCCTCGGCGGAGGCAGCGACGGGCTGGTAGCCGCCCCTCAGCAGCGCGGCCAGCTGGTCGGCCGGCACCGGCGGCGAGAGGGCGTCACCCTGGAGCAGATCGACGCCGAGCTCGATGAGCATCCGGGCGGATTCCTCGTCCTCGACCCCCTCGCCGACGACGCGCAGGCCGAGCCGGTGGCCGAGGTCGACGACCGACCGGACGATCGCGACGTCCGGCAGGCTGCCGCGGGCGTCCGCGACGAAGCCCTTGTCGATCTTCATCTCGTCGAACGGGAGCGCCTTGAGGATCTCCATCGAGCTGTAGCCGGTGCCGAAGTCGTCGAGCGCGAGCTTCACCCCGGCGGTCCGCAGCTCCCCCAGCATGGCCGCGGCCCTGGCCGGCTGGGAGATGAGCGCGCTCTCGGTGATCTCCAGGGTGAGCATGTCGGGGGGCAGGTCGTAGGCCTCGAGCCGGCGGGTGATCAGCCGGGGCAGGTCGTCGACGATCAGCATGCGGGCGGACAGGTTCGCGGACACCGGGATCTCCAGGCCCTCGCGCATCCAGGCGGCGCACTGGCCGAGCGCCTCGTCCAGCTCCCACCAGGTCAGGTCGATGATCAGGGTGGAGCGTTCGGCCATCGGCAGGAACGAGCCCGGCGGCAGCAGGCCACGCTCCGGATGGCACCAGCGCACCAGCGCCTCGACGCCGGCGACCTGGCCGGTCGCCGCATCCTGCAGCGGCTGGTAGTAGAGGACCAGCTCGCGGTTGGCGATCGCCCGGCGCAGCTGGGCGTGGAGCGCCAGCTCCCAGGAGCGGACGCCGACCGTCCCGGCCATCCCACTGGTCCAGACCCCGACCCGGGCACCGTCGCGTTTGGCGTTGGCGAGCGCCGCGTCGGCGCACGGCAACAGCGCGGAAAGCCGTTCGCCGTTGCGCGGCGCGACCGCCAGGCCCGCGGTCGACTCGAGCTCGACGTCGATGCCACGGATACGGACCAACCCGTCGAGCTGGTCGAGCACGTTTCGCCCGACGCGCCCGAGCCGGTCGCGGCGTTCGTCGTCGTCCTCGGCGGCCAGCTCCGGGCCAGGCAGGACCAGGACGAACTCGTCGCCGCCGAGCCGGCCCGCGAACAGCGGCGTCGGTTTCACCCCGCGCAGCAGGTTGGCGAACTCCCGCAGCGCCTCGTCGCCGGCCTGGTGGCCGAGCGCGGTGTTGATCTCCCGGAAGCGGTTCACGTCGAGCACCATCAGGATCGCCGAGCGGCCGGCGAGCAGCATCTCGGCGATCGCCGGCTCGGCGGCGTGGATCAGGCCGGCGCGGTTCGTCAGCCCGGTCAGCGGGTCGTTGAACGCCTGGCCACGGCCCCAGCCGAGGAAGCCGGAGGCGAAAGCCGCGGCGCCGATCGTGCTCAGCAGGCACGACACGTAGGTCAGCGGAATGGCGGTCAGGCCGCCGCGGACGCCCATGGCGACGGTGAGGGCAGCAGCGATCGCGCCGGTCACCGCGGCCGCCGGGGCGCGCCGGGGGGAGACCAGGCCGGCGTAGCTGCCCGCCCACGGGAACCAGAGCAGGAAGGCCAGCGGCGCGCGGGAGCCGTCGCCGCCGAGGATCGCGGTCGTCATGGCGGCCGTCATCGCCAGCGACACCACGAGCGCCTGCCGGCGCACGTCGTGGCGCCGGTCGAGCAGCAGGTAGGCGAGGGTGGCGGCCGAGACCGTGAGGGCCGCGATCGTCGAGGGGAGCATCTGGACCTCGGACGGCGCCACGAGCATGACGACGAGGAACAGCGTGCCGACCAGCGGGAGCGCGATCAGGTAGCCGCTCCGCTGGACCGCCGCGCGCATCGCTCGCATCGCCAGCCCTCCCCGTGCCCGGACGCGCGAGTGCCGGACGCCGCTGTGGCGTCGGGGAGCACCCGTGCGCGCCGTGCCGCCGGCCCAGGGCAAACCCACCCGTCATGGGGCGAGGTGCCGAACCGGACCGTCACCCCGGACCACTCCTCCTACACGGCCCGTACCCAGCCAGTCACACCATCTCCCGCGCGGACCGCGGGGTAACCCTCCCCAACCATCCACCCTGCGCCCGCGTCCAATATCTGTCCACTCCTCGGATCGACCCCCTCACGCTCAGCGTCCAGCGCGAGGCGAGATGGCCGTTCCGCTCCCGCAAGATACGGAATGAACCGTACGGTCGGGACCGTTTCCGCGACGCCGATGCCACGGGGCCCGGCGGGGCGCGGCCTAGTGGGCGGCGTCGTCCCAGGTGTGGCCGGAGCCGGCCGAGACCTCCAGCGGTACCGACATGGTGTACGCGTTCGCCATCTCGGCCCGGACCAGGCTCTCGGCCTGCTCACGCTCGCCCGGGGCGATCTCCAGGACAAGCTCGTCGTGGACCTGGAGGAGCAGCCGGGACCGCAGCCCGGCGTCGCGCAGGCCACGGTCGACGCCCAGCATCGCGATCTTGATGATGTCCGCGGCGGAGCCCTGGATCGGCGCGTTGAGCGCCATGCGCTCGGCCATCTGGCGACGCTGGGAGTTGTCGCTGGTCAGGTCGGGCAGGTAGCGGCGGCGCCCGAGAATGGTCTCGGTGTAGCCGTCCTTGCGGGCCTGGTCGACGACGCCGCGCAGGAAGTCGCGGACGCCGCCGAACCGGGCGAAGTAGGCCTCCATGTGTTCCCGGGCCTCGTCCGGGTGGATGCCGAGCTGGGTGGCGAGCCCGTAGGCGGACAGGCCGTAGGCCAGCCCGTACGACATCGCCTTGATCCGGCGGCGCAGCTCCGGGTCGACCTCGGCGACCGGCAGGTTGAACGCCTGGGCCGCGACGAAGGTGTGCAGGTCCTCGCCGGAGGCGAACGCCTCGATCAGGCCGGCGTCCCTCGAGAGGTGCGCCATGATCCGCATCTCGATCTGCGAGTAGTCGGCCGTCAGCAGCGTCTCGTAGCCGGGGCCGACCACGAAGGCGCGGCGGATCTGGCGGCCCTCGGCGGTCCGGATCGGGATGTTCTGCAGGTTCGGGTCGGTCGAGCTCAGCCGGCCGGTGGCCGCGATCATCTGGTTGAACGTGGTGTGGATGCGGCCCGCGTCGTCGATCATCGGGAGCAGCGACTCGACGACCGTCTTGAGCCGGGCGACGTCGCGGTGGCGCAGCAGGGTCGGGATGAGCGGGTGCTCGGACTGGGTGGCCAGCCACGCGAGCGCGTCCGCGTCGGTGGTGTAGCCGGTCTTGATCTTCTTCGTCTTGGGCAGACCCAGCTCGTCGAACAGGATCTGCTGGAGCTGCTTGGGTGAGCCAAGGTTGAACGGCCGGCCGACGATCTCGTGGGCGGCCTCGACGACCTTGGTGACCTCGGCGCCGTACTGGGACTGCAGGTCGGCCAGGTACTCGGCGTCGGCGGCGATGCCGGCCCGCTCCATGCCGGCGAGGACTGTCAGCAACGGCAGCTCGATGTCGCGCAGCAGCGTGGCGGCGGAGCGGCGCTCCAGGTCGCCGTCGAGCGCGTCGGCGAGCTCCGCGACGGCCCTGGCCCGCACCACGTCCACCTCGGCCTCGGCCGGCTCCTCGACGCCCTCGACCTCGACGTCCAGGGTCAGCTGGCCGTCGGACGGGGCCTCGTCGGCCTTCAGCTCCCGGTGCAGGTACCGCAAAACCAGGTCGCCCAGGTCGAATGAGCGCTGGCCGGGCAGCGCCAGGTAGGCGGCCAGCGCGGTGTCGCTGGTGACGCCGGCCAGGCCGAAGCCCAGCTCAGCCAAAGCGAGCATCGGGCCCTTCACGTCATGGGCGGCCTTGGGCTTCGCCGGGTCGGCGAGCCAGGCGCCGAGGCCCTGCTCGTCGGCCGGCGTGAGCTGGGTCGGGTCGATCCAGGCGGCCTTGCCGTCGGACGCGGCCAGCGCCACCCCCGCGACGGTCCCGGTGCCCCGGCCCCAGCCGCCGCGCAGGTGCAGACCCGTCCGGGCGCCGCCCGTCGTGTGCTCGGCGAGCCACTCGGTGACGTCGCCGGCCGCGAGCAGCTCGAGCTCGACCGCGAAGCCACCGTCGCCGGCGGCCGGCTCGACGATCGCGAGCGCCTGGTAGAGCCGCTCGCGCAGCACCCGGAACTGCAGCGTGTCGAACAGTGTGTGCACGGCCTCCCGGTCCCACGGCACCAGCCGCAGGTCGGCGGGGGCGCGGCCGAGCGGGACGTCGCGCGCGAGCTCGGTCAGGCTCCGGTTGCGGATGACGTTGCCGAGGTGGTCCCGCAGCGACTGGCCGGCCTTGCCGCTGACCTCGTCGGCCCGGTCGACCAGCTCCGCCAGGCTGCCGAACTGCTGGATCCACTTGGTGGCGGTCTTCTCGCCGACCCCGGGGACGGACGGCAGGTTGTCGGACGGGTCGCCGCGCAGCGCCGCGAAGTCCGGGTACTGCGCCGGGGTCAGGCCGTACTTGGCCTCAACCTCCTCCGGGGTGTACCGGACCATGTCGCTGATGCCCTTGCGCGTCATCAGGACGGTGACCTGGCCTGTGACGAGCTGGAGGGCGTCCCGGTCGCCGGTGACGATGAGGACGTCCATGCCGTCGAACTCGCCCTGGGTCGCCAGGGTCGCGATGACGTCGTCGGCCTCGTAGCTCGCGGCCGACAGGCTCGGCACCGCGAGCGCGTCGCAGACCTGGTGGATCAGGCTGATCTGGCCGACGAAGTCGCTCGGCGTCTCGGCGCGGCCGGCCTTGTACTCGGCGTACTGGGCGTGCCGGAAAGTGGGCGCGGGCAGGTCCCAGGCGACGGCGACGTGGGTCGGCTGCTCGTCTCGCAGCGCGTTGATCAGCATCGAGGTGAAGCCGTAGACGGCGTTCGTCGGCTGCCCGGTCGTGGTCGAGAAGTTCTCCACCGGCAGCGCGAAGAAGGCCCGGTAGGCCAGCGAGTTCCCGTCGAGCAGCAGGAGCCGGGGCACGCCGGGCCTGGGCGCGGACCTGGCGGCCGACGCGGCCGGCCGCGTGGCGGGCCTGGCCGCAGCCCGCGATCCTGACGCCCGTGCGGCACGCCGCGCCGGCGCCCTGGCGGGCGCGGCGTCGGCAGGTGGCGCGTCGGCGGCGTCGACCGGGCTCTCGGGCGCCCCGGCCTGAGACGCTGCGAGGCGGGACCCGGTGATCTCGGACCCCGTACCACCTCGCTGGGCGACGTCGGGCTGCATGATCTCGGGTTGCGTCGTCTCGGGTTGTGTGATCGTCGAACCGGACACCCAGCGAAGTCTAGGCGCCCCTGCCGACAATCCCGGACAGCGCCCGACCGCCTGATCTCGGGACACCGTGGTCCCCCTTACGGCGACGGCCGGTCGACGGGAAGCCATAGGCTCGCAGGATGACTGTGGAGACCGAGCCGGCGGACACGGTCGGGCCGCGCCAGCAGGCCGAGCTGCTCGCACAGCTGAACGCCCACCGGGGCGAGCTCGCCGAGAGGCTCGGCATCGAGCTGATCGCGGCCACCCCGGAACGCGTGGTCGGCCAGATGCCGGTCGAGGGCAACCGCCAGCCCTACGGGCTGCTGCACGGGGGCGCCTCGGTGGCACTCGCCGAGACCGTCGGCTCGATCGCCGCGATGCTCAACGCGGGCCCGAGCCGGGCGGCCGTCGGCCTGGACATCAACGCCACCCACCATCGGGCGATGACGTCGGGCACCGTCACGGCCGTGGCGACCCGGATTCACGCCGGCCGCTCGGCCGCGATGTTCGACATCCGCATCACCGACGAGCAGGGCCGCCCGGTCTGCACCAGCCGCCTGACCTGCATGCTGCGCGACCAGCCGCCAGCCGGCGGGACAGTCCCCGGCCGCGGCTGAGCCGGCCAGCACACCCGCGACCGGCGCCGGCTCGTCGACCTGCCGGGCCGGGCCGCCGTCGCACGCTCCCAGCCTGGCCACGCGAGCGTCGCGTCGTCGCGCCAGCGGTGACACCCGGGGACGGTCTTTGGTGCCGTCCGGACCTTCCCCGCGCCCGGACGTTTTCTACTCGTCCGACCCCCGGGTCCACCACCGGAAGAGACGGTATGAGCGTTGAGTAACCAGGTCAACACGGCCCGCGCGGACCCGACGACTGTTGTGACTTCTCCGGCAACGCCTGCCTTCCGCTAACCGCTTGCGCTTCGCTACCGGCGGATGCCGACCGGAGGCGACCGGTCACGGCGCCGTCACCGCGGTACCCAGGTAGGCCTCCACCACGGCCGGGTCGGCGCGGACCTCGTCGGGGGTGCCGGTGGCGATCACCTTGCCGAAGGTCATCGCCAGGACCGTGTCGGCGACGGCGGCGACGAGCCGGATGTCGTGCTCGATGAGCAGGATGCTGACGCCGCGCGCCCGGATCTGACCGATCAGCTCGACGAGGTCGCGCCGCTCGGCTGCCGTCGCGCCGGCGGCCGGCTCGTCCAGCAGCAGCAGCGTCGGGCGAGTGCCCAGAGCCCGGGCGATCTCCAGCCGGCGCTGGGCGCCGTAGGGCAGGCTCGCCGCGGGCTGCCCGGCCCGGTCGGCCAGACCGGCGAAGTCCAGCAGCTCCCAGCTGGCCGCCTCGACCGCGCGGGCCTCCCGGCGCACGAACGGCAGCGGCAGCAGCGCCCGGCCGGCACCGACGCGAGCCCGCACCTCGACGCCGACCCGGACGTTGTCGAGGGCCGTCAGGTCGCCGAACAGCCGGATGTTCTGGAACGTGCGGGCGATCCCCAGCCGAGCCACCCGATGGGCGGAGCGGCCGAGCAGCTCGACCGGCTTGCGCGCGACGTCCGGTTCGTCCACCGGAGCGGCCCGTCCCAGGCGGACCTCCCCCGGTTCCGCCGGGTCGTCGGTGCGCTCGCCGTCCGATGGCTGCCGCGCGCCGGCCGGCCCGGGGCCGAGCGACGCCCAGGAGCCGAGTCCCGGGTCACGGGTCGGCCAGAAGTGGGCACTGCCCCGGCGGGGCTTGTAGGTGCCGGTGAGGCAGTTGAACAGGGAGGTCTTGCCGGCTCCGTTCGGGCCGATCACGGCCAGCACCGTGCCGCGCGGCTGGCGCAGCGAGACGTCGTCGAGGCTGGTCAGCCCGCCGAACCGCAGGGTCAGGCCCGCGACGTCGAGGATCGGCCGCGACTGCGGCAACGAGCCAGGCGACGGCACCGTCGTGGCGTCCGGCGCCCAGCCGAAGCGCGGCCCTGGCCGGGCCGGCACCACCGGCACCGGCAGCGACGCGCGCCCACGCGCCCACGGGATCGCCGCGCCCGCACCAGTGGACGGACCGGGGACCCCGGCCTCGGGGACAGGCGGTTCGGGATCGGTCATGCCCTGCCTTCCCGGGGAACGGTCGGAACCTCGTCGCCGGCCGCCTCGCCACCCGCCGCGTCGGCGGTCCGGGCGTCACCGTCGCCGGTACCTGGCGGGACGGCCCCGACCGGCACCGACTCCTCGGGCGGGCCGCCCCCGGCCGGCACCTGCCGCCGCGCCTGGGCGGGCTCGGCGAGACCCGTCGCGCGCGGTGGGACCGGGCTAGTCCCGAGCGGGCGTGGCGGGAGCAGGCCCTGCGGCCGGAACACCATCATGATCATGACGATGGCGCCGAAGTAGATGAAGCGGTCGGCCGCCGGCACCCGGTCGCGCAGGAAGAACGCCAGGCCCTGCAGCACGACGGCGCCGACGACGACGCCGAGCCGCGAGCCCATCCCGCCGAAGATGACGACCGTGAGCACCAGCAGGGAGGCCTGCAGGCTGAACGTCTGCGGGTTGAAGAACTGCTTCGTGGCCAGCACCACCCCGGCGAAGCCGGACACCGACGCGCCGATCGCGAACGCCAGCAGCTTCATCCGCATGGTCCGCACCCCGGTGGCCTCGGCGGCGACCTCGTCCTGGCGGATCGCGGCCCAGGCCCGCCCGGTCCGCGACCGCTCCCAGACGCCGAGCACGGCCATCACGAGGATCACCAGGACCAGCAGCAGGTAGTAGTACGGCAGCGGCGCGAGCCCCCAGGCGTAGTGCAGCCCGCCGGCGTGCACCGACAGCGGCGGCACACCGAAGACCCCGCGGGCGCCACCGGTGATCCCGTCGGCGTTGTTCGCGAGCAGCTGGACGATCTCGCCGAAGCCCAGCGTGACAATCGCCAGGTAGTCGCCGCGCAGCCGAAGCGTCGGCGCACCCAGCGCGATCCCGGCGAGTGCGGCGACGGCCACCGCGACGGGCATCGCCAGGAACGGGTTGATCCGGACCGGCGCGTGCCAGGGCATCGCGGCCGCGGAGCACAGGTAGGCGGCCGTGTAGGCGCCGATCGCGAAGAAGGCGATGTAGCCGAGGTCCAGCAGCCCCGCGTAGCCCACGACCACGTTGAGGCCCAGGGCCAGCAGCGCGTAGAGCCCGATGTCGTTGACCATCGACTGCTGCGCGGCGGTCGACACGGCAAGCGGGGCGGCCACGGCCGCCGCGAGCGCCACCGCGTGGCCCACCGTCCGGCTCCGGCGGTGCGCCCAGCGCCGGCCGGCAACCTCAGCCGCCGCGGCCGGGGCCCCACCGTTCGCGGTCCGGGCGGGGCCACCCTGGGACGGGACCGCCCACTTCGACCGGGCCGCCCAGGTCCGGTGCCACGGCGCCACCTCTGGCGCCACCTCGCGCTCCCGCGCCGAGGCTGGCGGCGCGGCCTCGCGCCCGTCCGCCGGTTCCGGCGGTGGCGCCACGGCCTCGGCCGCCTGCCTGCTCGGCCGGGACAGCGCGTCCGCGAGCGACTGCCGCCTGGGCGGCCCCGCGGCCGGCCGACCGCCCAGCCGCGCCCGCCGGCGCTGGCCCGACGGCGGCAGCGCGAGCCGCGCGCCATGGCGTGCCGCGCCGGCCACGTCCCGCAGCGCCTGGGCCAGCCGGCTCAGCCGGCGGCGGCGACGGCGGTGGCGCAGGCGCGCCCGGTCGCGTACCCCGGCGGCATGTTCACGGGCCCGCTCGGCCGCGCCGCGCGGTGGGCCGGCGAGCCACCCGCGCAGCCAGGGCAGCCAGGTCACCACCAGCCAGGCCAGGACGGCCGCGGCCAGGAAAAGGCCCCCGCGGGCGCCCGCCAGCGAGCCACGGGCCCCGGCCAGTGGCCGGTCGCCGTCGCCGGACGGCCCGGTCGCCAGCGCCGCGACCGCGGCGAGCACCAGGCAGCCGCCGAACGTGCGCCACCGGCTGGGCCGGCCTTCGCCACCCCGGTCGCGGACGGCCTGCGCCGGCTCGGCGCCGCGGGAGGCCGCGCCCGCCTCAGCGGGTGGCCAGGCCGGCGGCTGGTCGGACGGCCGCGCCCCGCCGGCGCCGAGCCGCTCCACCAGCGCCCGCACGTCCGGCAACGCGAGGCCGTCCCGCGCGGCGCTCGGCTCGGCGCCGGCCGGTGGCACGCGCGGCGGTGGCGGGCCGGCGAGCGGTGGGTCAGCAGGGCTGGCGCCGTCGCTCGGACCCACCCACGGCCGGTCCGGCGGACCGTCGGGCCCAGGCTCAGCCGGGGTCACGCGGGCCGCCCGAGCCGCGCGCCGAGCAGGCCGGACGGGCGCAGCAGCAGCACGCCGACCAGGACGACGAAGGCGATGACGTCCTTGTAGGAGGCCTCCAGCAGGTAACCGCCGAAGCTCTCGACCACGCCCAGCAGCAGACCGCCGAGCACCGCGCCGCGCACGTTGCCGATGCCGCCCAGCACGGCGGCGGTGAAGGCCTTGATCCCCGGGACGAACCCCATGGTGTACGAGGCGTTGAAGGTCATCGCGTACAGGAAGCCGCCGGCGCCGGCCAGCAGCCCGCCGAGCACGAACGTCGCCACGATCACCCGGTCGACGTCGACGCCGAGAAGCGTGGCGGTCTCGGCGTCCTCGGCGACCGCGCGGATCGACTGGCCCAGCCGGGTCGCGCGGACGAGCCGGTCGACGAGGAGCAGCATCGCGAGCGCGGCCGCGCCGATCACCAGCGTCAGAGTCGAGACCTTCGCGCCCGCGACGCGCATGACCGTCCCGTCCCGGAACAGCGACGGCACCGGCACGTTCTGGCGACCGAACTCCTTGCCGGCCAGGTTCAACGCGAACATCGAGGCTCCGATCGCGCTGATCAGGTACGCGAGCCGAGGAGCGCCGCGCCGCCGCAGCGGCCGGTAGGCGGCCCGCTCCAGCCCGAGCGCCGCGAGTGCCCCGGCGAGCCCGCCGGCGACGAGGCCGATCGCGACGAGGCCGACGGCGGCCAGCCCGCCGGGCGGGGCGCCGGCGCCGCCCGCTCCCCCGGGCACGAAGGCACGGGCCGCGTACAGGCCGCCGAACGCACCCAGCATGAACACCTCGCTGTGCGCGAAGTTGATCAGCTGCAGCACCCCGTAGACGAGCGTGTACCCGAGGGCGATCACCGCGTACAGCGCGCCGACGGTCAGGCCGTCGACCGCGAGCTGCGCGATCGGCTCGCCGCTACTCACGGCCCGGCCCCGGCAACGGGCGCGGCCGGGCACCGCCGGCGCCCCAGCGGGCCGACCGCACCCGCCCCTCCCAGCTGGCGGCGAGGTCGGTAAGTCCGGGCTCGGCGGCGGCCTCCGGGGCGGGATCGGCGGGTGCCGGCTGGGCCGAGACAACCGGCGCCCCCGCCGCGCCCGCGGGTGCGGGCGCGACGGGGGCAGGTCCGGCCGGCTGGCGGCCGACGTCGCCAGGTCTGCGCGCGGTGACGTCGGCAGCGATCACGGCTTGGTCAGCTGGTCCGTCGGGCCGAGCACGACGCGGTGCCCGTTGCGGACCTCGTAGACGTAGACCGTCGAGCCCTGGACCTCACCCCGCCCGTCGAAACGGATCTGCTTCGTGACGCCCGGGATGTTCACACTGCGGAAGTCGTCGCGGACGGAGGTCCTGGTGGCCTTCGTGCCCTCGTTGGTGAGCACCGAGATGATCGCCTCGGTGGCGTCGTAGGCCTCGCCCGAGTACGTGCCGGGCTTCGCGCCGCTGTTGACGTCCTTGAACTGAGAGACGAACCTGGCCGCCTTCGGGTCGGAGTTGGCGTCACCGCAGGCGCAGGTCAGCAGGGTGCCCTCGGCGGTGGCGGCGCCGGCCTGCGCGATGAACTGGTCGTCGTTCGCGCCGTCACCAGCCATGATCTTGCCGGTGTAGCCCTTGCCGCGCAGTGCCTTCACCAGCAGCGCGAACTCGGCGTAGTAGCCCGAGTAGTAGACGGCGTCCGGGTGATCCGCGATGATCTTCGTCGCCTCGGAGGTGTAGTCCTTCGTCGGGTTGATGCCGTCGTGCGTCACGGTGACCGCGTCGGCGCGCAGGCCCTTCTCGAGCGCCGTCGACAGGCCGGTGCCGTAGTCGCTGCGGTCGTCCAGCGAGAACACCCGCTTGGCCTTCAGCGCCTTCGCCAGGTAGTTCGCGGCGGCCGAGCCCTGGACCGTGTCCGGCGCGATCACCCGGTAGAAGGTCTTGAAGCCGAGGTCGGTGAGCTGCGGGTTCGTCGCGGACGGGCTGACCGACAGCAGCCCGGCCTGGCTGAACAGGGGCTCGCTGGACTTCGTCGCGCCGGAGAAGACCGGCCCGACGACCGCGACGACGTCCTTGTTGTCGACCAGCTTCTGCGCCGCCGTCGGCCCCTGCTCGGGGGTGCCCTGGTCGTCCGAGGCCACGATCCGCAGCGTGAAGGGCAGCCTGGTGTTCCGGTTGGCCTCGTCGATCGCGGTGAGCACGCCGTTGTAGGCGTTGATCCCCAGTTGCTGGTTCTCACCGGACAGTGGTCCCTGGAACCCGATCGCGTACTCCTTCTTCCCTCCGTTCGACGAGTCGGAGCCGCTACCGCCGCAGCCGGCGGCCGCGGCCGTCACGGCGGCAACCGCCGCGACGGTTCCGATGAGCCGATGCCGCCGCGCCAGACCATCCATGGACTGTCCCTCTTTCGCCAGCGATTGCCCGCCGGTGGCGGCCCGGCCTGTCCGGGCTCGCCACACGGGTCCGACGATCGCCGGACGGCCGCGAAACTAGCTGTTTGTCGCGCCATCCCAAAGCACAACGTGAGAGTGTCGTCACTTTTTGTAGTCTCATTGGCGGCAGCGGGACCGGTTGGTGACTCAAGGTGGCTATTGGTCGACTGTTCGGTCGAGGCTGCTCTGGGCTGTTCCGGATTCCATACCCGGCCGGCGATCACCGGTGGTCGGCAGCGCCCTCAGGCGTGATGATCGTCAGCCTGGTGCCGAATCCGGCACCCGCCTAGCGCATGATCGCCATCTTGGCCCTGCGGTGGCTGCGATCGAGGCCCGGCTACAACCGTTGGAGGGCCGGAACAGCGATCACGCAGGTCGAGCCAGGTTCACGGCAGCGGGGATCTTGAGCGCGATCGAGGTTCGAAAGAGATCAATCTGGTAGCCCGGGTGGGATTCGAACCCACACTGTCGGTGGTTTGAGCACCGTCTCTCTGCCGTTGGAGTACCGGGCCTTGCGTCGGCGTGGACCGGGGGCGTCTCCGGCATGAACATCCGCGGCGGCTGCGCGGAGGATAAGGCGTTGGAGGTGCTCCCCGTGACGACTCTAGCCGGGTAGGGTGCGATTCGACCTCTCGCCCCGCCCGTTTGGGGCCTGTGCGGTGGCTCGGGTGCGCCGGGTACGGCGCGCGCCGGTCGTCGTCGGCGGGCCCCGGGACGCCAGCCGCGTCACCGCGGGCGGAGCACGGAGTTCGAGGACGACCGCGCAGGCAGCCGGCGCCTGGGTGACCGACCTGGTCGCCGGGCGTCACCGTCAACCATGGCGGTGGGCTGCCGCCAACCGGCCGTTGAGCGCGGCACCGACGCGTCAACTGCCGGCACAATGGCTGCCGACGCCGACCAGCCACTATCGACGCCGACCCCAGGAGATCAGACTCGATGAGCCAGCCATCCTCGACGCCGCGCCGGGTGCTGATCGCCGAGGACGAGGCGCTGATCCGTCTCGACCTGCGCGAGATGCTGCAGGAAGAGGGCTACGAGGTCGTCGGCGAGGCCGGCGACGGGGAGATGGCAGTGACGCTGGCGACCAAGCTGCGCCCGGATCTGGTCATCCTCGACGTGAAGATGCCGAAGATGGACGGCATCGAGGCCGGCGCGAAGATCGCCAAGGAGCGGATCGCCCCGGTCGTCATCCTCACCGCGTTCAGCCAGCGTGACCTGGTCGAGCGGGCCCGGGAGGCCGGCGCGATGGCCTACGTCGTCAAGCCGTTCCAGAAGAAGGACCTGCTGCCGACGATCGAGATGGCGATGAGCCGGTTCACCGAGATCGTCAGCCTGGAGGCCGAGGTCGAGGACCTGCAGGGCCGGCTGGAGGCTCGCAAGATCATCGAGCGGGCCAAGGGTGTGCTGCAGACCGAGCACAAGATGACCGAGCCGGACGCCTTCCGCTGGATTCAGCGCACCTCGATGAACCAGCGCCGGACGATGCGCGCGGTCGCCGAGGCGGTCCTGTCGGGGGAGGCCCTTCCCGGGCAGTGACCTCCCTGCTGCGCACCCCCCAGCCGCCCGTGGCCGTCCTGCCCGCGATGGCCGCCGCGATCCGCCGATGACGCCCGACGAGGAGCGTCCCGGCTCCGACGCGCCCGCGGCACCCCCCGCCGAGCCCCGCAACGCCGGGCTCGGCGATCCTGGAGCCGCGCCCGTACCCGCCTCAGCCCCGGGCGACGAACATCCCGGCTACGTCGCGACTGGCGACACCGCGCTGGGCGGCGAGGTGACGAACGTCGAGGCTCCGGCCGGGTCCGCGCCACTGCGCCGGCTGGGCCGCTGGCTGTCCGGCGGGCCGGACAGCCAGCGCGCCGGCTCCGAGCTGGTCGTCGCCGGCGGCGCCGACGGCCCGCTGGTGCCCGGCTGGGAGATCGCCGTCGCCGGCCTGCGCCAGATGGCCCGCTGGACGCGCCGCGCGGCCCGGGCGACGGCCGGCTGGGTCGGCCGGCGGCGCGGGACCGGCCGCGGCCGGGCGTTGCTGGCCGCGCTGGTCGCGCTGCTGGCCGCGGTCCCGACCGGCCTGACGATCGCCCTCGTCGAGCTGGCCCAGGACCACGGCGGTGACGGTGTGCCCGGGGCAGCCGACCCCCAGGTGCTGCGGCTCGGGGTGATGGCGCCGCTGTCCGGCGACCTCGGCAACATCGGCATCGCCGTGCGCGACGCGGTGACGCTCGCCGTCGACGAAGTGAACAAGACCGACGCGATCCCCGGCTGGAAGGTCGAGCTGGTCGCCAAGGACGACCTGTCACGCCCGGACGGCGGGGCCGCCGCCGCCGAGGCCTTCGCCGGCGACGCGGCGCTGATCGGCGTCGTCGGGCCGCTGAGCTCGACCGTCGCCCGGGTGGCGCTGCCGGTGCTGAACACCGCCGGGGTCCCGGTGGTCTCGCCGTCGAACAGCGCGCCCGACCTGACCGCGCAGGACGAGCCGGCGAGCAGCCGCAGGCGGCCGTACAGCCGCTACTTCCGGCTGGCCGGCACCGACGCGCTGCAGGCGAGGACCGGCGCCGACTACGCGGTCGGCACGCGGCACCGGACCAGGATCCTCGTCATCGACGGCGGCCCGTCCTATGGCGAGTCGCTCGCCGAGCGGTTCACCCGGGACGTGACGGCGGCCGGGGCCGACGTGGTGGCCAGCTACCAGGTCGTCGGCGACGCCGCCGCCGCCGCGGACGTCCAGCAGGTGGCCGACGGCATCCAGGCGCTGAGCCCGGACCTCATCTACACGACGACCGGCTACCTGTTCGCGAGCGCGCTGCGCAAGCGGATGGCGGCGGCCGGGCTGTCCGTCCCGCTGCTGGGCACGGACGCCATGGTCAGCGCCCGCTACCTCGACTCGACCGGCGACACGGCCGAGGGCGACCTCGCCACCGACCTCACAGTCCCGATCTCCAGGCTGCCGGCCGCCGGCGCGTTCGCGGCCGAGTTCCTCAAGCGGTGGGGCCCGGTCGTCGGCGGCCCGGAGCAGCCCGCCACCCCGGACAAGGACACCGGCGCCGCGGCCACGCCGGCGACGGGAGCCGACGGGCCGGACTCGACGCCGACCGGGCAGCCGGCGGCCACCAGCTCGGCCGCGCAGCTGGGCCCGGACGTCGGCGTCACCACCGCGTCCGAGCCGCCGACGCTGGCCGAGCAGCGGGCCGAGATGATCCCGGCGCTCGCGGCCTACGCCTACGACTCGGCCCGGGCACTGCTGCGCGCCGCCGCGGTCGTACTGCCGGGCCGGCTCGCCGTCGACGACGCCGCCCGCGCCGCGATCGCCACGCAGGTGGGCCGTGGGTCCTTCGCCGGCATCACCGGCCAGGTCTCCTTCGACGCCTTCGGCGACCGGCGCGACCCCTCGTCGGTCGTCTACGCCGTGCTGGCCGGGCGCTTCGTGCCCCTCGTCATCGACGAGCCCTAGCCGCGCGGTCGGCTCCACGCTCGCCGATCGGGCCCGGCGGGGCCCGGAGCTGAGAAGCCGCAGGCGTGGGGCGACGGTGGCGCGTCCGCAGCCGCAACGACAGGTCTGTACGCTGAGGCGTGCCGTCGGCGGGTCGCGGGTCAGGTCGCCCGCCCGCGGCACAGCCAGCCGACGGGGCAACTGGAAGGGTGACGAGACCGTGACGGCGCCGCCCCGGCCTGGCCCGGCCCTGCGAGTGAGCATCCCGGTCCCCGCACCGGCCGTCCGTGAGTTCCTCGCCACCGAGGCGGGCAGCGCGGTCCTGCTGCTCGTCACCACCGTCGTCGCCCTGCTCTGGGCCAACTCGCCCTGGTCGAGCAGCTACGACGACCTGTGGAACACGCACGCGGCGCTGCGGGTCGGCGGCGCCTCGCTGGACCTCTCGCTGCACCACTGGGTGAACGACGGCGCCATGGCGATCTTCTTCCTGGTCGTCGGGCTGGAGATCAGCCGGGAGGCGACCACCGGCGAGCTGCGCGACCGCAGGGCCGTCGCGGTGCCGGCCCTCGGCGCCCTCGGCGGCCTGGCGACCCCGGCGCTGATCTACTGGCTGATCAACCGGTCCGGCACCGGGGCGTCCGGCTGGGGCATCGCGATGTCGACCGACACCGCCTTCGTCCTCGGCATGCTGGCGCTGTTCGGCCCGCGCTGCCCGGACCGCCTGCGGCTGTTCATGCTGACCCTCGCCATCGTCGACGACATCGGCGCCATCACCGTCGTCGCGGTCTTCTACACGAAGCACGTCGACGTCGTCGCCCTCGTCCTCGCCGGGGTCGCGGTGATCGCCATCCTGGTGCTGCGCTGGATGGGCGTCTGGCAGCTCACGCCGTACCTGGTCGCCGCGCTGCTGCTGTGGCTCGCGGTGCACGCGTCCGGCGTGCACGCCACGCTCGCCGGGGTTCTGATCGGGCTGCTGGTCCCGGCCACGCCGCCGCGCCGGGAGCAGATCGAGACCGTGCCGGTGTTCGTGCGCGCGCTGCAGGAGGACTCGACGGCGTCGCGCTCGGCGCTCGCCGTGTCGGCCGCGCGGGCCGCCGTCACCCCGAACGAGCGCCTGCAGCACCTGCTGCACCCGGTCAGCGCGTTCGTCGTCGTGCCGCTGTTCGGCCTGGCGAACGCCGGCGTGAGCCTCGACGCGCACACGCTGCGGACGGCGGCGGCGTCGCCGGTGACGCATGGCGTCACGGCCGCGCTGGTGCTCGGCAACGCGGTCGGCATCACCGTGGCCGCGACCTGCGCGGTCCGCGGCGGGCTGGGCGTGCTGCCCGGCCGGGTCCGCTACGGGCACCTGCTCGGCGCCGCGGTGCTCGCCGGGATCGGCTTCACGATCTCACTGTTCATCACCGAGCTGGCGTTCGACAGCGAGGAGCTGCGCGACCAGGCCAAGATCGGCATCCTGGTCGGCTCCCTGATCGCAGCGACCCTCGGCAGCCTGCTGCTGCGCTTCCTGGGCGACCGCATGCCGCTCTGCTCCCCCGAGAGCGACGGCCTTCCTCCACCGCTACCGCCCCAGCCCTGGCTTGCACCGGGGATCCCGGTGCATCACTAGGGCGGTCAGTGCCGAGACCAGGGCAGCCGGCGAAAGCGGCCGCGTCCAGAGGGCTCAGCGGGCGGGTCTCCGCCAGGCCGCGAGAGGGCGTCCGGGTCTGGAGCACCGGCCGGGCCCGCAGTGCCGTGTGAGGCTGGGGCAATGGCTGTTCCGAGGTCGCCGTCCGGCCGGGGGCCGCCGCCGGTCAGCGGGACGCTTTCGAGGGCGGCGGCGCCGTTCGGGCCGGCCACCCCGGCGACCAGGATCGGCGGGCCGTCCGGCACCACCAGCAGGGGCAGCGGCGGGCTCACCACGATCGCGGAGCTGGCCGCCAGGTGCACGGCTCGGCGCAGCGCGGGCAGCTCGGTCCGGCCCCGGTAGGCCTGGCCGTTGATGAAGATCGTCGGAGTTCCCCGCACCCCGGCCGCGACCCCGTGCTCGTAGTCGGCCTCGACCGCGGTCCCGTAGGGCTGGGCGGCGGCGCCGACGACGAGGTCCGGGTCCAGGCCGAGGCGCTCGGCCCGCATCCGAAGGTCGATGTCCTTCAGCCGGGCCTGGTACGCGAACAGCTGATCGTGCATCGGCCAGAACTGGTCGTGCGCGTGGGCCACCTCGGCCGCGAGGGCCGCCGTCAGCGCGTACGGGTGCACCTCGAACAGCGGGAAGTGCCGGAAGACGTGCCGGACCAGTCCCCCGCACGACTCGACCAGCTCATGCAGCACCGGCGCCGCCTGGGCGCAGTACGGGCACTCGAAGTCCCCATACTCGACGAGCACGACCGGCGCCGTCAGGTCCCCCCGCGATGGCCGGTCATCCAGTCGAACCGGCGCGGCCAGCCCGCTTGCCCCGTCTCGATCGGCAGGGGCGGCACCATCGCGGAACGTGGCGGCGCGGGACGTGACGGCGATCGACGCCGCTGGGCTGGGCTGGGGCTCGCTTGCCGGCGGCCTGGTCACCACCCGGTCGTCGGCCGGACCCGGCCGCCGCGCGTCGTCGATCAAGCACGCCGCAGCGGCCTCCTCTGGATCGGCGGCCTCCGTCGTCCCGGCGGCGGGACCGCCCGTCGAGCCAGGAACCGCGGGCCTGTCCACATCCGACACCGATGGCAGCTCCATACGACAAGTATCGCCTCGGCCACCCGCTCTATCGCCGCAGAGCAGATCAGGCCTGCCTCACACCGGGACCGACTGCGACCCGACCAGTCTCGCGCTGTTCACGCCGTCGGGCGCCCCAGCAAACGATCTCCGCGTTCCCCGGAACGCGCTGACTGCACGTGACGGCCCTACCGCCCGACGGGCGCCACAAGTGATCTCCGCGTTCCGCGGAACGCGCTGGCGGGGCGTGTCGGCTACACCCCCGACGGGCGCCACAAACAGTCTCCGCGTTCCGCGGAACGGACCGGGCCAGACGCGACGGTCACACCGGCCCAGTCTGCTGTTGGCCCGGTGCTGACACGCCCTCGCCATCCCGCGGAGCCGTCGACTACTGACTGGATCCGGAGGCGAGCGTCGCCTTCGCGCCAACGCGACGAAATGGGCGCCCGGTTCGTTACAGTCCGCGCAAGGAAAACACTGCGGGCGCTCGGCGACGACCTGGCCGCCCGGCGAGGCAAGGCCGTCGAGCTGCGGGCCTTGCACTACGGCGTGACGCCGGACCGATCGCCGCCGCGCTCGAGGACGGCGACGGCTGGGACAGCGTCCACCTAGCCGGCCGCTTCGAGCGCCCTGGGGACGCCGACCCGCTGGGACTCGGCGTGGGCCTCGCCGCTTTGCTCCGCCCGACTCGCCATCAGCTGAAGCTCCGCTGCCGTCCGCTGATCAGGCGCGAGTCATGCCTGGTGGTCGGCCGCGGGCGGGATTTGCCACCACCATGTAGGACCCGCTCCGACTCAAGGCCCGAACAGGCCAGCAGGATCGTTGAGAGGCAAAATCCCGGCGAGGGTGCCACCCGGTGTCACCCGGACCACGGCGGCCACCAGCGGACCGGCGAACGGACCGCCCACCTGAGTGCCCCGCGACCGGAGCAGGTGCAGTCCCGTGACAGCAGCCGCGCCGCCCCTCCCGGACGGATGATCTCCGCGTTCCGCGGCGCGCCTGGCTAAGGCGTGCAGGAGATGTCAGCCGGCGCGGGAACCGCGGGCGGAAACGTCACGGCCGGCGGCGGGGCCGGCGGGCCCCCGGTCGCCAGGCTGGTGAAGGACGCGCCGAGGGTGACGACCAGGCCGTGGCGAGCAGCCGGGTCCGGGACCAGCTTGGCGCCGGGGATGAGGGCGGCCAAGGTACGGGCAGCGGCCGCGCCGGCGCCGAGGTCCGGGCCGGCGGGGCCGTAGTGGATCTCGGTCGTCGCCTGGGTGCCGTGCGCGTCGGCCGCGGTCATCCGGCCGGTGAAGCCACGTTCGCGCAGGTAGGCGGCCGTCTGGGCGGCCAGGCCGTTGCGGCCGGCGGCATTGCGCACCACGGCGATCGTCACCGCGCTGGGGGCCAGCGTCGGGCCGACGGCAGCCGCTGCTGCGCCGGACGCGCCGCCGGTCGTAGCAGGATGCGCGGGCACGGACGACCGCCGGGCCGCATCGGTCCGCATCGGGGCGATCAGGCGCTCGAACGCGTCCTGGTCGACAAGCAGCACCTGCTGGTGCGCGGGGATCGTGCCCTTGTCGTCGACCGCTCCTTCGGCTCGGGTCGGCACATGCGTCGGGACGGTCGTGAAGGTCAGCTTGCCGGGCCCGAGGGTGGCCAGCCGGTTCGCCAGCGCGACAAGCTGCTGCTCGCCGAGGGCCTTGTCGACGGTCAGCGAGCCGCCCACGGCGCCGAGCAGGGAGGCGAGCCGGGCCGGGTTCGTCAGTACCCCGAGGCTCGTCGCCTTCGCCAGCAGGCGGGCGAGGAACTGCTGCTGGCGCAGGATGCGCAGCCGCTCGTCGCCGAGCGCGTGCCGGGTCCGGACGAACGCGAGGGCCTGGCCGCCGTTCAGCTGGTTCTCCCCCAGGTGGCCGTGCCACTGGGACCAGGCGTCGTTGAGGTTGCCGGTGCCGCCGCCGGGAAGCAGCCGGACGCAGACGGTGACGCCACCGACGGCGTCTGTCATCGACTTGAAGCCGGCGAGGTCGATGGAGATCGTATGGTCGATCTTCAGCCCGGTCAGCGCCTGGAGTGTCGCGATCAGCCCGGGGACGCCGGCCAGGTTCAGCACGTCGGTGAGCTTCGTCCTCCCGTCCGCTGGCACCCCTCGGACCCGGGGAACGACCGACACCAGCGTGTCCCGCGGGATCGACAGCAGCGTCACCGAACCGTCCGCGCCGAAATGAGCGATGATCGTCGTGTCCGACCGGTCTCCGTCGACCTGGCCGTACTCGCCGCCCGTGCCGGCCCGGCTGTCGCTGCCGAGCAGCAGCACGTTCATCGTTCCGGACGGGTCGCTCGCGCCGGCCAGGTTCCAGCCGCTCTCCCTGGTCAGGGCGCTGTCGAAGCGGTGGTAGCCGACCCAGCCGACCGTGCTGACGACCAGCACCGAGAACGACAGGACAGCGAGCACCGACAACATCGGACGTCGGAACGGGGACCGCGCGCCGGGATGCAGCGGCTCGATGTCGGGCGGTGGCAGCAGCCGGCGCGGCCCCGTCCGCGCGTCCTGTCCCGCCATCACGCCTCCAGCCCTCACAGGCCCCGACCCCATTTGACCCAGGCCCCCCACTGACTCCGGCCCCGCCGACTCGGTGCCGCTCGCGTGGCTGGGCCGACCGGCCGCCACGGACCGCGGTCGCGGCCTGTCTCGGCCAACCTCGGGCCAAAGACGATCCGAAACGCTACATTTGCCCAGCGTCGCCGCAGCCGCAGCGTTCGGCCCGCGCGGCCAGGTCCGGCGGTCGGCGGCGCACAACCGAACGGCGAACCGGCCCGAAGCACACCCGGGGCACCGCGAGCGAGCACTGCCGTCGGCCAGGCTGTCATCCCGGCGGAACCTTCGGGCGCCCACGCCTGTCCGGCGAAGGATTCAGGCCGGGCTGGCCACAGGCTGCGCCGCGGCGGGCCGGTGCCGGTCGGGCGCGGTTTCCCGCGGTCGGTCCGGGTACCCCGCCAGTCGGTGGAACCGACTCAACCGGGGTGGGCAGTGGGACGAGCAGCGACGAAGGTCCACAGGGACCGGAGCAACGACGCGGATCGGCTGACCGCGACGTCGGCCGGGCTGGCGACGAAGCCCGACGCACGGTCCGACAGGGCCAACGACAGGGCCAACGACAGGGCCAACGACAAGGCCAACGACAAGGCCAAGAAGGCGCGCGGCGGGAAGGGCCCCGGCGCGAAGGCCGCCAAGGCCGAGCTGAAGAAGGCCGGCGCGGGCAAGGCCGAGAAGAAGTCCCGTGAGCCTTCGCCCCAGGCCGTCGGCACCCCGGGCGCGGCGACGAACAGCGTGGTGGACGCGATCATCGCCGCAGCGCTGGGCGAGGCGGTGGCCGAGTCGCTGACCTCGTCGCTGGCCGAGTCGATCAACGACTCGTTCACGGAGATGATGGCCGGCGGCCTGGCGGGCGCCCTGGAGGAGGCACTGGTCGAAGCGGTTTCCACCGCTGTCGCGCGCGACCTGCCCGGCGCGTTCGCGACCGTCGCTGCCACGAGCCTGATCGGCGGCCCGGCCGCGGGCCAGACCGGTCACCCCGCCACGGAGCGGGAACGGGAGCAGGGCGAGGACGCCCGAACGGCGCCAGGCCTGGCCGCGGCACTGACCGCCGACCGGAGCCCGGAGCCGGCCACCGGCCCGGGGGCGCCGGCCCGCACGGCGTCGCGGCGCGCCAGCACGTCGGACGAGCACGCGGTCGAGCTCGCCGTGGCCCGGTCGCTGTGGGAGACGCTGCCTCCGAGGCGGCTGCCGGTCCTGCCGAGCCTCGACCTGGCCGCCCGGCGGCTGGCCGCGAGCGACCCGGACCGGATCGGCGGCGACTGGTACGACGCCGTCGCCCTCGACGCGGACGCGGTCGTGCTCGGCGTCGGTGACGTCGCCGGCCACGGCCCGGGCATGGCGGCGCAGATGGCGGAGCTGTGCCACGCGGCCCGCGCCTACGCGCTGCTGGACCTGCCGCCGGCGCAGATCACCGGCCGGCTCACCGAGGTGCTGCGCGCGGGCGGGCACCGATCGCTGGCGTCGGCATGCACGGCGCGCCTCGACATCCCGACCGGCCGGTTGACCTGGTGCAACGCCGGCCATCCGCCGCCGGTCCTGATCACCGCGCAGGGCGACGTGTCCTTCCTCGGCGACGTGCACGGCCCGCTGCTGGGCGCGGCGCCCGGCGTTGGTCCCGGCACAGGCCTGGCCGGTGGTCCCGGGACGCACGGCGGCACCGAGTACGGGCAGAGCACCGTCACGATCGCCTCCGGCGCGACCGTGCTCTTCTACGCCGCCGGCCTCGTCGACCAGCCGGACGCACCGATCGCGCACCGCCTCGACGCCCTGGCGACCGCGGCGTCCAAGGCCTTCGGCGCGGGTCCGAGCTCGTCCGGTGCTGGCGGCGGGGCCCAGTCCGGTACCGACGTCCGCCCGCTGGCGGCGGCCTGTGAGGCGCTGCTGGCCGAGCTCTCGACCGCCAAGGTGACCGCCGCGAACCAGCCCGGCAGCACCCGGCCGCCGCGCCGCGACAGCGACTCCGTCCTGCTGGCGGCCCGGCTGCGCTGAGGAGATACCCGGCCCGGCCGCCGGCGGGCGCCCCGTCATGTTCCGTCAGCCGTCACTCTGATGGCTCGCTGGTTCGGCTCCATCTCGTCCCACCGATCGGTCTGGCGGCCAGCGCCGCCGCTGGTGGCAGCGCTAGTAGACCAGCGGCCAGGCCCCCAGATGTGGTCGAAATACGAGAGCCGCCCGATTCGGACGAACAGCGCCCCACCGCGCCCGGGGCCGCACCGCGCCCACGACGACGCGGCGGCCCCGTCCCCCGGCGCCGCCGCGCCGAGGAGAGGGTCGAGTGGCCTCCGGGGTGTCCATCTTCTGTCCAGTTTCCGGCGACAAACGCCCAGGTGGCCGCCTTAGCGCCTAGTTGTCCACCGCCATGTCTCACGGGCCGGTGAGCTAAGGACGCATTCTCGGTTACGCGACCACGCGGGCCGGTCGGCGCCGGGTACGGGGAGGCGTCGGCCACAAGCCCCACGCTGGGCTCGACGGGCAGGAGCTCGCGCCTTGCCTCCAGCGGGAAAGCGTGGCGTGACGTTGAGCCCGGCCGACAGGTCGTCGGTCGGGGCATCGCGATCGGGGGAACGCGATATGGCCGTAGAGAGCCAGTGCCCGAGCTCCACATTGCCCAGCTGCGAACCGGGCGGCTGCAGCTGCGACGGCACGGCCGGCGAGGACGAGGAGAAAGCCCAGGGCGGCCCGGACCGCCCGCTTAAGGCACCACCGCGCCGCGCCCTGGGACCGGCCTGACGCACCGAACGCGGGCGCGGGCCGGTCTCCCGGTTCTCGCCACGGGGCCGCGCTCAGCCACGCGCAGGCCGCGCCCGCCCGAACAGTGGCCCGGCGCCGCGCCGTCACCGGCCGGCGGCGGGTCACGACCACCGAAGGCCGTAGCACAGGCCCGACGCCAGCCGGTTGAACTGCGCGAACGCCTCGCTGACTCCGTCGAGCTCGACCGCCGGCAGGTCGACGGCGAGGTCCTCGACGGAGCGCAGCGGCAGGCCGTCCACCAGCTCGACCTTCGGGTCGGCGTCCTCGGGGAACCGGACCCGCAGGTCGAGCGCGTCGCACCGGATCGTCGGGTTGAGGGCGTAGCGGGGCGCCATCGGCTGCCCGGGCGGCACCCGCCACACGCAGCCGAAGTCGTGCCGCTCGTAGCGGCCCAGCGCCCGCGGCAGCCGCAGCACCAGCGAGTAATGCGTGTCGCCGTGGCGGTCGACCCGGACCATCCGGCCGCCGAAGAGCACATCGACGCCCAGGTCACGTGGCTTGGCGGGGGCGCCCGGCGGGCGTGGCAGGCTCATCGAGAGGGCCACCTCGCGCAGGCCGTCCTCCAGGGCAACGACCCGCCGGGTCTCCAGCAGCTCGGGCGTCGGCCCGTCGAGCCGCAGCACCGCCCAGACGCGTTCCACGTACCAGGCTCCGGATGCCGGGCCGGCGGCGGCGGGCAGCCGGGCCGGCGGCGGGGTGACCAGGCCGGCGGCCGTGCCGTCCCCGGAGCCGGGCCGGGCGTCCGGGACAGCGGGACCGGTGGCCGCGGCCGTCTCGGCGAGCAGCCGGAAGGCCTCCTCGCAACGGCGGCGGACCGTGCGCGGGTCGCGGTCGAGCTCGACCGCGAGCCAGCTGAGCCGGTCGGTCAGCAGGCGCTGGTCGGCACGCGGGTCAAGCGCGACGGCGACGGCGACGACGGTCCGCAGGTCGGCGGGCAGCGCGGCGAGGCGGCCGCGCAGCCACGCGACGAGGCGGGCCCGCAGCTCGATGCCGGCGGAGTCGCTCAGCTCGGCGTGCGAGCGCAGCGCCGGACCGACCCGCGCGCCCAGGTTCGCGGCGCGAAGCCCGCGGCCTCGCGCGAGCGAGCGCAGCTCGTCGTGAAGGGCAGCGGCATCAGAAGCGATCATTGGTCATCTCGGATGGGGCTGGCGGCCGGACACCGTAAGTCGGCCAGACCCCGTCAGGTCGAGGTATCTGAGCGTCACCGGACGTATCGGACAACAGTAGCGAAGCGCGGCAGCGACGGCGGGCCGAAACGCCCCGAAGCCGACCCACTGCGGTTCCTCCCTCCCCGAGTTCGCCGGCACGTCCGCCGAGCGGAGCCAGCCTTCGACGTCCCCCACCAGGCCTGCGCCCCGATGGTGCTGCCTGTGGCCTGCAAATTTCACTATGCTGGCATTCGCCCGCAGCCGCACGGTTTCGGCGGGCGACTGGCTGCCATGGTGGGACACGGGGGATCCGTCGTGCGACTGACGGGGGAACTGGACGAGACGGCAGTGGCCGGCTGGTACCGGTCCGCGCGTTTCCGGCCCGGTCCCGCCCCACGCGAGTCGGGCGGGCTGGTGCAACGCCTGAACTGGCAAACCAGGACCAGGTACTACGAGACCCTGGTCGACCAGCTCGAGGCCACCGGCGGAACGACCAAAGGCCTCGCGCGCGACGAGCTGGCCGCCGCGGCCGGCCAGCGCCGGCCGTCGACGCTCTACTACCTGGTGAGCCCACGCAGCCCCGGATCGCTGGCGGGCGCGCTGGTCGCCGCGTCGCCGCGCCGCCTCTACGAGAAGCAGCGCGGCGAGCGGGTGCTCGACCTCCTGATCACCGAGACCAAGGTGTGGAGCTACTGGCCACACCGCGAGGGCTGGCTCACCGCGCTGGACGACCTGACCGTCACCGACCGCTGGCTGGCGGCGGCGAGCCTGGTCCGGGTCGTCGCCGACTGGGCGATGGACTGCCGCGCCCTGGCCACGACCGCCGGCTTCGCGCCACCGGTCGCGGCCGTCGAGGACCTTCTCATGCTCGCCGACGGCGGACGGGACTGCGCCCCGGGTGGGAGGCCAGGCCATCCCGATCCGGCCGACCCGGCTGGCGGCCCCGCCGGCCCGGCCACGGCTGGCGCCGGCCGAGCGGGTGCCGGGGAGGCGCCACGGGCCGCCGGCCGCAAGCCGGGCACACCGGTCGACCCGCGTCTGGCCGAGGTGACCGATCTGCTCACGACCGTGGTGCGCATGGCGGTCGGCTCAACCGGGATCGGCCCGGCGTTCGTCCTCGCCGCGGTGCATCCCGCCCTCACGAGCCTGGTCTCCGTCGCCGGCCCCGCGACCGAGAAGGTCACCGCGGAGGTCGCCGACGTGATGACCCAGCTGGAGCACCAGCTGCCCCGGCTGTCCCCGGACGAGCGCGCCCGGATCGCCGACGAGCTGACCCCGCGGCTGCGTGCCATCCTCGCCCTGCTGGCGGACGCGGCCACCGGCTCGCCCCCGGCGGACACCTCGCAGGCCGCGGGCGAGCCTGGCCCGGCGGCCCGGCGGCCGGACGTCCCGCGGCCCGGCGACCCGGACCGGGCCGGCCCGGAGGCCGAGGAGCCCGGCGTGGGGGCGGGCCAGTGAGCCGCTCCCCCGCCACCGGCGGCGCCGACGACCGCGGCGAGCTCGCCCGCCGCCTGCGCGGCCGGGCCCAGATGATGCTCACCTACGCCGACCACGCCGCCGACCCGCGGCCGCTCGTCGGGCTGATGGAGGAGGTCACCGACGTGCTCGGGGCGGACAGCCCGCTCGCGCTGCTGGTCGAGTACACCGTCGAGGAGCTGCGCAGCCGGACCCGTTCGGTGGTCGAGTCGGCCAGGGCCTGGGACGACCTGCACGTCCGGGCCGACTCGTCGCTCGACCGCCGGGACACGACGCTGATGAGCATCAAGGCGCTGCACGCCCGGTATGTCCGGCTGTCCTGCGACGCGGTGGAACAGGACGCGGCCGTCCAGAGCTACGAGGTCGAATGGCGCCGGCGGCTGGCCATCCTCGGCCCCTGGGCGCACCGGACGAGCACCGCGCACGGGAACCTGGCCACCGCGCTGCGCGAACGTGGTGGCGCCGAGGATCTGCGTCGCGCGTGCGTGATCGCCCGGCAGGAGATCTCGGTCCGGCTGGCCGTCTGGGGCCCGGAGCACTCGTTCACCTGGATCCCGCAGATCATCCTGGCCCAGTGCCTGCTCAAGGCGGCCGAGCGCGCCGTCCCGCGCCAGGCCGACGGCGCCGAGCCGGCCGGTCCCGCGGCCACTGGTTCCCAGGCCACCGGCCCCGAGGCCACCGAATCGGACTCCGACAGCGAGGCCAGGGCGGCTGACCCGGTCCCGGGGGTCACCGATGCCGACGACGGCGGCGCGGGTGGCAGCTCGACCGGGAGCGGCGGGCCTGGCGAGTACCCACGGACGGCCCAGGACGACCTGGGCAGGCTGAAGGCCGACCTCGTCGCCGAGGGCCGAGCGCTCGCGGAGGCGGTCGTGGCGGCGCGCCAGGACCGGTTCGGTCCCTCGTCGGGCGCGACGCTGCGTGCCCAGCTGGTTCGCGCCCACGCGCTGCTGCTCGGCGGGGAGCCGGCCGCCGCGGTGGCCGAGATCCGTTACGTTCTGGCGACCAGCCGCCGGGTCGGGGCGAACCTCGACCCAGGATGGCCGGAGCTGCTGCTCGCCCGGGCGCTGCTCGCCGCCGGTCTCGCCAGCGGCGACGACAGACTGGACGACGCGGTGCGCCAGGCCCGGGCGGCCGTCGAGGCCCGGCTGGGCCGCTACCCGGCCGGCACCGAACGGGTCGCCGAAGCGGAGCGGTTCGAGCAAAAGGCCAGGCTGCTGGCGAGCCAGGCGCAGCGCCAGCCCAACACGGCCGAGGCCGTGCCCGCGCCGGATGCCACGCCGCCCGCGGCCGGCCCGACAGTGCCGGACGAGGCCGGCTACGGCGGTGATCATAGTCCGGGCGCCGAGGTGCCCGGATAGGTTCAGGAGGTTCGCAGACCAGGACGCGGCCGTCCGCGCGGCCTCGGGCCCGACCGTGGCTGGCCCGGCCCGGCGTGTGCCGGCGCGGCGCCGGGCGGCGCCCCTGCCGCTCGGGGGCATCCTGGCCCGGGAGCAGGATGTGAACCCGGGCTGGCGACGCGCCGGAGCGCGCAGATGACGGAGGTGGCGGTGGACACCGCGGCGACCGGCGAGGTCGGCTCGTTCCTGAGCCTGTTGGCACTTGAGGAGCCGGAGCCGGACCTCTTCCGCGGGGTCAGCCACGAGGGCGCGCCGCTGCGGGCGTTCGGCGGCCAGGTCGCCGCCCACGCGCTCGCCGCGGCCACGTCGACGGTCGAGCCGGGCCGCCCGGTCCACTCGCTGCACAGCTACTTCGTCCGGGGTGGCGACACGACCATCCCGATCGACTACCAGGTCGAGCGGATTCGCGACGGCCGGTCGTTCACCACCCGCCGGATCACAGCGGTCCAGCACGACGAGGCGATCTTCGTCCTGTCGGCGTCGTTCCACCGGCACGAGGAGAGCCCGGTCAACCACCAGCGTCCGGCGCCCAAGGCCGCGCCGCCGCCGGACGGCATGGCGCTGTTCGACGGCCGCCGGCGGCCGGACGACGAAGCCGGTGCCGCCGCGTCCCGGGAGGACCCTCGCGCCGACGAGCGCATCGAGGCCTGGGCCCGGCGCGGCTTCGAGGTCAGGGTGGTCGCCGGGTTCGGCATGGCGGGCAACGCGTCGAACGAGCCGTACACCGGTGGCTCCGGCACGGCGCCGGCCCGGCTTCGGGCCTGGCTTCGGGTCACCGAGAAGCTGCCGGATGACCAGCACACGCACGCCTGCGCGCTGGTCTACATCTCCGACCTGACGCTGTCGCACTCGATCATGGGGCCGCACGGCGGCCTGGCCGGTGGCATGACGCTCACCTCGCTCGACCACGCCGTCTGGTTCCACCGCCCGTTCCGGGCCGACGAGTGGCTGCTGTTCGACCAGGGCAGCCCGACCGCCTCGAACGGCCGCGGCCTGGCCTTCGGCGAGTTCTTCGACACCGACGGCATCCTGGTGGCCACGGTTGTCCAGGAGGCCCTGGTCCGCCCAATCCGACGGCCAACCGCGGGCTGAGGACCCCGGCTTCGCCGATCCAGGCCGCGTCAGAGCACCCGCGCGCCGCAGACACACAACAGGCCCGGCACAGGAATTCCTGCGCCGGGCCCGTTGAGCGCTAACGGTAGTCACGTGGGGGTCCGGGGCTCGGCCCCGGAGCAACATCACGAGGGAGCCTGGGAGCGCGCCGAAGGCGCGCGAACAGGCTCCCGCCGGTCGCGGCTCCCGCCGGTCGCGGCTCCTAGCGGGAGCCGGCCACGCGGCTGCGGGCCGCGTCGAGGACCTTGCGGGGAAGAACCGGCGCGTCGCGGCCGGTGCCCAGCGAGCCAGCCGGCTTCGCGGACCCCGTCGAGCCGTCGGCCTTCTCCTCGTGGTACTCCTCCTCGACGTTGACCGACCAGACGTCGTGGGCGGTGCCCTTGACGATGTTCTCGGCGGTCAGCATCGCGGTGTACATCGAGTGGTCGGCGTTGTTGTAACGGAACATGCCGTTACGGCCGACCGGGTGGACGTTGCTCGCGTAGTCCGTCAGCCAGCCCCGGATCACGTCGACGTTCGCCTGGTACCGGTCGTCGTAGATCGGGTACGCCTTCGGCTGGCGGACGACGTAGCCGGCCTCGATGTCCCCGTAGCCGACCAGGCCGAGCTTCTCGAGCTCCTTCTTGCCTTTCTCGATGAGCTCCTCGTCGGGCGCCGTCCACTCGGCGTCGTTCTCGAACACCGTGTACTCGAGGCCCAGGACGTTGCGACCGTCCTTGACCAGGAACGGCGACCAGGACGCGAAGTTCTGGATGCGCATCGTGCGGACCGACGGGTCGTGAATGTAGATCCAGTTGTCGGTCCAGGAGACCGCGCTCGACGGCACGACCAGGGCCACGGTGAGGAAGTCGCGGTAGCGCAGGTCCTGCGCGGCCTTGAGCACCCGCGGCGGCACGGCCGGGCTCATGATCTCGATGAGCTGCGAGATCGGCATCGACGAGATCACGTCGGTCGCCGGGTAGGCGGTGACGCCGCCGTTGGCGTCCTCGGCGACGACCTCGAAGGCCTTGCCGTCCTCGTGCCGGATCTCGACGACCTTCGTCTCCATGTGGACCTTCGAGCCCTGCGCGACGACCTTGTCGCGGCAGATCTCCCACATCATCCCGGGGCCGTACTTGGGGTACTCGAACTCCTCGATGAGCGAGGTGATCTCTTTCTGGTTCGTGCTCGGCTTGACCGCGTTGAGGATCGCGTTGCCGAGGTTCAGGCTCTTGATCCGCTGCGCGGCCCAGTCGGCCGGCATCTCGCTGACCGGAACGCCCCAGACCTTCTCGGTGTAGGTCTTGAAGAACGTGCGGTAGAGCCGCCAGCCGAACCGGGCGACGAGCCAGCTCTCGTAGTCCGACTGGTCCTTCGGCGGGCTGATCCGGGCGCGCAGGTAGGAGGCGATGCAGATCGCGGCCTCCTGCGGGCCGAGGTTCTGCAGCGCGTTGACCGCCTTGATCGGGTAGTCGTAGTACTTGCCCTGGTAGAAGATCCGGCTCTTCCGGGGCCGCAGCAGGAAGTCCTCCTGGGGCAGGATCTCGTGCCAGAAGTCCTCGACCCGCTGGACCTTCGAGAAGAACCGGTGGCCGCCGATGTCGAACCGCCAGCCGTCCCGCTCGACGGTGCGCGAGATGCCGCCCACCTGGGTGTCGGCCTCGAGGATCGTCGACGGGATCCCGTACCGATGCAGCTCGTAGGAGGCCGTGAGGCCCGCCGGCCCGGCGCCGATGACGACGACGTCCACGTTTTCCGACATCAAGACTCAGCCGTTCCTTGGGGTGTAAGACGAGAGCGACGACGCCGTCCGCGCCGTCGGTGCACCCGCGGGCCCCGTACCTGGCACGGGGTGCGCCCCGAGTGATCCGCTTTGGTCACTCAACGCAACGGCACCGACGGCAGTGTCCCTCGCGGCGTACACGGAATGCCACCGGTGGGGGCGCGTCGCCCAGTGACGGGCGATCGGCTCACGCATCGTTGGCTCCGCTTCTGGTTCCAGGGATCGCGCGCGGGACGGACTGGTGCGGAAGCGGCCGGGGTTATCCGCTTCGCGCACACTGTAACGGCCCGAACCGACGACGAATCGCACGGGTCCCGCTCCCAGCGCCCGGCCCGGCCCGGCCGGTGGAGCACGCCACGGCCCGACCGCGGGCCGCCCCACCACGCGGGTCCGGCGCTTGGCGCGCGGCTGGCCGCCCCCGCCGCGACCCACCGTCGACCGGATTGACCTCCGATACCGGTCACGAAATGTGACGAAGGAGGACTCCCCTGGCCGCGGATCCGCGGGCTGCCGGAACACCCGGTTTGCCGCATTTCTCGAACAGATTCCGCCCCCGACAGGCACCGCGCGACGCCGTGCCAGCGTTCGGACGGCCCGGCGTCCTCAACGCGGTGGGTAACGAATGCCACCATCGTGCCGCCGGGCCGCGCACCGCGACGGAGCCCGTCCTGGCACCCCGCCCGTGGCCGCCCGCGGCGGGGCCAGCCCGGCACCCGAGGTCAGCCGAAGGCGAGGGTGAGCGCGGCGGCGAGCACGACCGCGGCGCCCACCGTCGCCCGCAGCCGGCGACCGGTTCGTGGCGTCGCCCACTGCAGGGCACAGGCCGCCGCGACCGCCTCGGCGGTGACGAGCAGCACGGCGCCCGCCCAGACCAACGCGGCGAGATGGCCCCGGTCCGGGCGCACGGCAGCGACGAGAACCGACGCGGCCAGCACCACGGCCGGCAGCGACACCACCAGCAGCGACGGCGTCCACCGGTCCGGCACGAGCCCGCCGAGCGCCGCGCCCGAGCGCGCCGCCAGCTCAGCGGGCCAGGCCGCCATCTTTCGGCTCCAGGCGCCCTTGGCGAACCCGGCCCGGCCCGAGGCCGGCTGCCGCGTGGCGCGTCTGTCCGAAGCCCTCGCGGGCAGCGCCTCTGCCGCGGCGGCCTCTGGCCTGGCAGCTGCGGCCGCCGGCACCGGAGCGGCCTTCGCGCCCTCGGCCTTGGCGGTCGTCGCCGCGGCCGCGGCGGCCGACACGGGAGCGGCCTCGGCTGGAGCGGTCTCGCGCGCCGCGCCGGCCTGCTCGGCCCCGCGCCACGCGGCTTGCGTGGGCACCGTCTTGACCAGAGCGGCCTTCGACGCCGCGGCCTTCCCCTCGATGGCCTTCTTGGGCCCGGCCTTCACGGACCCGGCCTTTCCCACGGCAGGTTTCGCGGGCGCGGCCTTGACCATCGACGCCTGGGCGGGCACGGCCTTGAGCTCGTCGGACTCGACCGGCGCGACCGCGGAGCCTCGAGGCGAGCCTGGGTCGGCGGGGGCCGAGTGCAGGGCGCGCCGCGCGACATCCGGGGCGGCGCCGGACCGGCCACCGAGCAGGGCGATGCGGACCAGCGCCAGCAACGACAGCGGGATCGCCGCCAGCCAGCCGGCCAGCGCCGATGCCAGGCCACGCCCGACCAGGCCGCCCTCGGTGGTGACCACCGCCGCGAACAGCCCGGCGGCCGCCAGGTAGGGCAGGCCGAAGGCGAGCCACTGGACGGCGTCGGTCCCGGAGCTGAGCCGGCCGCCCGCGAGGACGATCAGCGCCGGGGCCAGCCAGAGCCCGACCTGCGCGGCAGTCAGTAGAGGCAGCGCCGCGTCGGCCAGGTGGTGCGCCCGCTGCCCCGCGGTCAGACCCTTCTTGGCCAGCGGGTTGTCGAACAGCAGCATCCGCAGCCGGTCGAGTGCGCGGGCCAGGGTGAGCCGCGCGGCAACCGCCGGCGGCCGGGCCGCGCGGGAGGTGAGGGCGTCCGGGTGGTGGACGCTCGCCCACCCGGCAGAGTGCAGCTCGTAGGAGGTCCGCGGCTCCTCGGTAGCGGCCCGGACGCAGAACCCGCCGACGGTCTCGAGCGCGGCCCGCCGGTACAGGGTGCCGCTGCCCACGCCGGTGGCCACACCGTCGCGGTCCCGGGCCGTGGCGACCAGCCGGGCCAGCGCCGGATCGGCCCGGTCGGGCAGCGGCCCCGGCGCAGGCGCCGCCGGCCGCCAGGCCGAGGAGACGAGCCCGACCTGAGGGTCGCGCAGGTAGCCGAGCACCCGGTGGGCGGCGTCGGCGCAGACGGCGTCACCGGCGTCGAGCAGCAGGACCGCGTCACCATCCGTGACCGTCAGCGCCGCGTTGAGCAGGCCGGTACGGCTCGGCGGCCCGTCGTCCCGGCCCAGGCAGGTGACGTCGAGCCGGTCCGCCAGCGCCGCGGCGGCCCAGGCGCCACCGCGGCCACCCGGCTTCGCCGCGTGGTCAATCCGGGTGTCGACCAGCAGATAGGTGCGGTGCGGGTAGGTGAGCGCCCGGGCCGCGCGCAGGGTGCGGTCGACGTCGGCGATCGGCTCGCCGCGGCTGACGACGAAGACATCCAGTGTCCCGGCCGGGGCCGGCGCGCGGCGGACGAACCCGCGGTTCACCCGGGCGGCGCAGACCGCGAGGCCGGCCAGGACGAGGTAGAGGGCCAGCTCGGCGGCGAACGCGAGGCCGCCGGTGAGCCCGGTGCCGCCGAGGTGGCCGGCCCGCCAGCCGAGATAGACGCCGCCGGCGGCGACGGCGACGGCCCCGGCGGCGGCGGTTGCCACCGCCGCGAGCCCGGTCGAGCCCGCGGCCAGGTGCCACCCCACCCGCGTCGGCCCCGCCGTCCCCGGATCGGCCGGCAGGCCCGCGTCCGCCGCGCCGCCAGGATCGACGACGGAACCGGCAGGGTCAGCCGGCCCAGCCGCGCCCGTGTGGTCAGCAGTCCCGGCGTGGTCCGGGCCGGCGTCCTCGCGCGTTGGCTTGCCGTCTGCTGGCCGGCCGGACCGGGGCTGGCCGGACCAAGGCTTGCCCGGCTGGGGCTGGCCGGACCAAGGCCTGCCCGGCTGCCGGCGTGGCTGCTCGCCCCTGGCCGGGTCCTGGCGCGAGGGCTGCGGCGAGGCCGCCTCGGCGCCGGGCTTGCGGCGGGACGGCTCGCCCTGCCTCGGGGCAGGCACGACGGCGCGGTGGGCGGACCCGTCTCGGCGCGATCCCCGGGACCCTCGGCCCGCCATGCCTACCCCCTTTGAGCGATCAGTTTCAGCTCCGTTACACACAGTAACAGTGACCTCGATCGACGGAAGGCATCCCATCGCTCCGCCACACTGGGACCAGGGCCCACGCGCAACGGGCCGGGCGGCCGCGCTGTCGCGGCGGCGCCGGTCTCGGCGGGCGGGGGCCAGGCAGGCTCCAGCGCGGCGCAACGCCACCGGCCGCACGCCCGGCCGGCGCGCCACTGGTGATGTGTCATGCGTTGGACCAGGCCGGCCGGGGAAGCCCGATGCGCCGGCAACAGACGACGACGGAAGGGATCATGAACGACTCGGGCGGTACCGGTTGTAGTCCGAACCGATCCACGCGTGTGGGAGCGCCCGTGGGGGTCGACCGGTGACCCAGGCGCTCCTTCTCATCGCGGGAGTCATCCTGCTGGCGGGTTGCGGCCTGTTCGTGGCCGCCGAGTTCGCCCTCGTCACGGTCGACCGCGCCAGCGTGGAGCGCGCGGCGCACGACGGTGACCGGGCCGCCCACGGCACCCTCCAGGCGCTGCGCACCCTGTCCACCCAGCTCTCCGGCGCCCAGCTCGGCATCACGCTGACCAACCTGGGCATCGGCTACCTGGCCGAGCCGGCGATCGCGAAGCTGCTGTCCGGCCCACTCGGCCGGCTCGGCGCGCCCGCGCAGCTCGCGGACGACCTGGCCGTGACGCTCGCCCTGGTGATCGCCACTGTGTTGACCATGGTGTTCGGCGAGCTGGTCCCGAAGAACGTCGCGCTGGCCCGGCCGCTCGCGACCGCGAACGGCGCCCAGCGCTTCCAGCGCGGCTTCACCGCCGCCGCGCTGCCGCTGATCCGGTTCCTCAACGGCGCAGCCAACCTCCTGCTGCGCCGGTTCGGGATCACCCCGCGGGAGGAGCTGGCCTCGGCCCGCTCGGCCCAGGAGCTGTTCTCACTGGTCGGCCGGTCGGCGGAGCACGGCGCGCTGGCCCGGGAGACCGCGACGCTGGTGCAGCGCTCGCTGCTGTTCGGGGACCGGACCGCCCAGGACGTGATGACGCCCCGGGTGCGGATGCGCTCGATCAGCGCCGACGAGCCGGTCGCAGCCGTGATCACGCTGACGAGACGGACCGGGCACTCGCGGTTCCCGGTGCTCGGCGAGGACAGCGACGACGTGGTGGGCCTCATCCACATCAAGCGGGCAGTCGCGGTGCCCGAGGAGGACCGCGCGACCACCCCGGTCCGCGCGGTGATGGGGCCGACAGTCACCGTCCCGTCGACGGCCCCGCTGGAACCGCTGCTGGAGACGCTGCGCGCCGGCGGGCTGCAGATGGCGATCGTCGTCGACGAGTTCGGCGGCACCGACGGCCTGGTCACGGCCGAGGACCTGATCGAGGAGATCGTCGGCGACGTCGTCGACGAGCACGACCGGGTGAGCCCGCGCGCCGTGCGCCACCGCGACGGGAGCTGGGCGCTGTCCGGGCTGCTGCGTCCCGAGGAGGCCGAGGAGCTGACCGGGGTGCCCGTGCCGACCGACGACGCCTACCAGACCCTCGGCGGCCTGATGGCCGCGGCGCTGGGGCGCATCCCGGCCGCCGGCGACTCGGTCGAGGTGGCCGGCGTCGGCTACACCGTGGAAAGGATGGACGGCCGCCGGGTCGACCGGATCCGGCTGGACCCGCCGGCGTCCGGCCCTCCGCCTAGGCGTCACCGCAGGCAGGAAGACGCCGAGCGCGGCCCGGGCGCGGGTCCCGCTCGGGACGACGCGGACCGCCCGGGTCCAGGAGGTCAGGGCACCCCGCCGGGCGGCGGCTCCGAGCTGGCCGACGGCGACGTCGTCGTCGACCCGCGCCGCGCGCTGCCGCCGGCCCATCCACCCCGTGGCAGCGGTCGTGCGGCCGGGCCGGACCACCATCGGTCGGCTTTCTCCGGCCCGGCCGGCACCGACGCGCCGCGCCCGGGCTGGAACGGCCGCCCGGGCTGGAGCGCCGGTGGCCCGCGGCGGGACGGTGGCCGGTGAGCGACGTACTGAAGCTGGTGTTCGTCGCGGCGCTGCTGCTGGGCAACGCGCTGTTCGTCGGCGCGGAGTTCGCGCTGATCTCGGCGCGCCGCACGACGATCGAGCCGCGTGCGCAGGCCGGGTCGTGGTCGGCGCGGATCACGCTGCGGGCGATGGAGCACGTGTCGCTGATGCTGGCCGGCTCTCAGCTCGGGGTCACCGTCTGCACCCTGGGGCTCGGCGCGCTCGCCGAGCCGACGATCGCCCACCTCGTCGAGCGCCCGTTCGAGGCCGTCGGCCTGCCCGAAGCAGCGGTCCACCCGATCGCGTTCGTGCTGGCCCTGGTGCTGGTCACCGTCCTGCACGTGGTGATCGGCGAGACCGTGCCCAAGAACATCGCGCTCGGCGAGCCGGACCGGGCGGCACTGGTGCTGACCCCGCCGCTGGCCGGCCTGGTGCTGGTGCTGCGCCCGGTGATCGTCGCGCTGAACTGGGTCGCGAACACCAGCCTGCGGCTTGTCCGGATCGAGCCGAAGGACGAGGTCGCGAGCGTCTTCACCCGTGACGAGGTGGCCGGCCTGGTCGACGAGTCGCGGCGCGAGGGGCTGCTGGAGGCGGACGAGCACGAGCTGGTCAGTGGCGCGCTGGCCTTCGACGAGCGCGCCGCCCGCGACGTGCTGCTGCCCCGGGAGGGCCTGGTCACCGTCCCGACGGAGATCACCCCCAGGGAGCTCGAGCAGCTGGCGGCGAGCACGGGCTACACCCGGTTCCCGGTGCACGACTTCGCGGGCCGGCTGATCGGCTACCTGCACCTCAAGGACATCCTGGAGACCCGGCCGGAGCGGCGGGCGTCTCCGGTGGCAGCCAAGTGGCTGCGCCCGCTGGTGCACGTGGCCGCGGACGCGACGCTGCGCCAGGCGCTGACGGTCATGCAGCGCTCCGGCGCGCACCTGGGCCAGGTCGTCGACGCGGGGGGCGAGTCGCTCGGCCTGGTCGCGCTGGAGGACATCCTCGAGGAGCTGGTCGGCGAGATCCGCGACGAGGCCGCTCGCCGGCCCGGCCGCCAGGCCACGCCGGCGGGCCGGCCCGGCTGACAATGGTCCAGCACCGGCCCGCCGGGCCGGCGGGCGGACCCGGATTGACGGCCCGAACGCCAGCATCGAGCACCCCGAGGGAGGGTGCGTCCGGGCTTTGGTGTCGGCTGGGCGTCACTTAGGGCGATATCCGCGCAATCGCTGTGCTCGGCGTCGACCATGCGGCGTAGCCTGTGGTCGCATGCCGGGCCAGTTCCCCGGTATCGGCGCAGGAACTGGCGTGGCCTGCGCCGATAGTCAATATCTTTACTTGCGGACGCGGTCTCCCGTGTCAGGATCGACAATCGAAAAGCTGTAACTCGTCACGAGGGGGAGGGGACCGGTGGCGGGATCGACACCACCCCCGGTATCCGGCAATGCCCCGGCCCCGCTGAACGCGGCGGATCCACGCAAGCTGGGCAAGTACGTGATCACCGGGCGGCTCGGCCAGGGCGGAATGGGAACTGTCTTCCTTGGTCACAGTCCCGACGGCGACGCCGTCGCGATCAAGGTAATCAAGCCTGAGCTCGCCGAGCGCCCGGAGTTCCGGGCCCGGTTCCGCCGGGAGGCCGAAAGCGCCCGCCGGGTCCGGCGGTTCACGACGGCGGCGGTTCTCGACGCCGACCCGGACGGCCCGTGGCCGTACCTGGTGACCGAGTACGTCGAGGGCCCGACGCTGTCGAAGATGGTCGGCCGCCGCGGCCCGCTGCGCCCGGCCGACCTGGAGCAGATGGCGCTCTCGGTGGCGACCGCGCTCTCCGCGATCCACGCCGCCGGGATCGTGCACCGGGACCTGACCCCGGCCAACGTCCTGCTGTCCCCGGTCGGCCCGAAGGTGATCGACTTCGGGCTGGCCCGCGACTTCGAGGGATCCGGCGAGTTCTCCCGGACCGCCAAGCACGCGATCGGCACCCCCGGCTACATGGCCCCCGAGCAGATCATGGACTCGCCCGTCACGTCGGCCGCCGACGTCTTCGCCTGGGGAGCCATCACCGTCTTCGCCGCGACCGGCCGCCAGCCCTTCGGCGAGGGCCGCATCGAGGCGCTGCTCTACCGGATCCTCTACGAGCCCGCCAACATCGAAGGCGTCCCCGCCGAGCTCGCGCCGCTGGTCGACGCCGCGCTGCGCAAGAACCCGGCGGAGCGACCGACGGCCGAAGAGCTGCGGATCTCCCTGATGAGCGGCGCCGCGCTGCCCGCGGCCCGGCTGGCGGCCTCCGGGCCGGCGGCGCAGGAGGCGACCTCCACCGGCGGCAAGGACAGCGCCCGCCGCCGACGCGGCCACCTGTTCGGCCGCGGCCGCCACCAGGACGGCGACGAGGCCGTGTCCGGTGCGCCCCTGTCCGGCGCGACCACTGGTCTGCTCACCCCGGCTCCGGCCACGACCGGTGCCCCGATCTCGGCCCCGCCGACCTCCGTCACTCCGGTCGCGCCAGCGCCGCGGCCGGTCCCGGCGCCGTCGGCCGCCCCCGGCTCGACCGGTGGACCGGTCGCCCGGTCCGCCGGGCCTCAGCCGCCGACGCTCGCGCCGCGTCCGACGACCCCGGCGCCGCCCACGACCCGGACGCCGCCGCCGCGCACACCGGTACCGCGCACACCGGTACCGCACCCCTCGGCACCGCCGGCCACCACGCCCTCCCCCGCGCACGTCTCGCCGGCGCCAGCCGTGCAGGCCCGCCCGCAGGCCGCGCCCGGGGACGAGCGAGCCGCCGCCGCGGCGACGGCCCACGTCGCGCCGCCCACCGGGACCGTTGACGAGGCGCGGCCGGCGCGCGCCGGGCGCGGCCGGCGCACGGTCGTGCTGGTAGCCGCCGGGCTGGTGCTGCTTGCCGCCGCGGTAGGCATCCCACTGGTGGTCGCGAACGGGTCCGGTGGCGGCAGCGGGCCGTCGTCGGTGTCCCCGGCGCGGGCCGCCGAGCTGTCCAACACCCTCGCGAAAGCCGCCGACGCGGCCCGCCCGACCAACCAGGCCCGCGCGGCCCGGCTCAGCCTCGCCGCCTACCGGATCGCGCCGACCCAGGCCGCGTCTAGCGCCATGGTCGCGTCCTTCGCGGCCAGCTCCCAGGTGAGCCTGCCTGGTTCGCCCGCCGCCTACACCGGCGTAGCGCTGACCACCGACGGCCGCCTCGCCGCGGCCACCGACGAGGCCGGCCGGGTCCGGCTGTGGGACCTGGCCTCGGCGACGCCGGCGCTGCTCGCGGACATCGCCACCGGGGACAGCGGTGCGCCGTCGGCCCCGGTGTTCCTGCCGGGCGGTGACCTGCTGACCGGAGGCGAGATCGGCCACGCGTGGGCCCTCGCCGACCCGCACGCGCCGCGGGCGATCTCCGACGTGAAGCCGCAGGCCAGCCAGCCGCAGCGGCTGGCGCTGTCCGGCGACGGGAGGCTGCTGGTCACCGCCGGCCAGGACCGGTTCGTCGAGCTGTGGGACCTGGCCGATCCGGCGAACCCGAAGTGGCTGGGCCTGAAGGTGACCTCGGGGATCATCACGGATATCGCGCTCAGCCAGGACGGGCACACGCTCGCCGTCGCCGGCGTCGACGGCACGGTGTCCCTGTGGGACCTCGCCGACCCGCGCAACCCCGTCCAGCGGGGATCCGCCATCGGGCACCTCGGCCAGGTCACCTCGGTCGCATTCCTGCCGGGTGGCAAGCGCATCGTCACCGGGGGAAGCGACAAGACGGTCCGGCTTTGGAACATCACGGACCTCAACGCGCCGCGACAGATCGGCCAGGTGACCCAAGGCAGCGCACCGGTGGTGGACGTGGCGGCGCTCGGGCCGGGCCTGGTCGTCAGCAGCGACGCGAGTGGCGGCCTGCTCGGCTGGAGCGTCGACGCGGCGAACACCCCCAGCTCCTTCTCGCTGGGCAAGGGCACCGCCGGCCTCGACCTGGCCGTTGGCGGGGCCGGGAAGATGCTGCTGACGGCGCCCGCGAGCGGCACCCCCGGCGCCGCGTCGCTGATCTCCACCGACCCGGCCCGCCTGGCGGCCCTCGCCTGCGCGAATCCGGCAAACAGGATCGGCGCGTCGGAATGGAAATCCCTCATCTCCGACCTCGCCTACTCCGACCCGTGCGCCGGGCGATAAGGCGTTCCCGATGGAAACCGCGCCCGCCCCGGTCCGACAGGTTCACCTGTACCGAGGCGGCGCGCCTCATACCCAGCCTGGTGCGATGGTAGTTCGGTGATCGAGAAGTCGGGCCGGCCGCGTCGCGCCCGTGTGACAGCAAAAGGGCACAGGTGACAAAGCGATGGGCTACCAGCTTGGTATCGACATCGGAACGGCGAACACCACCGTCGCGGTCGCCTCGGGCGACTGGCCCCAGATTCTGACGGTCGCCGGCGGTCCGTCGATTCCGACGGTTCTCTATTTCCCGGCCGGTGCCCCGGTGGTGTTCGGCCGCGCCGCCGCCCGGCGCGCGCTCGCCGAGCCGTCGCGGGCGGCACACGGGTTCCTGCGCCGGATCGGCGACTCCGCCCCGGTCATGGCCGGCGGGTCCGCCTACACACCCGAGGGCCTGGTCACCCGGTTCCTCGACCGCGTGCTCGCGTCCGTCACCGAGAACCGGGGCGAGGCGCCGGACCAGGTCGTCGTGACCTACCCGACCAGCTGGACCTCGCGGCGCCGCGAGCTGTTCACGGAGGCGCTGGAGCGCCTGGACGTGGACGTCCCGGTGCGGGCGGTGCCGGCGGCCGACGCGCTCGGCGCCGTGTTGGCCCGGCGCGCGGCGGCCAGGACGCCCGGCCGCGGCGCGGACCTGATCGCGGTCTACGACTTCGGGGCCGGCGCGTGCGAGGCCGCCGTGCTGTCCGTCTCCGACTACGGCGCCGAGGTCGCCGGCACGCCGGCCGGGATGGCCGGTGTCGAGATCGACGATTTGTTGCTGGAGCACGTGCTGGCCGCGAGCGGGGTGGACGTCGCCCTGCTGGACCGGACCGAGCCGGCCACGGCCGCGGCGCTCGGCCGGCTGCGCGCCGAGGTCGTCGCGGCCAAGGAGACGCTCGCGGCCGACGACGAGGCGTCGGTCCCGGTCACCCTGCCCGGGGCGTTCGCCTGGGTGACGCTGCGCCGCGAGGACCTGGAGAGGCTGGTCACGCCCGCGGTCGAGGACAGCGTCCGGGTGCTGGCCAGGACGGTCCGCTCGGTTCCCACGACCGCGGGCGGCCTGTCGTCGGTGCTGCTGTACGGCGGTCTCGCGCGGATGCCGCTGGTCGGCCAGCTGGTCCGGGCCGCGCTGCCCGGCGCGCGCCGGTTCGAGGAGCCGCCCGCGGAGGATCTGGCGATCGGGGCCGCGCTGCTGGCGATCGGCCTCGCCGAGCAGGCCGAGCCGCCGGCCGGTGGTGAGACCGCGGTGATCGGCGGCGCCACGCTGGAGCCGCCGGAGCTCTCGTCGTTCCCGGGGGTGTCGCTGCCGCCGTCGGGCGCGCTCGCCGGCGCGGGAGCGGCCGTGCCGTTCGCCGCCGCGAGCGGGCCGGACGACGCGGACGCGACCGCCTTGATCACCGCGGCCTACGAGTCGTTCCCGGCCGGGGCCGCCGCGACCGCCGGCGGGACACAGCCGACGGGGCTCGCGGCGTGGAGCACCGGCGCCGCTGCGGCAGCGCCGCCCAGCGGCGGAGCGGCCGGGCCCGCAGCGGCCAGCGGCGGAGCGGCCGGCGGCCGCAACCGCCGGCGCCGCGGCGGCCTCGGGGCCCTGCGCTCCGCGGGCGGGATCGCGGCGCTGGTCGCGGCCGTCGTCTTCATCGCCGGCGGCACGACGCTCGGAGTCGTGCTCACCCAGGGCGGCGGCAACGACACCGCCGCCGTGCAGGCGACGACCGCGCCGGCCGTCGCACCCGCGACGGTCACCGCGCCCACCACCGCGGCGGCGGCACCCTCGCGAAACGTGGTGCGGGTCGCGGACTCCGACGAGGTGGCCCCGATCCTGGAGAAGGCGTCCCAGGAGCTGGCGTCGAGCCAGCCGAACGTCACCGTCGCCTTCGACTCGACCGTCACCGACACCACCACGGCGTTCGCCAAGCTCTGCTCCGGTGAGGCCGCGATCGCCGGCGCCTCGTTCGAGCTGGACCCGAAGTTCGCGCCCGACCCGAGCTGCAAGGACAAGGTCGTCGGGTTCGAGATCGCCCACCACACCCTGCCGATCATCGTGAACCCGGCGAACACCTGGCTGGGCTGCCTGAACCTGACGCAGCTGAAGTCGATCTGGGCCCCCGGCTCGACGATCACCCGGTGGAACCAGATCAACAAGTCCTACCCGGACGAGCCGATCAACTTCGTCGGCCCGGCGAAGAACACCGTCCAGGCCGAGGTGTTCAACTCCAGCATCAACGGGGACAGCACGAAGTCGCGGGACTACACCGTGAGGGACCTGGGCGGCGTCGCGCAGACCGTGCTGTCCGACAAGGACGCGATCGGCTTCCTGGACTTCCCGACGTTCGAGACGCTCGGCGCCCAGCTGCGCGGCGTGCTGGTCAACGGGGGTTCGGGCTGCGAGCCGCCGAACGCGATCACGGCCGGCACCGGCGTCTACACACCGCTGTGCAAGCCGCTCTACGTCTACGTGCGGACCGACGCGCTGCGCGACCCCGCGACGGCGGCTTACATGAAGTTCTTCCTGGAGAACGAGCAGTCGATCGCGCAGGTCTCGCACTACGTCCCCCGCGACGACGCCACCGTGAAGGAGAACATCGACAAGGTCAACAGCCTGACCCAGGGGGTCGGGCCAGTCCCAGCCTGACCGGTCCCCGCGTCGGAGGCCGTTCCCACCGAGGCGGCCGGCCCCGTGCCGGCCGCCTTCGGCTTGTCGTACGCGCGGCGGATGATGGGCCGGTGCTGATCCGGGTGGAGGGAACCGACCTGCCGGGGCGCAGCTGCGCCGGCCCCGCCGGGCTTGCGGGCTACGAGAACATCCATGTCGCGGTGCAGCGGCGGGAACGGCCGGCCGAGCTGCTCGACCCGGTGGCGGCCGACGTCGCCATGGCGGTGTGGACGCTGGAGTGCACCTCGGCGGTCACGCCGGGTGGCCTCGACCTGAAGGGCCGGTACGTCCAGGGCCGGCCCGGCGAGCGGTTCCTCTACCTCAACTGGGGCACTGTCGACCCGGCGACCGGCGGCTTCACCATGTTCCGCCGGGCCAAGCTGTGGCTGAACGCCGTGCCGGCCGACGTCCTCGCGGCCGCGGTCGAGTCCGGGCTGCTCGTCGGGCGCCTCGGCCTCACCGACGCCAAGGGCCACCCGACGGGCGCGTCCGTCCGCCCCCCTCAGATCACCTGGACCGCCGCGTCGAGCTGACTCGCCGGCCAGGACGACGGGGCGCATCCGCGGGGGCGCGCCCGGTCCGGCCGTCGAGGCCTCCGGCGGCGGGCTCAGGACCGTCGCGCGGGACGGGACGGTCCGATGACCGCGGCGCCATCGGATCACGCCGGCGACGGGATACGCGGCTCAGCGGGCGGCGGAGGCCGGGGCCGGCTGGCCGCAGGGGATCACGTCGCCCTCCCGGCCCAGATTTATCAGCAGGTCGCCGGCTTCCTCGGCGACGGCGACCTGCGCCGCCAGCGCGTCGAGGTCGGTGTCGGTCCGGCCCGGGCCGTGATGGATCAGCACCAGCCGACGGACCTGGCACGCCCGGGCGAAGAGGTAGATGAGCACCGCCTTGACGCGGCGGTTGGTGTCCGGCTCGGCGGTGAGGCCCAGCTTGGCGAACAGCGTGTTGATGTGCTTCTCGACCGCGCGCTCGCTGAGGAACAGCGCCGCGCCGGCGGCCGCGTTGCTCTTGCCCTGAGCGATCTGTGCGAGCACGTCACGTTCCCGGTCGGTCAGCGCCGTCAGCGGCGAGGCCCTGCGCGTGGCGCGCGCGGCCACGAGTGCCTCCACGACCGCGGGGTCGACCACCGATCCGCCGGCCGCGACCGCACGCACCGCCCTCGCGAGCTGTCCCGGCTCGCCCACCGCGAGATCGGGCTGGCTGTCCAGCATCCCGCGCACGCCCTCGCGCACGATCAGCGAGTCGTCGGCGAGCACGATGCCCAGTGACACAGGAAAAGCCTACCGAAAGACGATCACGGGGTGCCCCGCCAGTCCGCTGGCTGACGCCACCCCGGCCCGCCGGCTCGCCATAGCCGTCGCGCGCGCGCCCACCGGACCTTCCGGGCCATGGCCAGGGGTGGGCGTGGCAGAGTACGCCGCGAAGGCCGAGGAGGTGGGCAGGTCTTGACAGTCCAGCGCGCGGTGGCTCAGGCCCGGCCGGACGGCTATGACGCCGTCGTCGTGGGGTCCGGTCCGAACGGGCTGACCGGGGCGGTCATGCTCGCCGAGGCCGGCTGGCGGGTCCTGGTGCTCGAGGCGAAGAGCGTGCCGGGCGGCGGCCTGCGCACCGAGGAGCTGACCCTGCCCGGCTTCCGGCACGACGTCTGCGCCACGGTGCTGCCGCTGGCACTGTCGTCCCCGGCGCTGCGCGGGTACGGCCAGGCCCGGACCTCCCAGCTCGCTGACCTCCCAGATCCGCTCCGCGAATCCGGCAGGGGCCCTGGCGCCGATCCGGCTGGGGCCCCGGGCGTCTCCTGGGCGCACCCGCCGATACCGCTCGCCCACCCGCTCGACGACGGAACGGCTTTGTTGCTGCGCGACATCGACCGCACGGCCGCCGGGCTGGCCGCTGGACAGCGCCGCGCACCGGCAGGCTCCGCATCCGGCGCGACCGGCCCGACGCCGGCGTCGTCGTCCGGTGGCGACCCGTCCGGTTGGCGGCGGCTGTTCGGGCCGCTCGTCGCCGCCGGCCCCCGGCTCCCCGACACCGTGCTGTCGCTGCTGGGCCTGCCACCCGCCGCGCCGCTCGCACTCGCCAGGTTCGGCGCGGCCGGCGTGTGGCCCGCTACGGGGCTCGCCCGCGCCGCCCTGCGCGGCGACGCCGCCCAGGCGCTCTTCGCCGGGCTGGCCGCGCACTCGATGCTCGACCTCCGGCAGACGATCACCTCGGCCTACGGGCTGCTCCTCGGGGTGACCGCGCACCAGGTCGGCTGGCCGGTCGCCGTCGGCGGCTCGGCGAGCCTCGCCGACGCCCTCGTCGCCCGGCTACGCCGCCTCGGCGGCGACCTGGTCACCGACCACGAGGTCACGAGCCTCGCCGAGCTGCCGCCGGCCCGAGCCGTGCTGCTCGACCTCACCCCCCGCCAGGTGCTGCGGATCGCGGGCGACGCACTACCGGCCCGCTACCGCGCCGCGCTGGCCCGCTACCGCTACGGCCCGGGCGTCTTCAAGGTCGACTGGGCGCTCGACGGCCCGGTGCCCTGGCGGGACGACGCCGTCGCCGCCGCCGGCACCGTCCACCTCGGCGGCACCCTCGCCCAGGTCGCCGCCGCCGAGCACGCGGTAGCCCAAGGCCGCCACCCCGAACGGCCGTTCGTGCTGTTCGTCCAGGCCACCGTCGCCGACCCGAGCCGGGCGCCGGCCGGCAAGCACACCGGATGGGCCTACTGCCACGTCCCGCTCGGCTCCACCGTCGACATGACGGACGCGATCGAGGCCCAGCTCGAGCGGTTCGCCCCCGGCTTCCGCGACCGCATTCTCGCCCGCCACACGATGGGCCCGGCAGCCCTCGAGGCACACAACGCCAACGACATCGGCGGCGACATCGGCGGCGGCACCGCCGACGTCCGCCAGCTGATGGCTCGCCCGGTCCTGTCCCGCCAGCCCTGGGCGACCCCGCTGCCCGGCGTTTACCTGTGCTCGGCCGCCACCCCACCCGGCGCCGGCATCCACGGCATGTCCGGCCGCCACGCCGCCCAGCTGGCCCTCTACCGCGCCCGGTAGGCGCCGCCGGACGCGGTCCGCCCCAATCGGCCCCATGGGGCGCGGGCCTGCGCGCGCGAACTGTGGTCCCAGCAGCCGCGCCGTGATCGCAAGCCAGTGTGACTGACAGTACATTGAAGGCTCCAAGCGGCGGGGGCCTCTACGATCCGGTCATGACCGTTCCCCCGGCCGATCTGGAGCTCGCCGCCCTGTTCCCGGCGGCGTCGCGCGAGGCCTGGCAAAAGCTGGTCCTCGGCGTGCTGCGCAAGTCCGGAGTGGCTGGTGAGCAGGCTCTCCCGGCCGACGCCGAGGCCCTCATCTCGACCGCGAGCTACGACGGCTTCGCGATCAGGCCGCTGTACACCGCGCAGGAAACGACGCCCATCGAGGCCGGCCTGCCCGGTCACGCTCCGTTCGTGCGCGGCCGGCGGGCCGAGGGCGCGAACGTCGACGGCTGGGATGTCCGCGCGCTGCACACCCACCCGGACGCGAAGGTGACGGCCGAGGCGATTCTCGACGACCTCGAGGGCGGGGCCACGTCGATCTGGCTGCGGCTGGCCGCCCCGTCGGCCGACGCCGGCGAGGGCCTGTCCGCCGAGGCGCTGCCGGACGTGCTGCGCGAGGTCTACCTCGACCTGGCGCCGGTCGTCCTGGACACCGGCGGCGACGCGGTCACGACGACGGCAGCCGCGGACGTGCTGCTCGCGCTGGCGGGCGTGCGGGGGGTCGCGCCGTCGACGCTGCGCGCCACGCTCGGCGCCGACCCACTCGGCTTCGCCGCCCGCACCGGGCTCGGCGGCGACAAGCTCGCGGCGCACCTGGACGAGGCGTCCCGGCTGGCCGCGCGCGTCGCCGCCGGCTACCCGGGCGTCCGGACCTTCGTCGTCGACGCGACGCCGTACCACGACGCGGGCGGCAGCGACGCGCAGGAGCTCGGCGCCTCGATCGCCACCGGGGTGGCCTACCTGCGGGCGCTGACCGGGTCAGGGGTGGCCGGGTCCGCGGTGGCCGGCGCGGCCGGGTTCGACGTCGCCGGGGCGCTCGCCCAGCTGGAGTTCCGGTACGCGGCCACCGCCGACCAGTTCGCCACGATCGCCAAGCTGCGCGCCGCCCGGCTGCTGTGGGCCCGGGTCGCCGAGGTCTGCGGCGCGGCCGGCGCCGACCAGGCTCAGCGCCAGCACGCGGTCACCTCGTCGGCGATGATGACGCGGCGCGAACCGTACGTGAACCTGCTGCGCACCACGATCGCCGCGTTCTCGGCCAGCGTGGGCGGCGCGGACGCCGTCACCGTGCTGCCGTTCGACGACCGGCTCGGCCTGCCGGACGGCACCTCCCGCCGGCTGGCCCGCAACATCCAGGCGCTGCTGCACGACGAGTCGAGCCTCGCCCGGGTGATCGACCCGGCCGGCGGCTCGTGGTTCGTCGAGTCGCTGACCGCCGAGCTGGCCGAGGCCGCCTGGGGGTTCTTCACCGAGATCGAGCGGGCCGGCGGGATGGCGGCTGCGCTCGCGAGCGGGCTGGTGGCCGAGCGGATCGACACGACCTGGGCCCGGCGCCGCGAGGACCTGGCGTTGCGCCGGGCGCCGCTGACCGGTGTCAGCGAGTTCCCGAACGTCGCCGAGACCCTGCCGCCGCGGTCCCCGGCTCCGGCACGGGCCGGCGGCCCGGGTGGGCTGCCGGTCCGGCACTACGACGACGACTACGAGGCGCTGCGGGCCCGGTCGGACGCGCACCTGGCCGCGACCGGCGCCCGGCCGGTGGCTTTCCTCGCCACGATCGGGCCGCTGGCAACGTTCACGCCACGGGCCACCTTCGCGGCGAACCTGTTCCAGGCCGGCGGGCTGGAGACTCCCACCGCCGGCCCCGGCGACGACCCGGCCGCGATCGCCGCAGCCTTCACGGCGTCCGGGGCGAGGATCGCCTGCCTGTGCTCGTCCGACAAGATCTACGCGGCGAGCGCCGCGCCCGTCGCCGCCGCGCTCAAGGCGGCCGGCGCCACCCACGTCTGGCTCGCCGGCAAGCCGGGTGACCGGGCCGGCTCCGACGCGGCCGCCGGCGTCGACGGCTACATCGTCACCGGCGGCGACGCCGTCGACGTCCTTCGCACCGCGCTCACGAAGGCCGAGGTCGCCTGATGCCCAGCAACCTGATCCCGGACTTCTCCGACGTCCAGCTCGGCGGCGGCGCGGCGGCGGCGGGCGTCGACGACTGGCGGGCCGCCGTCCAGGCCGCGACGGGCAAGGACGTCGACGCGCTCACCTGGGACACGCCGGAGGGCGTCGAGGTCAAGCCGCTCTACACCGCGGCCGATACCGCGCAGCTGGACTTCCTGAACACCTACCCGGGCATCGCGCCGTTCCTGCGCGGGCCGTACGCGCCGATGTACGTCACCCAGCCGTGGACGATCCGCCAGTACGCCGGCTTCTCGACGGCGGCCGACTCGAACGCCTTCTACCGGCGCAACCTCGCCGCCGGGCAGAAGGGCCTGTCGGTCGCGTTCGACCTGCCGACGCACCGCGGCTACGACTCCGACCACCCGCGGGTGACCGGCGATGTCGGCATGGCGGGCGTCGCGATCGACTCGATCTACGACATGCGCCAGCTGTTCGACGGCATCCCGCTGGACCGGATGAGCGTCTCGATGACGATGAACGGCGCCGTGCTGCCCATCCTGGCGCTCTACATCGTCGCGGCTGAGGAGCAGGGAGTCGCCCCGGAGCAGCTCCCCGGGACCATCCAGAACGACATCCTCAAAGAGTTCATGGTCCGCAACACCTACATCTACCCGCCGAAGCCCTCGATGCAGATCATCTCGGACATCTTCTCGTACACCTCGCAGAAGATGCCGAAGTTCAACTCGATCTCCATCTCCGGCTACCACATGCAGGAGGCGGGAGCCAGCGCGGACCTGGAGCTCGCCTACACGCTGGCGGACGGCGTCGAGTACATCCGGGCCGGCATCGACGCGGGCCTGGGCATCGACGCGTTCGCGCCGCGGCTGTCGTTCTTCTGGGCGATCGGGATGAACTTCTTCATGGAGATCGCCAAGATGCGCGCCGCGCGCCTGCTCTGGGCCCGGCTGGTGAAGCAGTTCGAGCCGAAGAGTGACAAGTCGCTGTCGCTGCGGACCCACTCGCAGACCTCGGGCTGGTCACTGACCGCCCAGGACGTGTTCAACAACGTCGCCCGCACCTGCGTCGAGGCGATGGCCGCCACCCAGGGCCACACCCAGTCGATGCACACCAACGCCCTCGACGAGGCGCTCGCGCTGCCGACCGACTTCTCGGCCCGGATCGCCCGCAACACCCAGCTGTTCCTGCAGCAGGAGTCCGGCACCACCCGGGTCATCGACCCGTGGGGCGGCTCCTACTACGTCGAGCGGCTCACCTACGACCTCGCGCGCAAGGCCTGGGGCCACATCCAGGAGGTCGAGGAGCGCGGCGGGATGGCCGCGGCGATCGACGCCGGCATCCCGAAGCTGCGGATCGAGGAGGTCGCGGCCCGCACCCAGGCCAGGATCGACTCGGGCCGCCAGCCCCTGATCGGCGTGAACAAGTACCGGATGGCCGGCGAGGAGGACATCGAGGTCCTCAAGGTCGACAACACCGCCGTGCGCGCCGAGCAGCTGGCCAAGCTGCGCCAGCTGCGCGAGGACCGCGACCCGCACGTCGTCGACGCCGCGCTGGCCGCGCTGACCCGGGCCGCCGACGAGGCCCAGACGGGCATCCGGGCCGCCGGCCTGGACGGCAACCTGCTCAAGCTCGCCGTCGACGCCGCCCGGGCGAAGGCGACGGTCGGGGAGATCTCCGACGCTCTGGAGAAGGTCTACGGACGGCACGCGGCCCAGATCCGTACGATCTCCGGGGTGTACCGCGACGAGGCCGGCCCGTCCCCCGAGATCGGCGAGGCGCGCCGGCTCGCCACCGCGTTCGCCGAGGCGGAGGGCCGCCGGCCCCGCATCCTGATCGCGAAGATGGGCCAGGACGGGCACGACCGCGGCCAGAAGGTGGTCGCCTCCGGCTACGCCGACCTCGGCTTCGACGTCGACGTGGGCCCACTGTTCCAGACGCCGGCCGAGGTGGCCCGCCAGGCCGTCGAGGCGGACGTGCAGATCGTCGGAGTCTCGTCGCTGGCGGCCGGCCACCTGACGCTGGTGCCGGAGCTGCGCGCGGAGCTGGCCAAGCTCGACCGGGCCGACATCCTGGTGACCTGCGGCGGCGTCATCCCGCCGCAGGACTACGACGCGCTGCGCGCCGCCGGCGCCGTCGCGATCTTCCCACCGGGCACGTCCGTCGCGCAGTCCGCCATCGAGGTGTTCGGCATCCTCGCCGCCCAGCTCGGACACGACCTCGGCCCGGCCGCGTAAGCCCGCGCTGGCCCGGCCCGACTTTGCGATCTACCGTTGACGGAGGTTCTCGCCCGCGTGCCCGAGCCTGGCCCCCAGGTGCCAGCCCGCCGCCCCATCGACGTCGACGTGTTCGCCGACGGGGTGCTGGCCAACAACCGGACGCTCGTCGCGCGGGCGATCACCCTGGTCGAGTCCAGCCGGGCCGACCACCGGGAGGCGGCCCAGCAGCTGCTGGTCAAGCTGCTCCCGCACACCGGGAAGGCCCGCCGGGTGGGCATCACGGGCGTGCCCGGCGTCGGCAAGTCGACCTTCATCGACGCGCTCGGCACGATGCTCACCGGCCAGGGGCACCGGGTCGCGGTACTCGCCGTCGACCCGTCCTCGACTCGCACCGGCGGGAGCATCCTCGGCGACAAGACCCGGATGGCCACCCTCTCCACCGACCCGGACGCGTTCATCCGGCCCTCACCGACCGCGGGCACCCTGGGCGGCGTCGCGAAGGCCACCCGCGAGGCGATCGTCATCATGGAGGCCGCCGGCTACGACGTCGTGCTGGTCGAGACGGTCGGCGTCGGCCAGTCCGAGACGACGGTCGCCGACATGGTCGACACCTTCCTGTTCCTGACCCTGGCCCGCACCGGCGACCAGCTGCAGGGCATCAAGAAGGGCGTCCTGGAGATCGCCGACGTGATCACGGTGAACAAGGCCGACGGGCCGCACCTGATCGACGCGCAGCGGGCCGCCCGGGAGCTCGCCGGCGCGCTGCGGATGCTGCGGGCCCCGGACGACGGCTGGCGCGCCCCCGTGCTGACCTGCTCGGCGATCGAGAAGAGCGGCCTGGCCGAGGTCTGGGCGCAGGTCGTCGCCCACCAGGACATGCTCGACGCCGCCGGGCTGCTGGCCGCCCGCCGCCGCCGCCAGCAGGTCGACTGGACCTGGGCGATGGTGCATGACCGGCTGCTCACCGACCTGCACGCCCACCCGGCCGTCCGCGCGCTCGCCCCGGACCTGGAGCGCCAGGTCCGCGACGGCGTCCTCACCCCGAGCCTCGCCGCCGACGCCCTGCTGGCCGCCTACGGCACCGGCCGGCCGACACAGCAGTCGCGCCTTTAGTCGATCTTTCCGGCAAGATCAACGCCGCCCCGGGCTCATCGCCGCCCGAGGCCTGATCGCCCGCTGGATTCTCCGGGGACTGGATGTCGCCGAACTGGCGGACAGCCCAGCGGGCGGGGCAAAGGCTTCGAGTATCCCGCGGTCTTTCGGTGGTCGCGATCAGGCGATGCCGTTGTGGCGTGGTGCCCGGACGGGACGTGCCGCGGCGCCAGGCGGCATCACGCCGGCTGGTAGGTCTGGTGGAAGGCCTCGACGAGCGCGGCCCAGTTGGCCGACGGCACCAGCCCGCCGGTCTGCGTGTGCCTGATACACGTGTCGCCGGCGAACCCGCGGTGCTCGTACACGGCGAGCCCTCCCCTGTCAGCGCGGAAAGCGCCCATGCCGTGGTACTTGCCACCTGTATGGCGCGATTTTCACTACTTGTCCTCGCCCCGAGGCTGTGATCATCTGTCCGTTTCCGATGTAGATCGCGACGTGGTGGATGTTGGTGGCGGTGCCGTAGTAGAGGAGATCGCCAATCTGGAGTGGTTCCTCGGGTGGGAGCACGGGCCCGGCCTCGTACTGGGTCTGTGCGGTGCGGGGTAGGTCGATCCCGCCGGGATCCGTCCGCCAAGGCCGACGACGTGTTTCAGGCCCCGCACGTACAAGGAGCAGGCGAGGTCGCTGCACATATACGCGCCGACCGTGTTGCCCTGCTGCCCAGCCTTGCCCGTCCTCGGCGCGACCAGCAGGCTTACCCCGCCGGTGTGGGCAGTCAGGCACAGCGAGCACATGCTGGTCACGGGGTGCAAGGCGGAGGGAACAGAGCTGCGCAGGACGAGGGCCACCAGCGTGCCGTCCAGGTCCGCCGCGAGGTAGGCGCGCTCCGGGGCCTGATGGTCGCGCCACTCTCGGCCTTCTGCCCGAGGTGACCTCCGGCAGAGGCCCGGGTGCAGGTGGGTGAGCTGGCGCATCTCCGAACGCGGCGAACTCGTGGTCGGCGATCGTTCTTCTCATCCTGCCCTACCGCCTACGCGGCACGAGTCCGGTCTCGTAGGCGATGATCGCCAGGTGGACGCGGTCACGGGCCTCGAGCTTGGCGAACAGGCGCGCGACATGGGTCTTCGCCGTCGCCGCGCTGATCACCAGCCGCTCGGCTATCTCAGTGTTCGACAGTCCCTGTCCGACCAGTGCCAGCACCTCGCGCTCCCGGTCGGTGATCTCCGCGATGAGACTCGAGTCCGCGGCGGGCTCGGCGTCGTCGGGGGCCGCAGAGCCGGACGTTCCGGCGAAGTCCGCGATCAGCCGTCGGGTCACGCTCGGCGCGATCAGCGCGTCGCCGGCCGCCACTACGCGGATCGCGTCCAGGATCGCGTCCAGGGCCATGCTCTTGAGAAGGAATCCGCTGGCGCCGGCGCGCAGTGCGCCGTAGACGTACTCGTCGTCGTCAAAGGTTGTCAGCACGAGCACCCTGGGCGGGTCCGGCTCGGCGGTCGTCTGCCGGGTCGCCTCGATGCCGTCCATGCCCGGCATGCGGATGTCCATCACCACGACGTCCGGCCGCAGCTCACGCACCAGGCGCATCGCCTCGCGGCCGTCGCCGGCCTGGCCGACCACCTCCAGGTCGTCGGTGTCGCCGATCAGGATCGTGAGCGCGACCAGCATCAGGGGCTGGTCGTCGGCGAGCAGGACGCGCACGCTCATGCCGGGAGGCTCGCCGTCACCCGGAATCCGCCCTCCGGACGTTGGCCGGCGCTGAACTGGCCGGACAGCAGCGTCACCCGCTCGCGCATGCCGAGCAGGCCGAAGCCGCTCCCGCCGGCCGCCGCCGAGGACCTCGGACGGCCCGGCCCGCCGAGACCGTCGTCCCCGTCGTCCACCACCTCGATGCTCACTCCTTCCGGCTCGTAATCGACCGCGACCCGGCATGTCCGCGCCCCGGAATGCCGCACCACGTTCGTCACCGACTCCTGGATGATCCGGAACGCCGACAGTTCGATCTCCGGCGGCAGCGGACGCTGCTCGCCCTGCCAGGTCACGTGGACCCGCACTCCGGCGTCGGCCGTGCGTTCGGCGAGCTGCGGGACGTTGGCCAGGCTGCTGGCCGGCGCCAGCGGAGCGGCCTGCGGCATGGCGTCGTCCGGCTCGGCGCGGCGTAGCGCCCCGAGCATGCGCTGCAGCTCCAGCAGCGTCTCCCGGCTGGTGGTCTCGATGCCGGTCAGCGCCTGCCGCGTCTGCTCGGGCTTGGTCTCCACGACCCGCGCCGCCGCTCCCGACAGCACCGTGATGATCCCGATGCTGTGCGCGACGCTGTCGTGCAGTTCGCGGGCGATCCGCAGCCGCTCGGCCATGACGGTGCGGGCCGCGGTCTGCTCCTGCAGGGCTTCGAGGTATTCACGGCGTTTGCGATACACCCCTCCGAAGACCCACGCGACCGCGAACCACAACGCTATCCACCCGGCCCACTGGGCCGCGCCGAAGACGGACTGCCCGTGGACGTGGACGTCGTTGACGAACGCGGCCGCGACGCCCGCGACGGAGCCGACGGCGGCAGCCTTCGGCCGCCGGGCGGCGAGGTACCCGCCCAAGGCGACGAGCAGGATGAACACGACCAAGGGCCGCGCGCCGAAAATGTCGCCGAGGACCGATTCGCCCAGGACCGCCGCGAAGACGGCCGCCGGCAGACGGCGCACCAGCAGGACCGGAAGGGCGAGCACGACGCACAGACCTATCATCTGGAAGTGCCCGAGGTCGGGGAACCGGAACAGGCCGTCGACAGGGCTCGGCGTCGTCAAGGGGAGCATCAGCGCGTAGAAGCCGGCGGCGGCCAGCACTACGGGCTGTGACATCAGCCAGGTCACGCGCTTCGATGTCGAGAGACGCTGGAGAAGCTCTTCCATACGGAGATCGTATTCCGTGGCGTCGGCTCTGCGCGTCGCCCCGGGGATGTACGCCGGTACACCCCCGGGCCGATGGCCTGCGGGAAAGGTGACATCCGCCGGCCGACGCCAGGGATCATGGTCCGTTTCTAGGTTCGTGGCCATGACGAATGCACCGATGATCGCTCTCCAAGACGCGACAAAGAAATATGACGAGGGCCCGCCAGCGCTGGCCGGTGTGACCTTGTCCGTGGCGTCCGGTGATTACGTGGCGATCCTCGGCCATTCCGGCAGCGGGAAGTCCACGCTGCTGAATCTGATCGCCGGTCTGGACAAGCCTTCCAGTGGCACCGTGACCGTCGACGGCACCCGCGTCGACCAGCTCGGTGAGGCCGGTTCGGCGAAGTACCGCCGGGCCTCGATCGGCATGATCTTCCAGTTCTTCAATCTGCTCGACGATCTGACCGTGTTGGACAACGTCATGGTTCCGGCACAGCTGGCCGGGATGGGCAAGGCCGAAGCGAAGCGGCGGGCCGTCGAGCTGCTCGGCTCGCTGGGCATCGACCGGCACGCCAAGGCCTACCCGCAGCGGCTGTCCGGCGGGCAACGGCAGCGGGTGGCGGTGGCCAGGGCCCTGATGAACAGGCCGGCGCTGCTGCTGGCCGACGAGCCGACCGGCGCTCTGGACTCGAGCTCGGCCGAGGACGTGCGGCGGCTGCTGCTGGACCTGAACGCCGAGGGCCAGACCATCCTGCTGGTCACCCACGACACCCAGCTGGCCGCGGACACCGCGCGCCGCACTGTCGAGTTGGTGGACGGCGCGGTCGAGCGGGACGTCGTCAACCACGGCAGCGGTGCCGGACTGGCCGCCCGCACGCCGCTGACCCGTCCGGCGGGAGAGGCCCGATGACACTGCGCAAGCCGCCGATGCCCCGGCGCCTGTTCGAGGTCGGCTTCCATGCCGTGGCCCGCCTGCCGCTGGCGGCGAGCCGATGAGCGCCCTGGGCAAGGTCGTACGCTCCGGCGTGGGCCGGCGCCGCCTGCAGTCCCTCGTCATGGCTCTGACGACGTTCGCGACCGTCACCACCGCGGTGGTGACGGTCGGCCTGCTGACCGCCGTGCAGGCCCCGTTCGAGCACGCCTTCAGTGCTCGGAACGGCGCGCATCTGGCGGTCCAGTTCGACAGTTCGAAGGTCACGGCCGCGCAGGCCGCCGCCACCGCTCACGCCGCCGGCGTCACCGAGGCGGCCGGACCGTACCCGATCGCCGCCGCCCTGGACACGACGATCGGCACGGACTGCGCCAAGAGCGCCGGTAACGACAACGGTCCGATCACCGTCAGCACCCGGCCCGACCTGGGCAGCACCTCCGGAATGGACCAGCTGGCGCTGACCCGGGGGCGCTGGCCGACCAGCCCGGGCGAGATCGCCCTGCCGTGGCAGGACTATGCCGCCGACTGCTTCGGCGATTCGGTGGTGTTCTCCTCCCTGCCGGGCAAGCCGTCGTTCAAGGTCGTCGGCTTCGCCGACTCGGTGACCAACAGCGCGACCGGCTTCCTCACCGCCGACGGTTTCGCGCGGCTCACCGCCGCCGGTGCCAAGTCCGACGAGCAGATGCTCTACCGGTTCGCCAAGGCCGGGACCAACGCCGACATCGCCACCGACAAGCAGGCGGTGGCCGCCGCCGCGCCGGCCGGCGCGGTCGAGAGCGGGCAGTCGTACCTGACCGCGGAGCAGCAGGCGACCGGCAACGCCAAGGCCTACGTGCCGTTCCTGATCGGCTTCGGGATCCTCGGGCTGTTCATGTCGGTGCTGATCATCTCGATCGTGGTCAGCGGGGCTGTGGCCTCGGGAATCCGGCGCATCGGGATTCTGAAGTCGCTGGGCTTCACCCCTTCGCAGGTGGCTCGCGCCTACACCGCGCAGGCCATGATCCCGGCGACACTCGGCCTGGTGCTCGGCACGGTTTTCGGCAACCTCCTGGCCGTGCCGATCCTGGGCGGGGCCACCAAGCAGTTCGGCGCGGCCAGTGCGGCCAGTGCCACGATTCCGTTGCGGGTCAGCGCCGTGGTGCCGCTGGGCACCCTGCTGATCGTCGGCGTCACGGCCTTGATCCCGGCCCTGCGGGCCGGCCGGATGCCGACGGTGCGGGCTCTGGTGGTCGGCCGCGCCCCCAAGGCCGGGGGCGGTCAGAGGGCGCAGCGTCTGGCCTCGCGGCTGCCGCTGCCCCGGGCCATGTCGTTGGGGCTGGCCCAGCCGTTCGCCCGGCCGGCCCGGACCGTCCTGGTCGGTGCGGCGGTGCTGTTCGGCGTCGTGAGTGTCACGTTCGCGGTGGGGCTGGAGACCGGGTTCAACAAGTACCTGGACACCAGTACCTCAGGCTTCAACGTCGCGTCGGAGATCGTGGAACCCACCGCCGACGTAGGGGTGCCCTGGGGTCTCTACGGCCCCAACGACCCGCGCGACCCGCACCTGGATGCCGCCAGGGTGGCCGCCGCGCTCGCTAGGATTCCGGGCACGAAGGCCGCGTTCGGCTGGGGCGACAGCGGCGCGACCATGGTCGGCGCCCCGCCCGGCGGCGAAACGGCGAAGGTGTTCACGACCACCGGCGACTTCTCCTGGACGGGCATGGAGCTGCTGTCCGGCCGCTGGTACTCGGCGCCCGGCGAGGCCGTGGTCGGCGACAAGCTGGCCTCGGCGGTGGGGATCCACGTCGGTGACGACGTCACCGTGGTGCAGCAGAACAAGCAACTGCCGCTGAAGGCCGTCGGCATCAACTTCGACACCAACGTGGGCGACTACACGGTCATGACGGATGCGGCCACCTTCACCGCCGCCGGTCTGACCCCGCACATCGACCAGTTCAACGTCGAGCTGGCCTCGAACGTCAACGGAGTGGACTGGTCCACCTCAGCCGCCGCCGCGCTGACCCCGCTGAACGCCTCGGTCCAGCGGAACTCGGACGGGGGCAAGAACATCGTGGTAGTCACCATGGGCGCCCTGGTGGCCACGCTTACGCTGATGATGATGGCGGTCGCCGCGCTCGGGGTGCTGAGCATGGTTGTGCAGGACACCCGGGAGCGGGCTCATGATCTGGGGATCTTCAAGGCCCTCGGGATGACACCCAAGCAGACCATTGCGATGGTTCTGACCTCGGTGTCCCTCACCGGCCTGGTCGCCGGGCTGATCGGGGTTCCGCTCGGGGTCGCGGTGGAGAAGGCGACGCTGACCCCGATGGGGAACGCGATCGGCCGGCACCTGCCGCCGAGCGTGTCCCACGTCTACACCGCCGGGCTGCTCATCCCCCTGCTGGCCGGCGGGATCGTGATCGCCCTGCTCGGGGCACTGCTGCCGGCCGGCTGGGCGGCACGGACCCGGACCGCCACCGCGCTGCGGACCGAGTAGGACCGAGCAGAGCCGCCGGTCGCCGCAGCAAAAGCGGTGCTGGGCATTGCACGGCGCGGCAAGAACGCCAATGCCGACCTCCCCCGGTTGACAGCCTCGGGAGGTCGGCATTCCGGCGTTTTTCCCTCAACACAAAGGCGTGAGTGGTACCCAGGCATGGCGGTCGGCGTTTTCGACCTTTTCTCGATCGGCATCGGCCCGTAGAGTTCACACACCGTCGGCCCGATACGCCGACCGCGAGACCGACTACCTGCGCTTCCTGTCCGACCTGACGGTGCCACCGGATAACAACGGCAGCGAGCGCGAGATCAGGATGGTCAAGCTCCGCCAGAAGATCTCCGGCTGCCTACGCAGCCTCACCGGCGCCAGACAGTTCTGCGCCCTGCGCAGCTACCTCTCGACGACCCGCAAACACGGGATCGCGATGCTCGACGCGCTGCGCCGCCTCGCCGAGGGCCGCCCCTGGCTACCCACCGAACGAGCCCCCGCCCTCGCTTCGGCTTAACTCAAAGTCACCGCGGGCCGGTCAATACCTGACCAGTTACCAGTCGGGTAGGCATCAGCGCACCAGTAGCGCCCGTGGCGGCGCCACGGGTCACCACTCGCCGCCGAACCGGCGTAGGCGATGTCCAGACCAGAGAGACCGATCAAAATGACTTCTGCTCTGGCATCACGGGCCGCCCCCCTCGTCGCCGAAGAACCAGTGCGAATGCTGGCACGAATGCCGGAAACTCGTTGAATGCCAACCAGTCAGGCCCGCCGATTTCGCGCCTTCGCCAACGCCAAGATTCTTGAGGTGAACCGCCCAGACGCCGGCTACGCCCCGCCGCCGCGCACCTGGCCTGACCGCAATAGTCAAGGGCAGGCAGTTCATCGGCCACGCTGTCAACGTTGACCGACCGCCGGGTCGAGGTGGACGGTCACCAGCACCGCCCGAGTGGTGTCCACGGCCGACGGCAGCCTGATCACGCTCGTCGTCGGGGTCAGGTCGTCGGTGCAGACCGTCAGCGCGCCGGGCCGGGCCTGCGCTGGCGCGAGCGGGGCGACGCGGATCTCGATCGCGTGCCGGCCGACAACCGTCAGCGCGACCGGCAGGTTCGGGCAGGAGCCACTGCCCGTCAGGCCCAGCGCCAGCCGGTGGTTCGGCTCGAGCACCGCCACCGGCGCGTCCCCGCCCAGCCCCGACCGGGCCGCCCCTGGCGGGGAACCAAGATAGTGCCACTCGACAAGGCCGTTGCGAGGCTGGGAGCGGCCGCAGCCCGTAGCCGACAACGCCACGACGAGCAGCGCCACGGCCCCGGCCGCCGGCGCCCGGCCGGCCCGGCTTCGTCCGGTCATGCCCTGACGGACCCACGCCGGCCCGTCCCGGTTCGCCCTTCCCGGCCGTACCGCGTGAGTTGGGATCCGGCGATGCACGCGAGCGGCCGCGGCCCACGGTGACGTGGAATCCTGGAGCGCATGGGAATCGTCTCGCCGGGATTTCACGGGCGGCGCCGGGGCAACACCGCACTGCCGCCCGGCCAGTACGAGGAAGAGGACTTCCCGGTGCTCTCGGCCGGGCCGACGCCACGGGTGCCGACGGACCGGTGGCAGTTCACGATCACCAGCGAGACCGGCGAGCGGTACTCGTGGAGCTGGGCCGAATTCCAGGCGCTGCCCCAGGAGACGCCGACGGTCGACATCCACTGCGTCACCCGCTGGTCGAAGTTCGCCACCACCTGGACGGGTATCTCGCTGGACACCCTGTTCGAGGACGTCGAGACGGCCGCGGACTACGCGATGATCCACTCCTACGGCGGCTACACCACGAACCTGCCATTGGAGGACCTGCTCGACGGCCAGGCCTGGGTGGCGCACCGGTACGACGGCGAGGACCTCGACCCCGAGCACGGCGGCCCGGCCCGGCTGCTCGTCCCGCACCTGTACTTCTGGAAGTCGGCCAAGTGGGTGCGCGGTATCCAGCTCATGCCGGAGGACTCGCCCGGCTTCTGGGAGGCGGCCGGCTACCACGACCGCGGCGACCCCTGGCGGGAGGAGCGCTACCAGGGCGACTGACCGCCAGAGCCGGAGGTCCGCCAGAGCAGGCAGAGCCGGCAGAGTAGGGCTGGCAGCGCGGAGCAGGCAGAGCCGGCAGTCAGGCAGGACGAGTCGAGGCGTCGAACCGCCCGGCGTTCCGGTCGGCCGGGCGCGGGCAGGAGGGTGGGGCAGCGATGGCCGGGCCGACGCGGGTCGGGGCCAGGATGGCGTGGCGGACCGGCCGTCTCGTCGAGATCCTCGACGAGACGCCGAGCGCGCGGACGCTGGTCCTGGACGTGCCGGGCTGGCCGGGGCACCTGGCCGGGCAGCGGGTCGACATCCGGCTGACGGCCGAGGACGGCTACCGGGCGTCACGGGCCTACTCGCTGGCCGCGCCCGCGGACGGCGACCGGGTCGAGGTCACCATCCAGCGGGTGCCCGACGGCGAGGTCTCGCCCTACCTGGTCGAGGTGTTCTCGGTCGGCGACCCGGTGGAGCTGCGCGGGCCGGTTGGCGGGTGGTTCGTCTGGGATCCCGCCGGACCGCCGGACCCGGTGCTGCTGGTCGCCGGCGGCTCCGGGATCGTCCCGCTGATGGCCATGATCCGGGCCCGCCGCGCCGCCGCGAGCCGGGTGCCGTTCCGCCTCGTGTACTCGGTGCGCGGCCCGGACGACGCCTACTACGCGACCGAGCTGCGCCGCCGCGCGCCCGCGGACGGCGGCCTCGACGTCACCTACGTCTACACCCGGGCCGTTCCGACGGGCTGGCCAGCCCCGCCACGGCGGATCACCTCGGCCGACCTCGGCGCGGCGGGCTGGCCGGCGGATCTCGAACCGCTGTGCTTCGTCTGCGGGCCGACGGGCTTCGTCGAGGCGGTCGCCGGCCAGCTCGTCGGCCAGGGCCACGACCCCGGCCGGATCCGGACCGAGCGGTTCGGGCCGACGGGCCGGTAGCGCTGTCCTCGCCCCCCGCGAGCAAGCATCGAGCCGATGTGGTGGACCAGACAGGGCCGATGCGCTGGTAAGGGGCCGCCGGGGTCGTCAGGGTGGACTGGGCGCGGGTCGTGAGGTGGCGCCGCGGTGGGCGAGGAGGCCTGGATGTCGTACGAGCTCTGGACGGCGGTCGACCACTACTTCGAGGGCAGGCTGGTGCCGGCGGACCCGGTCCTGGACGAGGCGCTGAAGGCGACCGCGGCGGCCGGGATCCCGTCAATCCAGGTGTCGGCGACGCAGGGGAAGCTGCTGCACCTGCTGGCGCGGCTCCACGGGGCGGCCAGGATCCTGGAGGTCGGGACGCTGGGCGGCTACAGCACGATCTGGCTGGCCCGGGCTCTGCCGGCCGGCGGGCGGCTCGTCACCCTCGAGGTCACCCCGCGGCACGCCGCCGTCGCGACGGCGAACGTCGCGCGCGCCGGCCTCGCGGACGTCGTCGACATCCGGGTCGGCCCGGCGCTGGACACCCTGCCCAAGCTGCTGGCGGAGGCCGCCGGGCCGTTCGACCTGGTCTTCATCGACGCCGACAAGGTGAACAACCCGGCCTACTTCCAGTGGGCCGTGAAGCTCACCAAGCCGGGCAGCGTCATCATCGTCGACAACGTCGTTCGCGAGGGCCAGGTGGCCAACCCGGACAGCGAGGACCCGAGCGTCGTGGGCACTCGCGAGCTCCACGACCTGATCGCCGCCGAGCCCCGGGTCAGCGCGACCGCGATCCAGACCGTCGGCAACAAGGGCTACGACGGCTTCACCCTGGCCCTGGTCGTCGGCGAGTAGGCCGAAGCCTCCGGCCGGGCCGCGTGCGATCCGCGGCCCGGGTCCGGTTCAGCCGGCGAGGGCGGCCCAGTCGAGGACGCCGGTCCCGAGGTCCCGGACGGTGGCCAGCAGGCCCAGCCGGGTCGCCCGGACCTCCGGGTCGGGGTCCATGACCAGGATGTCGTCGAAGAACCGGTCGACGGGGGCGACGAGTGGCGTGGCCGCCGCCGTGAACGACACCAGGTCGGGGGCATTCCCGAGGCCGGCCAGGGCGGCGCCGAGCGTGGCGGCGCTCTCGTGCAGAGCCCGCTCGGCCGGCTCGGCCAGGCGGGCCGGGTCGTAGCCGGCGGCGGTCCCGGCAGGGACGATGCGGCGGGCCCGGTCCAGGGCGGCGGCGACCGCGCGGAAGTCCGCCTGGCCGCGCAGGTCGGCGAGCTGGCGCGCGGCGCGCTCGGCGTACGCCGGGCGGTCGGCGCGCGGGAGGACCGCCCGCACGTGGTCGACCGGGAAGCCCTCGTCGACGAGCGCGAGCTCCAGGCGCCGGGCCAGGAAGGCCGCGGTCTCGTCCAGCAGGGCGGCGGACACCGCGACGGGCTGGCCGGCGGCCGACGCGGCCAGCGCGTCCCGCAGCGACAGCCCGGCCAGCTCGGGGCGGGTCCGCAGGATCGCGAGCGCGCCGAGCGCGGCGCGGCGGACGGCGAAGGGGTCGCTGGAGCCGGTCGGCAGGCCGACCGTCGCGGCCAGCCCGACCAGCGCGTCCAGCCGGTCGGCGAGCGCCAGCAGCGCCCCCGGGACGGTCGCCGGCAGCGGGCCGCCGGCGGAGCGGGGCAGCTCGGCCTCCAGCAGCGCGGTCGCCACGGCCGGCTGCTCGCCGGCGGCCTGCGCGTACTCGTGGGCCATCGTCCCGGCGAGGCTGGTCAGCTCGATCACCATCTGCGAGCCGAGGTCGAACTTCACCAGCTCGCTGGCGCGGCGCAATACCTCGCGGTCGGCGCCGGCCAGGCCGGGGGTGAGCCGGCCGGCGAGCGTGGCGGCGAGCGTCGCGATCCGCCCGGCTCGGTCGGCCATCGAGCCGAGCTTGTCAGTGAAGGTGAGCCGGCTCAGCCGCCCGACCATCGTCGCGAGCGGGGTCTTCAGGTCGGCCCGGTAGAAGAAGGCCGCGTCCTCGAACCGGGCCCGCAGCACCGCCTCGTTGCCGGCCCGGACGGCGTCGACGTCGACGGTGCCGTTGGCCACGGCGACGAACCGCGGCAGCAGCCGACCCGCATCGTCCGGACCGGTGGCGCTGCCAGCCCGGACCGGCAGGTACCGCTGGTGCTTGCGCATCACCGTGGTGAGCACGGCCTCCGGCAGCTCCAGGTAGCCGGGGTCGAAGCCGCCGAGGATCGGGGTCGGCTGCTCGACCAGGTAGCTGACCTCGTCGAGAAGGCGGGACTCGGCGGCGAGGTCCACGTGCCCGCCGGCCTCGGCGGCGAGCCGGGTCGCGGCGGCGGCGATCCGCTCGCGGCGGGCTGCCGGGTCGATGAGGATGCCGGCCCGGTCCATCGCCGCGGCGTGGGCGTCGGCGCCGGTCAGCTCGACCGTCGCGGGAATCCCGGCCCGGCTCGCCTGCCCGGGCGCGACCCGGACCAGGGTGGTCCGCCGCCCGCTGACCAGCCCGGCCACCTCGATCGGGATCACGGACTCGCCGAACAGGGCGACCACCCAGCGGACCGGGCGGGTGAAGCTGAGCTCCGGGTTGTTCCAGCGCATGTTCTTGCTGGCGCGCAGCTTGCGGACGACCTCGGCCAGGGCGGGCGCGAGCGCGTCGGTCGCCGGGCGGCCCCGCTCGTGGCGGACGACCGCGAGGTGCTCGACGCCGTTCTCCGTGGTCCTGGCCAGAGCGGCGACCTCGACGCTGTTGGCCCGGGCGAAACCGCTGGCGGCCGGCGTCGGCGTCCCGTCCGGCCGGAACGCGGCGGTCACCTTGGGGCCGCGCACGACCCTGGTGGCGTCCGCCTCGCGGGCCGCGACGTCGGCGACGGAGGCGACCAGCCGGCGCGGCGTCGCCGTCACCGTGAGGGCGCCGTGCGCGAGCCGGCCCTCGGCGAGCTTCTTCGCCAGCAGCGACTCGACCTGGTCGCGCGCGGCGACCGCCTCGGCGGGTGGCATCTCCTCGACGCCGATCTCCAGCAGCAGGGCGCGCGGGCCGGCCGCGAGCAGCATGCCGTGGTTGGCCGCCGGACGGGCGCCGGCCGCGGCCGTGCCGGCGGCCGCGCCGCCAGCCTGGCCGGCGGTGGCGAGCAGTGGGAAGCCGGCGGTCTGGCGGGTCGCGACCCACAGCTGGGCGACCGCGCCCGACAGCCGGCGCATCCGGGCGAACTCCACGGCCCGCTCGGCGGTCGACACCGCGCCGCGGGCGTCGAGCACGTTGAACGCGTGGCTCATCTTCAGCACGTGGATATGGGCCGGCACCGGCAGGCCGGCCTCGACGAGCCGTTCCGCCTCGGCCGCGAAGGTGTCGAGCAGCCCGCGGGTCGCGGCGACATCCGCGTCGTCCAGGTAGTAGCGCGACATCTCGTACTCGGCCTGCCCGAACAGCTCGCCGTACGACAGGCCGGGCGCACCTTCGCCGGAAGCGAACCCAGGGGCATAGCGGATGTCCTTGAAGTGGCGCACGCCCTGCAGCGCCATCAGGATGCGCTCCATGCCGTAGGTGATCTCGACCGACGGCGGGTCCAGAGGCTGGCCACCAGCCTGCTGGAAGTAGGTGAACTGGGTGATCTCCAGGCCGTCGAGCCAGACCTCCCAGCCCAGGCCCCAGGCGCCGAGCGCGGGCGAGGCCCAGTTGTCCTCGACGAAACGCACGTCGTGGGCCTCGATGTCGACGCCCAGCGCGATCAGTGAGCCCAAGTAGAGCTCCTGGGGGTTGCCCGGCTCCGGCTTGAGGATCACCTGGTACTGGGTGTGGGTCTGCAGCCGGTTCGGGTTCTCCCCGTAGCGGGCGTCGTCGGGGCGGACCGACGGCTCGACGTAGGCGACCTTCCACGGCTCCGGGCCGAGCACCCGCAGCGCGGTCGCCGGGTTCAGCGTGCCGGCGCCGACCTCGGTGTTCATCGGCTGCACGACCAGGCAGCCCTGCTCGCTCCAGTACGCGGCCAGGCGCGCGAGTGCGTCCTGCATGGTCAGCACGAGGTGGCTCCGATTTGCCTGAGGGAGAGACCGGCGGCGCCAGGCCGAGGCGACGCTGAGCGTCCCTGGCGCGGCGGCGCTGACCGGCCCAGAATCCGTGACAGCGTGGTAGGCCCACTGTAGCCACGAGAGTCGCGCCCGCAGGCGAGGGCCGGGGGCGGGCTCGCGGTCAGGGGTGTGAAGGCCGCACTCCGGTCACCCAGCCCTGGCCGGCTCCACGCAGGGCGGGCGATCGGCGCTAGCCGGCGGCGAGCTCGCGGTGCAGCAGGCCGAGCCGGGCGGTCGCCCTGTCCCGGTCGGGGCCGGGTGGCAGCAGCCGGCGGCAGGCCTCCCAGACGTCGAGGTCATCCTCGCCGGCCGGGCCGTCGGCCCAGCGCAGCAGCAGCGCCGCGTCGCGCCGGCGCAGCAGGCCGACCCGTACCTCGGCGCGCAGCCGGTCGCGCAGCACCGCGATCCCGGGCGCGACCGAGCGCGGCAGCAGCTGCCCGGCCCACCGGTCGACGACGGCCGCGTGGTCGCCGGCGGACAGCAGCCGGCGCAGCTCGGCGACGTCGGTGTCGAGGGGGCCGACGAGACGGTAGGGCCGGGACTCCACCAGGCCCGGCCCGACGACCCGGCGCAGCCTCGACAGCTCGGCCCGGATCGTCACCGGGTCCAGCGGGCGCTCGTCGACCGCGGCGGCCAGCTCGTCGGCGGTCAGGCCCTCCGGGTGCTCGGCCAGCAGCAGGAGCAGCTCCGCGTGGCGTGGGGTGACCGGGACCCGCCTGCCGGCGACGACCAGCGCCGGGGCTTCCGGGCCCACGACCTCCAGGCGAGTTCCCGCCGGGGCGCTCTGGTGGGTGCCGGTATCGGTGAGGCGCCGGATCAGCAGCTCGCGCTCGGCGGCGGCGACCGTCGCGGAGATCAGCGCGAGCACCGCTGGCACGGCGGCCCGGCCGTCGCCCGTGACGTCGACGGCGCCGATGACCCGGTGGTCCGCGGGGTCGTGCACCGGGCTCGCCGAGCAGCTCCACGGCCGGACGGTGCGGACCCAGTGCTCGGCGGCGGCGACCCGTGCCACCCCGTCGATCGCGAGGGCGAGCCCCGGGGCGTTCGTGCCGGCGTGTGCCTCGTCCCAGCCGGCGCCGGCTGTGAAGCCCATGTCCTCGGCCCGGCCGCGCACGGTGTGGTCGCCCTCGACCCACAGCAGGGTGCCGTCGGCGTCGCTGACCGCGACGATCAGCCCGTCGGCGCCGACCCGCGCGACGAGCAGGTCGCGGACCAGCGGCAGGACGGCGGCTAGCGGATGGGCCGCCCGCGCGGCCCCGAGGCGCTCCCCCGCCAGCCGGAGCGGCGGGCAGTTGTGCTCCGGGTCGACCCCGAACGAGCGGGACCGTGCCCACGAGTCGACGACCGTGCGCCGGACCGCGGGCCGCGGCGCGCGCGTGGCATCCACCGGCAGCGGCGCGCCAGCCGCAACCGACTCTCGTGCCTGCTGGACCAGCCGCGGCGCGGCCACCTCATCCGTCACGCTCGATCACCGTTTCGATCGAAGCGACTCCACCAGATCCGTATGACGGGGATCACACTACGCCGACCTGGTCCACGCCGAGACCGTCCCGTATCGGACGCGAAAGAACGTGGCCCGTTCCGGTCATCACCCCGACCCGCACCGACGCGGCGTGGCAGCCGCGCTGGCAACGGGATTGCAACGTCGGCGTGGCTACCGTCCGGGACGCACGACGGCCCGAGGCCGCGGGACCCGACGAGGCCTCGCACGGTCTTCGGCTGGCAGCGACACCAGTCCTACTTCAGGAAGGACGCGCGATGGCCGTCTTCGCCCGTCCGGGGCAGCCCGGTTCACCCGTCAGCTACGCGTCACGCTACGACAACATCATTGGTGGCGAGTACACCCCGCCGGTCCAGGGCCGGTACTTCGAGAACCCGAGCCCGGTGACCGGCGAGACGTTCACCGAGATCGCCCGGTCGAGCGCCGAGGACATCGAGCTGGCGCTGGACGCCGCGCACGCCGCCGCGCCGGCCTGGGGCCGCACCTCCGTGGCCGAGCGCGCCGTCGTCCTGAACAAGATCGCCGACCGGATGGAGCGGAACCTCGAGAAGCTCGCCGTCGCGGAGAGCTGGGACAACGGCAAGCCGGTCCGGGAGACGCTGGCCGCGGACATCCCGCTGGCGATCGACCACTTCCGGTACTTCGCCGGGGCGATCCGTGCTCAGGAAGGGTCGCTGTCCGAGATCGACGCGGACACCGTCGCGTACCACTTCCATGAGCCGCTCGGCGTCGTCGGGCAGATCATCCCGTGGAACTTCCCGATCCTGATGGCGGTCTGGAAGCTCGCGCCCGCGCTCGCGGCGGGCAACGCCGTCGTGCTGAAGCCGGCCGAGCAGACCCCTGCCTCCATCAACATCCTTTGGGATCTCATCAGCGACCTGGTCCCGCCGGGCGTGCTGAACGTGGTGCAGGGCTTTGGCGTGGAGGCGGGCAAGCCGCTCGCGTCGTCGAGCCGGATCGCCAAGATCGCGTTCACCGGTGAGACGACGACCGGTCGGCTGATCATGCAGTACGCCAGCCAGAACCTGATCCCCGTGACGCTGGAGCTCGGCGGCAAGAGCCCGAACATCTTCTTCGCCGACGTGGCCGCCGCCGAGGACGACTTCCACGACAAGGCGCTCGAGGGCTTCACCATGTTCGCCCTCAACCAGGGCGAGGTCTGCACCTGCCCGAGCCGGGCGCTGATCCAGCGCTCGATCTACGACGACTTCCTGGACAAGGCAGCCATCCGCACCAAGGCCGTTCGCCAGGGCAACCCACTCGATACGGACACCATGATCGGCGCCCAGGCCAGCACCGACCAGCTGGAGAAGATCCTCTCCTACATCGACATCGGCAGGAAGGAGGGCGCCAGGGTGGTGCTCGGCGGCGAGCGGGCCGAGCTCGGCGGGGACCTCGCCGGCGGCTACTACGTCCAGCCGACGATCTTCTCGGGCGACAACGGGATGCGGATCTTCCAGGAGGAGATCTTCGGCCCGGTCGTCTCCGTCGCGGCGTTCGACGAGTACGCCGACGCCATCAAGATTGCCAACGACACCCTCTACGGCCTCGGCGCCGGGGTGTGGACCCGCGACACGAACACGGCCTACCGTGCGGGCCGCGAGATCAAGGCGGGCCGGGTCTGGACGAACTGCTACCACCTCTACCCGGCGCACGCGGCGTTCGGCGGGTACAAGCAGTCCGGCATCGGGCGGGAGAACCACCTCGCGATGCTCGACCACTACCAGCAGACCAAGAACCTGCTGGTCTCCTACTCCCCGAAGGCGATGGGCTTCTTCTAGCCCGCTCGGCCAGCACCCCTGCCAGACCAGCACCCCCGCTCGACCAGCGCCCCCGGGAGGCCGTCATGGGCCAGGTTCGTAGGGTCGACGCGACGCCGGCCGCCGCCGCGATGCTCCGGTCGCTGACGGCGGCGCACGGCCCGCTGATGATCCACCAGTCCGGCGGGTGCTGTGACGGTTCCTCGCCGATGTGCTACCCGCGCGGGGAGTTCCTCGTCGGGGACGGGGACGTCCTGCTCGGCGTCCTCGACCTCGACGACACCGCCAGCCTCGCCGAGCCGGCGGCCCTGGCCGGTCTACCGGGCCGAGTCCCCGGCTCGGCGGACTGGCCGGACGACCCGGGCCCGACCGGCGCGACGGTGCCGGTCTACATCGGCGGCGCCCAGTTCGCGTACTGGTCGCACACCCGGCTCACGATCGACCTGGTCCGCGGCCGTGGCGGCGGCTTCAGTCTCGAGGCCCCGGAGGGCTACCGGTTCCTGACCCGGTCCCGCCTGTTCACCGAGGACGAGACCGAGGCACTGGAGGCAGCGGGACCGCCGGCCCGCGGCCCGCTCGTGTCCTGATCGGACCAGCGGCCGGGCTCAGGCGAAGTCCCGGACGAACAGCACGACGGCGACGGCCAGGCCGAGGATGACGACGCCCCGGCGCAGCCACACCGCCGGCAGCAGCCGGGCGGCCCGCGCGCCCATCACGCCGCCGGCCGCCGAGGTGACGACGAGGATGCCGGCGTAGGCCCAGGCGACCTGGGCGCTGACCAGGAAGACGACCACGCCCACCGCGTTGACGATGAACGACAGCAGCGTCTTCAGCGCGTTCGTCCGCTGCAGGTCGTCGACGAGCAGGATGCCCATCACCGCGAGCAGCAGGACGCCCAGGCCGGCACCGAAGTACGACCCGTACGCGCCGGCGACGAACACCCCGATCCGGGTCGGCCAGGTGACCGGCCGGTCCGCGCCCGGCGACGGCCCCGCCGCGGCGACGGCCGGCCCCGCCGGGGCCACGGCCGTCCCTACCGGGGCCGTCGCCGTCCCAGCGCCGGCCGGCTGGGCCGTGCCGACGGCCAGCGCCGGGGCCGCATCCGTGGCCACCGTCGGTCCCGGAGTCCGGGCCGAGGTCAGGGCCGCGGCCTTGGCCGCCCGGCGCCGCGCGACGACGCCGGACAGTTTCGACTGGCTGGCCAGCAGCAGGCAGGCGATGAGGACCAGGAACGGGACCGCGGTCTTGAAGCTGTCCTTGGGCGTCACCAGGAGGATCACCGCGCCGACGATCCCGCCCAGGATCGCGGCCGGCGCCAGCGCCCGCAACCGGGGCAGCTGGCCGGACAGCTCTCGCCGGTAGCCGAGGGCGCCACCCGCGTAGCCCGTGACCAGCCCGGTCGACGAGGTGATGTTGGCGGTGACGGCCGGCAGCCCCGCGGCCAGCAGGGCCGGGAAGGCGAGCAGCGTGCCGCCGCCGGCCACCGCGTTGACGGCGCCGGCGGCCAGCCCGGCGCCGGCCGTCAACAGCGCGTCCAGTCCATTCACGCGGGTTCATCCTCCGGTTCGCAAGGTCCGCGCGCCTCGTGCCGGGACCGACGAGGCGCCGCCCGGACGGCCACTCCCCCATCGTCGCGCACGCGGCCCGCACGGACCGCCACGAACCGGGCGAACCGGGCCGACCGAGCCGAAGACCACATTCTTCCGGGCCGTCGACGGACCGGCCGGGTGGATCCAGATCAGAGGACGCGGGTCCGGATGAGCACGCCGCAGACCGCGGCGGACGGCGCCATCGGCAGCCAGGAGGTGAGCAGCCGGTAGCCGAGGACAGCCGCGATCGCCGTCGTCGTCGGGGCGCCGGCGCCGGTGAGCAGCGCCGTCAGCGCCGCGTCCAGACCACCGAAGCCCCCGGGCGACGGGATGATCGCCGAGAGTGCGCTGGCTACCAGGTAGACAGGAATGATCTTGCCTGCGCCGAGGGGCGCGTGCAGCGCCGCGGCGATCGCGCACAGGGTGGCGGCGTGCAGCATCGGGATCGCGATCGAGCCGCCCCACAGCAGCGCCGCGCGGCTCGTGCTGCCGCTGCCCGCCAGCAGGGCGCGCTGCTCGACGACCCGGCGCGCGCCCGTCCGGACCAGCCGGCGGGCCTTCGGCACGCAGGCCGCGACCGCCACCAGCACGCCCAGGCCGGCCAGCAGGTAACCGGTCTGGCCGGGGATGCCGACCCGTGGCAGCGGAACGGCCCCACATACCAGCAGGATCACGAGCACCACCGCGTGCGGGAGCGCCCCCGCCGTCGCGTTGGCGGCCGTCGCGGCCACCGCCTCGGCCATCGAGAACCCGCGCCGCAGCAGATAGCGGGTCTGCAGCGCGGCGACGCCCATGCCCGCGGGCACGAGCACGTTGGGCAGGATGCCGGCGATCTGGACGGCGACGAGCTGGCCGAACGGGAGGTTGCGCGCGACCGCGCCCTTCATGCTGGCCGCCGCGGCGATGTAGGTGGCGCACGCGGCGATCGCGGCGACGATCAGCCATTCACCGTCGGCCGACTTGCAGGCCTCGAACGCGGCCACGAGCTCATGGCGGTGGGTCCCCAGCCAGATCGCGCCGATGGCGGGCGTGACGACGCTGAGCACCGCCATGATCCGCTTGTTCCGCCGTGACCGGGTGGAACTCCCGGCGGACTGCTCCGCGTCGTCCTCGGCGGGCAGGTCGGTGAGGAGCACCTCCACCAGCGGCTCGTCCGTCAGCTCCGCGAACGGCCGGGCGGATGGCGCCGCGGCGACCAGGGCGGTCGCGGGCTGGGCCGCCTCGACAGGCTCCATCGCCCGGCCTACGCGTGGTCCACGGGCGCGGGCTCGCCGCCCGGCGCGGAGCCGACCAGCGGAGCGCCTGGCTCACGCGGCGCGGGCTGGTCGCTGAGCAGCGTCGCGAGGCGGGCACCGAGGTGCTCCCAGGTCCAGGCCGAGCTCATCCACTGCCGGCCGGCCGCGCCCAGCTGGCGGGCCCGGTCCGGGTCCGCGAGCAGCTCGTCGACGGCGCGGGCCACCGCGGCGACATCCGTCCCGTCCACGACCACTCCGCTCTCACCGGGGATCACCACTTCGGGCGCACCCCCGTGCAGGCCGGTGATGACCGGCTTACCGGCGGCCGCCGCCTCCAGCGACGACAGCCCGAGCCCCTCCAGGTCCAGCCCGCCCTTGCGCGGACGCGACGGCATCGCGAAGACGTCAGCGGCGTCCAGGTAGGCTGGCAGATCCTCTTCAGCAACCGGGCCGGTGAAGACGACATTCCCGGCGACCCCCGCCGACGCCGTGATCCGACGCAGCCGAGCGGCGTCGCGGCCCTTGCCGACGACGACGAGCAGCGCGTCCGGATGGTGGCGCAACACCGACGGCAACCCCCTGATCAGGACGTCCTGGCCCTTGCGCGGCACCAGACGGGCAACACACGTCACGATAGGCCGTCCACCCCAGCCGTGCCTGCGTCGGAGTTCTTCACCGCCGGCGCCCGGGTGGAAACGGTCGACGTCGACGCCGCCGGTGAGCCGCTCGAACCGCGTGCCGGCCGGGGCGACCTTGCGCAGCCGGCGCAGCGTCACGTCGGTCAGGTGGGTGACGACGTCGGCCTTGCCCGCGACCGAGCGGACCAGCTGGTAGCCGTAGGGCAGGTGAGACCAGCCGTACTCGTGGCCGTGGGTGGACGAGACCACCCACTCGACGCCGGCCCGGCGCAGCGCCGGGGCGATCATCCCGCGAGGCGTGCCGGCCGGGAACCAGGCCGCGGTGCAGCCTTCCGCGAGCGCGATCCGGCCGATCGCCGGGCCGACGCCCGGCAGCCGCAGGTTCGCCGCCGGGTGGCGGATGATCTCGAAGGGCGCGTCGGCGTCGAGCTTCGGCGCGTCCAGATGCGGCGGCGCGACGACCAGGACCTTGTCCCGCGGGAGCATGGCGGCGAAGCAGTACGCGAAGGTCTGGATGCCACCCATCACCGGCGGGAACTTGTCCGCGACGATCAGCGTGCGGTGCATGGACAGGGTCTGCCGCCCTTCGGCGGACGGCGCGTGATGTCCGCGTTGGCTGAGGGACGGCCAGTGGTCAGACCCAGGTAACCGCCCGGTTGGACATACCGGAAGATACCCTGTACCTGCGCGATCACAGTGGCAGACGTGCCGCCGTTGTGGCCCTTTCCATCTCGGTCGGCGTCACCGCGCCGGCATTGTCACCGGACGTGCCGAGCGGCCAGCGCAACCCACCGGTCCCGGCACGGCGGTGTTCTCCCCTGCGCCTCCGGTCCCGGTCAGATCGCCCGGGTCATGCCCGGCCCGACGCGGGCGCGAGGCCGTTGAGGATGTCGATCGCGTGCGTCAGGTCGCCGATGTTGACGAAGTCGACGGCGACGAAGTTGACCCTGCGGTGCCGGACGTCCTCGCAGGTCCGGGCCCGGGCGACGACCGTGGCGCTGGCGTTGTCGGCCAGCGCGGCCCGCCGGCTCGGGGCGGCCGTCGTCAGCCAGTGGTTGACCAGGAGCAGCCGGGCCTCCGCCGACCCGCGTTTCACCGCGCAGCCGGTCAGGTCGGACGCGGTGCGGGCGTCGAAGGGGGTGTCCGAGCCATAGCGGTAGAAGGACCGAAGGAAGCTACCGGGCGTGTCCTGACTCTCGGTGAACATGACCAGCCGGTGGCCGGAGCTGATCATCTGCCCCAGCGTCGGCCAGGCGCCGCCCGGGTCCGCGGGTGGCGTGAGCACGGTCCGCCCGAGCCCCGCAGCCTCGACCGCGCCGATGATCTCACTGGCCGGCGCCTCGTCCTGGATGATGACCGTGACAACCTCGGCCGGGTTCCGGTTGAGCCAGTCCCCGATCGCGCGCAGCTGCGTGGTGAGGTCGATCGCGCCGAGCTGGCACATGTCGTGGCAGAGCCACAGCCCCGGCCGGGTCGACAGCGCCCCTCGGGTCAGCGGCTCCAGCGCGGTCCGTTCCGACGGCGTGAGCCCGTCCAGGGCGGTCTGGACCTCCTCGGGGGTCGTCCAGTGATGCACGTCGATCAGCAGGCCGCGCACGCCGAGATCGAGCTGGTGGACGATCGACGGGTCCTGCCCGGGGCCGAGGAACCGGTCCTCGCTGTCCGCCATCGCGTTGTGGCTGGCCGCGTAGCTGACCTGGTCGTAGGGGCGGTCGCACAGCCGGGCCGAGCCCTCGCAGACCACGCGGGCATCCGCCGCCGCACCCGGGAACGCGGCCCAGGTGACCCCGACCAGCGTCGGGATGACCACGACGGTGGTGGCGACCACCCGCCGCCACCGGGCATGACGCTCGAGGCGGGTGGAGAGCGCGACCAGGAGTGAGACGCCGGTGATCACGCCTCCGATCACCAGCATCCAGATCGTCAGCCGCAGGAAGTCGCTCTCGATTCCCCGGTAGGCGGTCGCGCCGAAGTCGGTGAGCACGTGCGCGGCGCCCGGCGGCAGCTTCGAGCCGGGCTTGTCCAGCGCGGTCAGCGGGTTCGGCAGCGTCAGGCGCATCACGACGCCCAGCAGCAGCGAGCCGGCGCCGGCCGCGAGGGCGGTGTAGCCGACGGCCCGGACCGGTGACCGCCCGCGCCCTCGGGCGACCGTGACCACGCCCACCAGGCCGCCGAACATCGCCAGCACACTGGCCAGGATGATCACGGGCAGTCGCTGGGACAGGTCGTGCAGCCGCTCGACGGCGCGGATGGTCGGTTTGTGGCTCAGGTCCGACAGCGAGACCCCGAGGTCGAGCACGGTGCCGTCGACCAGCTTGCCCCGCAGCCGGGCGATGGCCTGGTCGTCACCCCGGAACAGCGGCGGCCCGAGCACCGCCAGGGCCCCGGCGACATCGCCCTGCAGCAGCAGCGCCCGCGCGGGTGCCTCGACCGTCGCCCGCGTCGCCGGGTCGAGCCGGGTGAGCACCGCGTCGAGGACCAGGTCGACGTCCTGCGGGCGCAGCCGCATCGTCGGGAGGTTCTTCGGCGGCTTGCCCGCGGCGACGGCATCGAGCGCGGCGAGCACACCGTCGGTGAAGTCCGAGACGCTCGACACCTGGTAGGTGGCGCCGGCGCCGAGCTCACCCGCGATGTACCGGTTGGCGAGGCCCGAGATGTTCGCGAACAACGGGCGCAGGTCGGCGGTGAGCACGACGTTGTTCTGGTCGCCCCGCAGGTAGCCGACGATCCGGTCGATCTGCTCGTCCGTCAGGCCCTCGACCGTGGACGGCGGCAGCACCGTCCGCAGGTTCGCCGTGATCAGCGTGCGGTCGATCGGGAGGCCGGCCATCAGGTCGTCGACGGCGGGGTCGGGCAGGATCTCGGTGTAGATCCGGTCGTAGGCGTGCACCCGGGTGAGGCCCTGGGTGTAGTAGTTCGGCGACAGCACGGTGGCGCGCACGGTGAGGATGACCAGCAGCGGCAGCCACGCCAGCACCACGAGCAGAGTCAGCGCCACCTGGGCCAGCAGCCACCATCCGGCGTTGCCCTGGTCGGACGGGCGGGCCGGTCCGCGTCGGGGCCGGTCTGCGCTGCGGGCGGATGCGTCGGGCCGGTCCGATTGCTCGCGACCCGCCGCTGGCGGCTCTCCCGTCGACGGCGACGCCTTTGTCCCGTTCCGCTGCCCGAGCCGCACATGCCCCAACCTACCGAGGTCTCCGTGGGCTACACCACGATGGCGGCACCCCTGGTGGTGAAGGGCAGATTCAGGCCAGCGAGGCGAGGGCCGACTCGATGCGGGCGGCCACCTCGTCGGGCGTACCCGAGCCGTCGACGGTGCGCAGGAGGCCGGCGCGAGTGTAGTAGGCGCGCAGCGGGGCGGTGCGCTCGGCGAAGACCTTGAGGCGGCGCTTGGCCGTCTCCTCGTTGTCGTCGAGCCGGTCCTCGGTGCTGGACCGGTGGCTGATCCGGCGCAGCACGGTCGACTCGTCGACGTCGAGGTCGAGGACGACGTCCACCGCGCGGGCGTTCTCGGCGCATTTGGCCGGGGGCAGGCGAAGCCGTTCCGACGCGAGCTGGTGGGCGGCCAGCGCGTCGCCGAACCGGGCGTCGAACGCCACGGCCTGGGCGACCGTGCGCGGGAAACCGTCGAGCAGGAAGCCGCGGCAGGCGTCGGCGGCGACCGGTATCGGGGCGAACCCACCGGGGCCGGCCAGGGCGGACACAGGCGCGGCGGCGGCGACCGGGGTACTCGCGGCGAGGGCGGCCACGGGCTCGTGGTCGAGCACGGCGGCGGCCGCGGAGCCGAACAGGCGTTCCGCGACCAGGTCGAGCACGAGCTCGTCGGGGACGAGCTCGCCGGAGCGGACGAACTCCTCGGCGCGACGGCCGAGCGGTGAACCAGCGGCGATCTCCGCGTCGAGCAGCCGGCCGGTGGAGATCGCCGGGATGCCGTGGCGGGAGCTGACCCGTGCGGCCTGCGTGCCTTTTCCTGAGCCCGGAGGTCCGAGCAGCACGACTCTCACCGAATGGACGCTACCGCGCACCAATCCCCCACATAGCTGGATGACCTGTAAGAAATATGACCTGACTTCGCGGGAACAACGGCCGGAATCGCCCAAACTCCGCGCCTAAAGGAGACAGTCAACTGAACTCGTCTCAGGCGTCTGGCGGCCCTGCCTGGGGGCGCGGCCAAGGTCCGCACCGACGGCGTCCGCCGGCGTGGTCGACCTGCCCTGCCGCGGCCCGCGCAGCCTATCCGTCAGCGTCGTCATACGTCCACCCGGACTTCACCCGGGGACGGGATCAATGCCCACGGCCACCATCGACCCGAGATCCACACAGGTCGCCCACGTGACCCGCCAGCCGCTGACATCAGGCCGAAAATCCCATTCTCAGATCCGCACAGCGCGCTCCGCAAACAAACGGGTGGCCCGGTTTGCCGTGTTGGACAACACGCAGGCCGGCCACGGCCGCGGGCGAATCAGCGACACCGCCGCGAAACGCAGCGCACAGCGCCCGAACCGGCGAAGCGGCCGACGGGCGCCCAGCAACACCGCCACGAAACGCAGCCAACATCCCAACCCTGGACAGGCACCCACCCCACACCTCAACACCACCCCCGAACCACCCAGGGGAGGGCGCACAGCGCCCGAACCGGCGAAGCGGCCGACGGGCGCCCAGCGCCCGTCAGCCGCTTCGCCCTAGCGCCGGGTCGGGGTGATCGGCTCCGGGAGGTCGGTCGCGCCGCTGAGGTAACGGTCGACCGCGGCGGCGGCCGAGCGGCCCTCGGCGATCGCCCAGACGATCAGCGACTGGCCACGGCCCATGTCACCGGCGACGAAGATGCCGGGGACGGACGACTGCCAGCCCGCGTCGCGGGCGACGTTGCCCCGGCCGTCCAGCTCGACGCCGAGGCCCTCGACCAGGCCCTCGCGCTGCGGGCCGACGAAGCCCATCGCGAGCAGCACCAGCTCGCACTCGAGCTCGGTCTCGCTGCCCTCGACCTTCTGGAACCTCCCGTCGACCGACTCGACCTCGTACATGCGCAGCCCGCGCAGCCGGCCCTCGTCGTCACCGAGGAACGCCTCGGTGGAGACGGCGTAGACCCGCTCGCCGCCTTCCTCGTGCGCCGAGGTCACGCGGTAGAGCATCGGGTAGGTCGGCCAGGGGTTCGCCGCCGGCCGCGTCTCCGGAGGCCGGGGCATGATCTCCAGCTGGTGCACCGAGACCGCGCCCTGGCGATGCGAGGTTCCAAGGCAGTCCGCGCCGGTGTCGCCGCCGCCGATGACGACGACGCGCTTGCCCTTCGCGGTGATCGGCGGCTCGGCGAGGTCGCCCTCCTGCACCCGGTTGGCCAGCGGCAGGAACTCCATGGCGAAATGGACGCCGCTGAGCTCACGGCCGGGCACCGGCAGGTCACGTCCGATCGTGGAGCCGCCGGCCAGGACGACCGCGTCGAAGGTGGCACGCAGCTCCTCGACCGAGAGGTCGACGCCGACGTCGCAGGAGGTCACGAACGTCGTGCCCTCCGCCGCCATCTGCTCGAGGCGCCGGTCGAGGACGGCCTTCTCCATCTTGAACTCGGGGATGCCGTACCGCAGCAGGCCGCCGATCCGGTCGGCCCGCTCGAAGACGGTCACGTCGTGACCGGCGCGGGTAAGCTGCTGGGCGGCAGCGAGCCCCGCCGGCCCGGAGCCGACGACCGCGACCTTCCGGCCGGACCGCACCGACGGGGGCACCGGGACGACCCGGCCCTCCGCGAGCGCCCGGTCGATGATCGAGACCTCGATCTGCTTGATCGTCACCGGATCGTCGGAGATGCCGAGCACGCAGGCCGCCTCGCACGGCGCCGGGCACAGCCGCCCGGTGAACTCCGGGAAGTTGTTCGTCGCGTGCAGCCGGTCGATGGCCTCCTGCCACTCGCCCCGGCGGGCGAGGTCGTTCCACTCCGGGATCAGGTTGCCCAGCGGGCAGCCGTTGTGGCAGAACGGGATGCCGCAGTCCATGCAGCGGGACGCCTGAGCGGTCAGCGAAGGCGCCGGGAAGTCCTGGTAGACCTCCCGCCAGTCCTGGATTCGGACGTCCACGGGCCGGCGCGCCGGTAGCTCCCGGTGGTGCCGGAGAAACCCAGTCGGGTCAGCCATTCCAATCCTTATCTCTTTGTTCGTGGCGTCCGGGCGCGAGCCTCCGGCCCCGATCCTCGCTTCGCTCCGGTCGTGGCCTCCGGCTCGCGTCCTCCGCCACGAACGGGGCTTCGCTCCGTCCGGTCGGCCAGTCAGGCCGCTTCGCTTCGCTCGCGGCCTGCTGGCCGACCGGACTACGCGAAGCCTCTGGGTACAGCCTGATCGGTGGAGCGGTGGTGATCGGGCGCTTCGCTTCGCTCGCGGCCGCTGGCCGTCCGGACTACGCGAAGCCTCTGGGTACAGCTTCATCGGGACTTGCTTCGCCTCGCTCGCGGGCCCTTGGCCCACCGAGCCACGCGAAGCCTCTGGGTACAGCCTGATCGGTATGCCTCCACTCGCGGTTCTCTCGAATGATCGGCCTCGACCTGATGGCTTCGCGTAGCCCGGTGGGCCAGCGGGCCGGAGCGAAGCGACCGGCCCGACTGGCCCACCGCGCGGAGCGAAGCCCTGTTCGTGGCGGAGGACGCGAGCCGTAGGTCCCGACCGCAGCGAAGCGGAGGTCGGGGCCGGAGGCTCGCGCCCGGACGCCACGAACAAAGAGACACAGTCAGGCGCGGACCGCTGTCATGATCAGTTCATCGGCTGGGATGCCTTGCTCCTTGGCTTGCGCGATCACGGTCAGGACCCGCTTGTAGTCGCGGGGCATGACCTTGACGAACTTGGCCTGCTCGTCCTCCCAGCTGGCGAGCAGGCCGGCGGCGACGGTGGAGCCGGTCTCGCGGCGGTGGCGGGTCAGCAGGGAGACGAGCAGCGCCCGGTCCTCGGCGTCGAGGGGCTCGATGTCGACCATCTCGGCATTCACCCGCTCGACGACCGGGTCGTACAGGTAGGCGACGCCGCCGCTCATGCCGGCGGCGAAGTTGCGGCCGATCTGGCCGAGCACGACGACGGTGCCGCCGGTCATGTACTCGCAGCCGTGGTCGCCGACGCCCTCGACGATCGCGGTCGCGCCCGAGTTGCGGACGCAGAACCGCTCACCGACGACGCCCCGGAAGTACGCCTCGCCCGCGGTCGCGCCGTAGAGAAGCACGTTGCCGGCGATCGTGTTCTCCTCGGCGCGCAGCGGCGCCTCCTTCGGCGGAAAGACGATGATCCGCCCGCCGGACAGGCCCTTGCCGGTGTAGTCGTTGACATCGCCCTCAAGGGTCAGCGTGATGCCGCGCGGAACGAACGCGCCGAAGCTCTGGCCGGCGGAGCCGGTGAACCGCAGCGATATCGTGTCGTCAGGCAGGCCGACGGCCCCGTAGCGGCGGGTCACCTCGTAGCCGAGCATCGTGCCGACGGTGCGGTTGACGTTGCGGATCGGCATCTCCAGCCACACCGGCCGGCCGTCCTCCAGGGCGCCCTCGCACAGCTGGATGAGCGAGTTGTCCAGCGCCTTGTCGAGGCCGTGGTCCTGGCTCGCTGCGTTGGACAGCGAGCCGCCGAACGGGGTCTCCGGAGTGTGCAGCAGCGGGCTGATGTCCAGCCCGGCGGCCTTCCAGTGCTCGACGGCGAGGGCCGCGTCCAGGATGTCGACCCGGCCGACGGCCTCCTTCAGCGTCCGGAAACCCAGCCGCGCCAGGTACTCCCGGACCTCCTGGGCGATGAAGGTGAAGAAGTTCTCGACGAACTCCGGCTTGCCGTTGAACCGCGCGCGCAGCGCCGGGTTCTGGGTGGCGACCCCGACGGGGCAGGTGTCCAGGTGACAGACCCGCATCATCACGCAGCCGGCGACGACCAGCGGCGCCGTCGCGAAGCCGAACTCCTCGGCGCCGAGGAGCGCGCCGATGACGACGTCCCGGCCGGTCTTGATCTGGCCGTCGACCTGCACCACGATCCGGTCGCGCAGGCCGTTGAGCAGCAGCGTCTGCTGCGTCTCGGCCAGGCCCAGCTCCCAGGGCGCGCCGGCGTGCTTGAGCGACGTCAGCGGCGAGGCGCCGGTACCGCCGTCGTGGCCGGAGATCAGCACCACGTCGGCGTGCGCCTTGGAGACGCCGGCGGCGACGGTGCCGACCCCGACCTCGGCGACGAGCTTGACGTGCACCCGCGCGGTCGGGTTGGCGTTCTTCAGGTCGTGGATGAGCTGGGCGAGGTCCTCGATCGAGTAGATGTCGTGGTGCGGCGGCGGCGAGATCAGGCCGACGCCCGGCGTCGAGTGCCGGGTCCTGGCGATCCACGGGTAGACCTTGTGGGCGGGCAGCTGCCCGCCCTCCCCCGGCTTCGCGCCCTGCGCCATCTTGATCTGCAGGTCGTCGGCGTTGACGAGGTACTCGCTGGTCACGCCGAACCGGCCGGACGCGACCTGCTTGACCGCGGAGCGGCGCAGGTCGCCGTTGGCGTCGGGGACGAAGCGCTCGGCGTCCTCGCCGCCCTCGCCGGTGTTCGACTTGCCGCCGAGCCGGTTCATCGCGATCGCCAGGGTCTCGTGCGCCTCGGCGCTGATCGAGCCGTAGGACATCGCTCCGGTGGCGAACCGCTTGACGATCTCGGAGACCGGCTCGACCTGGTCGATCGGGATCGGCCGGCGCAGGCCCGGGCGCAGCTCGAACAGGCCCCGCAGGGTCGCGTTGCGCTTCGAGAGGTCGTCGACCTTGGCCGTGTACTCCTTGAAGACCTCGTACTGGCGGGTCCGGGTGGCGTGCTGGAGGAGGAACACGGTCTCCGGGTTGAACAGGTGCACCTCGCCGTCGCGGCGCCACTGGTACTCGCCGCCGGTCTCCAGCGGCCGGTGCACGAGCTCTGTGGCCACCCGCGGATGGGCCCGGGCGTGGCGCGCGGCGACCTCGGCCGCGAGCACGTCGATGCCGACGCCGTCGATCCGCGACGCGGTACCGGTGAAGTACCGGTCGATCAGGTCGGAACGCAGCCCGATCGCCTCGAAGACCTGGGCACCGGTGTAGCTGGCGATCGTGGAGATGCCCATCTTGGACATCACCTTCAGGACGCCCTTGCCGAGCGCCTTGACGATGTTCTTCTCGGCCTGCTCCGGGGTGACGCCGGCGATGTCGCCGCGGCGGATCAGGTCCTCGACCGACTCGAAGGCCAGGTACGGGTTGACCGCGGCGGCGCCGAAGCCATTCAGCAGCGCGATGTGGTGCACCTCGCGGGCGTCGCCGCTCTCCACGATCAGGCCGACCTTGGTCCGGGTCTTCTCCCGGATCAGGTGGTGGTGCACCGCCGAGGTGAGCAGCAGCGACGGGATCGGCGCGAGCCTCGCGTCGGAGTCCCGGTCGGACAGCACGACGATCCGGGCGCCGTCGGCGATCGCCGCGCTGACGCCGGCGCAGATCTCCTCGATCCGGGCCACCAGCGCGGTGCCGCCGCCGGCGACCTCGTACAGGCCGCGGACGGTGACGGCGGCGAAGCCGGGCATGTCACCGTCGTCGTTGATCCCGATGATCTTCGCCAGCTCGGTGTTGCTGATCACCGGGTAGGGGATCTGGACGACGCGGCAGGTCGCGGCGCCGGCGTCGAGGAGGTTGCCCTCCGGGCCGAGGTAGTGGCCCAGGCTGGTGACCAGCTCCTCGCGGATGGCGTCCAGCGGCGGGTTGGTGACCTGCGCGAACAGCTGCTGGAAGTAGTCGAACAGCAGCCGGGGCCGCTCGGAGAGCACCGCGACCGGGGTGTCGGTGCCCATCGAGCCGATCGGCTCCGCGCCGGACCGCGCCATCGGGGCGACGATAACCCGCAGCTCCTCCTCGGTGTAGCCGAAGACCTGCTGGCGGCGGGTGACCGACTCGTGGCTGTAAACGACCCGCTCGCGCTCCGGCAGGTCGGCCAGCGCGATGACGCCCGCGTGCAGCCACTCGTCGTAGGGCGCCGCCGAGGCGAGCTCGGACTTGATCTCGTCGTCGCTGACGATCCGGCCCTTGGCCGTGTCGATCAGGAACATCCGGCCCGGCTGGAGCCGGCCCTTCTGGATGACCCGGTGCGGCGGGATGTCCAGGACGCCGACCTCGGAGGCCATGACGACCAGCCCGTCGTCGGTGACCCAGTACCGCGACGGGCGCAGGCCGTTGCGGTCGAGGACCGCGCCGATCATCGTGCCGTCGGTGAAGGCGATCGACGCCGGGCCGTCCCACGGCTCCATCAGCGTCGCGTGGAACTGGTAGAAGGCGCGGCGCTTCGGGTCCATCTCGGCGTGGTTCTCCCACGCCTCCGGGATCATCATCAGCACGGCGTGCGGCAGGCTGCGGCCGCCCAGGTGCAGCAGCTCCAGCACCTCGTCGAAGCTGGCCGAGTCGCTGGCGCCGTCGGCGCAGATCGGGAAGAGCCGGGCGAGGTCGCCGGGGACCAGGTCGCTTTCCAGCAGCGCCTCACGGGCACGCATCCAGTTGCGGTTGCCGCGGACGGTGTTGATCTCACCGTTGTGCGCGATCAGGCGATAGGGATGCGCGAGCGGCCAGCTCGGGAAGGTGTTCGTCGAGAACCGGCTGTGCACCAGCGCGATAGCGCTCGCGAACCGCGGGTCGTCCAGGTCCGGGAAATAGGCGGACAGCTGGTGTGTAGTCAGCATTCCCTTGTAGACGATGGTGCGCGCCGACAACGACGGGAAATAGACGCCAGTCTCGCGCTGGATCCGCTTACGCAGGCAGAATGCCCGGCGCTCCAGCTCAAGCTGGTCGAATGCGGTGTCGTCGTCGATGGGCGCGCCGACCGCGGGGCTGACCGAGGTGCCCGGCAGCGTCACGAACAGCTGGCGCATCCGGGGCTCGACCTCGCGGGCCGCGTGCCCGACGATGTGGCTGACGACGGGCAGCTCACGCCAGCCGAGAACCCGCAGGCGCTCCTGGCGGGCCAGCCGCCCGATGGTGCGGACGGCCTCGTCGCGGTCGCCAGCCACCTGGGGGAGGAAGCCGATGCCGACGGCGTACCGGCCGGCAGCAGGCAGCGGGAAACCCGCCACGTCACGCAGGAACACGTCCGGGACCTGGACGAGGATGCCCGCGCCGTCACCCGTGTCCGGGTCGCTGCCGGAGGCGCCACGATGGTCAAGGTTGCGCAGTACTGTGAGGCCCTGGTCGACCAGCTCATGGCTGCGGCGGCCGTGCACGTCGACGACGAAGCCGACACCACAGGCGTCGTGCTCGTACGAGGGGTCGTAGAGACCTTGCTTAGTCGGCATCCGGCATGTCCTGTCCGTCTTCAGGGCCTGAAGGGTGCGGACGACGCTGTCCGGGAGCGCGTCGACGACGACCAGGCGGCACCGGCGCCGCGCACCGCAGCCTTGCCCCAGAACACCCCGGCCAGCCGGCGCTCGGGCGTCCCGCCAGCCCGGGTGCCGGGCGTCCGGGTGCGCGCGGCCAGAGCCGAGACAGCTGGGACAGGGCGCGGTGAGCCAGCCGCGTCTTGCGCTCCACCGAGTGTGCCATGTCCCCGCCCGATTCGCTGAGATCGTCAGCGTCCGGCAGGTCACATGAATGTGACAGCAGTGTTCCAAGCGGGCGAGCCTTGCCTTTGCTAACCTTCTTGTCCGCTGGGGCCCAGCACTGCTCTGCCTGCGGGTTCCGGCCGGCCGAAGGCCCACCTACCAGACGTCACAGCACTCGCCGAGGCTGCCAGCCAGCCGGCGGGCACCAGCCCCGCCCCGGTCCAGGGCCGCCCCCCGCGCATGAACGCAAGGTAACCCGGCCGCCGGCCGCCCGTGCGGACGTCAGTGGACCACGCCGCCGACGAGGGCACCCACCAGGAACGTGGCGGCCGCGGCCAGCGCGCCAAGAACGAGCTGGCGGCCACCGGACAGCCACGGGGAACGGCCGGTGAACCGGCTGACGGCCACGCCGACCCCGAACAGCGCGCAGCCGGCCAGCACCGCGCTCGCGACGAATGTGTGGCCGCCGAGCACCCAGCGTGAGACCAGGTAGGGCAGCACCGGCACCAGCGCTCCGACGGCGAACGCCGCGAACGACGAGAAGGCGGCCAGCATCGCGCTCGGCAGCCGGCCCGGGGTGACGCCCAGCTCCTCCTGGCTGTGCACGGCCAGCGCGACCTCCGGGTCGCCGTGCAGCTGGCTGGCGACGGCATCGGCCAGCGCCGGGTCGACGCCCTTGCGGGCGTAGGACGCGGCCAGCTCGGCCCGCTCGTCGACCGGGAACTCCGTCAGCGCCTGCCGCTCGACCTCGATCTCCGCGGCCATCGCCTCGTTCTGGGACCGGACCGAGGTGTACTCCCCCGTCGCCATCGAGAACGCGCCGGCGGCGACCCCGGCGAGGCCGGCCAGCACCGCCGTCGAGCGGGACGCGTTGCTGCCGGCGAACCCGGACAGCAACGCGACGTTGCTGACCAGCCCGTCCATCACCCCGAACACCGCCGGGCGCAGCCAGCCGCCGGAGACGTCGCGATGGGCGTCATGGTGGTGCTGGTGCATCCCGGGCCGGAACACGGCCTCGGACCGCCGGGAGGCCGGCCGAGCGGCCCAGGCACCGGCCAGGCCCTCGTCTGCCGGGTCGCCGACAGCCGGGCTCCCGTCGGCCTGGTCCCCATCAGCGGGACCTTCGCGGGCCGGGCCCCCGTCAGCCATCGCCGCGGCCAGGCGCAGCCGTGTCGTCACCGCCGTCCGCTGCCGGAAATGCGGCGGATGCGGGGGATGCGGCCACGGTCGCGGGTGTGTCCGCCCCGAGCCGCCCGCTGACGGCGCCGGCGGTGACCGGGGCGTCGTCCTGCTCGTCGACGGCGTCACCCGCGGCGACCTCGGCCGGCTCGTCGCCCGCCGCCGCCACACCGTCGGCCGGGCTGACGTCCTCGTCGACGGGCTTGCGGATCAGCAGGTACATCGCCAGGGCGCCCAGGAAGACGACGATGCTGGTCCAGTCGTTGAGGCGCAGGCCGAGGAAGTGCTCGGCGTCGTCGATCCGCAGCGCCTCGACCAGGCCCCGGCCGAAGGTGTACAGCATGATGTACATCGCGAACAGCCGGCCGCGGCCAAGCCGGGCCCGCCGGTCGATGACCAGCAGCGTCACGCCGACCAGCACGTTCCAGACCGACTCGTAGAGAAACGTCGGGTGGAAGGTCGTGTACTGCTCGTAGCCGAGGGGCCGGTGGGCCAGGTCGATCTTCAGCCCCCACGGCAGCGTGGTGGGACGGCCGAAGAGCTCCTGGTTGAAGTAGTTGCCCCAGCGGCCGATCGCCTGCGCGAAGATCAGGCCGGGCGCGGCGGCGTCGGCGAACAGCAGGAACGACACGTTCGCCCGGCGGCAGGCGAGCCACACCCCGAGCGCGCCGCCCGCGACCGCTCCCCAGATCCCCAGCCCGCCGTTCCACACATACAGGACGTGGACCAGGTCACCGTTCTTGCCGAAGTACGCCTGCGGGCTGGTGAGGACGTGGTAGACCCGGGCGCCGATGATGCCGAGCAGCACGGCACCCACGCCGGCGTCGCTGGCGAAGTTCGGGTCGACGCCGCGGGCCCGCAGCCGGCGGCCGGTCAGCCAGACGGCGACGATGACGCCAATAATGATCATAAAGGCGTAGGCGCGCAGCGGCAGGGGCCCGAGGTGCAGCACACCTCGGGAGGGGCTAGGGATCGCGGCTAGGACCACGGCCCAAGGCTACCTAGCCGGGACCCGCTGTCGTCTACCCGTCCTCGAACAAAGGCTGACAACTCCGGCAAGCCATCCCGGCGACGTGGCGAACGTCGCCGGCGGAATGCCTGGTCAGGGCCAGCCGGCCCAGGGGTCAGCACCGGCCCGGCCGACCTGACGCCCGGGTTCGCCGTCGACCGGGCCAGTCAGGTGGTGGCGCGGACGCCGGCGGCGAGGTCCGCCGTGAGCGCACGGACCGCGGAGATGCCCGCGTCGAGGCCGGCGCCGGAACGCTCGGCGTCGACCAGGCACCCGACCAGCGCGGTTCCGACGATCACGCCGTCGGCGAAGCCCGCGACGGTCGCCGCCTGGGCCCCGTCCTTGACGCCCAGTCCGACCGCCACCGGCAGGTCGGTCACCCCCCGCACCCGCTTTACCAGGCCCTCGGCGGCGGCACCGACCGACTGGCGGACACCGGTGACGCCCATCAGCGACGCGGCGTAGACGAAGCCGCTGGCGATGCCGGTCACCCGGCGCAGCCGCTCGTCCGAGGAACTGGGCGCGACGAGGAACACCGAGTCCAGTCCGTGCCGGCCGGCGGCCTCCAGCCACGGGCCGGCCTCCTCGGGGGGCAGGTCCGGGGTGATCGTGCCCGCGCCGCCCGCCGCGGCGAGATCAGCCGCGAAGCGCTCGACGCCGTGGCGCTCGATCGGGTTCCAGTACGTCATCACCAGCGTCGGAGCACCGGTCTCGGCGACCGCCTCGACCGTGCGCAGCACGTCGGCGGTGGTGACCCCGGCCCGCAGCGCTGCGTCGACGGCCTCCTGGATGACCGGCCCGTCGATCGTCGGGTCCGAGTACGGCAGGCCGAGCTCGACGGCGTCGACCCCCGCCTCGACCATCGCGCGGATCGCCTCGATCGCGCCGTCGACCGACGGGTAGCCCGCCGGCAGGTAGCCGACGAGGAGAGCGCGGCCCTCCTTGCGCGCGGCGGCGAAGCTGTCCGCGAGCCGCCCGTTCGTACCCTGTCCGCCCACGTTGCTGTCCTTCTCCCGGCCGGCTGGCCCGGCCGACCTCGGCAAGCCCGGTCGCCCAGGGCGCGCGTCGTCGTGTGCTGTCTGCGTGTCGCCTCGGGCCTCGCCGGCCTCGTGCCGGTCGGGCCCCGCCCGACCTGGCCGCGGCCCCGCGCTCGCGGGAGCGCGTGGGGCCGGTTCGGTCAGCCGTTCCCGGCGGTCCCGTCGACGCCGTCGAGCACGTTGAACCAGCGGGCGGCGGTGTCGACGTCCTTGTCGCCGCGGCCCGAGCAGCTGACCAGGACGGTCGCTCCCGGGCCGAGCTCACGGGCGACCTCGAACGCGCCGGCGAAGGCGTGCGCGCTCTCGATCGCGACCAGGATGCCCTCGGCCTTCGCGACGAGCGAGAGAGCCTCCATCGCGGCGGCGTCGTCGACGACCCGGTAGCTCGCCCGGCCGGTGTCGTGCAGCCAGGCATGCTCGGGACCGATGCCGGGATAGTCCAGCCCGGCTGAGATCGAGTGCGAGACCTGGGTCTGGCCGTCCTCATCCTGCAGGAAGTACGAGCGCATCCCGTGCAGCACGCCGGAGCCGCCCCCGGCGATCGCGGCGGCATGCCGGCCGGTCGCCAGGCCGTCGCCGCCCGCCTCGCAGCCGATCAGCGCGACCGGGGTGTCGGGGATGAACCGGTGGAAGATCCCAATCGCGTTCGAGCCGCCGCCGACGCAGGCGACGACCGCGTCCGGGAGCCGTCCGGTGATCTCCAGCACCTGCTCGCGGGCCTCGACGCCGATGATCCGCTGGAAGTCGCGGACCAGCATCGGGAACGGGTGCGGGCCCATCACCGAGCCGATGCAGTAGTGGGTGTGCCCGACGGTGGCCACCCAGTCCCGCAGGGCCTCGTTGATGGCGTCCTTGAGGGTGCGGCTGCCGGAGGTGACCGGGACGACGGTTGCGCCGAGCAGCCGCATCCGGGCGACGTTGAGCGCCTGGCGCCGGGTGTCCTCCTCGCCCATGTAGACGACGCACTCCAGGCCGAGCAGGGCGCACGCGGTCGCGGTGGCGACGCCGTGCTGGCCCGCGCCGGTCTCGGCGATCACGCGGGTCTTGCCCATCCGCCTGGTCAGCAGGCACTGGCCGAGGACATTATTGATCTTGTGCGAGCCGGTGTGGGCGAGGTCCTCGCGCTTGAGCAGCAACTGGGCCCCACCGATCCGCTCGGTGAGCCGGTGCGCCACGGTGACCGGCGTCGGCCGGCCGGCGTAGCTGGCGAGCAGTCCGTCCAGCTCGGCGACGAAAGCCGGGTCGTTGCGGGCCTGCTCGTAGGCCGCGGTCAGCTCGTCGAGCGCCGCCATCAGCGCCTCCGGCACGAACCGCCCGCCGAACGGCCCGAAGTGCCCCAGCCCGTCCGGCACGCTGGCCCACTCCCCGGCGCCCAGGTCGGCGGCGGCTGGCGAGACGGCGAAGCCGGTCGACCCGGCGTTAGGAGCGCTCACACCCCGACTCTATCGGCCTACGCCAACCGATTTTTCGGCGTGCCAGACAGGTTAACGGCCGACCTTGGTGGCTGGGTGGGCGCCGGCGGCGACGAGGTCGGCGACGGTCTGGCGCGGGTCGGGGCCGCTGACGGCGGCCTCGCCGACGAGCACCGCGTCGGCGCCCGTCTCCGCGTAGCCGAGCAGGTCACGCGGGCCGCGGATGCCGGACTCGGCGACCTTCAGGATGCCGGGCGGCACCATCGGCGCCAGCCGCGCGAAGGTGTCCCGCCGGACCTCGAGCGTCTTGAGGTCACGGGCGTTGACGCCGATCAGCCGGGCGCCCGCGTCCAGCGCCCGCTGCGTCTCCTCCTCGTCGTGGACCTCGACGAGCGCGGTCATCCCGAGCGACTCGGTCCGCTCCAGCAGGCCGACGAGGCGGGGCTGGTCGAGCGCCGCGACGATCAGCAGGATCAGGTCGGCGCCGTGGGCCCGCGCCTCCCAGATCTGGTACGGAGCCACGATGAAGTCCTTGCGCAGCACGGGCACGTCGACCGCCACCCGGACGGCGTCCAGGTCGGCCAGCGACCCGCCGAACCGGTGCTTCTCGGTCAGCACGCTGACGGCCGCGGCGCCGGCGGTCTCGTAGATGCCAGCCAGCTTCCCGGGATCGGGAATGTTGGCCAGGTCCCCCTTGGACGGGCTGCGCCGCTTCACCTCGGCGATCACCGCGACCCGCCGGGCGCGCAGGACCGCCAGCGCGTCCCGTGGGTCCGGGACCTTCTCGACGCGTTGTCTGAGCACGTCAAGTGGGGTCTGGGACTCGCGTTCGGCCAGATCGGCACGGACGCCGGCGATGATGTCGTCGAGGACGGTCACAGCTCGGCTCCTGCGGCTCTCGCTGCCATGGCGCCGATGGTAGGCCCCCAGCTGGACATCGCACATCGCCCCCCACGGCCGCATCGGCCCTCTGACGGTCCGTAGTTGCCCACCGATTGTCCGAGCCGGAACCGTCGGGCCGATCAACCGCCAAACAGGCCATACCCAGCAGGGTGCACACTCGCACCGGTCACGCAGCGTGGTTGTCCCCTTGTTGCCCAGCACACACGCCCGGCGACGGCCCGCGACGGGTCCGCCACTCAGCGACATTCGTGTCTAGCGCGCCACCTCCGGCAATCCGGACGGGCCGGCCGGCGCGCCGTTCGGCGTGTCGCTCGGCCGCCTTCCGGCCATCATCCGGCCAGCTGTCCGCAGCCCGCCAGCCACCACAGAGCCGCCCTCGCGGCCGTCAGTCCGCCGAGACGGTCGGGTCCTGGCCACGCTCGATGGCCTCCCAGGCGTCCAGCGGGCGCGGCGACCTGGTCTGGTAGCGGCCCCCCATCGCCGGCCAGGACCGGCCGAACGCGGCCGCCAGCAGGCCGGCGCCGAGCAGGGCCACCCCGCCCACCAACGCGAGCCACGGCGCGGCCGACACCTCGATCGGGCCGAGGCTCGGGTGACCGCTGGGGGCGAGGGCGACGACGTGCTGCGCGGCCCGCACGACCGGCGCCGGGTCGAGGCTGACCCGGGCCGCGTAGACGATCACCCCGACGCCGGCCGCGGCGACGAGCGCCCCGACGACGCGCCGGGCCACGCCTCGGGTCGCGACCAGCGCGACGGCCGTGGCCAGGCCCAGCAGCCCGAAGGCGCTGACCGCGGGAGCCAGGTCACCGGCGCCGAGTTTCACCGCGAGCGGAGCCGTGCTCGCCCCACTACCGGCCGTCGCCGCGTCCCGCACGTCCGTGTGGACCCAGGTCGCCGACGCGGCAAGCAGCGCCACCGCCGCGCCCAGCAGGCAGCCGCCGACGGCCACCCCAAGCCCGGTTCGCCCGGCCAGCCGGTGGCCGGGCCGGTCGGCCCGCGCGGGCGTCGCCGCCTCGGCCGCGAGCCCGCTCGACGCGATCTGCCCGGTGTCCGCGCTCATGCCTGTGTTCCCGTCTGTCGCGATGGTGGTCAGCCCGGCGCGCGCAGGGTCTCGGCGATCTCGATCGCGCGCAGCACGGCGGCGGCCTTGGTCCGGCTCTCGTGGTCCTCGGCGTCGGGCACCGAGTCGGCGACGACGCCGGCACCGGCCTGGACGTACGCGCGGCCGTCGCGGACCAGGGCGGTGCGGATCGCGATGGCCGTGTCGAGGTCGCCGCCGAAGTCGAGGTAGCCGACGACGCCGCCGTACAGGCCGCGCCGGGTCGGTTCCAGCTCGTCGATGACCTCCATCGCCCGCACCTTGGGGGCGCCGGACAGCGTGCCGGCGGGGAAGGTCGCGGCGAGCACGTCGATCGCGGTGCGCTCGGGCGAGACCTGGCCGATGACGGTCGAGACGATGTGGGTGATCTGCGAGTAACGCTCGATCGTGGCGAACTCGACCACCCGCACCGTCCCCGGCACGCAGACCCGGCCCAGGTCGTTGCGGACCAGGTCGACGAGCATGACGTGCTCGGCGCGTTCCTTCGGGTCGGCGAGCAGCTCGGCGGCGAGCTTCGCGTCGGCCTCGGGGGTCTGCCCGCGCGGCCGGCTGCCGGCGATCGGGTGCAGCAGCGCGCGTCTGCCGGTGACCTTGACGTGTGCCTCGGGCGAGGTGCCGACGACGTCGAAGTCGCCGAACCGCAGCAGATACATGTACGGACTCGGGTTGGACGCGCGCAGCACCCGGTAGATGTCGAGGGCGTCGGCGGTGGTCGCCCGCTCGAAGCGCTGCGACACCACGATCTGGAAGCACTCGCCCGCGCGGATCTCCTCGATCGAGCGCTCGACCGCCTGCTGGAACTGGCCGGGCGCCATCGCGGAGGTGAACTGGCCGATGTCGAGCGGCGCGACCGCGCGGGTCGCGGCGACAGTCGGCTCGGTCCACTTGTGCAGCTCGGCCGTCATCAGCTCCAGCCGGCCGGCCGCGTCGTCGTAGGCGGCGTCGAGCGCGGCCTCGTCCAGCGGGACGGTCGCGGGCGCCCCGTCCGGCCCTGGCGGGGCGGCGGCGTGGGTGAGGACGTTGGCGACCAGCAGGCAGGAGCCGTCAGCATGGTCGAGCACGGCGAGGTCCATGCACAGCAGCAGACGCAGCTCCGGCATGTGCAGGTCGTCGACGGCGTGCTCGGGCAGCCGCTCGATCCGGCGGACGAAGTCGTACGACAGGTAGCCGACGAGGCCACCCATCAGCGGCGGCATCCCCGCCGCGCCGGCGCTTGGCCACAGCGCGTCCAGCCGCGGCGCACGCAGCGACCGCTCGACGGCGCGCAGCGCGGCCAGCGGGCTGCCGCCGGTCGGTATGCCGGGCGGCGGCGGACCGCCGGTCCAGCAGGCCTCGCCGTCAACCTCGGTGAGGGTGGCCGCCGCCCGCACGCCGACGATCGAGTACCGGGAGCGCATCCCGCTGTGCTCGGCCGACTCCAGCAGGAACGTGCCGGGGCCGCCGCCGAGCTTGCGGTACATCCCGACCGGGGTCTCGCCGTCGGCCAGCAGCCGGCGGGCCACGGGGACAACAGTGTACTCGGCGGCCAGAGCGCGGAACTCGGTCCGCGTCGGGCTGATCTCACCGGTGGTCATGCCGGGCTCCCGGGTTCGTGCCCACGGCGCCGGCCGGGGCGGTCGGTGGCGTCGGCCCGCCGGGCGAGCCGACGGCCGCGGCCAGGTCGCTCCCGTCGAAACAGGTCGGCGTCCCGGTGTGGCAGGCCGGGCCAACCTGGTCGACCTGGACGAGCAGCGCGTCCCCGTCGCAGTCGAGCGCCACCGAGCGGACCCACTGGACGTGCCCGGAAGTGTCCCCCTTGACCCAGTACTCCCGGCGGCTGCGGCTCCAGTAGGTGGCCCGGCCGGTGGTCAGCGTGCGGTGCAGCGCCTCGTCGTCCATCCAGCCGACCATCAGCACCTTCCCGGTGTCGTACTGCTGGACGACGGCCGCGACCAGCCCGGCCCGGTCCCGCTTCAACCGGCCGGCGACGGCGGGATCAAGCCCGGGGGACGAGTTACTCACGGTGCCATTGTGCCGGCCCGGCGGGATGCTGCTGTTCCCCGCCCGCCGGGGCGGCACCCAGCGACACAGTGCCACCCCGGCGGGACACTGCACCTCCCGCCCGCCGGGGCGGCACCCAGCGACACAGTGCCACCCCGGCGGGACACTGCACCTCCCGCCCGCCGGGGCTGCGGGAGCCATGCTCAACCGGTGGCGGCGTGGAGGACCGCGAGGTCCTCGCCCGGCCCCACCTGCCAGCTGTTGGCAGCGGGCGGGACGGTCGGGTCGGCTACCTCGGGGCCGGTCATCGGGCGAGCATCTACGGCGCGGCTTCAAGCAGCGGGCGGACGTCCTTGGCGAAGCGGCACAGCTGGTCGTCGGTGGCGTCGTAGCTCTCGCCCGGGCCGCTCGGGAAGATCGTCAGGTCGGCCAGGCCGCCGAGGTCGTCGCGCAGCTTCAGGATCGCGGCGGCGACATCCTCGGCGGTGCCGACCGCCCAGACGCCCTGCTCGACGGAGTCCTCCAGGGTCGGCACCCAGCCGGCGGGGGGCATGCCACCGTCAGGTCCGAGGTAGGCCCTGGTCCAGCCGTAGGGGCCGAGGAAGCGCCAGAACTCGTCGTGCCCTGGCCTGGCCAGCTCCATCGCCTGCGCCCGGCTGTCACCGATGTAGGTGTTGAGCACGACCATCCGCTTCTCGCCGGGCCCGGGCGCGCCGCCGTGGGCGGCCGCGTAGACCTCGGCGTAGCGCTCCCACCTGGCCTGCAGCAGCGGGCGGCTCACCAGCCAGAAGACCCCGCCGAAACCCCTGGTCGGGACCTCGACGAGCGAGCCGGGGCTGCTGATCGCCTGCCAGACGTCGTACGGGTACACCGGCCGCGGGATGAGGGTGAGCTCCTCGACCTCGCCGCCCCGGTCGGGGATGCCCGGTGGCGGGGCCTGGAAGTAGCGGCCGCGGTGGGTGAAGGTCTCGTTGTCCAGCGCGGTCAGCAGCAGGTCGACCGCCTCCGCGGTGACCTCGCGGTTGGCGGTGTCCGCGGCCTGCGCGTCCGGGTTGTCGGTGGAGCCGATCGACACCCGGCCGAGGGACAGCGGCTCGATCTCGCGCGGCACCGTGCCCCGGCCGAGCCCCAGTACCGCGCGGCCACCGGAGAGGTTGTGCAGCATGGCGAAGTCCTCGGCGAGGCGCAGCGGGTGCCACTGGCCGACGACGTTGAACATCGTGCCGATCCTGATCCGGCTGGTCCGCTCGGCGAGGAACGCGCCGAACAGCAGGCCGTTCGGCACGATCTCGTAGCCCTCGTGCTGGAAGTGGTGCTCGGTCAGCCAGAAGTAGTCGAAGCCGAGCTCGTCGGCGAGCGCCCCGGTGCCCAGGAGGCGTCGCGTCGCACCCAGCACCTCGGCCTGTCCGTAGCGGCGGGACGTCGGCTCCGGGCCACCGGCGCCGAGCGTGTCGCCCATCTCCACGGCCCCGAAAAGAAAGACGCCGACGCGCATCGCGCTCCCCTGTGTCCGGACGGGGCCGTGGGTGCGGCCTCGCGGTGCCGCGCGGCCCGCGACCGGGCCGGCCGGGACGGCAGGCGGTTGCCTGTTGGTGTCATCAACACTGCCGGCCACGTATTTCAGCGCCGTCAAACGCCCGTAACAGCCCAGACGGGGCCCCGCCGGGGCCGAGGCGAGGTAGTGAACTGTCCTTTCGCGGTGGTCTACTGAGGCCGCCGGCCTCCGGGTACCCAGGGAGGCAGCCGGGTGCCCGAAGGAGCATGCCTGTGTCCACCGACGTCCGCTACTACGCGGTCGGCCAGCCCACCAGCCAGGCGGAGGCCGCCCCAGCCGACGATCCTGGGTGGCGCGCGGGGCTCGAGGCCGCGTTCTGGCGGTACGAGCACGCGCTGCTCGCCAACGGCCTGGACGTGCTGGACGAGCTGTTCCTCGACGAGCCGGGGACGCTGCGTGCCGACAGCGCAGGTGTCCTCGTCGGGCACGCCGAGATCGGCCTGTTCCGCCGGCCCCGAGGCGTCGGGGCCGGGCTGCCCGGGCCGCGGACGGTCGAACGGCTGCACGTCCAGGTACACGGGCCGGCGTCGGCGCTGCTGGTCGCCGAGGTGCGCCGGGAGCAGGACGGCGGCCGCGGCCTGCAGACCCAGCTCTGGACAGCCCTCGATGCCGACGGTGGCGAAGCTCGGTGGCGCGCGGCTGCGGCGCATGTCAGCGGCTCCCCGGCGGGGGCGTCGGCACCGGCCGGCTCGGGCGCGCCGGCGGCCGGTGCCGGTGCCGCGCCTGACGAGACGAGCGCTGTGTGGCGGGTCCGCGGGGCTCCGCTGGTCGCCGGCGCGGCCGAGGGCCCGCTTCGGGGGCTCACCGTGGCCGTCAAGGACCTGTTCGCCGTCCAGGGACACCGGACCGGGGCCGGGAATCCGGCGTGGCTCGCCGAGGCCGCCCCGCAGCCGGAGCACGCGCCGGCCGTCGCCGCGCTGCTCGCCGCCGGTGCCGACGTCGCCGGGATCGCGCAGACCGACGAGCTGGCCTACAGCCTGTCCGGGACGAACGTCCACTACGGCACCCCGCCGAACCCCACCGCGCCCGGGGCCGCCCCCGGCGGCTCCACCAGCGGGCCGGCGAGCGCCGTCGCGCTGGGCCTGGTCGACGTCGGCCTCGGGACCGACACGGGCGGCTCGGTGCGGGTTCCGGCCTCCTACTGCGGCCTGTTCGGGATCCGCCCGACCCACGGCGCCGTCTCCGCGGCCGGGGTCGTCCCGCTCGCGCCCAGCTTCGACACGGTCGGCTGGCTGACCCGTGACGCGGGCGTACTCGCCCGGGTCGGCTCGGTGCTGCTGCCGCCGGCGGACCCGGCTTCCCCACCGCCGGCGCGGCTGCTGGTCGCGGACGACCTCGTCGCCCTCGCCGAGCCGGAGGTGGCGGCGGCGCTGGCCGCGGCACTGCCCGGGCTGGCCGCGGCGGTTGGGCTGCCGGCGCGGCACATCCCCCGGGTCGCGGGCGGCCAGCTCGACGAGTGGATCACAGCGTTCCGGCAGAACCAGGGCTGGGAGGCCAACGCCACGCACGGCGCCTGGGTGGCGGCGCACCCGGGCGCGCTCGGGCCGGGGATCGCCGGCCGCTTCGCGGTCGCCGCGGCCGTCACCGAAGGCCAGCTCAGGACAGCCCAGCGCATGCGCGCCCACGTCCGGGACACCCTCGCCGCGGCGCTCGGCGGCGGGTCCGTCCTGGTCGCGCCGGCGGCCAGCAGCCCGGCCCCGCCGCTGGACCTCGCCATCGACGTCAAGGACCGGGTCCGGACCGCGACCCTCACGCTGAGCTCGGCCGCGGGGCTGGCCGGCCTTCCGGTGGTTGTCCTGCCGCTGCTCCGGGTCCGCGACCGCCCGGTCGGCGTCGCCCTGATCGGCGCCACCGGAACGGACCGCGCACTGCTCGCCCTGGCTACCAGCGCCGGCGCGGCCTGCCCGCCCCCGCAGGCCCGAAGCACGGATCAGTCCCCGTCGTGACCTAGCGCCGCCGGGGCTGCCGGCGGCGACCGGGCGGGGACGCGGGCGGTGATGCGACCATGGCCGGTATGGCAATCGACGCCGGAGCCGCCGGGCAGGATCTGAGCACCCGGATCGGGCGGTCGATCCGGGTGCTGCGCCAGCGCCAGGGGCTGACCCTCGTCCAGCTGGCCACGAGAGCCGAGCTGTCGCACCCGTTCCTCAGCCAGCTGGAGCGCGGCCTCGCCCGGCCCAGCATGGCGTCGTTGCACCGGCTCGCGCAGGCTCTGGGGACCACCCAGCCAGCGCTGATGTCGATGGCGGCGGACGACGGCGCCGCCCTGTCTCCGGACGGGCGGGTCAGCCTCGTGACGGCGGGCAGCGGTGTGCCCGTGGACAACCCCGGCGGGGTCGCCCGCTCGCTCGTCGCCGGCGCCCGGGCCATCTACCCGGTCCTCTTCGACGGCGCGCCGACCGCGTTCGGCCAGGCCTACACCCACCCGGGCGACGAGTTCGTCCACGTCATCGCCGGCTCGATCGAGGTCGAGGTGCAGGACGAGGGCCTGTTCGTCCTCACCCCCGGCGACACCCTCTACTACCCCGGCGTCCTCCCCCACCGCTGGCGCCAGCTCGCCGGCCCCACCAGCCGCATCCTCCTCGTCCAGGACGCCAGGGCCCACTGAGCGGGCCGGCGCCGGCCCAGGTCAGAGCGCGGCGACGCCGGCGGACCAGGAGGCGTGGAGGCGCTGATAGACGCCGGGCTCGCCTACCAGCTCGGCGTGGGTGCCCTGCTGGACGATCCGGCCGGCGTCGACGACGACGACGAGGTCGGCGGTCTCGGCGGTCGACAGGCGGTGGGCGATCGTCACCGAGGTGCGGTCGCGGGTGAGCTCCAGCAGCGCGGCGCCGAGGCGGACCTCGGTGGCCGGGTCGACGGCCGAGGTGGCCTCGTCGAGGACGAGCAGGTCCGGGTCGGCGAGCTCGGCGCGGGCCAGCGCGATGAGCTGGCGCTCGCCGGCCGAGAGCAGCCCGCCGGACTCGCCGACCTGGGTCAGCACCCCGGCCGGGGTACGGGCGAGCCAGTCGGCCAGGCCGAGGCGCGCGAAGGCCGCGACGATCTCCTCGTCGGTCGCGGCCGGCCGGCCGTAGCGGACGTTGGCGGCGATCGTCGCGTCGAACAGGAAGCCGTCCTGCGGGACCATCACCACCCGGCCGCGCAGCGACGAGAAGCGCACCTCGGTCAGCGGCACCCCGCCGATCAGGACCCGGCCCTCGGACGGGTCCATCAGCCGGGTGAGCAGCTTCGCGATCGTCGTCTTGCCCGACCCGGTCTCGCCGACGACCGCGACCCGGGAGCGGGCCGGGACGTGCAGGTCGATGCCGTGCAGGACGGGCGGCCCGGTCGGGTAGCGGAACGTCACCCGTTCGAAGGTCACGTCCAGGGGGCCGGGGGCCAGGTCGCGGCCGCCGGGCGTGCCGTCGGCGGTTCGCGGGGCATCGGCGGGGTCGCGGATGTCGCTGGGGGTGTCGAGGATGTCCAGCACCCGGCGCAGGCCGGCGAGCGCGTTCGCGCCGTCGTTGAGGACCTCGGTCAGGGTCTGCACGGGCATCACGAACAGCGTCATCAGGAACAGGAACGCCACCAGCCGGCCGGTCGACAGGTGCCCGCCGGCCCCGAGCGCCACGCCGAGCAGCACCACACCGGCGAGGGCCGCCGCCGAGACCAGCTCGGCCGCCGAGAACACGACGGCCACCAGGACCTGGGCCCGGCTCTGCGCAGAGCGATGGGCCTCGACCGTCTGGTCGATCCGGGCGGCGGTGCGGGCCTGCGAGCCGTAGGCCCGCACCACCTGCGCGCCCACCACCGCCTCGGACACCGCGCCGAGCAGCTCCCCGACGCGGCGGCGCACGATCGCGTACCGGACGGCCAGCCTGCGCTGGAAGCCCCGGGTGGCGAGCACCATCGGGACGAAGCAGACGTAGACCAGCAGGGTCAGCGGCCAGGAGAAGACCAGCATCAGGCAGGTCGCGACGATCATCTGGCCGATGGAGACGACCAGCATCACGCCGCCGAGCTGCAGGAACTGCGACATCTGGTCGACGTCGGTGGTGACCCGGGCGGTCAGCCCGCCGCGCGCCTGGGTCGCCTGGGTGAGCATCGCCAGGTCGTGGATGTGCCGGAACGCGCGGACCCGCAGCGTCGCGAGCGCGCCCTCGGACATCCGGTACAGCCGGACGTTCATCAGGTAGGTCGCGATGGCCGTCACGACGATCGTGCCGGCGGCGATCATGACGGCCGTGCGTACGACGCCGAGGTCGACGCCCTGGTCGCCGGAGATGCCCCGGTCGAGCGTCTGCTGGACGGTGAGCGGGATGACGATCTTGCCGACGGTGGCGACGAGCGCCAGCAGAAGGGTGACCGACAGGCCGCGGGTCGCCTCCGGGGCGAGCCGGCGCAGCCGCTTGGCCGTGCCCCACAGCCCCTCCCGGCGGCCGGCCCGGTCCCGGTCCTCGATCGCCGCGGCCGCCGGCCCTGAGCCGCGCTGCGGGGGGATCGCGACGTCAGCCGTCACGAGAGCACCTCCTCGTCGACGCCGTCGGCGTCCTGGACCGCGTCGGCGCCGACGGCCAGCCGCGCGGCCCGCTCGTAGGCGGTGAGCAGTTCCGCGTAGCCGGGCGAGCCGACGAGCAGCTCGTCGTGGCGGCCCTGGGCCACGACCCGCCCGTCCTCCAGGTAGACGACCTCGTCGGCGAGCGCGATCGTCGCCCGCCGATGGGCCACGACCACGACGGTCGACGCGGTGAGCCCGCGCAGGCCGGACAGGATCGACGCCTCGACCCGCGGGTCGACGCTGGAGGTCGCGTCGTCCAGCACCAGCAGCCGGGGGTGGCGAACCAGGGCGCGGGCCAGGGCGACCCGCTGGCGCTGGCCGCCGGAGAGGGTCGTGCCGCGCTCCCCCACCTCGGTGTCCAGGCCGTGCGGGAGCGCCGCGACGAACCGCTCCGCCTGGGCGCGGCGCAGCGCGTCCCAGACGTCGTCGTCGGACAGGTCGGCGCCGAGGGTGATGTTGGCCCGGACCGTGTCGTCGAACAGGAACGCCTGCTGGGCCACCAGGGCGACCGCGCCGGTCACCTCGCCGGCGGCCAGCGCGCGCAGGTCGGTGCCGTCGAGGCGGACCGAGCCGGCGTCCGGGTCGACCAGCCTGGCCAGCAGGCCCACCAGGGTCGACTTCCCGGCGCCGGTCCGCCCGGCAATCGCGATGATCTTCCCCGGGGTCGCGTCGAAGGCCACGTCGGCCAGCGCGGCGGCGCCCCGGGTGGGCTCGCCCGCCGGCGCGTCGCCCTCGTCGGTCGAGGCGAGCGCGTCGGACGCGGCGGACTGGTAGCGGTACCCGACGCCCTCCAGGCGCAGCGCGGCGGCGCCGGTGCCGGCCAGCCGGGCTGACCCGAACTTCTGCTCGCCGCCGGCGGTCAGCACCGCCGACACCCGCCCCCAGCCGACCACCGAGCGGGGCAGCTCGCTGATCACCCAGCCGATCGCCCGGATCGGGAAGGCCAGCAGCGTGAACAGGTAGGCCACGCGGACCAGGTCGCCGACCGACAGGTGCCCGCCCGCGATCCGCTGCGACCCGACGAGGAGCACCGCGAGCACCCCGAAGTTCGGCAGCGCCTCCATCAGCGGGTCGAAGGCCCCGCGGACCCGGCCGGCGCGGATCATAGCGTCGCGCAGCTCCTCGGCCGCGCGGCGGAACCGGGCCGTCTCGTCGGCCTCCCGGCCGAGCGTCTTGACGACCAGGGCGCCGTCGAACGACTCGTGCGCGACAGCACTCACCTCGGCGCGCAGCCCCTGCACCCGGGCGAACAGCGGCGACACCCGCCGTGAGTAGAGGTAGTTGAGCACGCCGACGACCGGGAAGACGACGAACCCGACGGCGGCGAGCACCGGGTCGGTCGCCACCAGCAGAACCACCGCCGCGGCCAGCATCACCACGACACCGACCGCGAACGGGAACGGCGCGATCGGCGCCCAGAGCGCCTCGACGTCGGCGTTCGCGTTGGACAGCAGCGCGCCGGTGGAGTGCCGCTGATGCCAGGCCAGCGGCAGCCGCAGGTACTGGCGGGTGATCCGGCGCCGGTAGTGCGCCTGCATCCGGTACTGCAGGATCCCCGCGGCGAACCGGCGGAAGAACATCCCGACCGCGCGGGCGGCGCCGACCGCGAACACCAGCAACGCCGCGCCGACGACGCCGCCCCAGCCGGCATGCCCGCTGCGCAGCGACGGGACGACGACCCGCTGGGTGACCTCGCCGAGGACATACGAGCTCGCGACGGTGGCCAGGCCGAACAGCGCGCTGCCGGCGACCGACAGCGCGAACAGCCGGGGCTCCTCGCGTACCGCCAGGCCCAGGACCCGCAGGCCCCGCCGGATCACCGACCCGGACGCGTCGACCGCCCGCGCCAAGTCCGCGAACCACGGCGGGTTGACGTCGGAGCCACCGGGACCGGCGGAGCCTGGACCGCTGGAACCGGAGCCCGTGAAGGTTTCCGATCCGTCCGGAGCGTCACCGGATGCGGACACCGTTCTCCTCTCGACAGGTCACCGCGCGCGCCGCGCGGGCAGCCCGTCAGGTGCAGGTGTCATGGGGTGCCGGCCCGGCGAGGTGCTACAGCGTCGCGACAGGTTCATGTCATCAAAGCCGCAACGCGAACCCGCTGCCAGAGATTTCCGGCGCGCAACTCGGCCTCCCGGCCGGCCGCCGAGCCGGGCGTGGAGTCAGCGGACGGGGACCTCGGCGGACCGCAGCGCGGCCTTGACCTCGGCGATCCGCAGCTGGCCGAAGTGGAAGACGCTCGCCGCGAGCACGGCGTCGGCGCCGGCGGCGACCGCCGGCGCGAAGTCGGCGAGCTGCCCGGCGCCACCGCTGGCGATCACCGGGACGTCGACCTCCCCGCGGACGGCGGCGATCATCTCCAGGTCGTAGCCGTCGCGGGTGCCGTCGGCGTCCATGGAGTTCAGCAGGATCTCCCCGGCGCCGAGCTCGACGGCCCTCGCGGCCCAGCCGACCGCGTCGATGCCGGTGCCGCGGCGGCCGCCGTGGGTCGTGACCTCGAACCGCGGGCCGTCGGGGTCCGGGCAGCGGCGGGCGTCGACCGACAGCACGACGCACTGGCTGCCGAACCGCAGCGCGCACTCACGCAGCAGCTCCGGGCGGGCGACGGCCGCCGTGTTGATGCCCACCTTGTCGGCGCCAGCCCGCAGCAGCCGGTCCACGTCGTCGGCGGCCCGCACCCCGCCGCCGACGGTCAACGGGATGAAGACCTGCTCGGCGGTGCGCCGGACGATGTCGAAGGTGGTCTCCCGGTTGCCGCTGGAGGCCGTGATGTCCAGGAAGGTCAGCTCGTCGGCGCCCTCGGCGTCGTAGAGCCGGGCCATCTCCACCGGGTCGCCGGCGTCGCGCAGGTCCAGGAAGTTGACGCCCTTGACGACCCGTCCGGCGTCGACGTCGAGGCAGGGGATGACGCGGACGGCGACGCTCACAGAATTTCGAGCTCGCTCCCGGGGTTCCTGCCGGATCGGCGAAACCGATCCGATGGGTCCGGCTTCACTCATCGCCCCCCCCGTTCGTCGCATCCGCGCCGAACGGGGGCCCTGCTCGCGGCCGTCCTCCTCCGTCGGACGCCCACTCCGCTCGCTCACCCCTGCGCTCACCGCGCGACGCCGGCCGCGCCGGTCACGACGGCGAGCGCCTCGGGAAGCGTGAACGCGCCGGCGTAGAGCGCCTTGCCGACGATCGCGCCCTCGACGCCGGGGACACCGGCGATGGCGGTCAGGTCGGCGAGCGAGGACACGCCGCCGCTGGCGACGACAGGCCGGCCGGTGGCGGCGGTGACGGCGGCCAGCAGCTCCAGGTTCGGACCGGTGAGGGTGCCGTCGCGGCGCACGTCGGTGAGGACGTACCGGGCGCAGCCGTCGGCGTCGAGGCGGGCGAGGACGTCGAACAGCTCGCCGCCCTCCTTCGTCCAGCCGCGGGCGGCCAGCGTGGTGCCGCGCACGTCCAGCCCGACGGCGATCTTGTCGCCGACCCGGTCGATCGCGCGGCGGACCCAGTCTGGGTTCTCCAGCGCGGCCGTGCCGACGTTCACCCGGGCGGCCCCGGTGGCGAGCGCGGCGTCCAGCGAGGCGTCGTCCCGGATGCCGCCGGACAGCTCCACGGCGACGTCGAGGGATCGGACCACCGCGGCGAGCAGGTCCCGGTTGGAGCCACGCCCGAAGGCGGCATCCAGGTCCACGAGGTGAATCCACTCGGCGCCGTCACGCTGCCAGGCGAGCGCCGCCTCGCGCGGGTCGCCGTAGACGGTCTCCGACCCGGCCTCACCCTGCACCAGCCGGACGGCCACTCCGTCCGCCACATCCACCGCGGGCAACAACGTCAACGTCACCCGCCCAGCCTACGGTGCCTGCGCCGGGGTGGTGGCCGGCGCCGAGGCGGCCGCGGATGCCGAGTCCGTCACCGGCCGCGGCGTGGCGGCCGGTGATCCGGTGGGGGACGGCCGGGCGGAGGCGGCCGGCCCGGTGGTGGCCACCGGACGGGTGGCCGTGGCGGTCGGTCTGGTCGCGGTGGGCTCGGCCGCGCCCGCGGTGCTGCCCGGCTGGCTGGTGGCCGGTCGGCGAGGCGAGGCCGGTGGCGGGGTGGCATCGGCTGAGCTCCGCGCCGGTGTCGTCGCTGGACCAGGCGGCGCGACCGTCGTCGAAGGCGTCGAGGCGGCCGCCGAGCTGGCCACCGATCCGGGCCCAGCGGGCGTCACGGCCGGCGAGCCGGGCTCCCGGGGATCGCCGGAGCGGGTCGCCGCCCGGTCCGCCTCGAGGGCGACCGAGCCGTCGGCGAGGCTGGGGCGCGGGTCGAGTGAGTCGTTCCAGCCAGCGGCCCGCAGCAGTTCGGGCGTCGGGGCGAGCCGCGCGGACGGCGCGGCCGAGGCTCCCGGACTGCTGATCGTCGGCGACGGCCCCGGGCCGGCCACCGAGGGCAGCAGGCCCTTGGGTGCGGCGTTGGTCCCCGCGCGCTGCCAGGCCGCGACCGCGCACATTCCGGCCAGGCACAGCACGATCCCGGCGGCGGCCGCCAGCAGTGCGACCTCGCCGTAGCTGAGCCGATGCCGACGAGCGGGCCGCGGCCGAGCGGGCCGCGGCCGCTCGCTGGGTCGGTCTGGCGGTGTCCGGGCCAACAGGTGCGGCGCCCGAGGCTCACCCGCGGAGGCGATCTGGGCGGGACGCGGCACGACCACGTCCAGATCGGGCCGACCCGGCACTGGACCGGGGCGGGCCGGACCCGACCAGGCCTGCGCCGGGCCGGGGCGCGCCGCCGGGGCCGGGGCCAGGCCGGGGCGCGCCGGGCCCGCGTCGGCCCCGAGCCAGGGCAGTCGGCCCCGGTCGAGCACCAACGACGTCAACGTCTCGGCATCCGCGATGTCCACGTCCCCGTCCGACCGGATGGCGGCGCCGTCCGCATCGTCCGTGGCCAAACGCGGGCCCGCATCGTCCGTGGCCAAACGCGGGCCCGCATCGTCCGTGGCCAAACGCGGGCCTGGTTGGGTCATGCGGGCCTCATCCGGTCCCCATGGGGATCAGCGTGGCCGGATTCACGCAAAGGCGATTACCTGACGCGCCCGAGCGCCTCGTTTGGGTAGTCAACTCTCCCGAACTGCGCGCTGTCGACCGTTGTCAGCCAGACGGCGCGCCCTCGGCCCGGGCCGGAGCGGGGCAAGGGGCCGCCGGGTTCACCTTCGGCGGCAGCCTCGCCGGCGGCGGTCGGCACTGTTGGCACGGACATCGTCGCTCCCTGGTCGCCAGCCCCCGGCCGGGTCCGCCCGCGTCGTCACGGCGACCTCAGCTCGCCGGCCCCGCCCGCCGACCCTCAGATGTCACTTTACGACATAATCGATGACTAAAAGTATCAGATCAACGATGCAGAGCTGGCCTCGGCAGCGGTGTGACGCGGCCTCGCGCCGATACGCCGATGGCGAGTGTCGGTGCCTCACTCTCCGCATCCAGGATGCTTTCATTCTCGCTGCCAGCAGTTACCGCGGCGGCCATGCGTGCGCCGTCCCTGCCACCGTGACGGAGGTCCGGATGCCGGATGCCAGCCAGCAGGCACCAGCGGGCCCGGGCCCGGCACGGGCCGACGACCACGACGAGATCCGGATCGGGCCCGGCGTGCAGGCCGCCGACATCGGCGGCGAGATCGTCCTGCTGCACCCGGACGACGGCGCGTACTTCGCGCTGAACGAGACGGGCGCCCAGCTCTGGCGGCAGCTGAGCCCGACGTGGGTGCCCCGTGGCGCCGCCGTCCGCCAGGCGGCGGCGACGGTCAGCGACGGCTGGCTCGTCGAGGCGCCGCACGCCGAGCGCGACCTGAGCGAGCCGCTGGACGAGCTGGCGCGCCGCCGCCTCGTCAAGGTCACCCCCCGACCGGCGCCATGAGCACGGCCGGCACCTTGGCGCCGGGCCGCGCGCTGGCGGGGTGGAACGGGTGGTGCGGGCGCAGCTGTGGTTCGCGGCCGGCCTGCTGGAGACCGCGCTGCGCCACCGCCGGGTGCCGGACCTCGTGATGGCCGCCGGCCACGCCGCCGGATCGCCCGCCGCGCGCTGGTACCCGGCGGGGCGCCTGGCGCTCACCGGCCCCCGCCTGGACGAGCTCGCCGCGGACGCCGGGGCGTTCTGGCGCGGCGACTCCGCCTGCCTGTCCCGGTCGCTGCTGCGCGGCTGGCTCGCCGCGACCGCCGGTCGCAGCGTGGACCTCGTCGTCCGCGTGCGCCGCAGGCGGGCGTTCGCGGCGCACACCTGGCTGGAGGTCGACGGAGCGGTGCACGCCGAGGAGCGCGAACCCACCCTCGTCTACCACCCGGTCGCCAGCTATCCGCTCACCGACCAGCGGAGGCCACCTAGATGACGTTCTGCGCCGAGCTGCGCCTCGACGGCCAGCCGCCGACGACCGCGCTCGTCGAGCGGATGCTCGCCGCCTCGGCGACCCCCGTCGGCCCCAGCGTGCACGCCTTCGTCGTCGGGCCACTCGCGGTCGCGGCGGCGGCGGGCCCGGCGCTCGGGCCCGCCGCGGACCTCACCCACACCGCCGGCGGCCTGATCGCCGTCGTCGACGGGTGGTCACCGCCCGCAGGCGGGCTCGCGGCCCCCGCGCCGGGCGACCAGAGCGGGGCGGCGACGCAGCCCCGGTCCGCGTCTGGCCAGCTTTCCGCCGCGTGGACCCGGTACAGGGCGTTCGGCCTCGACCGGCTGCTCGGCGACTGGGCGGCGCTCGTCTTCGAGCAACGGACCCGCCGGCTGGTGCTCGCCCGGTCACCGCGCAGCATGCGCACCCTGGTGCTGCGCCACGGCGCCGGCCGGCTGCTGGTCGCCACCGGCCTCGCGCAGCTGTGCGCGGCCGGGCCGCCGTTCGAGGCGAACCAGACCGTGCTCGCGGAGATGCTCCTGCACGGCCCGACCACCGAGCACGAGACGCTGGTGCGCGGCGTCGAGCGGGTGCCGGCCGGCCACCTCGTGGAGATCGAGGCGCGGGCCGGCGAGCGGCCCAGGCGCCGGGCCTTCAGCTCGCTGTACGCGCTCGTCCCGCCGCTCGCGGCCGAGCCCGTCGAAGCGGCGGCCAGGCGGGCCCGACCAGCCCTCTGGGCCGCGGTCGCGGACGCCGCGCGGTGCGTCGAGGCGCCCGCCGGGCCGGACCAGCGTCCCGGCCCCGACCTGGCGGCGCCGAGCACCAGCCCGCCGCCGGCGGGGTCGAGCACCAGCCCCCGGTTCGCCGGGGCGGGCACCGGCTCGGTCGGCGTGGGGCTCTCCGGCGGGGTGGACTCGAGCGTCGTGACCGGGATCGCCGCCCAGCTCGCCCGCTCAGGCCGCCTTGGCCCCGGCGGCTCGGCGCGGCTGGTCCCGATCAGCATGGTCTTCCCGGGCGAGCCGCACGACGAGTCGCGCTGGATCGACGCGGTCGAGGAGCACACCGGGGTGCCCGTGCTGCGGGTGAAGCCGGACCCCTACGACTGGGACCGCTGGCGCGCCTGGACGGCCGCGACCGGCGAGCTGCCGCCCTGGGCCAACCTCGCCCTCGCCGACGCCGTCCGCGCGGCCGCGCGGCGGGAGGGTGTCGCGGTCCTGCTGTCCGGCGAGGGCGGCGACGACTGGTTCAGAGGCTGGCGCGGCCACTGGCCGGACCTGCTGCGGGCCGGCCGGCTGGGCTTGCTGCGCCGGCAGATCGGCCCGGTCGGCGGGCCACGCGGGCTGCTGGCCAAGGCACGCACGGCCCGCGCCCTGGCCGCCGCCGCGTCGACGGCCCACGCCGCCGGGCCGCAGTCCGTGGCGCCGCCGTGGATCCGGCCGGCATCGCTGCGCCCGCTGTACCTGACCGACCGGCTCGCGATGGCGACCGCTGCCGACGCGGCGGCGTTCGCCTCGCGCGACCACCGGGCACGCTGGGTCCCAGCGGCCTACCGGGCCGCGGCGCCCCTGATCGACACCGCGCGGACGTTCTACGCGAGCGCCGGCCTCGACTGGCGCCATCCGCTGCACGACCGCCGGGTGATCGAGGCCGCGCTGTCGACCTCCGGCGCGACGATGTACCGGCGCGGCCTGACCAAGCCGGTGCTGCGCGCCGCGGCGGGTGAGGTGCTGCCCGCGCGGGTCCGCCACCGCGCGGGCCGGACGCACTTCCTGCACGCGCTGGCCGACGCGGTGGACGGCGCGGGCGGGCTGCGGGCGCTGCTGGCCGGCGGGCCGCTGGACAACGCCGGCTGGGTCGACGTCGAGGCCGCGACCGGCTGCTGGGACACCGCCGTGGCCGCGCTGCGCCGCGGCCAGCCGCCGCCGGTGCCCGAGCACGGGCTGGCCGCGCTCTGGCCCGTCGTCGCGGCCGACACCTGGCTCGCGCACAGCGGCGTACGCCTGTAGCGGGCCGACCACCGGCCTGCGGCGACGGCTAGGCCAGCGTGCGCAGCCAGTTCGCCAGGACGTGCGCGCCCGCGTCACCGGACTTCTCCGGGTGGAACTGGGTGGCGCACAGGGCGCCGCGCTCGACGGCGGCGGCGAACGGCTCGCCGTGCTCGGCGGTCGTGTCCCTGGCCGACAGGTCGGGCTTGGCCGCGTAGGAATGCACGAAGTAGAACCGGGTCTCGGCGGGCAGCCCGGCGAACAGCGTGGAGCCGGCCGGCGCCGCGACGGTGTTCCAGCCCATGTGCGGCAGGATCGGGGCGGCCAGCCGGCGCACCTCGCCAGCCAGCAGCCCGAGGCCCTCGGTCCGCACGCCGTGCTCGTCGCCCAGCTCGTAGAGGATCTGCATGCCGACGCAGATCCCGAGCACCGGCCGCCCGGCCGCCACCCGCGCCCGGACCGCCGGCCCGGCGCCGATCCGTTCCACGCCGGCCATGCAGGCCGCGTACGCGCCGACCCCCGGCACCACGAGGCCGTCCGCGTCGGCCGCCGCGGCCAGGTCGGAGGTGACGGTGACGGCGGCGCCGACCCGCTCGACGGCCCGCTGGGCCGAGCGCAGGTTGCCAGACCCGTAGTCGAGCACGACGACGTTCGGCTGGCTCACCGCGCCGTCCCGGCCGGCCGACGGGTCACAGGACGCCCTTGGTCGAGGGCACCCCGGTCACCCGGGCGTCGAACGCCACGGCGTCCCGCATCGCCCGGGCGACCGCCTTGAACTGCGCCTCGACGACGTGGTGGGCGTTGCGCCCGGAGAGCACCCGCACATGCAGCGCGATCCGGGCCGCCGCGGTGACCGACTCGAAGATGTGCCGGGTCAGGGTCGTGTCGTAGCTGCCGATCATCGGCGCCAGGTCGGGCTCGACGTGGACGCAGTACGGCCGCCCGGACAGGTCGACCGCCGCCTGCACCAGCGCCTCGTCGAGCGGCACCATCGCGTCGCCGAACCGGCGGATGCCGGCCTTGTCACCGAGCGCGGCCCGCAGCGCCTCACCGAACGCGATCGAGGTGTCCTCGACGGTGTGGTGGGCGTCGATGTGCAGGTCGCCTCTGGTCCGCACGGTCAGGTCGAAGCCGCCGTGCTTGCCCAGCTGGGCGAGCATGTGGTCGTAGAAGCCCACCCCGGTCTCGACGGCGCAGACGCCGGCTCCGTCGAGGTCGAGCTCGACCAGGACGTCCGACTCCAGCGTCCTGCGCTCGATCCGGGCGGTCCGCTTTCCAGCCATGTCCGCTACTCCCCGGCCAGCAGCGAGGGGCTCGCCGCCAGCACGGCCCGCAGCGCGTTGACGAAGGCGTCCATCTCGCCGGGCAGGCCGGCGGTGACCCGCAGCCAGCCGGGCAGGCCGAGGTCACGGACCAGCACTCCGGCGTCCAGCAGCCCCTGCCAGACCGCCCGCTGGTCGCTGAACAGCCCGAACAGCACGAAGTTCGCGTCCGACGGGACGACCCGCACGCCGAGAGCCGGCAGCTCGTCGACGATCCGGTCGCGCTGCGCCTTGACCGCCTCGACCGTGCCGAGCAGCTCGTCGGCGTGCGCGAGCGCGGTCCGCGCCACCGCCTGGGTGAACGACGACAGGTGGTAGGGCAGCCGGACGAGCTGCAGGGCGTCGACGACGGCCGGGTGGGCGGCCAGGTAGCCGACCCGGGCCCCGGCCAGCGCGAACGCCTTGCTCATCGTCCGGGTGACGACCAGCTTCGGCTGCTCGGGCAGCAGCGTCAGCGCGCTGGGCACACCTTCGCGGCGGAACTCGCCGTAGGCCTCGTCGACGACGACCATGCAGCCGCCGATCTCCTCGGCCGCGACGCAGACCGCCTTGACCACGTCGAGCGGCAGCGCCGTGGCCGTCGGGTTGTTCGGCGAGCACAGGAACACCAGCGACGGCCGGTGGCGGCGGACCGCGTCGGCCGCCGCGACCGGGTCGATCGTGTAGTCGCCGGACCGGTCCTCGGCGACCCACGCTGTCGCCGTGGCCAGCGAGATCAGCCGGTGCATCGAGTACGACGGCTCGAAGCCGAGGGCCCGCCGGCCCGGGCCGCCGAATGCCTGCAGGAGCTGTTGGAGGACCTCGTTGGAGCCGTTCGCCGCCCAGAGCTGGCTGGTGTGCAGGCCAAAGCCGGCATCCGGCGTCAGGTAGTAGGCCAGGTCGGCGCGCAGCGCCTCCGCCTCCCGATCCGGGTAGCGGTTGGCCTCGGTGGCGGCGAGCGTCGCCGCCTTGCCGAGCGCGTCCACCAGCTCGGCCGACGGGCTGTACGGGTTCTCGTTGGTGTTCAGCCGCACCGCGACGTCCAGCTGAGGCGCGCCGTAGGGCGAACGCCCGCGCAGGTCGTCCCGCAGCGGCAGGCTGTCGAGGGTCACCGGACGCCAGGGCCGGCCCGTCGACGTCGTCTCGTCCGGGCGCCGGGCGCTGACCCGCACCACCGGGCGGCCCGAACCGAACACATCCACGTTTCCGTGGCTCAAGGAGCTCACCGGGCCACCGCCTGCGTCTGCTGAGGTCCGAGCTGGGCGGGCGGCGGCGTCGCCGCCGCGTCGCCGGTGGCCTGGACTCGGGAACTGGTCGTGGGCCTCGTCATTGAGAGCGCACCTCCACCGCGTCTACGTGGGCAAGCAGGTCCTCGGCCGCGCCGAGCGCGGCGATGCGCGGCGCGACGGCCGCGAGTGCTTCCTTCGTGCACTCGACGACGTGCACCTGGCGCTGGAAGGCGCCGACGGCCAGCCCGCTGGAGTGGCGGGCGGTCGCGCCGGTGGGCAGCACATGGTTGGAGCCGGCGAGGTAGTCGCCGAGCGGGACGGGCGAGTACGGGCCGACGAACACCGCGCCCGCGTGCCGGACCCGGGCGGCGACCGCCGCCGCGTCCTGCGTATGGATCTCCAGGTGCTCGGCGGCCCAGGCGTCGACGATGCGCAGGCCGGCGTCGAGGTCGTCGACGAGCACGACCGCGCCCTGGCCGGCGAGCGCCTCCTCGACCCGCTCGCGGTGGCGGGTCGCCGGCACCTGCTTGCCCAGCTCCACCTCGACGGCGTCGGCGAGGCCGGCCGAGGAGCTGACCAGCAGGCAGGCGGCCAGCGGGTCGTGCTCGGCCTGGGCGATCAGGTCGGCCGCCACATAGGCCGGGACGGCGGTGTGGTCGGCGAGGATCGCGACCTCGGTCGGCCCGGCCTCGGCGTCGATGCCGACGATCCCGCGCAACAGCCGCTTGGCCGCGGCCACGTACACGTTGCCCGGGCCGGTGACCAGGTCGACCGGCGGGCAGCCCTCGGTGCCGTAGGCGAACATCGCGACCGCCTGGGCGCCGCCCACGGCGTAGACCTCGTCGACCTCCAGCAGCTGGCAGGCGGCGAGGACGACCGGGTGCGGCAGGCCGTCCCGGGGGCCGGGCGACCCGCCAGGGCCGGACAGGTCACGCTGCGGAGGCGACGCGACGGCGAGCGAGCCGACCCCGGCCTCCTGTGCTGGCACCACGTTCATCACCACGCTGCTCGGGTAGGCGACCCGCCCGCCCGGCACGTACAGCCCGACCCGGTCGACCGGCACCCACTTCTCGGTGACGGTGGTACCCGGGGCGACCTCGACCGTCACGGCCTCGCGCAGCTGGGCCCGGTGGACCACACGGGTGCGCCGGACCGCCTCGACAAGGGCGTCCCGAACCGCCGGGTCGAGCTCGTCGAGCGCGCGGCGCAGCGCTTCGGCCGGCACCCGCAGGCTCGCGGGGCGAACCTGGTCGAACCGCTCGGTGTACTCCAGGACGGCGGCGTCGCCCCGGTCCCGGATGTCGTCACAGATCGGCTGCACCGTCTCGACCGCGACGTCGACGTCCAGCGCGGCGCGCGGCAGCCGCCTCCGGATCTCGACGGGTGACAGCTTGGTCACGGTGGCGGCGTCGCCGCGCAGGTCCAGCCTTCTCCACACGCACACGAGGGTATCGGCCGGCGCGCGCGAAACGCGGTTCTCGTGCGCAGCGGTATCACACAGTGGTCTCCAAGCGGGCACCGGTCGACCTTCCGCCGCCACCGCGAGAGGCCCCCAATCCCGTGGCACTGGGAGAAGTCGGGTATCCGACGCGCGGTGCGGGCACTCGGCACCTGTCCCGGCGGCGGGGGTGGCACGCTGGATGGGTGACCTCCGGCGATCGACCAGCCACCGACCAGCCACCGACGGACGGTCCGGGCCGGCTGGCCGAGCTGCTCGGCGCCTGTGGCCCCTACGGGCGCCCCCTGCGGTCCCTGCTCGCACGGCTGGTCACCCCGACTGCGCTCGGCGGCTCGACCGGGGTCGGCCGGCTGGTGCGGGACGCGGGGCTTCCCCGGCGGACCGTCGAGGAGGTGCTCGCGGCGCTCGACGACGACGTCATCGAGGGCCCGGCCGGCGGGCCACGGCTGCGGCCCGACCGGGCGGACGCCTACCGCGAGCTGCTCGGCCCGGACCAGCGTCCTGCGGACGGGCAAGCCGCCGGGGCGCCGGGGCCACAGCCCGACGAGCACGCCCTGGTCGACGACCTGAGCGCGCTGATCGCCGCGGCACCGCGGCCGCGCGCCGACCTCGACCACGTGGCGGCGACCGCGCCGACCCTGCTGGCCAGGGCGGTCTGGCTGCGCGAGAGCTACGACCTCGCCGGGGCTCACCTGCTCTGCGTCGGCGATCATGACCTGACCTCGCTCGCCGCCACCAGCGTCATCCCGAGCCTGCGGGTGACCGTCGTCGACGTCGACGAGGACCTGCTCGACTTCGTCGGCGAGCAGGCGGCGCACCGCCGGCTGCCCGTCCGGACGCTGTTCGCCGACCTGCGGTTCGGCCTGCCGCCGTCGGTCGCCGGCGACGCGGACCTCGTCTTCACCGACCCGCCGTACACCGCGGACGGCGTCGCGCTGTTCTGCGCGCGGGGCGCCGAGGGCCTGCGCGACCGCGAGCGCGGCCGGGTGCTGCTGGCCTACGGGTTCTCCGACCGGACGCCGACGCTCGGCTGGAAGGTGCAGCGGGCGCTGTCCGACGCCGGGTTCGTGATCGAGGCGATGCTCCCGGCGTTCCACGCCTACGACGGAGCCGAGGCGATCGGCGCCCGGGCGGACCACTACGTCTGCCGGCCGACGACGCAGACCTGGCGCCAGCTCGACCGGGCCACCGGGCCCTGGGCCGGCCAGACCGCGATCTACACCCGAGGCCGGGCCGCGCTGGAGTCCGCCGCGGCACCGGGCGCCCTGGCCGGCCAACCGGTCGGCATCCTGCGCGACGCGGCGGCCGAGGCGACCGGTGCGGCACCCGGCGGGGAGCCTCGGCTGGTGGTCGTCGCGGACGCCCCACCGGCCGAGCTCGCGACCGCTGGCCACACTCGGCTGGCGACGGTGCTCGCGAAGGGCCTGCCGGCGGCGAAGGGGCCACGCCGGGTCGCCGTCGCCGCAGACCTGACCGACGACCCGGGTGGCTGGCTGGCCAGGCTGTTGCTCGCGGCCAACGCCGACGGCGTGGCCGCGCTCGTCCGGGCCGGCCATCCGGTCCTGGCGGCCGGCGGGACCCGCCCGTTCGCCCGGCCGGCCGGGCGCGAGCTGGCTTCGGCGAGCCCGGCCGTCACCGAGCATCTCAGCGCCCTGAGCGGCGCCGAGATCGCCCTGCTGGGCGGCCAGCCGTTGCTGGCGGCGAAGTGGCGGCCGCTGCCGCCCCGGCCGGCCGGCTCGGGCCAGGACCGGGCCGAGCCGCTGTGGGTGGTCTCGTACGCCGCCGTCGACGCGGGCGACCCCCGGGACCTTCCCGGGCTGGACGCGGGCCGCCTGGCGCGCTACCTGCTGGACCGCGCGCACGGCCGGGTCGGCAACGTCTGGCGGGAGGGCCTCGTGCGGCTCGCGCGGGAGGCGGCCGGCACCGAGCTGTCCCGCCGCGAGGCCGGCGACCGGGTCGCCGCCGCCGTGGCCAGCACGCCAGCCGCGGCCGACGGGCTGGCCGGCCGGCTGGTCGACCTGCCTCGCCGGACGCTTGGCGCCGTCCTCACCGCCGTGGCCCGCAGCGCCGACGCGCTGATCACCGACGCCGGCGGCGCCAGCGCTCAGGTCGCCGGCGCCGTGAGCGTCGGCGCGGCGGCGGGCGGGACCGAATCCGACAGGCACGCAACCATGGCCACCCCGCGCGGCGGCGCGCGGCCGAGCGAGGAGGACCGACCGTGACGGTGACGGGTCAGGTGCTGGATCTGGCGCCGCCGCAGCCCGCCGCGGGCCACGCGGCGGTGCTGGTCGTCGAGGACGACGACGCGGTAGGCGTCCAGCTGGTGCGCGGGCTGGTCCGCGCCGGCTACACGGCGACGCGGGTCGCCACCGGGGCCGCCGCGCTGGCGGCGCTCGAGGGGCCCACGCCACCGGAGGTCGTCCTGCTCGACCTGGGCCTGCCGGATCTGGACGGCACCGAGGTCTGCCGGCGGGTCCGCGCACACGGCGACATCCCGGTGATCGTCGTGACGGCCCGGGGCGACGAGTCCGACCGGGTCGAGGTGCTCGACCTCGGCGGCGACGACTACCTCGTCAAGCCGTTCGGGTTCGCCGAGCTGCTGGCCCGGATTCGGGCGGTCCGCCGGCGGTTCGCCCGCGCGGAGGCGCTCGCCGACGCGGCCCGCGCGGCGCGGGCCACCGGCTTCGTCGCCGTGCTGGCCGCGGCCGACGCGACACCGGCACCCGGCACCGGTGAGCCAGGCGGCACGGGCGGGCGCGGGAACGAGGGGGGCCTGGACCCGGATGTGATCCGCCATGGCGCACTGGTCGTGGACCGGCGGACCCGGCGCATCACGCTGGCCGGCCGGCCCGTGGCCGCCACGGCGCGGGAGTTCGACCTGCTCGCCTACCTGGCCGCTGACCCGGGCCGGGTCCGCGCCCGCCGGGAGATCTTCCAGGCCATCTGGGGCCCGTGGTTCGGCTCGACGAAGGTGCTCGACGTCCACATCGGGTCGCTGCGCCGCAAGCTGGGCCGCCCCGAGCTGATCGAGACCGTCTACGGCGTCGGCTTCCGGCTGGCGGACCCGGCCGAGCCGGCCGGCTGAGCCGGGGAGGAGGAGGCCGTGAGCAAGCGGGTCATCGCGATCCAGCTCCTGCTGATCGCGTTGCTGCTGGTCGGCGTGTGCATCCCGTTGGGCATGGACGCGGCGGAGCACGACCGTGACCTGCTGACGGCGCGCGCGGTGGCGGCCGCGGATGCCTACGCCTCTGAGGTGAAGTGGCGCCGGCTGTCCACCGGGACGTCGACACTGCCCAGCGAGGAGGACGACGACCTGGCGCTCTACAGCCCGGACAGCAAGCTGACCTCCTCGTCCGGCCGGCCCATCCCGCTGACGGCCGCCCAGCTGCGCTCGGCCTGCACCGGCCGGGTGGTGCTGTCACCGTCGGCCGCGGACGGCCGGCGCGTCATCGTCCTGACCCCGGTCACCGGCGACACCGGGGTCCTGTCGATCCTGGTGCTGGCCCGGTCCGACCACGCGACCCAGGTGGCGATCCGCAACCGCTGGATCCGGCTGTTCGGCGGCGCGGGTCTGGCGAGCCTGGTCGCCCTGGCGCTGTCGGTGCTGCTCGCCCAGTGGGTCAGCCGGCCGCTACGGCGGCTGGAGCGAGCCGCCGCGACGCTCGGCGACGGCGAGCTGTCGGCTCGCGCGCGGGCGGTCGGCGGCCCGAGCGAGGTGCGCCAGCTCGCGTCGAGCTTCGACGCGATGGCGGACCGGATCGAGGAGCTGGTCGGCAGCGAGCGGGCCTTCCTCGCCGACGTCTCCCACCAGATCCGCACCCCGCTGACCGCCATGCGGCTGCGCCTGGAGCTGCTCACCGAGGACCTGCTGGACAACCCGGTGGCCGCCATGGAGGTCAACGGCACGCTGACCGAGGTGCACCGCCTGTCCAGGATGGTCGACGGCCTGCTCGCGATGGCCCGGGCACACGCCCGGGACACCGCCCGGCTGCCGGTGGCCGTCGACGAGGTGGTGGCCCAGCGCGCGGTGATCTGGTGGCCGGTCGCCCAGGCCGCCGGCGTCGAGCTGTGGACCGACGTGCGTGACCCGAGCACGGCGCTGCTCACCCCCGGCCACCTGGAGCAGGTGCTGGACAACCTGCTCGCCAACGCGCTGGAGGCAAGCCCGCCCGGCGGCCGGGTGGTCGTCGCGACCGTCGCGGCCCCGGCAGGACAGGCACCGATGCTGCGGCTCACGGTGGCCGACGACGGGCCGGGAATGCCCGCGGCCGCCCGGGCCAGGGCCTTCGAGCGGTTCCGGACGGACCTGGCGAGGTCCCGCGCGGTCCGGGCCGACCGGCGCGGGAACGGCCTCGGCCTCGCTGTCGTGCACGCGCTGGTGGCGGCCGACGGAGGCCAGGTCAGGCTGGTGGAGACGGAGTCGGGCGGGCTGCTGGTGGCGCTCGACCTGCCGGCCTCGCCCGCCGCGGCTCCAGACCCCGCCGCCGGCGTGGAGCGCGAGCGGCACGCGCGGGCGGCGGCCACCGGCTGACGGACGGAGTGCGCGTCGGCTGGCGCTGACCGCCGGAGCACGCCCCGGCAACCGGATGACACCCGCCGTGTGTTGTGCGGCCACCGGCTGACGGACGGCGCCGGCCCGCTCGGGCGCACCCGAGCGGGCCGGCGTCCCCGGGTACCGGTCAGGCTCACCGCCTCAGGTCACCGGTCCCAGTGCTGCTCGTTGCCTGGGTTGTCGCGCCTCACGGCATCCGGATCCGTGCTCGGGCCGGTGCCGTAGCCACCGCGGCTCTCCTCCTCCCCGTAGCCGCCGCCGCTCTCCGGGCCTCGATAGGCGCCGCGGGTCTCGGAGCCCGGGCCACCACGGCCCTCGGAGCCGTACCCGCCAGGGCTGTCGTAGCCGCCCTGGCTGTCGGAGCGGGGCCGCTCACCGGTCATGCCGGTGCGGCCGACCTCCTGAGGCTGGCTGTCCTGACCGGCGTACTCCCGGTCCCGGCCGATGACCCGGGCGCGCTCGGCGCCGCGGCCCGAGTAGCCCGACATCGACGCGTCCCGCTCGACCTGGCCCTTGCCAGGGACGTGCTCACCGCTGGCCCTGGCCCGAAGGACGGCGAGCAGCGTCATCGCGAGCGCGCAGATGAGGCTCAGGATCAGGCCAACGCGCGCGCCCGAGGCCACGGCGACGTAGCCGTAGTTGGCGTCCACGTGCGGAAGGGAGATCCAGCGCACCGCGATCAGCAGCGCGGCGAGCGCACTGAGCGCCGCGATGGCGGTGGAGCTACCGATGCGGCCACCGGGCAGCTTGCCGCGGCCCATCAGGTGCGCCGCGGCCAGCCCGGCCGCGACGAGCATCAGCACGACCGGGATCCACGCCAGCGCGCCGGAATGCCACGCGTTCAGGCTGCCGCTCCAGCTGTGCAGTGTGCCGTAGCCGTAATTGTCGTAGGTATATCCCCGGTATCTCGTGCCGAACCACGGCAGGAAACTGAAGATCAGACCAAGAATCCCGAGGCCGATAATCGGGATGTCATGGGACGCGGCACCGTCTCCCTTACCGCGGCCGGCCTTGGTCGCGGTGGTTCCGGGGCCATCATGGGTCGCAGGACCGCGACCGGCCATATTCGCCATTGACGACAACCTCGTCTCTCCCGAGCCATCTTCTGGCGTCGGCTCTCGCCGTGCCCGGAAGCTCGTGGTCGGAGGGTTTCCTCGATCGAGCCGTCCACCATCGTTTCGGGTCAGCTTGAAACCGCGAGGTGGCGTAGGGGAACTCCCCGAGTTCCGGCGCGCAGAAACCAGGCCGGACACGCGGCCGCGGCATTTCCGGCCGGACCGTCCCGTTTTCTGCCGGGCTGGGGCGTCAGCCGCCGAGGCCGGGCCCCGTGCCCGCGGTGGCGTGCCGCACCGCCAACGCGAGGACGTACGGGTCGAGGCGGGTGGCGGCGAAACCGAAGTGCCGGTAGAAGCTCCTGGCCTGGCCGGAGACGGCGTGCGCCAGCAGCAGCGGCAGGCCGGCGGTCCGGTAGACGGTCGCCGCGCGCATGACCGCGTCCCTCAGCAGCCGGGCCCCGACGCCGCGGCCCTGCGCGGTCTCGTCGACCGCGAGCCGGCCGACCACCAGTGCCGGCAGCGGTCCGAACGTGGCGGCCGGCGGCCGGCGCGAGCGCCACCGTGACGCCAACGGTGCCCGGCTGGGCTCGACCGCGCCACGGGTGAGGCAGTAGTAGCCGATGACCCGACCACCGTCGGCCGCGAGGACGAACGTCGTCACGCCCTCCTCCTGCTGCTCCAGCGCGTGATGGCGCAGCCAGCTGTCGAGGACCTCCTCGCCGCCGCGGAAGCCCCTCGTGTCGTGCTGGTCGGTGAGCCTGGTCGGTGAGCCTGCCGGGCGCCCGCTCACCGGGCTTCCTCGTCCGGGCCGTCCTCCAGCAGCTCGCGCAGCCGCCCCGCCTCGTCGGGCGCCGGGCCGCCGAGCAGCTCGGCGAGCTCCTTCCAGGCGACGTCGGTGGCCCCGAACAGCCGCCGGTCCGCCAGCGTGTCGGCCGCGTGGCGCCGCATCGCTTCCGCGCCGAAGTCCTCCAGCGTCACGCCCAGGCTGTCGGCGGCCGAGCGCACCAGCTCAGCGGCCTCCCCCGTCAGCCGCACCGTGACCTGCTCGCCCTCGTCGGTTGCACCCACGCCCGCCAGTCTGCCTTGTCCCACTCCCAGACCGGCACCGACCCGAGTGAACCACCCATCGGCGGGGCCGGGGGGTGGCCGGGGGGTGGCCGGGAATCAGCGAAGAACGCAGCGCAAGTCAACTACGCGGTGCTAGCCTGCGCGTCGCGATGCCGCCATGTCCGGAACATCCACACGATCCCGACCTGCCCGGGGCCGGATCCGGCGGAGCGCAACAGTTCAGGGCCGCGCGCCGGCCGGAGCGGGCCCTCGGCGCGCGACGCCGGCTGGTCGCGCGCCACGGGCGGCACAGAGGAGAACGTGCATGGGGGACGCCGACGGGCGGGTGGCCTTGGTCACGGGCGCTAGCCGTGGCACCGGCGCCGCCATCGCGATCCGGCTGGCCGCCGAGGGCGCGGCGGTCGCGCTGACGGCGCAGGCCGCACACGAGGGCGACCCGGGGGACCCGGGGTCGCTGGCCGGGGTGCTCGCCCGGATCTCGGCGGCCGGCGGAACGGCGATCGCGCTGGCCGCCGACCTGTCCCGGCCGGACGGCGGCCGGGCCGGGCTCGTCGCCGCCGTGGAACGGCGGCTCGGGCCGCTCGACATCCTGGTCAACAACGCCGGGATGGGCGGCTACATGCCGTTCCTGGACATCGCCGACCAGCGGATCGACACGGTCTTCGAGGTGAACCTGCGCACCCCCTGGGAGCTGTGCCACCAGGCGCTGCCCGGGATGCGCGCCCGCGGGCACGGCTGGATCATCAACATCGGCAGCGCGGCGGCGGAGGCACCGGTCGGCCCGCCGTACGGCGACAGCGTGGTCGACCTCCAGAGCTCGCTCTATGGCAGCTCGAAGGCGGCGCTGCACCGGCTGACCATGTCGCTGGCCGCCGAGGCGTACGCCGACGGCATCGCCGTCAACGTGCTCGCGCCGGACGCGGCCGTGCGGACGCGAGACGACTGGCCGTCGCCCGAGGCGAGCCCGGAGCCGGTGGAGACCATGGCCGAGGCCGCGCTGGCACTGGCGACCTGCTCCCCCGACGAGCTGACCGGCCGGGTGGCCTACAGCCTGTCGCTGCTCGTCGAGCTGGGCCGTACCGTGCGCGGCCTCGACGGCGTCTCCAAGCTGGCCGGCTGGCAGCCACACGAGATCCCGCTCTCCCGACTGCGCCAGCCGCCGGTGGGCTGACGCCAGCCCGGCGCGGGCCGGACGCGGCTCAGGCGCTGTGGGCGGCGTCCAGGCCGAGGACGGCGGCCGCCTCGGCGAGGACCTCCTGCTCGACGGGCGGGAAGGCCCCGTCGACGCGTCCCATCACCTCGCCGAGCCGCAGGACGGCGGTCGCCTCGGCCGGCCGGCCGCGCACCTTCGCGATCTCGCCGAGCGCGGCGCGCTTGCCCGCCTCGAAGTCGGCGGCCAACGCGGCCAGCCGCTGGTCGAACACCCGCTCCAGCTCGTCCGTCGGGAAGTAGGCCATCACGGGGTCGGTCGCCAGGAACGCCCGCAGGCCCTCCCACTCGGCCGGGTCGATCCGGCCGTCGGCGGCGGCCACCAGGGCGCACATCGCCACCGCCGCGTCCCGGAACCGTCGGCCGCGCAGCTGGTCGCGCCGGGCGGCCAGCTGGGCCCGGACGGCCGCGACCGGCGGCCGGCCGCCGCCGTACCAGGCCGCCTCGGCCGCCGCCGGCGCGAGCCGGCGCCAGCCTGGCCGGGCGTTGGCGAGCCAGTGCCGCGCGGCCCAGGCCACGGGCAGCGGCGCGAGCCGCGTCACCGCCAGCTCGTCGACGCCGACGAGGCTCACCTGCCGGCTTCGCCAGGTCGGCGGTAGCTCGTCGCAGGCGGGCCACTCGGCCGCGAAGAGCAGGGTCAGTACATGCTCCACACCCGGGGTGCCGTAGGCCCAGGAGCCGCCAGCCGGGTCCGGATCGGCCCGCTCGGTGGCGGCCTCGCCGGGCCCGGACGAGCCAGCCGCGGCCTCGCCCGCGTCACCGGTGTGCTCGACGGCGCCCGCGAAGGCGAAGGACCCGGCCGCGGGTGCCAGCAGCCCGTCGACGTGGCGGGCAAGCGCCCGTTCCGCGCCCTCGGCCGCCCCGACCGGCCCGCCGGGCAGGGCATGCCAGAGCTCGGCCGCCGGCCGGGTCAGCAGCACCTTGTCCTCGATGAGCAGGACGAGTCTCACGTCGAGCCGGATGGCGGGTGGCATGGCCATGTCCCCTCTCTCAGGTGCAGGCGTCTGACTGGTTGCCGGCGGCTGTCCGCGTCCGCGTGAGCGCCGGCCGGCCCCGGGCCGTCACCCGGCGGGCAGGCTGCTCCGCCAGGCGGGCCGGGCGTCCAGGATCCAGTCGAAGATCATATTCTTGAGCGCGGCGGGGCGCAGATCGAGGCGATCGAGTTCGCCGAGGCCGACGGCGAACAGGTGCAGCTCTGGATCGTGGCTGATGATCTGCGCGGCCCACGGCAACGGCGCGGCGAAAACCGTCATCAGCTCGTGGACCTTGTCCGGGCCGACGGAGTAGTCGTGCTCGACGCACCCGACGAAATCCAGCGCGCGGATGTCGAAGCCGGTCTCCGCACCGGTCCCGCGGCGCAGCGCGTGCTCGACGGTCTCCCCCGGCCCGAGCTGGCCGCCTGGCAGGAAATACCAGCTCCGGCCGCGATGACCGGCCAGCAGCACCCGGTCCTCGGTGAGGATCAGGAGCCGCGCGCTGATCTCGGTCCGGTCGGCAGAGGGGGCCATGAACACTCCGCTGTGAGGCGCCGCGCACCGCCTGGCCGTGACCGTCCGGGCTAGGCCGTGCGGCCGCGGGCGGCATCGCGACCAGCGTCCCACATGGTGGGCCTGTCCGTACATCTCATTGTTTGCGAGCGTTCGAAAAATCGCCCACGCGTTGGCACTGGCGTTCCCGTTGGCGCTGAGCGCCGATTGCTCCGTTTACGTTTCTCCTGGCGTCCCCGGACCGCGTGTATTGGGTCAGGGCGACGCAGGCGAGGACGAGCGCTGAGACGGCGAGCGCGGCCGGGCTGACGTGCTCACGCAGGAGCAGCGCCGACCAGGCCAGCGTGAGGACCGGCTGGGCGAGCTGGAGCTGGCCGGTCCGGGCGACACCACCGCGGGCAAGGCCCGCGTACCAGGCGAAGAAGCCCAGGAACATCGACACGACGGTCACGTAGGCGAACCCGAGCCAGCTGACCGGCGCGGCGCGCGGCGGGTCGATGATCATCACGACCACGGTCGCGGGCACGGTCAGCGGAAGTGAACCGACCAGCGCCCAGCAGATGGTGCGAGCGCCGCCCAGCTCACGGGCCAGCCGGCCGCCTTCGGCGTAGCCGAGCCCGCACAGGCCGACGGCTCCGAGCAGAGCCACGTCCGCCGGCCCGACGCCACCCGACACGGCTCCCGAGGCCACGAGAAACGCGAGCACCGCGACGAGCCCGGCCAACGCCGCGGCCCAGAACAGCGGCGGCGGACGCTCGCGGCCACGCAGGACCGCGAACACGGCCGTGGACGCCGGCAGCACCGCGATGACGACGGCCGCGTGCGCCGCGGTCTGGGACGTCAGCGCGAGCGACGTCAGCAGCGGGAACCCGAACACGACGCCCAGCGCCACCGCCGCCAGCCGCCGCCACTGGTCGCGGGTCGGCCGGGGTGACCCGGTCAGCCCGAGGTAGCCGGACCCGAGCAGGCCCGCGCCCACCGCCCGCGCGAAGGCCACGAACCACGGGTTCAGGTCCTCGACGGCGACCCGGGTCGCCGGCAGCGACATGCTGAACGCCAGCACCCCCGCGCCGCCGAGAACGCGGCCCGATACCCACCAGCGCGAAGTAGCGCTATTCAGGCTCCTCATGGTGAACGATAGCGGAGCTTTCACGTCCCGCGCGCCGCCGCCATCGCCGGACCCGGCGGCGACGGAGGCCTGCGGGCGGTCATCCCCGCGAGCCGATGGCGATCCCCGCCGAGCGGGCAGGCACGGCCGCGGCGCCCGCACCGGAACCCGGCACCCGGCACCGGAACCCGGCACCCGGCACCAAAGTGCCAGGGATTTGGGGACATCCAGCGCGCAAATAGGCGGTCCAGCGACTGGTTCACCGGACCGCTGCCCGCCAGATCTTCCTGGTCAGCCTCCGGCGACCGAGAACGAGGCCGACCGCGGGCCACGACGCGGCAGCAAGATTTCCTGGACATTTCCTACCTACCAGTAGGTAACTATGTCCACCCACCAGACCCGCACCGGCCCGGGGCCCCGCCCGGGCGGCAGCACCCGGGAGGTCACTCATGCTGGTCAACCGCCTTCGCCGCCGATTACCCCGACGCGCCGCGCTGATCGCGCTGCCGGCGGCGCTGGTCACGGCCCTGTTCGCCGGCGGAGCGTCGACGGCCGCATCGGCGGCGGCGCCGCTGCCCGTCCTCTACAACTTCCCGGCGGCGGTCGCGATCTCGCTGGCGAAGCCGAACGCCGACCCGCCCGGCGCCAACGACTTCTCCTGCCGGCCGAGCGCGGCCCATCCGAGGCCGGTCGTCCTCGTCCACGGCACGCTCGCGGACAAGACCAACGAATGGCAGGCCCTCGCGCCGCTGCTGAAGAACGACGGCTACTGCGTCTTCGCGCCCAACATCGGTGGCGCCTCGCCAGACGCCTACATCCAGGCGGCCGCCCCGATCGAACAGAGCTCGGCCCAGCTCGCCACCTTCGTCGACCAGGTGCTCGCCGCCACCGGCGCCTCCAAAGTCGACCTCGTCGGCCACTCCCAGGGCGGCATGCTGCCGCGCTACTACATCAACAACCTCGGCGGCGACGCGAAGGCCAACTCGTTGATCGGCCTCGCACCCTCCAACCACGGCACGACCCTCAACGGCCTGGCCCAGATCGCCCAGGCCCTCGGCCTGTCCAGCACCGTCGCCTCGGCCTGCGCCTCGTGCGCGGAACAGATCATCGGATCACAGTTCCTCACGGCGCTCAACGCCGACGGCGGCACCCGGGCCAGCGTCCACTACACCGTCATCGAGACCAGGTACGACGAGATCGTCACGCCCTATACCTCGGCGTTCCTGTCCGGTTCCAACGTCAAGAACATCACCCTGCAGGACACCTGCATCCTCGACGGCTCCGACCACATCTCGATCGCCTATGACCGCGTGGCCCTGCGCTTCGTCGAGAACGCGCTCGATCCCCAACACCCCAAGCCGCTGATCTGCGTCCCGGTCCTGCCGGTCGTCGGCGGCTGAGTCAGCCCGCCCGGCACGGCAGGCCGCCCAGCACGGCACGAAGCCCCGCGTCGGGAGACGCGGGGCTTCGTGAATGTCCGGTCGGCGCCGACTAGGCGCGAGGCTCAGATCTTGTGGCCCCAGCAGCCCTTCGAGGCGTACCACGGGCTGGTGCCGGACATGGAGTACAGCTTCCCGGTCCCTGCCAAACAGGTCCGAAGAAAAACGCCGTAACGCGGGGGCAAAGAAAGGCGTCCCGCCCGGCGTGTGCCCCACCGTCCAGCGCGGCACGAGAACCACCATGGCAGCCAGAACCCAGCCCTGGCAAACCCCGAAAATCCCGGTAACCCGGCTCACAGACCAGAACCGGGGAATCAGCGGCCGGACAAATCCCGACACGGTCCGCCGCCCTCGCCACTCACCGCCACCGGCCCGGCACCCAGGCCGACGGACGCACCGGGGCGTGACCAGGCCGCCTGCACCGGGCACGCCCCGGCGACGAGACGCTCACCCAACGTCGGTCACTGTGACGACAGACACCGCGCCCCGGAGGCCGGACATCGCGCGTCGGAGCCGGCACGGGTGCAGCACCCGGCGTTGCTGTCGCGCGGTGCATGCCGCCGCCGCGGTCCCGCCTGAGCGGGACCGCGGCCAGCGGACCTCAGCCCTGCGGGTACTGCGGCCAGCCGCCCTGCTGCTGGCCCTGCTGCGGCGGGTACTGCTGCCAGCCGGTCTGCGGGTCGCCGCCCTGCGGCTGGCCCTGCTGCCAGCCAGCGGGCGCCTGGCCCTGCGGCTGCCCCTGCTGCCACCCACCCTGCGGCGGCTGCTGCCAGGCTCCCGGCTGCGGGGCTCCCGGCTGCTGGCCCTGCGGCCAACCGGGCTGCGGCGGGCCGTACGGGTACCCGGGCGGGCCGGCGGGTGGGGTCTGGCCGGCGCCGGACACGTGGCGCAGCGCGGTGAACGCGGTCAGCGCGAGCGCCGCGAACAGTCCGAGGAACAGCCCGGCGCGCGCGCCCGACTTGACGTCGGAGTCGAGAAAGTTCGGCACATCCGGCAGCGTGGCCCAACGGATCACGATCAGCAGCAGCGCGAACGCGCTGGCAATCGTGAACACGAGCGCCGGCGGGATCGGTCCCACGGCCGGCATCCGGAAGCGCCCGAGGGCCTGGGCGGCGACCAGCCCCGCGATCGCGAGGCACAGCAGGATGGGGAACCACGCGAGGAAGCCGGAGTGCCAGCCGCTCGCGGTGAAGTTGTGGTGGTCGATCTTCACGCCGTACCACGGCAGGAAGCTCGAGATGAAGACGACGAGGCCAGCCCCTAGAACCCCGATGTCGTAGGTCGCGACATCGCGACCTCCGATGCGTGCCATAACGTGAAAACCCCTCTTCACTAGCGACGAACGATGTGGGCGTGCTCGCTCGGCCCATGGCCAGCCCGCCAGGACCGGTCCGTGCCGCGTCCTGCCCCCCCCAAGCCCGCCCCCATGAACGAGAGCGCCACAACGTACCAAACGGGCATTTCTCGTGCGGTTGGGGTGAGACTTTCAGAGCGCGAACCCAGGTCACGCCAATGTCCGGAAGCCGACAGCGGCTTTCCCGTGGTCCGGAACATCCGCCATCCGAAGCGTTCGGGCGGCGCCGCTGTGCGGCCGGCGGCACGGACACGGCCCGCGAGGGAGCAAGGTAGGTCCGGGAGGGGCCTCCCGCTTAGGCCAGCTCGCCGGGCGCCGCCGCGGGACCGCTCTCGCGGCCGGCGGAACGCCGGGCCCCATCGGCCGACAGCGCGCCAGACCTCGAGGTCGCGCCGTAGAGCACACCACCCACGACGAGGACAGCACCGGCGATCTCGACGGCCGACAGCCGCTCGCCGACCAGGACCGCCGAGGCGGACAGCCCGACGACGGGCACGAGCATCGAGAACGGCGCGACCAGGCCGGCGGGGTGGCGGGCCATCAGCCAGCTCCAGATGCCCGAGCCCAGCAACGTGCCGATCAGGACCGTGTAGGCGAGGCCGGCGAGGGAGCTCCAGAGGTGGCCGGCCGTGGTGAACGCGCCGGCGACCCGCTGCGGCCCCTCGACGACCAGGGACAGCGCCAGCATCGGCACCGGCGGGACAACCGACATCCACAAGGTGAGGTGGAACGGGTTCGGCGCGTGCGCCCGGGCATTGCAGACGTTCCCGATGGCCCAGCCGAAGCCGCCGGCGAGCACCAGCAGGAACGGGCCGAGCGCAGCCGAGTCGTGCGCCCGGGTCCAGCCGACGACGCCGAGGCCGAGGGCGGCCACGAGCAGCCCGGCCAGCCGGCGAGGGGTGATCCGCTCGCGGAACCCGACCGCCCCGAGCAGCACGGTGAACGGCGCCGAGGATTGCAGTACCAGGGACGCGAGCCCCGGCTGGATGCCGGTGTGCATGGCCCAGTAGAGGAAGAGGAACTGCAGCGTCCCGAAGCCGATTCCATAGCCGAGCAGCAGGCGCGCCGGGACGGCGGGCCGGGGCACCAGGAGCAGCGTCGGGATGGCGATGACGGTGAATCGCACCGCCGCCAACAAGAACGGCGGGAAGTGCCGGAGTGAGGCGTCGATGGCGAGGAAGTTCAGGCCCCAGGCAATAGCGACGACGACGGCGAGCAGGCGGTGGCGCGGCGGCATACCGCGACTGTCCCCGAAGCCCTCATATTAGGACAATTGAAATATAGTTCATCGTCTCTGTAGGCTGCCTACATGGACGTCCGTCACCTGGAGCTTCTGCGCGACCTGGCCGAACGCGGCAGCGTCACCGCCGTCGCCGCCGCGACCCATCGCACGCCGTCGGCGGTCTCCCAGCAGCTGCGCACCGCCCAGCGCGAGTTCGGCGTCGGGCTGGTCGAGCCGCACGGGCGCGGAGTCCGGCTGACGGAGGCCGGCCGGCTGCTCGCCGAGGCCGGCCGGGGCGTCGCCCGGGTGCTCGCCGAGGTGCAGGCCCAGTTCGACGAGTTCTGCGGCGAGCCGGCCGGGCTGGTGCGGGTGGCCGCCCTGCCGAGCGCCGCGACGCTGCTGCTGCCGGGGGTGCTGGCCGAGCTGGAGACGACGGCGATCCGGCTGGAGTGTGACGACGTCGACCTGCCGGAGCAGGAGTACGGCCGGCTGGTGACCGACTACGACATCGTGATCGGGCACAGCCTGCGCGCGGGCCCGCCGCCCGGCGCGGGCGGCCTGGTCACCGAGCCGCTGGCCAGGGAGCCGCTCGACATCGCCATGCGGGCCGGCCATCCGCTCGCCGGCGGACCCACGGTGACGGCCGGCCAGCTGGTCGACGTCGAGTGGTACGGCGTGCCGCTTGGCTACCCCTTCGACGTCGTTCGCCTGGCGGTCGAGGCGGCAGCCGGGAGGCCGGTCACGGTCGTCCAGCGGCTGCGGGACAACCGGCTGGTCGAGGCGCTGGTCGCCCACGGCGACCGGGTCGCGGTCCTCCCCCGGTTCACGACGCCGACCGGCGCCGGCCTCGCGCTGCGGGAGCTCGCCGGGCTGGACACCGGCCGCCACCTGCTCGCGCTGCTGCGCCCGGACCGGGCCGAGCGCCTCGCCGTCCGGCGCGTTCTCGCCAGCTTCCGCCGCCATGCCGCGGCCGTGGCCGCCCGCCACGGCCGGGGAACGGCGTCAGACGCTGGCCTCACCGGCCACGAGCCAGCGGGAGCCGAAGGCGCGCAGTGAGAGCGTGCCGGCGCGGGCCGCGAGGAAGCCGGCCGCGTTGGCGCCCATCAGGCAGATCACGCCCCACTGGCCGTGCGGCGCCCAACGCAGGACCGCGCCGGCCAGCACCCCGAACGCGGCCAGGTTGGTCAGGCTCGTCCAAGCGAGGTAGCGGTTGTCACCGGCGCCGATGAGCACGCCGTCCAGTACGAAGACCAGGCCGCCCAGCGGCTGGGCCGCGGCGAGCACCAGCACCGCGGGAACGATGAGCCGGGCGACCGCGGCCGAGCTGGTGAACGCCGGCCCGAGCACCCAGGCCAGGCTCGCGAGGACCGCGCCCAGGACGACGCCGCTGCCCACCCCCCAGGCGACGCAGCGGCGCAGCACCACCCGCACACCGGCGACATCACCGGCACCCAGCCGGTCGCCGACGAGCACCTGCGCCGCGATCGCCAGCGCGTCGAGCGCAAACGCGGTGGTGGTGAACAGCGTCATCGCGACCTGGATCGCGGCGAGCTCGTCCGACCCGAGCGCGGCCGCCGTGTACGTGACCAGCAGCAGCCCGGCCCGCAGGCTCGCCGTCCGCAACAGCAGCCAGCAGCCGGCCCGCGCACCGCGCAGCACCCCGGCCCCGCGCGGGCGGCCGCTCGCGCCGACCCGGCGCGCGTGGCCGGCGACCACCCCCAGGTAGGCGGCGGCCATCGCCCACTGGGCGAGCACCGTCCCGGTCGCCGAGCCCGCGATCCCCCAGCCCGCGCCGTAGATGAGGGCCGCGTTCAGCGCGGCGTTCGCGCCGAAACCGAGGGCCGCCACGACGAGCGGCGTGCGGGTGTCGTGCAGGCCGCGCAGCAGGCCGGCCGCGGCGTAGACGAGCAGCATCGCCGGCAGGCCCGCCATCGAGATCGACAGGTAGCGGGCGGCCTGCGCCTCGACCGCCTGGTCCGCGCCGAAGGCACCGACCAGCGCTGGCGTCACCCACCAGCCCACCAGCGCCAGCACCGTGCCCAGCCCGGCCGCAAGCCACAGCCCGTCCAGCCCGGCCGTGACCGCGGCCTGCTCGTCACCGGCGCCGCGCAGCCGGGCGACCGTCGGCGTGGTCGCGTAGGCGAGGAAGACCATCAGGCCGACGGCCGTCCCGAGGACCGATGACGCGAGGCTCAGCCCGGCCAACGGCGCGGTTCCCAGATGCCCGACCATCGCGGTGTCGGCCAGCAGAAACAGCGGCTCGGCGACCAGCGCGCCCAACGCAGGCAGCGCCAGCCGCAAGATCGCCTGATCCAGCCGCGGGTCCGGCCCGGCCTCCTGCCCGGCCTCCCGCGCCGGCGACGTGTCATCTGCCAGCTCCACACCGCGAGCCTGCCTCCGGCCGGCCGCGGCCGGGGCCGTCGATGACCAGTCTCACGTCCTCCTGAGCGCCCGTCTCTGAGAGTGCGTCGGCCTGACGGGCCCGCCGTCCGTTCAGGCCTCGTGGTCGCTAGTTTGGGCCAGCCCGTGGCCACGGTGTGTGGGCGAGCCGAGGGCGGCACAGGACACACGGAAATCAGGCGTCGCCCGGAGCTCGCCCCGCACGTTCCACGTGCCCTGGAACGGACCCAGCCTCGGCTCATACCGTCTGGTCACCGATCACGCACCACAGTCATGGCGGGATGAGTGAAGCAGCGCGGCCCGCGGGGAGGGCTGTGCGGCGGGGCGCTCAGGGCGTGACGCTCGGCGGGCCCGTCTGACGATCAGCGGCCGCCCACGCGGCACCGGTTCCGGCGGATCAGCGATCGCCTCCTCCAGCCGCGCCCGGGGGCGCCTCGGCGAGCGAACGGGTGTTCGAGGATAATTCGGGATCGCGACCCGCGCGAAGACCGAATTTCAACGGAAGTGCGGGAAAAGCGGTCTTCGGTGGGTATGTCGACGGCGCGCCGCAGGGGAGTCGCGGTGCGGTCGGTCCTGAGCACATGAGGTGGGTTTTGGGGATGGCGTTTCGACTGCCCTTGCGTACGGCGCCGACGCGCCAGGACGCCGGACAAAGACCGGACTCGGCCGTACCGACGCCGCCGGACGACGACCCGTCCGCCGGCGGCCCGGCGCCGGCCGACGCTCCGGGCCCGGTACCGCCCGGAAGCGCGGAGGCGCGGCGGCTGCTGGACGACGCCGCCGCGCTGCGGGTCCTGGCGGACGAGGCCCTGGCCCAGGAGGAGGACGCCCGCGCCGAGGTCGCGCGGCGCTTCCAGGCGGTGCGCGCGTCGCTCGCGCGGCGCGACCTGGCGACCATGGACGTCGAGCGGCTGAAGGACACCGCCAGCGACAGGCTGCCGTTCCCGGCGCTGCGCCGGGCCGGCTACCGGACGGTGGCCGACCTCGTCGACGAGCGGCCGGAGGCTCTTGCGACGCATCCGGGCGTCGGCGGGCTGTCGGCGACCCGGGCGATCGGCGCCGCGCGAGCGCTCGAGGCGGCCGCACGGGAACGGCTCGGCCTGCGGGTCGCGCTGGACCCGAGCGACGAGCGGGCCACCGACCTGCTGCGCTGGCTGCGCCGCGTGGTGGCGCTCGCGGACGCGCTCGACGACGTGCGCGGCCCGGCCGGGGTGCTGGCGAACGGTCTGCCACCCCTGCTCGCGGCGGCGGCGCCGGCCCGCGGCTGGACCCGGATGCTGCTGGCCGGTGAGCGCCGCCGTGTCGCGGCCCGCCAGGCCCTCGACCGGGTCCAGCGGCTGCTGGCCGACGCCACGGCCGGCGGGATCGCCGAGCGGCTGACGGCGGCGGACCGGCTGGCCAGTTCGGCCCCGGGTGACACCGGCGTCTGGGGCGGCTTCGAGCGGGCGGCGGTCCGGTACTACGGGCTGCTGGGCGAGATCGTCGGCATCCGGGACACCGCCGACGCGGCCGCCGGGCAGCTGCCGGAGGACATCGCGGCCCGGGTCCGGGAGCAGCGCCTCGACGGCGAGTTCCGGACCGTGTCGCTGCGTGGCTACCAGGCCTTCGGCGCGAAGTTCGCGCTCGCGCAACGCCGGGTGATCCTCGGCGACGAGATGGGCCTGGGCAAGACCGTCCAGGCGATCGCCGCGCTCGCCCACCTGCGCGCGCTCGACCAGACCCACTTCCTGGTCGTCTGCCCGACGTCGGTGCTGGTCAACTGGCTGCGCGAGACCGCCCGGCACAGCACCCTGACCGCGCACCGCCTGCACGGCCCGGACCGCGCCGACGCTGTGCGGCGCTGGGTGGCCGAGGGCGGTGTCGGCGTCACCACGTTCGACACCCTGGCCGCGCTCGCGCTCCCGACGGCGCTGCGGTCCCGCGTCGAGGTGCCGACGCAGCGGGACCGGGTGCGCCGCAGGCGGACCGTCGCCGCCGGGCCGGCCGGGCCGCGGATCGCCATGCTGGTCGCCGACGAGGCCCACTATGTGAAGAACCCGGCGACGAAGCGGGCCGAGGCACTGCGGGCGCTGGTCAACCGGGCCGACCTCGTGGACCGGGTGCTGTTCCTGACCGGCACGCCGATGGAGAACCGCGTCGAGGAGTTCCGCCGGCTGGTCGGCTACCTGCAGCCGAGCCTGCTGCCCGTCAACCCCGCCACCCGCCGGCCGCGGGACGCCCCCGAGCTGTCCCCCGCCCGGTTCCGGACCCTGGTCGCGCCGGTCTACCTGCGCCGCAACACCCAGGACGTGCTGTCCGAGCTGCCCGAACGGGTGGCGACCGACGAGTGGGTCGAGCTTGGCTCACGCGCCGAGCAGGCCGCGTACCGCAAGGCGGTGCTCGACCGGCAGTTCATGGCGATGCGCCGGGTCGCGTTCACCGGCGACCCGGAGCACTCGGCGAAGCTCGACCGGCTGGTCGACATCGCCAGGGAGGCGGCGGAGAACGCCCAGCGGGTGGTCGTCTTCTCGTTCTTCCTCGACGTGCTGGACGTCGTCGGCCGGCGGCTGCGCGCGGACCCGGGCTGCGGCGCGGTGTTCGGGCCGATCACCGGCTCGGTCCCCGCCGAGGAACGCCAGCAGCTGGTGGACGACTTCGGCGCCCAGCCCGCGCCGGCCGTGCTGCTCAGCCAGATCGCCGCCGGCGGGACCGGGCTGAACATGCAGGCGGCGTCGGTGGTCATCCTGTGCGAGCCGCAGGTGAAGCCGACCCTGGAGGAGCAGGCGATCGCCCGCCTGCACCGGATGGGCCAGATCCGCACCGTGCAGGTGCACCGGCTGCTGACGACCGACAGTGTCGACCAGCGGCTCGTCGAGATCCTGGCCGCGAAGCGGGTCGAGTTCGACGCGTACGCCCGCCGCAGCGACCTGGCCGACGCGGGCCCGGAGGCACTCGACGTGTCCGACGAGGTGCTCACCAAGCAGGTCCTCGAGGAGGAGTACGCCCGGATAGCGAAGACCGGCGCCCGCGCCTGAGGCTGGCGCCCGGTCCGAGAAGGGGCGTCTCGGCGCGGGCGGGCGTACCTCGCCGGCCCGCGCCGAATGCCCTCCCGAACGTTCCCGAATGCCCTCCCGAACGTTCTCAGTGTCTTTTCGTGGTGCCCGTGTGGTGACCGCCGTGGCCGGCGACGAGGAAACCGATCACGCCGATGACGACCAGCGCGGCGACCACCGCGAAGAAGATCTTCAGCTTGCTGTACGGCCGCTCGCCCTGGATCTCCCCGGTCATGCCGTTGACGAGGATCTGCCAGCTGCGCCCCGCGTAGAGGAACGTGGCGATCCACAGCGGCAGCAGCATCAGCTTGAACGTGACGTTGTTGTGCTGCGTGTTCACGCGGTGAATCCGCTGCTCGTCGCCGCCGATGTCGTGCCTGACGTCGTCGGCGATGACCTTGGCCATCCGGTTCTTCGCCTCCTCGAAGCCGGACTCCGGCTCGAGGTCGTAGCGCAGCGCGAAATGCCCGGCGAGGAACTGCTGCTGGAACGGCTGGGCGGCGTCCAGCGGCCAGGGCGCCAGGTCGTCGACCTTTTTCGGCGGCAGCACCGAGCTGCCGGGCACCAGCACGTCGTCGAAGACCCGGTCGACGTTGCCCTGCGCGTGGTGCCAGCGGGTCTTCTGCACCTGGCGGGTCTGCTGCCTGCCCTCGCTGTCGGTGTAGGACTCGGTGACCCAGTAGTGATCGCCGCGTTCGCCGTCGTAGCCGGAGAAGGTCTGCGAGTCGAACGTCCAGTGCGGGACGTACGTGCTCTTCATCGACTCGGTCTCGGTGACCTTCTTCAGCGCCTTCGGCGCGAACCACCGGGACGACGTCCACTTGCGGACGGCGTCGCGGACGGCGCTTCGGTCCAGGCCGAACGGCAGCACGCCCTCGGGCACGATCTGCCCGGTCGCGGCCGGGTCGATCACCAGTGGCGAGCCGCAGAACTGGCAGAGCGTCGCCGTCTCGTTCGACTCGCTGCGGGCCGCGCAGCGCTGGCAGACGTAGACGTAGGCGCCGATGCTGCCGACCGGCTTGCGGGGCAGCGTCGCCAGGTTCTCGATCGCGATCTCGTGGATCTCCCGGTCACCCGCGGCGATCTCCTGGCGGAAACCGCAGTACGGGCACTGCATCGACGTCGAGCCCGGCGCGAACTCGAGCCGCGCGCCACACCCACCGCAGGGATAGGTCGCCGACGCGACCGATGCCTGCTGGAACCCTTGATCGGTCATTGCTTCCTCAGCTGTGGTGACGCGCTCAGGCCTGCGGCGGGAGCGGCGGGGGGACGCTGCCGAACAGCGGCGCGAGCTCGGCGACCTGCGCCGCCGCCGTCCAGGCCGCCATGCCGTTCTTCCAGACCAGCGTGTCGGGCCGCAGCTGGCCACCGGAGACCTGAAGCGCGAGCTGGGCGCGGTCGAACGGGCCGAGCTGCTGGCCACCGACGCCGAGGAACCACTGCTCGGGCGTCGGCAGCGGCGGCGGCGCCGACGGCGCCTGCGGCTGACCAGGCTGCTGGTAACCGGGCTGCTGGAACCCGGGCTGCTGGAACCCGGGCTGGCCGACGCCGCCCGCGGCGCGCTGGCCCAGCGCCATCCCGAGCCCGATCCCGAGGCCCTCGCCGGCGCCGCCCTGGTTCTGCGCCGCGGCCTCGATGGCGTTCGCGGTCTGGAACTGGGTGTACTGGTCGAGATTCCCGAGAATGCCCATCTGGCTGCGCTTGTCGATGGCCTCCTCGACCTCGGGCGGCAGCGAGATGTTCTCGATGACGAACTTGGGAATGGCGATGCCGTACGGAGCGAGCTCCTCCGTCAGCGCCTTCGCGAGCGTCCCGCCGAGCTGGTCCTGCCGGGTGGCCAGGTCGAGCATCGGCACGTGGGCGTTCGCGAGCGCGCCGCCGAGCCGGCCGACAATCAGCTGGCGCAGGAACTCGGAAACCTCTTCGGTGCGGAACTGCGGGTCGGTGCCGGCCAGTTCCTTGAGGAGCAGCGAAGGGCTCACCACCCGCATCGCGAAGGCCCCGAACGCCCGCAGCCGGACCATGCCGAACTCGGGGTCCCGGACGATCACCGGGTTCTGGGTGCCCCACTTCAGGTCGGTGAACTGCCGTGTCGTGACGAAGTAGACCTCGGCCTTGAAAGGCGAGTTGAAGCCGTACTTCCAGCCCTTGAGGGTCGACAGGACCGGCATGTTCTGCGTCTCGAGGGTGTACATGCCGGGCGGGTACGCGTCGGCTATCTGGCCCTCGTTGACGAAGACGGCCGCCTGCGACTCCCGCACGGTGAGCTTGGCGCCCATCTTGATTTCGTTCTCATAGCGCGGGAAACGCCACACAATGGTATCCCGGCTGTCGTCGGTCCATTCAATGATGTCGACGAACTCGCCGCGGATCCGGCCCATGATATCCACGTTCGCACCACCCCCGGAGCCTTCGGCGCCTGTCGCCACACCACCTGTGGCGCCAACTTCGTGGCGAACCATACCTTCCGGTCGCCGTGCGGGTGGATCGTGTCCGCTAGTTGTCAGGGCGCAGAGAACTCAGGGGACGGCGCGAACGGGCCTAGCGCCCGGTGAACCGGGGCGGCTGCTTGGCGAGGAAGGCCTCGACGGCGGCCCGGTGGTCATCGGCCTCGCCCTGCGCCGCGGGGTCCCGGCCCTCGGCGGCCAGGACCTGCGCCAACGAGGCGGCCCAGGCCTGCCGCATGGCGTGCTTGGCGATCGCGTAGGCACGGGCGGGGCCGCCGGCCAGCCGCCGAGCCAGAGCAGCCGCGGCGGGCAGCAGCTCCTCGGCGGGCAGGACCCGCCCGACCAGCCCCCAGCCGAGCGCGTCGTCGGCGGTGAACGGCTCGGCCAGCAGCACCAGCTCGCTGGCCCGGGCGGCGCCGACCACCTTGACCAGGCTCGCAGACAGGCCTGTGTCCGGGGTGAGGCCGCTGCCGGTGAACGCGGTGGTGAACCGGGCGCCGGCCGCGGCCAGGCGGACGTCGCAGGACAGGGCGAGGCCCAGGCCCGCGCCCGCGCACGTGCCGTTGACCGCCGCGACCACCGGTTTCGGCATCGTCGCGAGGGCCGCGACCACCGTGCCGTAGTGGTCGGCGGTGGTGTCGAAGGCGTCGCGGCCCTCGGCGCGCACGGCGGCGGTGTGCTCACGCAGGTCCCGTCCCGCCGAGAAGACCCCGCCGGTGCCGGTGAGCAGGACGGCGCGCACCGCGTCGTCCTGGGCGACCCGCTCGACCGCCTCGCGCAGCGCGATCCTCGCGGCGCCCGTAAGGGAGGGCGTGGTCATCGTGAGCGTCGCGACCTCGTCGGTAACCGTGCAGGTCACGGCGCCAAGCGTGCCGGGCTCACTGCGGTGGCGACCATCCATGCCGGCAGACTACTGTCTGTCATCGAATCTTGGACATCCGTAGTCCGGGATGGGACGAGCCGCGCCCGTAGAATCCGCCCGGTGCATGTGGTCTCGCTCGGATTTCGTACCGACCTGATGCTGCGCCGGCTGGCCGGCGCCGTCATCACCGAGCAGCCGTCCTACCTGGCAGTCCGCACCCCGGCCAATCCCGGCTTCTGGTGGGGCAACTTCGTGCTGGTCGACCGGCCGTTCGGGCCGGGCGACGCGGACCGCTGGGCGGACGTCTTCGCCCGCGAGATCCCCGGCGCCACCCACCTCACGCTGGGCGTGGACGGCACCGAAGGCGACGCGGGCGACGCCGCCGAGCTGGCCCGGCTCGGGGTGACCGTCGAGGTGGACACGGTTCTGACCGCCACCCGGCTGACCCCGCCCGCCAGGCCGCCGGCCGGCGCCACGATCCGGCCGCTGGCCGGTGACGACGACTGGGGAGCGGCCTTCGAGCTGCGGCTGGCCGCCCACGGCGAACAGGACGCACCCGCTGACCAGCGCCAGTACGTGCGGCGCAAGCTCGCCGAGGAACGCGCGCTCTGCGACGCCGGCCACGGCGTCTGGTTCGGGGTGTTCGTCGACGGCCGGCTCGGCGCCAGCGCCGGGCTGTTCGCCGACGCCGACGGCCTGGGCCGCTTCCAGAGCGTCGAGACCCATCCCGAGCACCGCCGCCGTGGCCTCGCCTCGGCCCTGGTCCACCGCCTGGGCGGCTGGGGCCGCACCGAGCTGGGCGCCCGCACGCTGGTCATCGTCGCCGACCCCGAATACCACGCGCTCCGCCTCTACCGGGCGCTCGGCTTCACCGACACCGAGAAGCAGGTACAGCTCTACCGGGAGCCCCCGCCGGCCGAGGCCTGACCGCCGGCAGCCGGCATGGGCGGGGCCATGGGCGGGGGCATGGGCGGGGCCGCGTCGCGGCGGGGTGGGCTGTGTGAGAGTTACGGACATGCCCGTCACGCCGAGCGTCCCGTTGCCGGCCGCCCTCGCCGCGTACCACGGGCCGCCGGCCTTCGGCTGGCCGTCGGCGGCGGGCCGGTGGACGTTCGACCCGGCGCTGGTGGTGTTCGCCGCGGCCGCCGCGACGGGCTACCTGCTCGCCGTCGCGCGGGTCCACCGGGCGGGTGGGCGCTGGCCGGTGGCCCGCACGGTCAGTTTCCTCGTGCCGGGAGTCGGCCTGGCCGCGCTCGCCGGGGTGTGGTGGGTCGGCGCGTACGCGCAGGTGCTGTTCTGGGACTTCACCGTGCAGGTCCTGCTGCTTCTGCTGGTCGCGCCGATCTTCCTCGCGTTCGGCCGGCCCCTGTCGCTCGTGTACGCGGCCGGCGGCCGGCCGGGCCGGTTCGTCGGCCGGGTGCGCGCGAGTGGCCCGTTCCGGGTGGCGTCCCATCCGGCGTTCGGGCCGCTGCTGGTCCCGATCGTCGTGTTCGCCGTGTACTTCACCGGGCTGTTCACGGCGGCGCAGCGGGACGTCGCGGTCGGGGAGACCGTCCAGATCGCCCTTGTCCTCGTGGGTTTCGTCGTCGCGCTGCCGCTGGCCGGTGACGACCTGGCGACCTCGACGACCAGCCTGGCGATCGCCGGCGGCATGTTCTTCGGGGTGCTGGAGCTGCTGCTGGACGCCGCCCCGGGCATCTTCGTGCGACTGCGCCATGGGCTGCTCGCGCCCGGCTACTACGCCTCCGTGCACCGGCCCTGGGGACCGTCGCCGCTGAACGACCAGCATGTCGGCGGGACGATCCTCTGGACGGTCGCCGAGGTCGTCGACCTGCCCTTCCTCGTCCTGCTGGTCCGGCGCTGGATCAAGGTGGACGCCGAGGAGGCGGCCCGCGTCGACCGGGAGCTCGACGCCCTGGCGCTGGCCCGGCCCGCCTCCACCGGGTCGCCCTTCTCGGGCGACGGCGAGACCGTCAGCGCTGCCGCGGCCCAGGAGGCCGAGCGGACCCGGCCCTGGTGGGAGACCGACGCCGACTACTTCGGCGGCTCCCGCGCCGCCCGGTTCCGCCGCGCCAGCACCGAGGACAAGCGGACCGAGCCCTCCTGACGCTAACCGTCCGTAGGGGCGGTCTTCGCCGTTCTTGTTGCCGCTTGCGGTCTGGTAAAGGCACGATCCCCACGGTTACGTCGCCGGCTCGACGCCCGTAGTGGCGCGCCGGGGCCGAACGGCCAGGGCGTGACCGGACCCCGGGGGCCGGTGTGACGCTGCTGCGCGACCGCAGGTTCCGGCTCCTGTGGTCGGGCCAGCTGCTGTCGAACATCGGCGACTGGTTCCTCCTCGTCGCCGTCCCGGTGTACGTGTTCGGGCTGACCGGCTCGACGCTGGGCACCGGGCTCGCCTTCGTCACCCAGATGCTGCCGGCCCTCATCTGGCCGCCGGTCGCGGGCGTCCTGGTGGACCGGATGGACCGGTTCACCGTGATGATCGTCGCCGACGTGGCCCGCGCCGGGATCATGCCCCTGCTGGTCCTCGCCGACGGGGACCGGCTCTGGCTGGTCTACGTCGTGCTGCTCGTACAGGCGTCGTTCGCGCAGTTCTTCCTGCCGGCCCGCCAGGCCGTCATCCCGGAGGTCGTCGGGCGCGGCCGGGAGCTCGAACGCGCGAACGCGTGGTTCTCCCTGTCCAGCGGGCTCATGCGGCTCGCCGGCGCCCCGCTGGGCGGCCTGGTCTACGCGGCGGCCGGCTTCCACGCCGCCGTGCTCGCCGACAGCACGACCTACGCCATCTCCGCGTCGACGCTCGTCGGGGTGCGCGCGCTGAGCCGGCGCCCAGGGTGCCCAGGGCCCGGCCCCGTCGCGCCGGCGCCCGGCCCCGGCCAGGCAGCGGTGTACCTGCGCGAGGCGGTCGACTTCCTGCGCGGCCACCGCGTCCTGTCGGGGCTGCTGCTCGTCTCGGCCGTCTTCGAAGGGGTGGACGGCGCGCTCAACGTCCTGTTCGTGCCTTACGCGGTCCACACCCTGGGCAGCGGTTCCGGCGGAGTCGGCCTGCTGTTCGCCGCGCTGGGCGTCGGCTTCCTGCTGAGCGCCCCGGTGGGGCGGCGGGTGGCCGAGGCCCGGCGGCTGCGGGTCGGCCTGGCCGGGTGCCTCGCCGTGATCGATGCGTGCCTCGCGGTGTTCTTCCACACCCACGCGTTCGTCGTCGCGCTCGTCGCGATGGGGATCGTGGGCGTGCCGGGCGGCGCGTTCGCCCTGGTCGTCCAGGTCGAGCTGCAGCGCGGAACGCCGTCGGCGCTGCTCGGGCGGATCAGCTCGGCGTTCGCGGCCGGCCAGATGATCGCGGCGCTGCTGGGTGCCACCCTGTCCAGCGTCGCCGTGCGGCCGCTGGGCCTGACCGTGGTCGCCGACGCGGCCATGGTGGTCCTCCTGCTGGGCGCGGTCGGGGCCGTGGCCCTTCTCCCCGCCGGCCGGGTCCGGGAGAAGGCCGACCCGGCCCGGCGGACCAGAGCCCACCCGATGCCGGCGACGCCACCCGGCGAGGCCGACGCTCCCGGCTGACCGGCCACCCCGGCGCCGTGCCTGCCGCGCCTCGCGCGGGATCAGGGCAGCAACAGGCAGCTGTCGCCGAACTCGTGCCAGAGGTAGCGGGCCCGTACCGCCTCCCGGTAGGCGTCGGCGACCAGGTCCCGGCCGGCGACGGCGACGAGCAGCTCCAGGTGCGACGCTCCGGGCACGTGCCAGCCGGTGACCAGCCCGGTGACGGCGCGGGCGGGCCGGTCCGGCCCGAGGACGAGGCCGGTCCAGCCGGCCGCCGGGCGCACCGACCCGTCCGGCCCGGCCGCCGACTCCAGCGCACGGGTGACGGTGGTGCCGACCGCGACCACCCGGCCGCCCCACCGGCGGGCCGCGTTCACCAGCCGCGCGGTGTGCGGGCCGACCTGGAACCGCTCCGGCTGCGGTGGCTCGCCGGGCTCCTGCGAGGAGATGCCGGTGTGCAGCAGGACCGGCGCCACACCGATGCCCCGGCTGACGAGGTCGGTCACCAGCTCGGCGGAGAACGGGCGCCCGGCGCTCGGCATCTCCGCACTGCCCGGGTCGCGGCCGAACACCGTGCGGTAGGCCTCGATCGGCTGCGGCTCGGGAACGTAGGAGTAGCGGATCGGCCGGCCCACCCGGGCCAGGTAGGCGACCACACCACCCTCGACCGGGACGTGCGCCTGCCACAGCCGGCGCTGGCCGGCCGGGTGCTGGGCCACGGCCGTCAGCCGGACACCGGCCGGCAGCGCGAGCTGCTCCCCCGGGCGCAGGTCGGTGACCGGGCCGGTGACCGCCTCGCCCGCCGGGCGCACCTCGACGACCCAGTCGCCGTCGTCCAGGGCCGTGGCGAAATGGACGGCCACCGTCTGGCCGCCCGCGCGAACGCCGGTGACCGCCGCGGGCAGCGTCCCCGAGGTGTTGACGACCACCAGGTCGCCCGGGGCGAGGTGGTCGCCGAGCTCGCTGAACCGGGCGTGCCGAAGGTCGCCTGGCCGGGCGGCGAGCAGCCGAACGCCGTCCCGCCGGGGCGGCGGAGCGGCCGCCTCCAGGCCCGCGGGCAGCTCGAACACCACCGCGCTCGCCGCGTCCCGGGCCTGCTCGGCCACGTCGTGCTCAGCCCGGTCCCGCGGCGTCCTGGCGACCGCGGGCGTGCGCGGGCCGGTCATCGGTCCGCCCCCATCGGCTCCAGTTCCGCGGGGGCCCCGGCGCGGTAGCGGCCGCTGGGTGGGCGGGTCTCCAGCAGGCGCAGGATGGCCGGCACGACCTGCTCCGGGCGCGGCCGGTCGGAGATGTCCTCGCCTGGGAAGGCCCGCTGGTACATCTCGGTCCGCATGTCGCCGGGGTCGACGGCGTAGGCGCGTATCGCCGGCTCCTCCTGGCCGAGGACGGCGGTGAGGTGGTCGAGCGCGGCCTTCGACGGCCCGTACACGCCCCAGCCGGGAAAGGCCTCGACCGCGGCGTCCGAGCTGATCGCGAGCCACGTCCCACCACTCGCGCGCAGCGCCGGCAGCGTCAGCTGGGCCAGCGCTAGCGCGGCGAGGACGTTGGTCTCGTAGACGGCCCGGACCGCCTCCAGCGGCGCGGCCGCGAGCGCCGGCAGCGGGCTCGGGCCCAGGTCGCTGGCGTTGGCGACGACGAGGTCGAGGCGGCCGAGGCCGGTCGTCGCGTCGACGACGGCCTGCCGGTGCGCCGGGTCGGCCACGTCGCCGGCGACCGCCACGAGGGAGGGTCGCGCGCGGACCGCCTCGTCGAGCCGCGTGGCGTCCCGGCCGTCGATGACGACCCGCCAGCCGCCGTCGGCGAGCGCGCCGGCCAGCGCGCGGCCGAGCCCCCGGGAACCTCCGGTGATCAGTGCTACTGGGTTGGTTGGCATGCCGCGATCGTCATTCTTAAAGTTAACTTGAAGTCAAGCGGGCGGGGCGGCTCCGTCGGAGGCGAGGAGATGGCATGCAGGCGGCCGATCTGCTGACCGTCGGCGAGGTGTCCGAGCGCAGCGGCGTCGCGGCGTCCGCCCTGCGCTACTACGAGGCCCAGGGCCTGCTGGCGGCGACCAGGACGACCGGCAACCAGCGGCGCTACCCGCGCCATGTGCTGCGCCGGCTGTCGTTCATCCGGGCGGCGCAGAACGTCGGCCTGTCGCTGGAGGAGATCAGGTCCGCGCTGGCGGCGCTGCCGGACGGCCGCACCCCGACCCGGGACGACTGGGCCCGGCTCTCCCGGGCCTGGCACCAGCGGCTCGACGACCAGATCGTCGCCCTGCGCAAGCTGCGCGACGGCCTGGAGTCGTGCATCGGCTGCGGCTGCCTGTCCCTGGACCGGTGCGCGATCTCGAACCCGGGCGACATCATGGCCGGCAACGGCCCGGGTGCCGCGTACTTCCCGCGCGCGCTGCGGGGCACCCCCACGCACCACGGCTGACCTGCGCAGGAACTTGTTCTTGCCCGCGGGGCCGATCCGGTTATAGATGTCGTGTGACGTAGCTAACCTCGGTCCGGTCGGATCGAGATGGCAGTCGGATCGAGGCGGCGCAGGCCGGCCGGGTCACGGTCGGCGGTACGCCCGCGCGGGACAGGAGCAGGCTGATGATCGCGCTTGAGCAGCGGCGAGACGCGACCGCCGGGACCGCGGCCAGGAGAAAAGGCGTGCTGGGCCTCGCCCGGATCGCGGAGTTAGCCGAGACCGGCACGGTCCTCAACGACCAGCCGGAGGTCAGGCTCAGCCTCCAGGTGACCGGGCCGGGCCTCACCTTCGCCACCGCGGCCCGCGTCGCCGTCGGGGGCGCCCGGCGGGCCAACGTGGACGCCGGGCAGCTTGTCGTTCTCGTTGACCCGGCCAGCCGCGGGTACCAGATCGACTGGGACCGCAGCGCCCTCGTGAACGGGCTGGTGCCCGCGCGGTTCGCCTTGTCCGGCGGCGGGGTCCGCGACCTGACCGGCCAGACCGGCCCGATCATGGAGATCCTCCAGATCCTCTGGGCGCACAACGTGTCGCTGAGCCGGATGTCGGAGCCCGGCACCGACCCGGCGGTGGGCGAGCAGGTCCAGGCCGTCCTGCGCCGACCCATGGCGCAATAGGACTACACGGATGGGCGCGGATGCCGCACGATGGGCCAGTGGCGAAGACCCTTGACGTCCTGACTGCCGCCGCCTGCGTCCGCGACGGCGCCGGCGGCAGCCCGACGGCGGTCCTCACCGGCAGCCACGACCTGGGCGACGCGGACCTCGCGCGCATTCCGGCCCGGCTGGGCGCCTCACACCTCGCCGTCGTCCGCCCGGGTGACGGCGTCCGGGAGCTCCGCTTCTTCACCACGGCCGGCGAGCTGCCCAACTGCGGGCACGGCACGATCGCCGCGGTCGCCGTGCTGGCTCTCGCCGACCCGCGCGACGGTTTCGACGGCCCGCTACGCGCGGCCGGTCGGGAGTTCGAGGCGGCCGGCACCGTCCGACCGCCGCCCGGGGGTGACGGCCCGCTCCTGGTCGACGCCTGGTTCGACCAGGGCGCGGTGGAGACCCGTGCCGCGACGGCGCCGGAACGCGACGCGTTCCTGGCCGCACTCGGGCTGTCCCCCGACGCGCTGCATCCCGACGACGAGGTGTCGGTCGCCTCCCCCGGCCGGGAACGCCTGATGGTCCCGGCCGCCGGTCGCGCCACCCTGGCCGCCCTGCGTCCCGATCAGGACCGGCTGGCCGCCGCGAGCCGCCGTCACGGCCAGCTCGGCTGTTTCGTCTACGTCCCGCCCTCCGCCGGGCAGCCGGCGGCGGCGCGCATGTTCGCCCCCGCGATCGGGGTGCCCGAGGACGTCGCGAACGCGAACAGCACCGGCTGCCTCGCCGCCCATCTCCTCGCCACCGGCCGCGGCCCGGCCGTCACCGTCGACCAGGGCGACGCGCTCGGCCATCCGTCGACGGTGCGGGCGACCGCGGCCCGGACCACCCGCGGTATCGCGACCCGCGTCGGCGGGGCCGTACACGTGCGGCGCGCCGGCCGCGTCGCCGACTCGCTCTGACCGCCACGCGGCCGCCGGACGACGATGTGCGGAAAACAAACGATGTGTGGAATACATCGGCACAGGTCGAGCGTTCCACCGGAGTTTGCGGCGGCTCTTGTGGGGCCGTTCGTCCTCGCAGCGCCATCCGAGCCCTCCGATCTGAAGGACCCGAGTTGACCGCTTCCCTGGACACCGACGGCCCCACCAGCTCCGCCGGCGGCCTCGCGCCGGCCGCGCCGGCCGCCGGTCTTGATGACGCCCGCGGTCGCACCCCGCTCGTGATCAAGCTCCTGGTCGGCGCCACGTTCACGGTCATCCTCAACGAGACGATCATGACGAACGCCGTGCCGCGACTGATGGTCGACTTCGACATCAGCCCGCGGGCCGCGCAGTGGCTCTCGACCGTCTTCATGCTGACCCTGGCCGCGCTCATCCCGGTGACCGGCTGGTTCCTGCAGCGGGTCACCACCCGGATGGCGTACGGCGTCGCGATGGCGACCTTCTGCGCCGGGACGGTGATCGGCGCGACCGCGCCCATCTACGCGGTCCTGCTGGTCGGCCGGGTCGTGCAGGCCGCCGGCACCGCCGTGATGATGCCGCTGCTCATGACGACGCTGATGACCGTCGTCCCCGAGCGCGACCGCGGCCGGGTGATGGGCACCGTGACCATGGCGATGTCCTGCGCCCCCGCGCTCGGCCCGGCCGTGTCCGGCGTCATCCTGCAGCTCGGGTCGTGGCGGCTGATCTTCGTCTTCATGCTGCCGATCGCGGCCGTCGTCGGCCTCGTCGGGCTGCGCCTGCTGGAGAACATCGGCGAGACCCAGGCCACCCCGGTCAGCTGGGTCAGCGTCGTGCTCGCGGCGGCCGGCTTCGGCGGCTTCCTGTTCGGGCTCAGCGAGGCCGGCGCCCTCAACAGCGTCTACGTCGGCCTGATCATCGCGGGCGGGCTCGCGCTGGTCGCGGCGTTCATCGGCAAGCAGCTGCGCCTGCAGCGGGTCGGCAGCCCGCTGCTGGACCTGCGCACGTTGAAACACCGCACGTTCAGCGCCTCGCTGCTGCTGCTGGCCGCCGTGGACATGGCGTTCCTCGGGTCGATGTTCCTGCTGCCGCTGTACCTGCAGGACACTCGCCACCTCAGCTCGCTGGAGACCGGCCTGCTGGTGATGCCCGGCGGCCTGGCGATGGGTGTGCTCGGCCCTCCGGTCGGTCGCCTCTACGACCGGTATGGCGCCCGGCCACTGGTCATCCCCGGCGCCGCCTGCTCGGTCGTCGCGCTCGGCACACTCAGCCAGATCGGCACCCACACGCCGTACCTGCTGGTGCTGGCCGCGCACATCGTGCTGATGGCCTCGCTGGCCGCGGTCATGACGCCGGTCTTCTCGGTCGGCCTCGGAGACCTGCCGGCCGACCTCTACGCCCACGGCAGCTCGCTGTTCGGCACGATCATGCAGGTCTCGGGCGCCATCGGCACGGCCCTGCTGGTCGTCATCTCCCAGGCCCGCCAAAGCAGCCTGATCCACGCGGGCGTGGCGTCCGCCGAGGCCACGGTGGGTGGGCTGCGCTGGGCCTTCGCCGGTGGCGCCGCGTGCGCCATCGCCACGACCCTGCTCGGTCTGCTCCTCCCCCGAGCCGCCAGCAGAACCCCCGACCCCGACCTCGCACAGTCCGCGACCGAGGCCGAGCTGGCCGAGCCCGCCACCCCCGAGGCCAGCCTGGCCTGACGCGGCAACTTCACTGGCCCCGGCCTCGTCCTGCTTTGCGGCCGCGGGACCAAGCCATGCCACAACCACGACGTGGGACTCGAGCCCCACACGCCCGAGTCGGGCCTCGCCTGGCCTGACACCCCGCTGTCCCCGACGGAGACCTACCTCCTGGTCGCGATGCGAAGCGCCGCCGCAACCACGGCGTAGGACCCGGACGGTGCCGGGCGGGACTGGGCGCTGGGCTAGATCCTGACGGTGCCGGCGATCGTGGTGTGGGCGTCGCCGCCGACCCAGATGGTGCCGTCCTCGGCCTTCTCGACATGGACCCGGCCGCGGCGGCCGAGGGCGGTGCCCTGCGAGGCGACGTAGGACGTGGGCAGCACGTCGCCCGCGAGCCACTGGCCCAGGCTCGCGTTGAGGCTCCCGGTCACCGGGTCCTCGGTGATGCCCAGGTGCGGCGCGCAGAACGCCCGTACCTCGACGGCGCACTCGCCGCCTTCCGGGTAGGGCCCGACCACCCCGGTGTCCTGCTCGATCGCCGCGAAGTCGGGAGCCAGGGCGAGGACCTGGCGGGCGGAGGCCAGCCTCAGTCCGACCCAGCCGGGGCCGTTGTCGCACCATTTCGCGTCGACGACGTCGGCGGGCTCAATGCCGAGCGGAGCGGTCAGCCGGGCGAGAAGATCGTCGTCGACCGGACCGTCCCGCAGCAGCGGCGGCGCGGCGAACGCGAGCCGGCTGACTCCGCCGGGCACCGGGGTCGTGCCACCGGGCGGCGAGGCCGGCTGCGTTCCGCCGGCCGGGTCGGCTGCGAGCCGGCGCAGCGGCACCAGCCCGGCGGCGCACTCCTGGACGACGTACTCGCCGCGGGGCACGCCGCCGGCCTCCAGCCAGGCGTGGGCGCTGCCGATGGTCGGGTGCCCGGCGAACGGCAGCTCGCCGCCTGGAGTGAAGATCCGCAGCCGGTAGTCGGCCGTGGGAACGGTCGGCGTGAGCAGGAAGGTCGTCTCGCTCAGGTTGGTCCAGCGCGCGAACGTGGCCAGTTCCGCGTCGGTCAGCTCGCCTGCGTCATGCACCACCGCCACCGGGTTGCCCAGGAGCCGCTCGCGGGAGAACACATCGACCTGGCGGAAAGGCAGCATTGCCTCACGGTAGCGAGGCCGGGCCCGGCGTCGCACGGATCGGAGGAGGCCGCGTCCAGCGCGGCCGGCCTCGGCTGGAAACAGCAGGGCCGGTCCCGTACTGGCGGCACGGGACCGGCCGTCGGCCTGGAACCGGCCATCGGCACGGGACCGGCCATCGGCCTGGAACCGGCCGCTGTCGCGTGGCCAGGCCCGCTTCTGGGACCGGCCGATGTCGCCGGACCGGCGCCGCTCTCGACGGAGACCAATTTCAGGTTGGGGAACCGGTCGAACATCCGGGAGTACGCGCTGTTGAGCAGCAGCCGGGAATGGTTCTCATTGACGAAAGAAGGCCGTTGTCGCCACGATGGGCGACGTGCTGGCCGAGCCCATGGTGCGACGGACGAAGACAAGCGCGGTCGTCGTCGAGTACGTCCACCGCGAGATCTTCGACGGGCGGCTGCGCGCCGGCGACCGGGTCGACGTCGAACGGATCGGCGCTGCCCTCGACGTGAGCCCCACCCCGGTCCGCGAGGCCCTCGTCTGCTCGAACGCGACGGCCTGGTCGCGACCCGGGTGCACCGCGCGGCGTCCGTGCAGCATTTCGACGCCCGCACGCTGCGCGCGGACTTCCACGTCCTCGGCCTGCTCGGCGGCGTGGCGGCCGCGCGAGCCGCGATGAACCGTGACCCGGTCGTCCTCGCCCAACTGCGGGGCCTCCTCGATGAGCTGGCGGCCGGCGACCCCACGCCCGATCGAAGCCACGACCTGGCCGCCGAGATCGTCCGCGTCCAGCACGAGGCCGGCGCGACGCCCCGCCTGCTCGCCGAGCTGCGCGGGCTGGGCGGCTTCCTGGAGTGGGCGGCCCGTCAGAGCGACCGGCGCGGCCATAGCGACCTCGTCGACGCCCACCGGCGCGTCATCGACGCCATCGCCGCCGGCGAGACCAGCGGGCCTCCACGGCCAGGCTCGCGGATGCCCGGGCCGCCGCCGAAGCGCTGATCCGCGAGCTGACCCGGCGCGGCGTGCTGCGCGCCGACGGCACCAACGCCGCGACCCCCTGAGCTGATCCGCCGCCGGGCCCCACGGCCGCGGGGCGCGCGGCGCCGCCGGCCGGGCCGCGGCGGCTAGCGCAGGCGCGTGCCGCTGATGACGACCGCGATCACGTCCGCGGCGGCGATCGCCATCGCGACACGGAAGGCCTGGCGGTCGTTCGGCCGCAGGCCGAAGGCCACGGTCAGCGCGGCCACGGCGACCAGCACGGCCACCCGCCAGGCGCTGACGCCCGCGGGGCCGAGCAGGGCGACGACCGAGCCCGCCACGAGCAGCAGCACGGCCGACCAGCGCGCCCCACCGACTCCGACGCGGTGCGGCAGCCCCTGAATCCCGGTCCACTCGTCCGTCGCCAGGTCGGGCAGCGTGTTCGCGAAGTGCGCGCCGCACCCGAGCAGGGCCCCGGCGAGCGGCAGCCACCAGGGCGGCAGCGGGTGGCCCGCCAGCCCGAGCACGACGAAGGTGGGCAGCAGCCCGAACGAGACCGCATAGGGCAGCACCGACAGCGGCGTGGCCTTGAGCCCGAGGTTGTACGCCCAGGCGCTCGCGACCGCCGCGAGGTGGGCCCAGCCCGCCGGTGAGCCCGACCAGAAGGAAAGCGGCACGCACGCGAGGAACGCGCCCGCGGCGCCGCGGGCGACCAGCGCGGGCCGCACGCCGCCGGCGACGATCGGCTTCTCGGCCCGCCCGCCGGTCTCGTCCCGCCGACGGTCGATGAAGTCGTTGCTCCAGCCGACCGACAGCTGGCCCGCCAGGACCGCCGCGGCGACCGCCACCACACCCACGGCGGCCCGCCCGACGGAGATCGCCAGCGCCGTGGCGAACAACGTCACCGCGACGGTCGGCTCCGGATGACAGGCCCGCACCAGCGCGCCGAACCGCCTCATAGCCGCAAGCGTCGCAGACCGCCCCGGCCCACATAACCCAGTCCCCGCGGACAGACGGTCCCGCGTCAGGCGCGCCCGCCCGTGCCCAGGATGCCGGTCGCCGATCTGGCCCTGGCGTGGTCGTGATCAGGGCGTGCCTGAAACCACCCGAAGGCCAAGACGACGGTCACCCGCACGAAGGTGACGGTGCGCGACCGGGCCCCAAAGGGACCAGCGGTCTGGCGTCCCGGCGACCTGCGGCGGCGTGGCTGGTGGCTGGACGGCGGGGACCGGCGTCAGCCGGCCTGGCCGGTCACCGGCCGGTTACGGTAGCGCTCGACCAGCTCACGGGCGCCGGGCTGCATCCGCACTGGCGGGAGACCGCGCGCGAGCAGCAGGAGGTCGTCGCGGACCATCTCGCCGATCTCCCGGAACGCGGCCGGAATGCCGCCGGCCCGATGCCCGGACAGCACGAGTCCGTCGAGCGCCCGGGCCGGATGGTCCAGAGCGAGTGGTTCCTCGGGCCAGACGTCGACCGCCGCCATCAGGTGACCTCCCGCCACACGTTCGAGCAGGGCCTCGTAATCGACCACCGGGGCTCGGCTGACCAGGACGAGCCGGGCGCCGAGCGGCGCCAGGGCCAGCTCGGCGGCCCCGAGCAGGTGCCTGTTCTCCGTTGTCGCCGCCGCGAGCACGAACAGGAACTGGCTCCGGCTCACCGTCTCGTCCAGGCTCGCCGGCGCCAGGCCGCGCTCGCGCAGCACCGAGGCCGGCAGCCACGGGTCGTACACCCGAATCGTCGGTCGGAACGGAGCGAGCAGCGGGTGCAGCGCACGTCCCAGGCTGCCGAACCCGAGGAGGCCGATATCGGCGCCGCGCAGCAGCACTCCCCTCGACCCGCCGTACGTCACCCGGCCCTCCTCGCCTGCCCGGAAGGCCCGGTCCTCCCGGCTGATGCCGCGGGCAAGGTCGAGCGCGAGCCCGAGGGCGTACTCGGCGACCGGTTGCGCGAACGCCGGGCCGGCGGACAGGACGTGGATCCCTCGCTCGAAACAGGCCCGGTAGTCGACGTTCGGCAGGAAGTTGCCCTCGACGTTGAGCACCGCCCGCAGCCGGGGCGCCCGCGCGATCCGCTCCCTTGGCAGCGCCGGCTGCCCCACGATCGCGAACACCTCCGGCAGTGCCACGTCGAGCAGCTCCTCGTCCGCGACGCGATCGATCCCCGGGAGATCGACGATCTGGAAGACCTGATCCAGCTCGGCGCGCGCAGCGGCGTCGAACAGCTCGTCGTGGCGACGCGGCGCGGGCCGCAGCACGACGATCGGCCGCCCGCCCGAGCCGGCCGGAGCCCCGGTCCCGAGACCGAGACCGCCGGCCCCCGCCACGTCCACCAGACGATCTTTCATCTCACTCCGTCTTTCATCTCACTCCGTATCTGTCATGACGGGCTGGCCACCAATGGTCGCTCGCACGCCGGGTTTGATGGAGACCGTCAGGCCACGAGGAGCAGCCGAGGATGAAGATCCTGGTCGTCAAGCTGGGTTCGAGCTCTGTCACGCGCGCGAGCGGCCCGGACCCCCGGCTGCTCACGAACACGCTCGATTCCGCTCTGGAGGCGCACGGCCTCGGCTGGGGTGTCGTGATCGTCTCGTCCGGGGCCGTGTCGTCCGGCACGGCCCATCTGGCCAGGACCGGGGTACCGGAGTTCAGCGGCCGGCTCGCGGCGGCGGTCGGGCAGCCCTATCTGCTCGCGATCTACCGGTCCGTCGCCGACATGTCCGGGCGCAACGTCGCGCAGATCCTGCTGGCCGACCAGGACCTGCGCAATCCGCGCAAGATGGCCGTCATCGCACAGGTGCTGCGTGAGTCCGTCGAGAACGGCGTCATCCCGATCGTCAACGGGAACGACGCGACCGACGAGGCCGCCTCGGACAACGACGCGATCGCGGCCGGTGTCGCGGTGATGACGGGCGCGGACAAGCTCCTGCTGCTCACGGACGTGGACGGGGTCTACGAGCACTCGCCGGCGGTCGACGGGGCGCCGATCCCCGAGATCAATGCCCATGAGATCCATGAGGTGACCACCTACCGCGGCGGCACCGGACGGGGCGGCATGCGCTCCAAGGTCCGGGCCGCCGAGCTGGCCGCCCACAACGGGATCGAAACCATGATCGCCAGCGCGCGCCGACCGAGCGCGGTCATCGACTTCATCAAGGACGAACCGCGTGGGACGCGGGTGCGGCCGACCAACAAAAGGTTCGACGCCGACAGGCGGTGGATCGCCGGCGTGGCGGTCAGTCACGGCGCGCTCGTCGTGAACCTCGCGGCCGAGACCGGCATCGGCTGGGGGTCGAGCCTGTTCGCCTCCGGGATCAAACGGGTCCGCGGCACCTTCCGGCCCGGCGACGTGGTGGACATCGTCAGCCCGCAGGGACGGCTGCTCGGGCGTGGGGTCTCCCGGACCTCGGCGCTGCTCGTGGAGCTGGTCCGCTCCATGAGCATCGAGGAGATCGCCCTGGTCCTGGTTGGCGTACTGCGCCGGTTCGCCGATGCCGGGACCCAGCTCGCCGCGACGAGCCCGGCGCGACCGGTCGTCCGCAACGCTCTGGCGAGGCTGGACCGCATGAGCCGCGAGAACATCCGGACGCTCGCGATCGAGATCCTCACGCTCTATCCCTCGGCGGCCGTGGCGGCGGTGCTGCCGAACGGGCAGCGGACCGCGTCGGACCGGCTTCTCGAGCGATTCGTCCACCTCGTCGGCGATCTCAGCTTCGTCGACCGCTCCCGTCTGGTGGTCTACCACCCCTTCCCGCCCAGCCCGGCGACCGACTGATCTGTGTGCCGGCGGCCGGTCCGGTGGTCAGCGGCGGGCGGCGTAGATCCGGCGGACGACGTCCTCGATGTCAGGTTCCTCGACGGTGAAGTCGAGGACCTCGGCCCGCTCGGCGACCGCCGCGAAGACCCTGGCGGCGGTGGTCGCCTCCGCGTCGAACGCGAGCCGCTGGCGCAGGCCGTGCGCCTCGCTGGACAGATGGCGGGTCGCGGGGATCCCGGCCAGATCCGGCGATGGCTCTGAGAGGTCGAGGACGAGTACCCGCTCGGCGCCGGTGGTCCGCCCGAGGCCAGCCAGGTCACCGTCGTACGCCAGCCGGCCGCGGTCGATGACGAGAACCCGGTCGCACAGCCGCTCGACGTCGCCCATGTCGTGGGTGGTCAGCAGCAGCGTCGTACCGTGGGTGCGCCGTTCGGCGATGAGGAACTCCCGCAGCCGCTGCTTGGACAGGACGTCGAGGCCGATCGTGGGCTCGTCGAGGATGACCAGCCGGGGAGCGTGCAGCAGCGCGGCCGCGACCTCGGCACGCATCCGCTGGCCCAGGGAGAGCTGACGGACCGGGGTGGCGAGGAAGTCGGCCAGCTCCAGGCACTCGACCAGCTCGTCGGTCCGGGCCCGCTCGGTAGCGGCGGTCAGGCTGTGGATGGCGGCCAGGATGCGGAACGACTCGCGCGCCGGAAGGTCCCACCACAGCTGGGACCGCTGCCCGAACACGACCCCCAAAGGCTGTGCCGGCACGACCGCGTGCATGCCGTTGCGCCACCCTGACCACGGCCGGTCGCGCCCGTTCTCCCGCCGCTCGGCAACAACAACAGGTGGCGGTGTCGACTCACCTTCAGCAAAGGCGGCCGACACCTCCGCCAGCGCGCCGTCCATGATCATGATTGGCCGGGCCGCCCTGGGCTAAGCTGTGCACTCTAGGTACCCCGACATCACCGGTGAAGCGGGCCTGGCGAAGGCTGTGGCTGATGTCAGACTGCGATGGTCACATCGTTCCTTGGAGAGGACACCGTAAGTGGCGCGAACGCTAGTGCGTGATCTGGCCGCGCACATCAACCAGTCTGTGACGATTTATGGCTGGGTCGATACCGCGCGTCTGCAGCGAAGCGGCGGCATCAAACGGTCGTAGCGACGCCCCGATAGGATGATCGCGATGGTGTCGAGGGGCTGGATGGTGGATGGGCGTACGGGAGCGGTTGACGGTGGAGGACCGCGAGGTCATCTCGCGGGAGTTGAGTCAGGAGCGTTCGGCTCGGTATATCGCCGCTGTGCTCGGTCGTCATCATTCGGGGATCTCCCGGGAGATCGAGCGTAACGGCGGTGCCGCGGCGTATCGGGCGGTGGATGCGCAGGCACGGTGTGATCTGATGTGCGCCCGCCCGAAGGAACGGAAACTCGTCGCGTCGAAGGAGCTGCACGACGCGGTGAACACCGGCCTGGTCGAGAAGTGGTCGCCGAAGCAGATCAGCGAGAGACTGCGCACGGACTTTCCCGACGACGAGAGCATGCGCGTGAGCCACGAAACAATCTACGAGTGCCTCTACCTCCAGGCGCGCGGCGAGCTGCGGACGGAACTGAAGATCGCGCTGCGTAAGGGCCGGGCCAGGCGGGTCAACCGGTCGCGCAGCACCCTGACCAGGGGCGGGATCGTCGGCATGGTCAACATCAGCGAGCGGCCGAAGGAGGCCGAGGACCGCGCCGTCCCCGGTTTCTGGGAGGGCGACCTGATCATCGGGAAGGGCAACGAGTCGCAGATCGCCACGCTGGTCGAGCGCACGACCCGGTTCGTGATGTTGGTGCGAATACCGTACGACCGTAACGCCGACAAGGTCGCCTACCTGCTGGGCAAGAAGATGGAGACCCTGCCCGAGTTCATGCGGAACTCGGTGACCTGGGACCAGGGAAAGGAGATGGCCCGGCACGCCGATTTCACCGTCCGCACCGGTATTCCCGTGTATTTCTGCGACCCGCACTCACCGTGGCAGCGCGGCTCGAACGAGAACACCAACGGGTTGCTGCGCCAGTACTTCCCGAAGGGCACAGACCTGTCCTTGCACACGCAGGAAGAACTTGATATGGTGGCCACGCAGCTGAATGGGCGGCCACGGCAGACGCTCAAATGGGCGACGCCGCTCGAGGTCTTTACCGAGCTGCTGGAAAGTCATGTGTCGCCATGACCGCTTGATTCCGCCGTCCAGGGTGCCGGCGCGCAGGTAGACGGGCAGGTTGTCACAATGACCGACGGCCAGGTCGGCGACCGAGAAGGCCAGGTCGGCCAGGCCGAACACGAGCAGGATCTGGTGGAACTCCAGACCGCCGAGCCGGGTCACCGCGTGGAAGAGCACCCAGACCTCGGCCAGCTCGACCAACGCCGCCAGCAGCGAGCTCACCAGGTCGAGCGCGAAGTTCGACCGGTAGGACGTCTGGGACCGCACCCGGGAGGCGAGCACCATCCGATAGGGCCGTAGCCGGGTCCGCGGAAGGTCGGCTGTCTGCGCCGCAGCCACCCTGCACCTCCAGGCGGCGCCGGCCGGCCCGGGTCAGCACCTGGCCGAGTCCGGCGACGCCGACCAGCCAGCCGACCTGTACCGCGAGCAGCCCCAGCGCGCCGGCGAGATCGACCCGACCCGCGAGGACGTCGATGGGGTACATCATCATCGACGGGAACGGCGTGGCCTCGGCGATGACCAACAGCCAGCGCGGAAACAGCCCGATGGGAACGAACAGCCCGGCCAGAAATCCCGAGATGACCATGTAGAAGACCTGCAGGCCCCGGGTCTCCACCAGCCAGAACCCAGCGACCCCGACCAGGTAGGCAGTCCCCACGGAGATCACGATCCCGAGCAGCAGGCTGCCGGCACCGAGTGGATAGGCCGCGAGCGAGCCCGGCGGCACCATGCCGACGAAGACGCCGATCACGAGCATCGGGATCCCGCGCGGAATCAGCGCGAACATGGATCGCCCGACCTCGGTCACGATCTCGGCGGCCCGCACGTCGAGCGGGCGCAGGAAGTCGACCGCGACCCGACCATCCTTGATCCGTTCGGCGATGTCCGTGCGGCCGTTGAGGTTGAGTGAGCCGAGCATCGCCTGGGAGAGCCAGATGTAGGTGCTCATCCGCCCGACGTCGTACCCGGCCAGCTCACCGCCTGCCGCGTGCACCGTCGCGACGAGCACCGCCACCTTCAGCAGGCCGAACGTCGCGTTCGCCACCACCCCGCCGACCGCCGCGAGCCGATAGGTGGACTGGCGCCGGAACCCGGCCCCCAGTAACCGCCAGTAGACCCGAGCAATCCCACGCATTGGACGCCAAAGGCTATGTGTCGCCGCAAGTCTTGTGCAACTCCGGCAACCACCCAGGCCGTGCCGGAACCCCGGCGCTCACCCGGCCGTCGCTCCCGTCGGGGTTCACTGGGCGATGCGCTGACCTCGATCCGGCACGGGAGACCAGGCCCGGGCAAGCTCGGCGAGCACGGCCTGGGCGTGCCGGAGCTGGCCGAGCTCGTAGGCCCGGGCCTCCCCCGGCGTCACCCCGCCGCCGTGCAGCCCGGTGAGGGGTACGGGCTCCAGCGCGAGCAGCGCGATGATCGCGCGCCGGTACTCGGCCAGCAGTCTGGCCCGTTCGCCGGCCGCGACGTCCGCGTGCTGGGTGTCGCCCTGAGCAGGGCCAGCCGGCCCGGACGGGGGCGCGGCGACGGGACGGCCACGTCGGTCCGGCCCGGCGGGCCCGGTCGCGCCGCCGGCCACCGGGCACTCGCCCACTCGCGGTGGGCCGGGCACGGCGACGGGACGGCGCCCGCCCCAGGCCGGGCCCGCACCGGCGGCCAGCCCGGCGCCGGCAAGCGGGGTACGGCTGGCGGGGTCGGCCGGGCAGCCGGTGTCGAAGACGATCGGGCTGATGACGTGGCGGCCGAGCTCATGTCGGTACACAAAGGCGGCGGCGGCCTCGGCGGACTCGAACGCGACGATCACCCTCGCGGCCTCGGGTTGATCGTCCTCGGCGAGGGCGACGACGGCGAACAGCTGGTCTGGCGGGCTCAGCTGGTACCTCCCTCAGGTCATCAGGCGCGCGGGCCCAGGCTCGCCCGCCGCGGGCTGGACGCGGCGGGCTGGTGCGAGGTTCCGCGTTGCCCAGAAGTGCATTGCTTCGGAGTACGGCGAAGGGCGGAGCGGGCGGTCGGCGGGGATGACGGCCGGTACCGGCGCGGCGCGGGTCGGCGCGGGCCAGCAAAGGGCTTCACCGCGCGCGGCCGACCGTGCCAGAAGTGCCCTCTGGCGGCCGCGCGGACGACTGCCGGACCCATCGGCGCAGCCCCGGCCCCACCTCGTCGCTCGGCGAGCCCAGACCAGGCTCGCGGGCGCCGCAGATCCCAAACCATGCCGAATGTTCGGAGCCCCGGCGGGACGGCACTCCAAAGCACCCGGACGACCGGCCGGATATATTGTTCTGCCTGGCTGCTCTGCGCCAAAAGATTGGACGCAGAAAGGCGCGATATGTCGGGACGACCGCAGGCCGGCGAAAACGCGCGTCCGGGTGGGCCCGCGTCCTCGGGCGCGACACGCGCCAGTCACTGTATGTCTCGGTTACTTCACGCTCTGGGTACCACGGTCTTAGCTGCTCGCTACCTCTACATGCTATCCGGCTCGGCTATCCAGCGCATTCGTTGCCCGGCCCGCCAGTTGCCTGGCGTGTTGGCGTGTTAGTCAATCAGCAAGCTAGCCACTCGGCACATCAGTTCACCGGCGCCGCGGCAGCCCCACGCCTCAGTTGTCGCACCTAAGCCGCCTGGCAGCTATGCCGCCCAGACGCTCAGTCAGGCGACAGCAAGCCGCCGACACTGTGCGGCCGCCCAGCAGGATGCTGGCACATGAACAGCACCGTTGGGTTCACCCGGTCAAGCGGGCACAGGCCGGGGCCGAGGCCGGCTCACAGGTCGACGACCGGCGGCTCGGTGCTCCACGGAAAGTTGATCCACCGGTCGGTCCGCCGCCACACGTACTGGCACTTCACCAGGGAACGCGGCTTCTCGTAGATGACCGCCGTACGCACCTCGGCCACCTGGTCCTGGATGAAGTCCTGTACAAGCTCGATGGTCTTGCCGGTGTCCGCGACGTCGTCGGCGATCAGCACCTTCTTCGCCGAGAAGTCCACCGTGCTGGGCACCGGTGGCAGCATCACCGGCATATCCAGGGTCGCACCTACTCCGTTGTAGAACTCGACGTTCATCACGTGCAGGTTCTTCACCGCCAGTGCGTAGCCGAGCGCGCCGGCCACGAACAGGCCACCCCGCGCGATCGCCAGGATCAGGTCCGGCCGGTACCCGTCGGCGGCCACCGTCCGGGCCAGCTGCCGCGAGGCGTCGCCGAAGGTTCGCCAGTCGAGAATCTCCCGATCGTCCACCATGCGACCGAACAGTACCGTTCCAGCCACCCCGGCCGAACAGCCCTGGGGCAAGGGTCGCCAGACCGGCGCGAACCCGGCCGGGATCCCCATCGGCCGCGAACGATCGCCTTCAGCGGCCAGGACGGCTGCTCGCCAGGACGGCGGCAGCGGGGCCGGGAAGCCGGTCCGCACAGACCGGTTCCCCGCTGGTCTGACGGCTCGCCCCCGCCGCGGCCAAGCGCGTCACCTCCAAGGCCAGGGGCACCACGCCGGGCACCTCCGCCATCTCCCATCGAGTCCTGCCTCGTGGTGGCTGTACCAGGCGATCTCGCGACCACCGCGTAGGACTCGATGGCGCTGTGCCGCAATGCGCGATGGCATTCACCATTCCCAGGCACCACGGCGCGGCGCCATCACGCGAGCATCCCGCATGACCGCGGACAGGCCGCGGACATCGGACCGCCGGCCGCGGCGGAACTATCGGCCGAGCGGCCTGGGCCGGCAACACGATTCACCGGGACCTGTTTCGGCTGTGTCGCTGCGACAGTCGATCGCCCGCCCATGTGAGGCTCGGCGCGAATATCGACCGCCGGAGCTCGCCGTGGCGGACACCATCAATGTTTCTACGCAATTCGAAGGGGTGTGGAGGGAATGCGACCGGCAAGATTTGCGACCGCCGTTGGCGGAGTACTTCTGGCCTGCGGGACGATCATCCCGCTCGCGACGCCCGCGCTCGCCGCCGGATCGCCGGTAGGGCTGGACAGCTGGCCCAGGACCGTGCCCGGCGCGGGAGCGTCGTCGCTGGGATGGCCGTATGACACCGGCTGGCCCATCGGTCAGACCGGGCTGGACACCTCGTCCACGGCCTGGCCGTACAGCACGGCCTGGCCCAGCGGCGTGACCGGCACGGACCCGTCGTCGACGTGGCCGTACGCCTCGAGCTGGCCGAGCAGCCAGACCGCCACGGACCCGTCATCCACGACCTGGCCGTACACCAGCTGGCCCACCGCCCAGACCGGCACGGACCCGTCGACCACGACCTGGCCGTACAGCAACTGGCCCACCGGCCAGACCGGCACGGACCCGGCATCCACCTCGTGGCCGTACAACACAGGCTGGCCCACCGACCCGACCGCGATGGATCCGGCCTCGACACAGTGGCCCTACGGCACCGGCTGGCCCACCAGCCAGACCGGCACCGGCACACCGGCGACTGACCCGACGAACACCGGCTCGACCGAGACCGACTCAACCGGCACTGACCCGACGGACACGGGCTCGACGGGCACGTCGACGGATCAGACAGACACGAGCGTCCCGTCGTCGAACTCCAGCGACTCGTCCACGGACCAGACCGACCCGGAGGCGCCCACCTCCAGCATGGCCGGCGGCCCGACCGACCAGAGCGACCCGACCGGCCAGGCCCTGCCCTGGTCAGGCCTGCCAGGCTGGCTCTCCGGCCAGGGGGACCCGGCTACCTCGTTCTGGAACCCGATGAGCTGGCTGCGAAACATCCAGCAGTGGTTCTAGCCGTTGGCGGGCCGGCCCTGGCCGGCCGGCCCGCACCACGGCCGCCCACTCGCGACGAACCGCCTCACAGCGGCAGCGCCGGGACCGCGCAGGCGCTCAGGACCGCGCAGGACGGCCAGTGGGCTGGCGGCGGCGGCGCAGCAGCCGGTGCGCACAGTCGAGGATGTAGGTGCGCAGCTCGGCGTCGGCGATGCCCGCCGCCCCGCCCGAGCCGACGCTCTTGAGGCCGGCGAGGAACAGGTTGGCGGCCACGACCTGGCCGGGATCGGGGCCCGGGCCGACGAGCGCTTCGACGAGCCGCTCGCCCAGCGGGGCGAGCAAGGGGTCGGTAGCGAGGATCTGCGCCACGGCGAGGTCGCCCTCGAGGATCGCGTAGAGCCGCCGGTTGCGGATCAGCAGGTCGACGAGGCCGACGAGCAGCAACTCGGTCCGCACGGCCTGGGACCGCTCCCGCTCGGCGTCCTCGACGACCGTCGCGAGCTCCGCGAGCGCGGGCCGCACGACGGCGAGGACGATGTCCCGCTTGGCCTTGAAGTGGTAGTACACGGCGGCCTTCGTGACACCCAGGCGATCCGCGATCATCTGGAGCGAGGTGCCGCTGACGCCGCGTTCCGCGAACAGGTCGAGGGCCGCGGCCACCACCTTCTCGCGGCCGGCGCCGGCGCGGTGCGTCGTGGCGTCCAGCTGCGTGGTCATCGCGTTCCCCCTCGCTCACCACCGCGGATCGGCTGGCGGGCCATGGCGGAAGGCCGGACCGATGCGCGCCTCCGCTGTCGTGTCACCGGTCACGGCAGCCTACGTGACGAGGGCCACCGGCCTCAGGCGAGCGCGGAACGCCGCGGACCGGGCATTTGATCCCGCCTCCGAGTGTTAGCCGAACGACAAGGCAGATCCTAGCCGGTCGGCTGGTCAACTCCTAGTCGATCGGCTAGCGTTGGGCGGGACGAAGGACTACTACCCACCGGCTGTTCGCCGCCGACCCGAGGAGACATCCGTTGGCCACCTACCTGTACCGGCTAGGGCGAGCGGCGTACCGGCGCCGGCGCCTGGTGGTCGCGCTGTGGGTCCTGCTTCTCGCCCTCGCGGGGGTCGGCGCCGCGACGCTGTCCGGGCCCACCTCGGACGCGCTGTCCATCCCGGGGACCGAGTCCCAGAAGGCCATCGACCTGCTCAACGAGCGGATGCCCGGCGCCGGCGCGGACACCGCCGCGGCCCGGGTCGTCTTCACCGTCCCGGCTGGCTCGACCGGCACGCTGGCCGAGCCCACCCGGCAGCGGGCGATCGAGCACGCGGTCCAAGAGCTGTCCCACGCGCCGCAGGTCGGCCGGGTCACCGACCCGTTCACGGCCGTCGGCGGGAAGTGGGCGGCCGTGTCCCCCGACGGCCGGACCGCCTACGCGAGAGTGAGCTACACCGTCCAGCAGCGCGACGTCACCGACGCCGCCCGCAACGCGCTGTTCGCGGCGGCCGGCCCGGTGCGGGCAGCCGGCGTCGGCGTCGAGTTCGGCGGCACGGCCACGCAGGGCTCGGCGGCCCAGAGCGCGACCGAGGTGATCGGCATCGCCGTCGCCGCGGTCGTCCTGCTGGTCACGTTCGGGTCGTTCGTCGCCGCCGGCCTGCCACTGCTGACCGCACTGCTGGGCGTGGCGATCGGCGTCTGCGGGATCGCGATCGCCACCGGGTTCCTGCACCTGAGCGCCAGCACGTCGACGCTCGCCCTGATGATCGGCCTGGCCGTCGGCATCGACTACGCCCTGTTCATCACCTCGCGGTTCCGCGACGAGCTCGCGGCGGGTCAGGACGGTGAGCAGGCCGCCGGGCGCGCGGCCGGCACCGCCGGGTCGGCCGTGGTCTTCGCCGGCCTCACCGTCGTCATCGCGCTGGCCGCGCTCACGGTGGCGGGCATTCCCTTCCTCACCGAGATGGGGCTCGCCGCCGCGGCGACCGTCGCCGTCGCCGTCGCGATCGCGCTGACCCTGCTGCCGGCCGTCTTCGGGTTCGCGGGCCGGCGGCTCGCGCCCGCACAGCCGGCGAACGACACGACGAAGGGCACCCGGCGGCGCGGGCGCCACCTGTCCCGCCGTTTCGCCGGCCTGCGGTCCCGGGACCCGGAGACCGACGGAAACCGGCCGACGATGGGCGAGAGGTGGGCCCGGCTCGCGGTACGGCACCGTGGCTGGGTGGTCGCGACCGCGGTACTCGCGCTCGGGCTCGTCGCGGCCCCGGTCACCAGCCTGCGCCTCGGCCTGCCCGACGACAGCACGGCGGCGCCGGCCAGCACCCAGCGGGTCGCCTACGACCAGCTCAGCTCCGGTTTCGGCGCCGGGTTCAACGGGCCGCTGCTGCTCGTCGTCGACCTGACCCACGCCGGCGACCGCACCGCGGCCGTGGCCCAGGTGGCCGCGACCATCCGAGCGCTGCCGGACGTCACGTCGGTCGGGCCCGCGAGCTTCGACGCGGCGCGGGACACGGCGACGTTCTCCGTCACCCCCGGCAGCGGTCCCAGCGAGGCCGCGACCGAGCACCTGGTGCACAACATCCGGGCGCAGGCCGGCACGCTCGCGGCCACCACCGGGGCCATCACCATGGTGACGGGAGCGACCGCGGTCAACATCGACATCTCCGAGAAGCTCTCGGCCGCGCTCATCCCCTACCTCACGGTGGTCGTCGGCCTCGCCTTCGTGCTGCTCCTGCTGGTCTTTCGCAGCGTCCTGGTACCGCTCAAGGCGACCCTCGGGTTCCTGCTGAGCGTGGTCGCGACGTTTGGCGCCGTCGTCGCCGTCTTCCAGTGGGGCTGGCTGAAGGACCTGTTCGGGGTCAGCTCCACCGGCCCGATCGTGAGCATGCTGCCGATCTTCCTCGTCGGCGTCCTGTTCGGTCTCGCCATGGACTACGAGGTCTTCCTGGTCACCAGGATGCGTGAGGAGTACATGCACGGGCGAGGCCCGGACGACGCGGTGACCCTGGGCTTCCGGCACGGCGCCCGGGTCGTGACGGCGGCCGCGATCATCATGATCAGCGTGTTCGCCGGCTTCATCCTGTCCAGCGAGGCGATCATCCAGTCCATCGGCTTCGCGCTCGCCTTCGGTGTGCTCGTCGACGCCTTCGTGGTCCGGATGACCCTCGTGCCGGCCGTGATGGCGCTGCTCGGCCGGCGCGCCTGGTGGCTGCCACGCTGGCTGGACCGGCTGCTGCCGGACATCGACGTCGAGGGCAAGCGTCTGGTCGGCGTGACGGGACCCGCCACCGCGGGGGTCGACCAGCCGTCCGGGGCCGCCGGGCCGCACGGGCGCGCCGCCCAGGCCGACGGCACCGCCCAAGAGCCGGCGGGGCCTGGGACCGACGCGGGGCTGCCCAGCCAGCGGCGGGCCAGCAGCGGGGTCACGGCCGGGTAGCCCGGGCGGGCGCCAGGCGCCGGTGGCGTGTGACCTGTCACGCCGCCGGCAATACTGGCCCGGAGGGGGGGCCGCCCATGCGATCCAGCAACGTCGACCCCGGGAGTCTGGACACGCAGGAGGTTCGCCCGATTTCGGAGGGTGCATTCCGAATGGTGGCGGCCGGCGTCGCGGCGCTGATCGTGCTGGCCTTCGTGCCGCTGCTGTTGGACGGACAGCAGCGGCTGATCGCCCAGGCGGTCTCGGTGGCGGCGTCCAGCCTCGCCGCGGCGGTGATCGCCGGCGTGGGCGTGGTCCGCACCAGGGGCGCCGATCAGCGCTGGCGGCTGCTGACCTGGGTGACGCTGGTGTGCCAGCTCGGCGCAGCCGCCGACTGGATCGGCCACTATTCGGTACACCATCTCCGGCGGGTCGCGCTAGGCCCGGCCGACATCCTCTATCTGGTGCCCTTCCTTATCCTCTCCGTCGCGCTGCTGCTGATCCCGATGGAGCCGGACCGCGACAAGCGGGGCCTGGCCCGCGATCCCGGCAGCCGGCCGCGGTACTCGAACGCTCTCGTCGCGCTGGACGGCCTGGTGGTCGTGGTCTCCACGCTGTTGATCATCTGGACCACCACGCTCAGCAGGATCGTCGCCAGCGACGTCGGCGGGATGGCGTTCTTCCTCGCCATGGCCCTCCCACTGTGGGGAATGCTCATCGTGGTGCTGGCGCTGCTGCTGGCGGCCTTCCGCCGGCCGCGCAACGGGCGGTCGATGGCACTGCTCATCGCGGGGCTCGCCGTGCTGGTCGCCCCGGACACCGCCGTGGTCGCCCTGACCCTCGGCAGTACGGAGAGCCTCGCGCGGACGGCACCCTACTGGATCGGCGTGGCCGTCGGACTGCCCCTGGTCGCGCTGGCGGTCGTCGTTCCGGAGCGCCGCGGACGGGCCGGTGACGAGGAGAGCACCGCGACGACGCCGTTGCGGCGAGGCCTGGCCTGGCCCTGGGCCCATGTCTACGTGCCGTACCTCCCGCTCGGCGCCGCCGCGCTGCTCATCGTCGGGCTGGCGGTCAGCGGAACGGCGCTCGGCGGCGCCTCCCTCTACCTGGCCCTGCTGCTGGCGACGCTGGTCACGCTCCGCCAGCTTGTCACGATGGCCGAGAACGTCCGGCTGCTTGCCACCCTGCAGACGGCGCACGAGCGGCTGCGCTACCAGGCGTTCCATGACCAGCTCACCAGCCTGCCGAACCGCGCGCTGTTCACCGGCGAGCTCGAGCGCGCCGTCGAGGCCCACCGCGCCGACCGGCGGGCGGTGACCGTGCTGTTCTGCGACCTCGACGGCTTCAAGAACATCAACGACACCCTGGGGCACGCCGCCGGCGACGACCTGCTGCGGGCCGTCGCCGGCCGGCTGCACGGCGCGGTCCGGGACAAGGACCTCGCGGCCCGGCTCGGCGGCGACGAGTTCGCCGTCCTGCTCACCGACCTGGCCGGCGCGGGCGAACCGCGGATCGCCGGCGAGCGCACCGGACAGCGGATCCTCGCCGCCATGCGCCAGCCGTTCACCGTCCGCGGGAACCGGCGCCTTTTGCGGATCAGCATCGGCCTCGCGGTCGCCGACAGCCAGGAGCCAGTGGACGACGCCGAGCAGCTGCTCCACCGCGCGGACACCGCGATGTACACCGCGAAGCACGGCCACCATGGCGGTCTCGTCCTGTCGCGTGGCGGCAGGACCGTGGCCACGAGCGGGCCGTCGCTCACGCTCAGGCTGGCCACCGATGCCACGGCCGGTGAGCTCGCCGTCTGCTACCAGCCGATCAGCAGCCTCTGCGACGGCCAGGACTTCGGGGTCGAGGCGCTGCTGTGCAGGGTGCGGCCCTCCGGGTACCCCATGCCGGCCCACGAGCTGCTCACTGCCGCCGAGCGGGACGGCTCCATCGACGAGCTGAACACCCATCTGCTCGAACGGGCCTGCCGAGATCTGCCCGCGGTCCGCGACCGCCTGGGGGCCCCGGTCCGGATGCACGTCAACGTGTCCCCGAGCCGGGTGGGCAACCGGGAGCTCGCGGATCACGTCGAGCGCGCGCTGCGCCGCCACGGCCTGGACGCCGCCGCGCTGGTCCTGGAGGTCGCAGGCACCGCCCACATCCCGGACCTGGCCGCCGCCGGGACGACGCTGCGCCAGCTCGCCGACGCCGGCGTCGACGTCGCGCTGGACGAGGTCGGCGTCGCCGACACGTCGCTCGCCGCGCTCTACCAGCTGCCGGTCCGCCTCCTGAAACTGGACGCGATCCTGTCCGCCGACCTGGTGGCCCCGCGGCGGGCGCACTGGCCCAGCCTGCCGTGTGCCCGCGCCGCCGTCATCGACTTCGCCATCGCGACCGGGCTGAAGGTGGGCGCCGGCGGCATCGAGATGTCCTCGCAGCTGGACGCCCTGCGCGCGGCCGGCTGCGGCTTCGGGCAGGGCAGCCTGATCGGGCCGCCGCAGACGCTGGAGCTCCTGACGGCCACGCGTGCTCGCTGGCACCCAGCCCCAGACGGGCGCGGCGCCGGGCGGTCGGCCCAGGCCCGGGCCTGGGAGACAGAACGACCGGGCCGCCGCGGCCGCGCGCCGCCGCGACGCTGCCAGCTCGCGGCGCCAGCCCCTGCGCGCCGGACCGTCCCGTCGATACTCACGGCCGGGCCTGTGGGAGCCGGGCCTGTGGGAGCCGGGCCTGTAGGAGCCGGCTTGACACCACCTGCCCCGGCCTGCGCCACCCCTCGTAGACTGTCCCCGGCCACCAGAGACAGCGGGGGTGTCGCCTGTGCGCCGGCTTGGTTCCCAGTACGTCCTGCACACGCCGTTGGGCCGGGGCGCCAGTGGCGAGGTCTGGCGTGGCAGCCGTGAGGCGGACGGCAGCCCGGTCGCCGTCAAGATCTTACGCGCGGAGCTCACCGAGGACGCCGACGTCGTCGACCGGTTCCTGCGCGAACGCCGGGTGCTGCTCGGCTTCGAGCACCCGCACCTCGTCAGGGTCCGCGACCTGGTCGCCGAGGGTGGCACCCTGGCGATCGTCATGGACCTGGTCGAGGGCACCGACCTGCGCCGCTACCTGCGCGCGTCCGGGCCGCTCGACCCGGTGGCCGCGGTCACGCTGACCGACCAGGTGCTGGACGCGCTCACCGTCGTGCACGGCCAGGGCGTGGTCCACCGGGACGTCAAGCCGGAGAACATCCTCGTCGACACGACCGACCCGGGCCGCCCCCAGGCGATGCTCACCGACTTCGGGATCGCCAGGCTCACCTACGGCGCCGCGATCACCCGGCGCACCGGCCTGATCGGTACCCCGCGGTACATGGCCCCGGAGCTGTCCGGGCAGACGCGGGCCACCCCCGCCGCCGACCTGTACAGCCTCGGCATCGTCCTCTACGAGCTGCTCAGCGGCCGGGCGCCTTTCGACGCCGACCACCCGGTCGCGATCCTGCGGGCACACCTGGAGCAGGCGCCCGAGCCGCTCGACGGCCTGCCCGGGACGCTGTGGCCGACGCTCGCGCGGCTGCTCGCCAAGTCGCCGGCCGACCGCCCGGCGACGGCCGGCGACGCCCGCGCCGAGCTCACGACCGCGCTCACCGCGACCCCCAGCCCCGGCCGCGCCGCCTCCGCGGCCGACCCGGCCGCGAGATCCGCCCCGCGGCGCGACACGGCGGTGCAGGACACCCCCGGCCTGACACCCCAGCACGACGAGACGATCCTCTCGCCCCGGCCCGACGGGTTCCCGCCGCCGCTCGGCGAGGTCACGTCGCGGACCGAGTTCGCGTCGATGGCACCCGCGGCCCTCGACGCCGAGGCCGGCCCCGCGGCCGCGCGGCGACCCGGCCCGAAGCGCCCCGCCCGGCTGACCGCGGTCGCGGTCGTCGCGGCGGCCGTCCTGCTCACCGCCGGTTCGTGGGCCCTCGCGGCGGCCGTCGGCAGCCGCCACGGCTCGGGCGGCACCACTCCCCTTGCCGCCACGCGCGCCGCCACGACGAGCCCGCCGACGGCGGCCTCGGCTGGCGCCGCGGTGCCAGCCGTTGGGCCGAGCGCCTCGGTCGCCGCCAGTCCCACCGACCGGCCCAACGACGCGCCGGCCGCCGGCGCCTCAGCGCCCGGCCAGGTCCAGCCGGCCGACGACAGCCGCGCCACCGTGCCCGACGTGCGCAAGCTGGCCCTCGACCAGGCGGCGGCCACCCTGAAACAGGCCGGGTTCGACAACATTCCCTACCTGTACGGCTGCTACTCGGACAGCCCCGCCGGCACCGTCGTCCGCCAGGATCCGGCGTCCGGCGCCCGCGCGGCGCGCACCGACCCCGTCCACCTCTACCTGGAGGCGAACAACTGCGGGACGGTGCCCGACGTCCGCGGCCTGACGCTCGACGGCGCGGCCGCCGCCCTCAAGGCCCGCGGCCTCAGCAACATCCCGTACGTCTACGAGTGCCTGGGCTCAACGGACCTCGGCGTCGTCGTCCGCCAGTCCCCCGCCCCCGGCACCACCCAGACAGCCACCGACCCGGTCAACCTGGAGCTCCAGGCCAACGACTGCTGACCCCGGCCCGCCACCCGTGCCGGCGAGCACGAGACGCACGACCAGGTCGGCGTCGTCGGCGGTTGGCGGTGCCTGCCGGCTCAGGACGCGGTAGAGCAGGGAGCCGATCAGCACGCCCGCTATCGTCGCCACCGAGTCGGGCGCCGGCAGGCGCGCCATGGTGGCGGCCTCCGGGACCGGCTGGCTCGGCTCGGCCGGTCGGATCGTCGCCGCGCTGGACCGGCCGCTGCGGGCCCAGGCGGGCACGCTGACGGTCGGGGCGGCGGTCTCCACCGCCTACCCCGGCCCGCTGCGGACGGTCCGGGCCGCCGACCTGGCGATGTACGACGCCAAGCGGCACGGCCGGGTCCGCGTCGCCCTCGGCGGCGCGGACGGGTCCGTCCGGCCGATCGACGCCGCGGCCCGGCCGGCCGGCGACGAGCCCGAGAATCCGGGCGACGACCCGGATGAGCCCGACAAAGCCGGCGAGCGTCCCGGGGCCAACTGAACGTTTGAGTGAGCGGGGCCAGCGGGCGGGCATAACGGTGACGCGGGCCGGCTGGCCGCCGATTGGCCGTCAACCTCCGAGGAAATCAACAACAGCTCCCGTCGCATTCGGGACAACACGATATCGAGGACATTCAGGAAAAGGCCGCCTCGGCCCGACGGGCCGCTCGGGAAGAAATGGGCATGAGGACGATGGATTCTGATATCTCGCCGCGGCCCACCGAAGGCTCGGGCACGGAGCAGAGCGTGCTGGCCCTGCTTTCCGTGGCGCGCCACCGGCTCGGCATGGAGGTCTCCTGGCTGGACCGGCGGACCCAGGACCACGGCCTCGTCACCGACCTCGTCGACGCCCCAGGCCCGCCGCCCGGAATCATCCCCGGGTTCGCCGACTGCTCACCCGGGACGACCGCCGGGAACGCGATGCACCACCGCGAGCCCTTCGTCGTCGCGATGGCCGACCGGTGCGCCTGGCCGGACGTGCGGGAGCTGGCCAGCCGCAACGGCGCGCGTGCGTATGCCGGCGCCCCGGTGGTGCTGTGCAACGGCTCGGTCTACGGGATCCTCGGCTGCGCCAGCCGGTCGCACCTGCCCGTCCCGCGTGACCGTGACGCGCATCTTCTCGCCCTGCTCGCCGGTGTCCTCGCCGACTGCCTGTGGCCAAGCCCCGCGACCGCCCAGACCCGGGACCAGGTGTGGCTGCGGGTCCAGACGCTGATAGACGACGGCGGCCCGGACATCGTCTACCAGCCGGTCTACGACGTCATCGACGGCTCCGTCGCGGTCGTCGAGGCGCTCTCCCGCTTCCCGGCCGGCTCCGGCGGTCCCGAGCAATGGTTCCTCGACGCCGAGTCGGTCGGCCTCGGCCGCGAGCTGGAGACGGCCGCCGTCCGCAACGCCCTGCGCGTGCTGCCCGACCTGCCGGCGCCGGCGGTGCTGTCGGTCAACGCCTCCCCGTCCGTGATCACCTCGCGCGGCCTGGCCGACCTGTTCGCGGCCGTCCCCGCCGGGCACCTGGCCGTCGAGGTGACCGAGCACGCCCGCATCGACGACTACGCCACGGTCCGCACGATCCGGGAGGAGCTGCGCGGCCAGGGCATCCGGATCGCCCTGGACGACTTCGGCGCCGGCTACTGCGGCCTGCAGCGGATGCTGGAGCTGCGGCCGGACTACGTCAAGATCGACCGGGCGCTGATCTCCAGGATCGACGTCGACCCCGCGTACGAGGTGCTGGCCCGCGCGGTGGTCACGCTGAGCCGGGAGATCGGGGCGTTGGTCATCGCCGAGGGGATCGAGACCGCGGCACAGCTCGACCGCGTCTCCAGGGTCGGCATCCGGTACGCGCAGGGCTTCCACCTGGCCCGGCCGTCACCTCGGCTGGTCCTCGCCAGCCGGTGAGTCCTAGGGGTTCCCGGCGGGCTCGACCAGGATCTTCGCGCCCGCGTTGGCGTGGGCCAGGTCGTCGTACGCCTCGTTCACGTGGTCGAGGCGGACCCGGCGGGCCAGCAGCGGCGACGGGTCCAGCTGGCCGTCGGCGAACGCGGCGACGACGGTGGGACGGCCGGCGGCGCCGCCGTGGCGGCAGCCGGTCCGTTGCGCCCGCCGAACGGCCGTCGATACGCTGTTACCTCTAGATGTTTCGGTCGAGTCGACGGTGGGTGGCGGCGTTCCGATGCGGTTCAGCTTCGACGAGGGCCAGCTGGCGGTCCGCGACGCCGTGGGCGCGTTCGGCGCCGGCGCCGGGACCGGGGACGCGTCACCCGGGGATGCGTCCCCGGGGACGCGTCACCCGAGAGCGCCGCGGTGGACGAGGCCGCCCAGGCCGCCAGCACGGCCAAGCTGCTGGCTGGCGAGGCCGGCCTCGCCGGGGGCCGGGCCGCCGTGCAGATCCTCGGCGGGATGGGCTTCACCTGGGAGATGCTTCCCCACTACTTCCTCAAGCGGGCCTGGGTGCTGGAGCACCAGTTCGGCACCACGTCGTGGCACGCCGCCCGGCTCGCCGAGTCCCTGGCGGCCGAGATCGCGGCGCCATGATCGTGAGTGCGGCCGGCGCCGGCGTCTGCATCGATCGTCTCAAGGAGCAGAACGTGACGGGTCTCGTCAGTCGTACCGCCGCGGCGACCGGAGCGGGGTCCCGCTGATGGGCGACCCGAATCCCGCGCTCAGCGGCCGCCTCGGCCAGGTGTTCGCACTGGACCCGGCGGCTCCCGCGGTCGAGTTCGAGCGTCACTGGCACAGCTGGGGCGAGCTGGCCGCCACCGCGGACGCGGTCGAGCCGCACGTGGCGGCCGGCGAGCGCGTCGCGCTGCTGCTGCGCAACCGGCCCGCCCAGCTCGGCCTGCTGCTCGGCCTGCTGCGGGCCGGGGCCTGCGTCGTCGCGGCCAGCCCGGGACGCGGCGTCGACCGGGTCCGCGCCGACCTCGACGGCCTCGCCGTCGCGACCGTCGCGGGCGCACCCGAGGACCTTGAGACCTTCGCCCCTCGGGTGCGCTGGTTCGCCAGCGGCGCCCTCGGCACCGTCAGCGTCACCGGCGGGCCCGCGGCGACGGCTGAGGCGGACCTGCGCCCCGGCGTCGCCGTCGAGATGCTCACCAGCGGCACGACCGGGCCGCCCAAGCGAGTGCCGCTGAGCTACGAGACGTTCGCCCGCGTGCTCGCCGGCGCCAAGCACTACGAGCGCGGCACCGACACCCGGGTCCGGCTGCGCACCGGGGCCGTCATCGTCAACGCGCCGCTGGTGCATCTCGGCGGCCTGTTCCGGGTGCTGCAGTGCGTCAACGACGGCCGGGCGTTCTGCCTGCTCGAACGGTTCCGCGTCGACGAGTGGCTGGACGCGGTCCGCCGCCACCGGCCGGCGACCGTCAGCCTGGTGCCGGCCGCGCTGCGGATGGTCCTCGACGCAGGCCTCGACCGCGCCGACCTCGCCTCGGTCCGCTCGGTCATCTCCGGCACCGCGCCGCTGGCGCCCGAGGACGCCGACGCCTTCCAGGAGCGGTACGGCATACCGGTGCTGACCTCCTATGCCGCGACCGAGTTCGGCGGCGGGGTCGCCGGCTGGAACCTCGCCGACCACGAGCGGTACTGGGCGACCAAGCGCGGCAGCGTCGGGCGGGCGCACGCGGGCTGCCGGCTGCGCGTCGTCGACGCCGACACCGGGGCCGAGCTCGGGCCCGGCTCCCCCGGCCTGCTGGAGATCCAGGCGCACCAGCTCGGCGACGGCGCCGGGTGGGTCCGGACCACCGACCTCGCCCGCCTCGACGCCGACGGCTTCCTGTGGATTCTCGGGCGCGCCGACCAGGCCATCATCCGCGGCGGCTTCAAGGTGCACCCGGGCGACGTCCGGGCGGCGCTCGAACGCGACCCCCGGGTGCGCGGCGCCGCCGTGGTCGCCCGGCCCGACCCCCGGCTCGGTGCCGTCCCGGTCGCCGCGGTCGAGCTGCGCCCCGGGGCGGGTGCGGTCAGCGCGGACGAGCTGCTCGCCCAGGCAGCGACCGTGCTCGCCCGCTACGAGCTGCCCGACGAGCTGCGCATCCTCGACGCGCTGCCGCGGACCCCGTCCGGCAAGCCCGACCTCGGCGCGGTCCACGCCCTGTTCACCACGCACGGCTGAGGGCCTGGCGGGCCTGGCGGACCGCGCCTCGGCGCCGGGGCCGGGCCCGCTTGGCCGACGGGCCCTCGGCCTAGGCCGGCGGCGCGGGCGGGAGCAGTACGGGCTTGACGACCTTGCCTGACAGCGACGCCTCCTCGGCGGCGTTGATCTCGTCGAGCGGGAAGGTCTCGATCAGCCGGTCGAACGGGAACTCGCCGGCCCGCCACCAGTCGATCAGCATGGGGATGACGACCCTCGGGTCGGCGCCGCCCTCCAGGATGCCCGACACGGTCTTGCCGATCAGCGCGACCGGGTCGAGGGTGATCGGCTCGGTCTGGATGCCGACCAGGCCGCAGTGGCCGCCCTGGCGCAGCGCTCCGATCGCGTTGCCGATGACGGCGACGTTGCCGGTGGTGTCGAAGCCGAACTCGGCGCCGCCGCCGGTCAGCGCCTGGACCTGCTGGACGAGGTCGGCCGCGGCCCCGTCGAGCACGTGGGTGGCGCCGAGCTCGGTGGCCAGCTCCAGCCGGTGGGCGTGCAGGTCGACCGCGATGATCGTGGCCGCGCCGACGGCCTTGGCCGCCATGATGGCGGACAGCCCCACCGCCCCCGCGCCGAACACCACGAGGCTCGCGCCGGCCGGCACGGCCAGCTGGACCAGCACCGAGCCCGCGCCGGTCAGGATGCCGCAGCCGAGCGGCCCCAGCTTCTCCAGCGGCAGGGCCTTGTCGACCACCACGACGTTGCGTTCCGCCGCGACGCAGTAGGTCGCGAACGAGGACTGGCCGAACCAGCGGGAGGCGATCTCACCACCGGCCGCGTCCCGGACCCCCGTGCTGCCGTCGACCCGGCGCCCCAGCAGGTTGCGGAGCAGGAACTGGTCGCAGTAGGGCGGTCGGCCGCCGCGGCATTTCGCGCAGTCGCCGCAGGTGTCGAACGACAGCACGACGTGGTCGCCGACCGCCACCCGGTCCACGCCGGCGCCGACAGCCTCGACCACCCCGGCGCCCTCGTGCCCGGTGATGATCGGGGGTGGCGAGAACGACGCGGTTCCGCGCGGCACGACGTCCGTGTGGCAGAGGCCCGCCCCGACCACGCGGACCAGCAGCTCGCCCGCCCCCGGCGGGTCGAGCTCGACCTCCTCCAGCACGTACGGCCCGTCAGCCTGGCGCAGCACCGCCGCGGTCATCTTCATCGACCGACCTCCACTCATAGTCACCTCTATTCATAGATATATCTTCTTCAGTCACGTAGAGCCACCGACTGTCGGCAGGTCCGGCCGCGGGCGCCGAGGCGGCTGGCACCGGCCGGTACCCTGAGGCGATCGTCCTGCTTCCGGTGCCGGCCGGGAGCGGCCGACGGAGAAGCAGCCGATGGAGAAAGGGTCGAGCATGGTGGCCGAGCGCCAGGGAGCCCGCGGCAGCGAGCGCCCCGGGCTTCGCGAGAAGCCGCAGCAGATCGCCGATGAGCTCCGGCGGCTCATCGTCACCGGCGAGCTGGCCGACGGCGAGTCCCTCGGGCACGAGCCCGACCTCGTCGAGCGCTTCGGCGTCTCCCGCCCGTCGCTGCGCGAGGCGCTGCGCATCCTGGAGGCCGAAGGCCTGATCACCGTGAGGCGCGGCGTGCTCGGCGGCATCGTCGCCCACCAGCCCAACGGCCGAATGACCGCGCGCACCGCGGCGCTGCTGCTGCAGGCGCGCAACGTGCCGCTCGCCGACGTCTACGACGCCCGCGGCCTGATCGAGCCTGTCGCCGCCCGGCTGCTCGCCCAGTCCCGGTCCCGCCGGTCGGCGGCGGCTGAGCTGCGGCGGCTCACCGCCGAGCAGCTCGAGGTCATCGACGACCCGGACGCCTTCGGCCGGGCCAACTCCGCCTTCCACGCCCAGCTCGTCGAGCTTGCCGGGAACCAGACCCTGAGCATCGTCGCCGAGATGCTGAGCGAGATCGTCGCGCGCGCCGTCGCCGCCGCCAGCCAGCCGGACGACGGCAAGGACGCCGCCGCGACCCGCGCCCGCGGCCTGCGCTCGCAGGCCCGGCTGGCCGTCCTCGTCGAGGCCGGCGACGCCGCGGCCGCCGAGGCCCACTGGGCCGAGCACATGAAGGTCGTCGGGCGGGTCCTGGTCGCGCAGCGGGCGAAGACCGTGATCGACCTCATGCAGCACTACTGAGCGGCACCCCCGGCGCCTTCGGCGCAACCCGTAGCAGGTCCGCGATAAATCTAGATATATTGCGGACCGACTGGATGGCGCCCGCGGGCGGGCCGTGGGCTGCTGACGGCGGAGGTGCGGCCGATCATGACCATTGACGTGGGCTCCCCGGGAGCCGGCTTACCGGCGCCCAGCTTCCCTGTGTTCGACGTGGACAACCACCTGTACGAGACCGAGGACGCGCTGACCCGGCACCTGCCGGCGGCCCACCGTGACCTGTTCCGGTTCGTCGAGCTGAACGGCCGCAAGAAGCTGGACGAACCTCGCCGACCTGCTCGGCGTGACCCGGTCGGCCCCGGCAGCCGGGAAGGCCTGACCGCGCCCGGCGCCGCGCCCAGCGGCGGCGCGGCCCGCGAAGCCCCACCCCTTCACAGCGGGAGGTTCCCGGTATGGGATTCGAGACGATCCAGTACGAGGTCGCCGACCGCGTCGCGACGATCACCTTCGACCGGCCGGACCGGCTCAACGCGCTGAGCCCGGCCATGATCCGCGAGCTGCGCCAGGCGTACGCCGACGCTGAGGCCGACGACGACGTCTGGCTGCTGCTGGTGACCGGCAACGGCCGGGCGTTCTGCACGGGCGCCGACGTCGGCGAGATCCCCGCCGACGGCCGGGTGATCTACGACGAGCCCTACCTGTCGACGTTCCCGCAGTGGGAGGCGCCACAGGAGGGCACCCCGCCGTTCCGGTCGATGACGAAGCCGATCCTGACCGCCGTCAACGGGTTGTGCTGCGGCGCCGGCCTGGATCTCGTCACCACCGGCGACATCGTGATCGCCTCCGACCGGGCCGAGTTCTTCGACCCGCACGTGAGCATCGGGCTGGTCGCGGGCCGCGAGACCGTCCGGCTGGCCCGGGCGCTGCCGACCACCGTCGCGCTGCGGATGGCGCTGATGGGCCGCCACGAGCGGATGCCCGCGCAGCGCGCCTACGAGCTGGGGCTCGTCTCCGAGGTCGTCGAGCACGACCGGCTGTTGGAGCGGGCCTACGAGATCGCGGCCACCGTCAACCGCAACGCCCCGCTGGCGGTGCGCGGCACCCGGCTGGCGATCCGCCGCGGGCTGGACCTGCCGACGCACGACGCCGAGGTGATGGCGGAGACGTTCCGCGAGCGGGTCGTGCGCACCGACGACGCCAAGGAGGGCCCGGCGGCCTTCCTGCAGAAGCGCCAGCCGGTCTGGAAATGCCAGTGACCGGGGGCCGGCCCGAGGCCGGCGGCCGGCTGGACGGCCCCGCACCTCAGCGTCGAGCAGGGCGGCCGCGGCGCGGCCGGGACCTCGCAGATCCAGCGCAACCTCGTCGCGGAGCGCATCCTCGGCATGCCCCGGGCGTCCTGAGCCGCGCCGGCGGCCCCGGGCGGCAGCGCGCCCTGAATCTCAGCGCCCTGAATCTCAGCCCGCCCTTGAACGTCAACGCATCCTCGACGTCAGCGTCCGGAACCCCAGCAGCCTGGCTGCCCCGCCGGCGGCCACCAGCACGGAGGTGACCATGGCCGACCCAGCGCCCCTCGACGCCGGCAGCCCCCAGCACGAGCTTGTCCCCGGCCCGCGCCACTTAGCCGGAGCCGCGGCGTGACCGCGCCCGGCCAGACCCGGACGACGCCCGACGAGCCGGCCCCGCCGGCGGACTGGTCACTCCCCGCGCTGCTGGACGTGATCACGGCGGCGGCGCCCGACCGGGAGATGCTGGTCTGGGGGGACGTCCGGCGCACCTACGCCGAGGTGCGCGGCCGCACCCGTCGCCTCGGCGCCTTCCTCGCCCGCGCAGGGCTGGGCGCCCGCCGCGAGCGGGCCGGTCTGGAGCGCTGGGAGTGCGGCCAGAGCCCGGTCGCGGTCCTGCTGTCCAACTGCCCCGAGTACGTCGAGGCGATGATCGGCGCCTACCGGGCGCGGGCCGTACCGTTCAACGTCAACCACCACTACAACTCCCACGAGATCGGCGCCCTGCTGGCGGCCGTCGGCGCCGAGGCGGTCGTCTACCACCGCCGGCTGGGCCCGCTGCTCGCCGCCGCCACCCCGCTCGGCGGCCGGCTGCTGCTCGACGTCGACGACGGCTCGGGAGTCGCGCCACTGCCCGCCTCCACCCCGTACGAGCAGGCGCTCGCGGCGGTGAGCGACGCCGAGGCCGATGCCCTGCCGGCACCCTCGCCCGACGACCTCTACCTGGTCTGCACCGGCGGCACCACCGGCAAGCCCAAGGGGGTGCTGTGGCGCCAGGGTGACGTCTACGTCGCCGCGATGGGTGGCTTCGAGGGCGCCACGGCCGAGCGGGTCGCCGCGCTCGTGGCCGTGCCCGGCGGTCCCGCTGGGGCGAGGTCACGCGGCGGTGCCTGGTTCGCCGTGCCACCGCTCATGCACAGCGCCGCGCAGTGGACGGCTTTCGCCGGCCTCGCCCTCGGTGTCACGCTGGTCCTGCACGACGACAGCACGCCGTTCGACCCCGGCGCGGTCCTCGCCGTCGCCGCGCGTGAGCGGGTCACGATGATGACGATCGTCGGCGACGCCTACGCCCGCCCGCTCGTCGAGAAGCTGCGGGCCAGCACCTACGAGCTCTCCGCGCTGACCAGCCTGAGCACGGGCGGGGCGACGACCAGCGCGGCGCTCAAGCAGGCGCTGCTGGAGCTGCTGCCCCACCTGACGATCGTCGACGGCTACGGCGCGTCCGAGACCGGCGGGATGGCGTTCGGCGCCTCGACGAAGAACGCGCAGACCCGCCAGTTCACCCTCGGGCCGGGCGGCGCCGTGCTGTCCGCCGACCGGTCGCGGTTCCTGCGCACCGACGAGGACGAGATCGGCTGGACCGCCCGTGTCGGACGGGTGCCACTCGGCTACCTGAACGACTCGGAACGGACCGAGCAGACGTTCCCGATCGTCGACGGCCGGCGGATCACCGTCCCCGGCGACCGGGCCCGCTATGACCCGGACGGCTCCGGGAAGATCGTCATGCTCGGCCGCGACGCGATGGTCGTCAACACCGGCGGGGAGAAGGTGTTCGTCGAGGAGGTCGAGGAGGCGCTGCGGCGCCACCCGGACATCCTCGACGCCCTCGTCGTCGGCCGGCCCAGCGAGCGGTTCGGCGAGGAGGTCGTCGCCCTCGTCCAGCCCCGGCCAGGGGCCTCGCTGTCTCCCAGCGAGGTACGCGAGTACGCCAGCCGGACCGTCGCCCGGTTCAAGGCGCCGCGCGCGGTGCTGCTGTGCGGGACGATCGGCCGCCACGCCACCGGCAAGGCCGACTACACCTGGGCCAGGACGGCCGCCCTGGAGGCCGTGCCGGCGACCACCTGACCACCCCGGCGCCGCCCGGAGGTGCCGCTCGCCGGCTGGTGATCGCCGTTTCGCTCTCCGGTGGTCGTGACCAGGCACTTTTCACGGCCACCGGAGAGCCGAGATCGCGATCATCGGCGTGGACGGGCCGGGGCGAGAGCGGTCAGCGGCCGGTGAAGCGGGGCTCGCGCCGCTCCAGGAACGAGCGGATGCCCTCGGCCATGTCCTTGGTCGTGTAAGCGATGTGCTGGGAACGGGCCTCGTCCTCGAGCGCCTGCTCGAAGGTGAGCGAGCCGGCGGCGTCGAGCTGGCGCTTGATCAGGCTGAGCGTGGTGGTCGGCCCGGCCGCGAGCCGGCGGCCCCAGGCTCCGGCCGTCTTCGGCAGCTCGCCGGCCGGCACGACCTCGTTGATCAGGCCCCAGTCCAGCGCGTCCTCGGCCCCGAGGATGTCGCCGAAGAACGCGAGCTGCTTGGCCCGGCGCAGGCCGACGTGGCGGGGCAGCGTCCAGGACGTGCCCCCGTCGAGCGCGAGCCCACGGCGCGCGAACACCTCGCAGAACCGGGCCCGGTCGCTGGCGAGCACCAGGTCGCAGGCCAGCGCGATCCCGAGGGCAACGCCGACGCAGACGCCGTCGACGACGGCCAGGGTCGGCTTGGGCAGCCGGTGCAGCCGGTTGATGATGTCGCCGACGACCCGCATCTCGTGCAGGATCGCCTGGCGGCCACGGCCGGTCAGCCCGCTGGCGGCGTCGCCGCTGCCGGACAGGTCGGCGCCCGAGGAGAAGTTCCCGCCCGCGCCGGTCAGGACCAGCGCGCGGTCGTCCGGATTGGTCGTGACCTCGGTCAGCACCCGGTCGAGGTCGGCCCAGCTCTCGGCGTTCAGCGCGTTCTTCTTCTCCGGGCGGTTGAACGTGACGGTGACCAGACCGTCCTGGCGTTCGACGAACATGGCCGCCATCGGGCCTCCTCCTGGATCGGCCGCGCCGCGCGGACCGCGGCGATACTATCGAGGCCGTTCTCTTAGTATCTAGATATTTCAAAGATCACGCGCAAGGGGTTGGCGCCGATGAGCACGGCTTTCTCCAGCAGCGCGGCGGACGACGCAGGCTCGGGAGCGGCCCTGCGGGCCGAGGTCACCGCCTGGCTCCAGGAGCACTGGGACCCCGAGCTGACCGTCGAGCGGTGGTGGAGCGTGGTCGCCGCGGCCGGCTGGACGGCCCCGCACCTCAGCGTCGAGCAGGGCGGCCGCGGCCTGCCGCAGCGGGCCGGGCGGGCGGTGCGCGCCGCGTTCCTCGCGCACGGCGCCCTGCAGCCCCCTGGCGGCCTGGGCCTGCTGATGGCCGCCCCGACCATCCTCACCCTGGGCACGCCCGAGCAGATCGCCCGGCACGTGCCGCCGATCCTGGAGGGCCGGCTCGGCTGGTGCCAGCTGTTCTCCGAGCCGGGCGCCGGGTCCGACCTCGCCGGGCTCACCACCCGGGCCGAGCGCGACGGCGACCGGTGGGTGATCAACGGCCAGAAGGTCTGGAGCAGCCAGGCCCGCGAGGCCGACTACGGCATGCTGCTGGCCAGGACCAGCTTCGACGTCCCCAAGCACGCCGGGATCTCCTGGTTCGCCTTCAAGCTCGACCAGCCGGGCGTCACGATCCGCCCACTGCGGGAGATGACCGGTGACGCCGTGTTCAACGAGGTCTTCCTCGACGACGCGGTGGCCCTCGACGCGGACCTGGTCGGCGGCGAGGGCAAGGGCTGGATGGCCGCGAACACGACCCTGCACTTCGAGCGGACCGGGATCGGCGCCGGCGGCGCGCACGCCGGCTTCCCCCCGCCCGGCCCGAACGGCGGCGTCCTCGGGATGACGGCCGGCGAGGCCGCGAAGCTGCGCGCGCCCGAGGGGCTGACCGTCACCCTCGCCGACCTGGTGGCGCTGGCCCACGCGCACGGCCGGGACGCCGACCCGGCCATCCGCCAGAAGCTGGCCCGCCTGTACTCCTACCAGCAGGTCGGCCAGTGGAACGCCGCCCGGGCCAAGGCCGAGACCGCGGCGGGCGACGCGGCGGCGGGCACGTCCATCGCCAGCACCGGCAAGATCGCCCAGACCCGGATCACCAAGCTCGCCGCCGAGATCGGCCTGGACATCCTCGACGCGGGCGGCCTGCTCGCCGGGGACGACGCCGCCGAGGGCGGCAGGTTCGGCAAGGCGTTCCTGTTCGCCCGAGCCTCCTCGATCTACGGCGGCACCGACGAGATCCAGCGCAACATCGCCGCCGAACGCGTCCTGGGCCTCCCCCGCGAGCCCAGCCCCGACCGCGGCCGCCCCTACCGCGAGGTCCTGCGCGGCCGAGCGGGCCGCGAGGACGCCGCCCCGGCCGGCTGAGCGGCGAGCCGCGCCGACGGCAGGCAGCCCACAGCACCGGCCGCGGAAGACCATGACCACGTGGCCGTCGATCTTCGCGATGCCCGGATCGCCGAGGCGTGCCGCCGGTACGGCGTCGCCGAGCTGTCCGTCTTCGGCTCAGTTGCCTGCGGCGACGACACCGACGAGTCGGACGTCGATCTCCTGTACGTGTTGGCGCCCGGCTCCAAGCTCGGCTACGAGATCGTCGACCTCCAGGACGATCTCGAAAAGATCGTTGACGGCACGTCGACCTGGTACCCAGGTCCCGGCTGAAATGGGTCATCCGGGATCGGGTGCTTGCGGAGGCTCGGGTTCTGTATACGGCGTGACGAGCTCTACCTCGTCGACATGATCGGCTATACGCCGATGCTGGTGGCCAGCCGGTCGCGCCAGGTGGCTGGGGCGCCGAAGAGCAGTTCGTCGGACTTGGCCCGGCGGAAGTACAGGTGGGCCGAGTGCTCCCAGGTGAAGCCGATGCCGCCGTGGACCTGGATGTTGTCGGCGGCGACCTGGGTGTAGGCCTCCGAGCAGTAGGCCTTCGCGACGGCGGCGATCCTGGCCAGCTCGTCGTCGCCGCCATCGGCCGCCGTGGCGCCGGCCGCGCACCAGGCCGCGTAGTAGGCGGCCGACCGCGCGGACTCCACCTCCAGCAGCATGTCGGCGCAGCGGTGCTTCACGGCCTGGAAGCTGCCGATCTGGCGGCCGAACTGGACCCGGTCCTTGGCGTACTGGACCGCCATGTCCAGGACGGCCTCGGCGCCGCCGGCCTGCTCGGCGGCCAGCGCCACGGTCGCCAGGTTCAGCACGTGCTCGATCACCGGCCAGCCCGCGCCGTCCTCACCGAGCAGGGTGGCCGGCGCGCCCGCGAGCTCGACCCTGGCCAGCCGGCGGGTCTGGTCGAGCGTCGACAGCGGCGCCCGGGTCAGGCCCGGGGCGTCGCCGGGGACGGCGAACAGGGACACGCCGGCCGCACTGCGCGCGGCGACCAGCAACAGGTCGGCAGTGTGGCCGTCGAGCACAAAGGACTTGGTGCCGGCCAGCGTCCAGCCGTCACCCGCCTGCGCCGCGACGGCGGCGACGCCGCTGGCGTCCCAGCGCCCGTTCTCCTCGGCGAAGGCCAGCGTCGCGATGGTCTCGCCGGCCGCGATGCCCGGCAGCCAGGCCTTCTGCGCCCCGGCATCCCCCGAGCGCAGCAGCGTCCCGACGGCGAGCACCGCCGTCGACAGGTACGGCGCACACAGCAGGCGGCGCCCCATCTCCTCGGCGACGATCGCGACCTCGACGAACGTAGCGCCGGAGCCGCCCAGCTCCTCCGGGATCGCGAGGCCTACCAGGCCCAGCTCGCCGGCCAGCTGCGCCCAGACCGCCGGGTCATAGCCGTCCGAGGTCTCCATCAGGCGGCGCACCTCCGGCTCCGGGGCCGCGTGCTCCAGGAACGCGCGTACCGTCCGGCGCAGCTCCCGCTGCTCCTCGGTAAAGGCAAACGGCTTCCCGGCCATCCCCATCGCCTTCCGTCGTCGCGCACGCCCGACCAGCCGGCCGCCGCCCCTTATGTATAGATGTTTTCCCCGGTTCGGGGGTTACTTGGCCTTGGCGCGGTCGGCGAAGAAGAAGGACAGGGCGTTGTCGTAGAGCCAGGCCTGGCGGACCTCGTCGGTGAGGCCCAGGTTCGTGGCCTCCGCGAGGCAGCGCTCGAACGAGAGCACCGGGTGGTCGGAGGCGAAGATGACCCGGTCGCGGCCCCGGGTCGACATGTAGTGCAGCAGCGAGGCGGGCAGCCGCCTGGGCGACCAGGCCGACGTCATCAGCCGCAGGTTCCTGTACTTGATCATCAGCCGGATCGCGGTGTCCCACCAGGGGTCGGCCCCGTGGATCATGCAGAGCCTCAGCTCGGGGAACCGGACGCAGACCCGGTCGAGGTAGATCGGGTTCTGGACCTCGCCGGGGATCGGCGGCCCGGGGATGCCGGTGTTCATGCACAGCGGCAGGTCGAGCTCGCAGCACTTCGTGTAGAGCGGGTAGTAGACCGCGTCGGTGGGCGGGTACATCCCGTCGCCCCAGAAGCTCGGCCCCACCGTGGCGGACGCGACGGGGTAGTCCCGGACGTAGGACTCCAGCGTGCGCAGGGCCGCCATCGGGCGCAGCAGGTTGAAGCCGCCGACGGCGAGCGCGAACCGGTCGGGGCGCGCCTCGGCGTACCTCGCGGCCCGGTCCGGCCCCTTGCTGGTCCGCGAGATCAGGATCGCCCGCTCGACGCCGGCGGCGTCCATGGCGTCGATCAGCTCGGGCAGCTCGGGGCTGTGGAAGAAGGACTCGCCACCCTTGAAGTAGTCCTCCTTGACCCGCACCATCCACTCGGGCTGCTTGTCGTCGCCCAGGTGGACGTTGACCAGGCAGTCGATGGCCTTCATGTCGGCCTCACCTTCCGGGATCTGGCGACACCCTTGTCCCGCAGCAGCCGGCGCAGCGCACCCACGTCGGCCTTCCCGCTGGCCAGCCGCGGCACCGTGGCCGGGTCGGTAACCACGAGCCACCGCGTCGGGACCTTGAAGCTGCTCAGCCGGGACCTGACCGCCTCGGCCAGGTCGCCGGCACCGCCGGCCGCGTCCGGGGACACGACGACCAGCGCGGCGACCTGCGGGTCACCCGCCTCGTCGGCGACGTCGGTGACGAAGGCCTCGCGCGCCCCGGGCAGGGCGCGCAACGCCGTCTCGACCTCGAGCGGGTACACGGTCGCGCCGCTGACCTTGAACATGTCGTCGAGCCGGCCCCGGTACCACAGGAAGCCCTCGGCATCGAGCACACCGGCGTCGGCGGTCGGGTAGAAGCCGTCGCGGTCGAACACGTCCGCCCGGTGGCGCCCGCAGATGCCGCGCATCAGGTGCGGCCCGCGCAGCCGGATCTCCCCCTCGGCGCCAGGCGGGAGCGGCCGGCCGGTGACCGGGTCGACGACGCGGACCTCGACGCCCGCGAAGGGCTGGCCGCAGCTGCCGCGCTTGTCCTCGGGAAGGTCGGTGTCGAGCCGGGAGCCGCAGTACGGGCCGAACGACTCGGTCATCCCGAAAAGGCTCGCCCGCGCCCCCGCGGCGGGCCGCTGCGCCGCGGGCAGGACCGCGCCGAGGCTGCCCGGCCGCAGCGACGACAGGTCGACGGCCGGGAAGTCCGGGTGCGCCGCGAGCCACGCCGCCTGGTCGGGCCAGCCGCGGAACAGCGTGACCCGCTCCCGTTCGAGGAAGCGCAGCGTGCGGCCCGGCTCCGGCTCCGCCTCGGTGAGCAGCGTGGCACCGGCGACGAGCACCGAGAGCAGGCCGGCGCCGAACCCGCCGGTCCAGAAGAACGGCATCGGGATGTAGAGCCGCTCACCGTGGCCGACGCGCCGGGCGCCCAGGCTGCTGACGACGGCGCGCAGCGCGTTGCCGTGCGTGTGCAGCACGCCCTTCGGCTCGCCCGAGCTGCCGGACGTGAACAGGACGACGAGGTCGTCGGCGGGCCGCACGGCCCGTTCGTGGGCGTCGACCAGCGCCGCCGCCACCGCGGCCGTCGGCAGGTCGGCCGAGGTCCAGGCCTGGCACAGCGACGGCACGCCCGGATGCCGGCGGCCGGCCCGCAGGCGCCCGGCCAGGCCCGGCACCTCGGCCTCCAGGTCGGCGAGGTAGTCACGGCCGCGGAAGGCCGGCACGGCGACGAGGTAGGTGACGGCCGCGGCCCGCAGCTGGGCGATCAGCTCCGGCGGGCGCAGCAGCGTCGACAGTGGGACGAGGACCGCGCCGATCCTGGTCACGGCGAGCGCGAGCACCGCCCAGCCGACGCCGTTCGGCATCACCGATCCGACCCGGCTGCCCTTGCCGACCCCGGCGGCCACCAGCCGGGCCGCGAGCGCCCGGCTCGCGTCGTCGAGCTGGTGGTAGGTGACCGCCTCGTCGTCGCCGACCAGCGCCCCGAGGCCGCCGTCCTCGCGCCGGCGGACTGCGAGCAGCCCGGAGATCGTCAGCGCCGCGGGCTCAGCGGGCGGCACGCAGCAGCTCCCTGAGGGCGGGCATGTCGATCTTGCCGCTGGACATCGTCGGCACCTCGTCGTCGGCGAGCAGGACGAACCTGCGCGGCACCTTGTAGGAGGACAGCCGCCCGGCCAGCTGGCGGCGCAGGTCGCCGGCGTCGACGTCGCCCCCGGACGGCACCCGGACCGCCGCCGCGACGATCTGCCCACGCGCCGGGTCGTCGAGGCCGACGACGTGCGCTGTGAGCCCCGCGACGTCGCGGATCGCCGCCTCGACCTCGCTCGGCGACACGTTCGCGCCGCCGGTCTTGATCAGGTCGCCGCGCCGGCCGTGGAAGTAGAAGAGGCCCTCGTCGTCGACGGCGAACAGGTCGCCGGTGTGGAACCACCCGTCGGGGTCGAACACCTCGTGGCGTTCCCGGCTGTAGTAGCCCTCCATCAGGAACGGGCCCCGCAGCCACAGCTCCCCCACCTCGCCGACGCCACATTCCGAGCCATCCGGCTCGGCGACCCGGGCCTCGAAGCCCGGCGCCGGGCGCCCGAACGAGCCGCGGCGCCGCTCCGGCTGGTCGCCCTCGTCCGCGCTGACCAGGCAGACGCTGCCGGCCTCGGTCATCCCGAGCATCTGGTGGCGCAGCAGCGGGTCGACGGGCCGGACGTCGGCGCGCATGATCGAGTAGAGGTTGCCGCGGCGGATCGAGGACAGGTCCCGGCGGGCGAACGTCGGGTCGGCCCGCAGGCCCGCCACCGACTGCGCGTAGCCGTTCACCATGGTCGGGCGCTCACGTTCCAGGACGTCGAGCACATCCGCCGGATCGGACGCGTTCGAGCAGACCAGCCGGCCACCGGCCACCAGGGTCCCGAGCAGCGCGTAGGCGAACCCACCGACCCAGAAGAACGGCGAGTTCGAGAAGAGCGCCTCCTCGGGGGTGTAGCGGCGGATGTCGTTCAGGTTCGCCAGATGGCGGATCAGCGCGCCCTGGGTGTGGACCACGCCTTTCGGCGCGCTTGTCGACCCGGACGTGTGGACGATGACATGACGGTCACTCGGCGCCAGGGACTGTTCGACCGCCAGCGCCAGGTCGTCGTCCACCGCGACGCCGTGGCGCGCCAGCGCGGCCAGCGTCCACGCCGGCCCGACCCGGCCGTCGTCGACGGCGTCCGCGCCGGCGGCGAAGAACACGCGCCGCAGCACCGGCATCGACGCGGCCAGCAGCGGCTGCCCGGCCTGGAGATCAAGATCGTCGACGGCCGCCCCGAGCGCGGCGACGTAATCATGGCCGCGGAAGCCGCGGGCCGCGAGCAGCACCCCGACGTCCGCGTTGTACAGCAGCCCGCGCAGCTCCGCGCTGGTCGAGAACGTGCTCAGCGGGACCGTGACCGCGCCGGCCCGGGCGGCGGCCAGCCACCCGACGACGAAGTCGCTCCCGTTCGGGAACAGCAGCCCGACGTGGGTGCCCCGGCCGACGCCGAGCGCCAGCAGGCCCCGGGCCAGCTCCCGCGACCGCCGGTCGGCTTCGGCGTAGGTGAGGACGTCGTCGTCGGTCACCAGCAGGACCCGCGGGCCGTACTGGGCGGCCCGCTCCCGCAGCAGGGCCGCGGCCGTCAGCGGTAAGCCGTCGCCGGCCTCGATCGTGGTCTCGATCGCCACTAGCGGCCGCCGAAGTTCGGGGCGCGCCGTTCCTGGAAGGCCGCGAGCCCCTCCCGGAAGTCGCCGGTGCGGGACGACAGCTCCAACGCGTAGGCCTCCTGCTCCATCGCCTCGGCCAGCCCGAGCTCCAAGCCCCGGTTGACCGACCGCTTGGTCAGCCCGACGGCGACGGTCGCGGCCTGGCCGAGCTCGGCGACCAGGGCGGCGGTGGCGTCGCCGAGCTCGGCGTCGGGCACGGCCCGGTAGATCAGGCCCCAGGCCGCGGCCTCGGCACCGGACAGCCGGCGCCCCAGGATGAGCAGTTCCTTCGCCCGGGCCACACCGACCAGCCGGGGCAGCAGCCAGGTGGCGCCGCTGTCCGGGCTGAAGCCCCGGGCCAGGAAGGGCTCCCAGAAACGGCTGGTCTCGGCGGCCACGGTGAAGTCCGCGGCCAGCGCCAGCTGGAACCCGAGCCCGGCCGCGTGCCCGCGCACCGCGCAGACGACGGGCAGCTGGATCTCGGTGATGAGCTGGACGAGCCGGTGCGCCTGCAGGGCCGTGCGCCGCTGCACGCTGCCCGTCCGCGGCCGCTCGCCGCCCTTGGTGTTCGACGCGGCCCAGTCGGCGCCAGAGCAGAAGTCGGGCCCGAGGCTGGCCAGGACGACGACGCGCAGGCCGTCGTCGACGGCCGCGTCCTCCAGCGTCTCGATCAGCCGCCGCACCGCGGCCGGGCCGAGGGCGTTGCGGCGCTCCGGGCGGTTCAGGCCGATCCGCAGCACGCCGCCGTCGCGTTCGACGACGACGCCAGCGCCCGTGGCGGATCCCATGCCGTTCACCGGGGCGATCGTATCGAGGCTGCGCTTAAATGTCTATATGTATTGACGTCACGGCGGACACGCCGACGACAGGTCACCGGGAGCATGGCTCCGTCATATTCCCCCGCGTCGCCCGGCGCCACCGGCCGCCCCGGGCCGGCCGTGGCCACGCCAGCTCGGGGCAGGCGGCCTCGGGGCACGCCACGACGCGGACAGGCCCGGACCGGCCAGACCAGGACCGGCCAGGCCCGGCCAGGCCCGGACCGGACAGGCCCGGACCGGCCAGACCCGGACCGGCCAGACCAGGACCGGCCAGACCAGGACGGTCAGCCCAGGACGGTCAGCCCAGGACGTCCGGCGGCAACAGGCGGCGGGCGGCCTTGCCGGTGGGCAGGCGGGGGAACTCGTCGAGGAACCGGACCGACCGGGGCGCCTTGAAGCGGGCGAGGCGAGCGCGGGAGTACGCGATGAGCTCGGCCTCCAGCGCGGCCGGATCGGCCGGCGGGCTCGCGGGCCGGACGACCGCCCGCACCGACTCGCCCATCTCCGGGTCGGGGACGCCGATCACGACGACGTCCGCGACCTGGGGATGCCGGATCAGGACGTCCTCCAGCTCGCGCGGGTAGATGTTGACGCCACCCGAGACGATCATGTTGGTGGCACGGTCGGTCAGGTAGAGGTAGCCGTCGGCGTCGACATGGCCGATCTCGCCGTAGGTGGCCCAGCCACGGTCGTCGAACATGGAGGCGGTCTTCTCCGCGTCGCCGTGGTACTCGAAGCGGGGCGCCGCCTCGAAGAAGACCCGCCCGTCGGCGCCGGCCGGCAGCTCGTTCCCGGCCTCGTCGACGATGTGGACCGCGCCCTGCATGGAGCGCCCGACGGAGCCCGGGTGGGCGAGCCACTCCTGCGGCCCGATGAAGCAGAACCCGACGCCCTCGCTGCCTGCGTAGTACTCGTAGACAACCGGGCCGAGCCACTCCAGCACGGCCCGCTTGACGTCGGCCGGGCACGGCGCGGCGGCGTGGACGAGCGTCTTCAGGCTGGACAGGTCGTGGCCCAGGCGCTCCTGCTCGGGCAGCTTCAACAGCCTGACGAGGTGGGTCGGGACGACCTGCGCCATCGTGACCCGGTGCCGCTCGATCGCCTGGAGGAACTCGACGGGCTCGAACCGCTCGGTGAGCACGACCGTCCCGCCGATCCGGTGGATCGCGTTGGTCCAGCCAGACGGGGCCGCGTGGTAGAGCGGGGCAGGGCTCAGGTAGCGGGTGGTCTCGTCGCCGCCGAACAGGAACCGGACCATCGCCGTGAACCCCCTCGGCGCGCCGAGGGGGCCGCCGACCGCGGGCGGCTTGATCCCCTTGGGGCGGCCGGTGGTGCCCGACGAGTAGAACATCCACGCGCCGTCGGCCTCGTCGTCGATCGGCGTCGGCGCGAAACCGGCGACGGCCTGCTCGTACGGCTCGAACCCGTCGACCGGCCCGCCGACGGACAGCCGGATCGTCGGGCCGGCGCCGGCCAGCTCGGCCACGATGTCGGCGCAGGACGCCGACGCGATCAGCGCGTCGGCGCCGCAGTCCTCGACGATGTACCGGGCCTCGGCGGCGGACAGGTGCCAGTTGATCGGCGTGACCAGCAGGCCGGCGCGCAGCCCCGCCCAGGTGACCTCGAAGTACTCGGCCCGGTTCTCCATCAGCACCGCGACGTTGGCGCCGATGCCCAGCCCGGCCGCGCGCAGCGCGTGCGCGAGCCGGTTCGACCTCGCCTCCAGCTCCGCGTAGGTGATCGTGACGTCATCGGCGATCACCGCGGGCCGGTCCGGCGCCACGGCGGCGAGCCACTTCGGATGCTCGAGCTGCGTCGTCACGCTCTCTCCCACGAGGCGCTCGTCAGCGGCCGTTGGACGAAGGCTTCGCGAGCTGCTCCTTCATGCCGTCGAGCAGCATGAGGATCGGCATGCCGCTCTCGGACAGCGCGTGGCCGTGGCCGGTCTGGTGGATGTCGAAGACCGACTGGACCGCCGCGTAGAAGCCCTGCACGTCGAGCGTCTGGTTGACGGCCCGCTTGGCCTGGCGCAGCGCGAACGGGTGCTTGGTGGCGATCTCGGCCGCCAGCGCCCTGGTCACGTCGCGCAGGTCCGCAAGCGGCACGACCCGGTTGACCATGCCGACCCGCTCGGCCTCGTAGGCGTCCATCTTGCGGCCGGTGAACAGCAGCTCCTTGGCCTTGCGCGGGCCCATCTCCCAGGTGTGGCCGTGGTACTCGACGCCGCCGATGCCCATGTTCACGACCGGGTCGGAGAACGTGGCGTTGTCCGCGGCGATGATCAGGTCGCACGGCCAGGCGAGCAGCAGGCCGCCGGAGATGCAGACGCCCTGGACGGCGGCGATCGACGGCTTCGGCACGTTGCGCCACCGCAGGCTGTACTCCAGGAACCGCCGGGACTCGATCTCGTAGATGCCCTCCAGCGTCCACTTCGGCGGCGCGCCGTTGGAGCCGCCCACGCCCTTGATGTCATGGCCGGCGGAGAAGTGCTTGCCGTTGGCACGCAGGACGATGACCCGGGCCTCGGGGTCGTCCGCGGCCCGCCGCCACGCCGCGTCGAGCTCGTCGAGCAGCTCCAGCGTCTGGGCGTTGGCGGCCTCCGGCCGGTCCAGGGTGATGGTCGCGATCGCGTCGCTGACCTCGTAGTCGATGAACGTCTTCGTCACGACCGGCCTCCAGGACTCCTCGAGCACGGCGTTGCCTCGATTGACGCCGATGGGTACGACGCCGCGCAAGCAGTCGGGAGATCCGCGCGCCGCGAGCCGGCCTGGTGCCGCCGCGACGCCGCGCCGAGGGCCGATCGAGGCCGGGCGCGCCGCGGCCCGTCGGGCCTGAGCGCTTCGCATTGCGGCGATGCTAGCCAGCGGGCGCAGTAATGTCTAGATATATACGATGGACCGGCGGCAGGGCATCCTGCCGGTGGACGGCGGCGACGAGGAGTGCGTGCGATGGGTGAAGGTCAGCCGCGGGACGGCCGCGTCCTGCTGGAGCGGGACGACTCCTGCGGCATCGCCCGGCTCACCCTGGACAACCCCGCCCGGCGCAACGCCTACGGCCCCGCGATGCGCGCCCAGCTCGCCACCCACCTCGACACCCTCGCCGACGACGACACCATCAAAGTCGTCATCCTGCGCGGCAGCGACAACATCTTCTCCTCCGGCGCCGACATGGGAAACGCCTACGCCTGGTACAGCAACGACACCAGCGCGGACAACGAGACACACCGCGCCCGACGGCCCAGCCAACGCCGCCGCCTCACCGTCGACCGCCACACCTTCGACTTCTACCACCAGTTCCTCGGCTACCCCAAAGTCACCGTCGCCGAAGTCAACGGCTACGCCCTCGGCGGCGGCTTCGAACTCGCCCTCATGGCCGACATCGCCGTCATCAGTGCCGAAACCCGCATCGGCATGCCCGCCACCCGCTTCCTCGGCCCCGCCCTCGGCTCCCTGCACATGTTCTTCTACCGACTCGGCCCCGTCCTCGCCCGCCGCCTCCTGCTCACCGGCGACATCATCCAAGCCGCCGAACTCGCCCACCTCGGCATCTTCACCGAAACCGTCGGCACCACCACCGACGCCACCACCCGCGCCGAACACTGGGCCCGCAAAGCCGCCAAAATGCCCGCCGACGGCATCACCATCGCCAAAGAAGCCTTCCGCCTCATCGAACAGCTCCAGAACTACCAAGGCGAAGAAACCACCAGCTACCTCCTCCACGCCTACGGCACCAACCTCCGCTTCGAAGACGACGAATACAACTTCGTCAAAACCCGCGCCCAACACGGCACCAAACGCGCCTTCCAGCTCCGCGACCACCACTTCACCGTCACCGACGAACCCCTCTTCACCACCGCCAACGGCACCACCGCCAACGGCAGCGCCCCCGACGGCGATGCCCCCGACGGCGATGCCCCCGGAAGCGAGCGCGCTCAGGAAGAGGTCTCCGGTAGCCAGGAGCCCGCTGGCCGGGAGCCGACACTCGAAGCGCCGACCGGCTGAGGCCGTCGCGGCGCCGCCGCTCGTCGCGCCCGCACGCTGAGAGGAACCCTGGTGCTCATCCCCTTTGACGACTACCCGGTGCACCAGACGGCGCTCCCGCTCGCGCACGCCGGCGACGGCCACCCGGACCAGTACGACCGGTTCTGGTTCAACGGCTACGACGAGAACATGTACTTCGCCGTGGCGCTCGGCCTCTACCCGAACCGCGGCATCATCGACGCCGCGTTCAGCGTCGTCCACGACGGCGTCCAGCGGTCAGTCTTCGCCTCCGGGCGCATCCCGCTGGACCGCACCCAGACGAGGATCGGCCCGATCTCCATCGAGATCGTCGAACCGATGCGGGTCGCCCGGATCGTCGTCACCGCCCCCGAGCACGGGCTCGTCGCGGACCTGACCGCGACCGCCAGGACCTCCGCGTACGAGGAACCCCGCCAGACCCGCCACGCCGGCACCGTGATGATCATGGACGTCACTCGGGCCACCCAGCTGGTCACCTGGTCGGGCACCCTCTCCTCCGGCGGCACCGATATCCCGATGGGCGCGCCCGCTTACGGCACCAAGGACCGTTCCTGGGGCATCCGCGGTGTCGGTGATCCCGCCCCGGCGGCGCCCCGAAACGTGCCACCGCAGCTTTGCTTCTTCTGGGCCCCGCTGAACTTCCCCGACCGGTGCCTGCACTATCTGCGTTTCGAGGACGCGCACGGCGTCCCGTGGTCCGAGACCGCGGCCGTTCTACCCGTACTGGGCGACGCCGCGCCGGTCTTCGGCGCCGAGACCGGAATCCGCCGGCTGGACGGGGTTCACCACAAGATCCGCTGGGCCCCGGGCCTGCGCCGTTCCGAAAGTGCCACGATCGTGCTCGGGCCCGGCGAGACCGTCGAGCTGGAGCCCATCCGCACGTTCCGGATGAAGGGCGTCGGCTACCTGCATCCCACCTGGGGCCACGGGAAATGGCACGGTGAGCTGGCCGTCGGCGCCGAGAGCCACCAATGCGCCGACCTGGATGTCCTCGCGTTCGACACGATTCACGTGCAGCAGGTCATGCGCGCGACCTGGGGCGACCGGACCGGCCTCGGCGTCCTCGAACAGGTCGTCATCGGCCCCTACGCCCCCGGCGGCCTCACCGAGCTGCTGGACGGTGCCCGCGCCCGGACCACGGGCCCCTAGCACCGGCGCCCGCCCCAGCGGGCCAGCGCGGAGGCGGCTAGGCCCGGCTCAGCGACTCGACGATCGTCGTCAGCTCGCCGATGAGCCGCAGCGCCGTGGGGATGTCGATCCCGTAGCCCTGGAACACCCGCTGGGGGACGTCGGCGGCCCTGGCACGCAGCGCCGTTCCCTGCTCGGTCAGCGAGATGAGAACGCGCCGCTCGTCCGAGGGATCGCGGGCCCGGTCGGCCAGGCCGAGATCCTCCAGGCGCTTGAGCAACGGGGTCAGGGTGCCGCTGTCCAGATGCAGGCTCGCGCCGATGTCACCGACCGTGAGGGGCTTCTCGGCCTCCCAGAGCACCAGCATCGTGAGGTACTGCGGGTAGGTCAGCCCGATCTCGGCCAGGACCGGCCCGTAGGCCCGGATCGCGAAGCGGCTCGCGCTGTACAGCGCGAAGCACAGCTGGTTGCCGAGCTCCAGTTGCGGGAGGCGTTCGGCCATGCCGTAGACGTTACAGGCCGCGAGCGACCATTTCGGCCGGTCCGCGCGGCGCGGCCAGGCGCGACGGCGGTGCCAGCGCCGCCCACGGTCCGCCTCGCCCACACCGTCCACCGGCCGTCCGGCCTGTGCCGGGAGCTAGCCGGCCAGGGTCTCGACGGAGACCTCCCACAGGCGGGCGGCGGCCTCGGGGTCGAGCGCGAACGGGGCCACGCCATTGCGGGCGGTGAGTACGCCCGCCTCCGCCTCGTTGCAGTCCTCGAAGTAGCGGCCGCCGACGCCGTCAAGCAGCGGGGCGGTCGCGACGAGGACCGAGGTGGCGGCGCCCTGTTCAGGGGTCTTCCACTTCAGGCCGCCGCCGCCGGCAGCGGTCCGCATCTGCTCGAGCACCCGGTCGGGCACGTAACGCTGCAGGTTGGTCCGAATCCCGCCCGGCATGAGCGCGTTGGCGGTGATCCCATCGGCCGCCCAGCGCTTGCTGGCCTCGACGGCGAACAGCACGTTGGCCGTCTTCGACTGCCCATAGGCCGAGAACGGGTCGTAGGGGCGCCGCTCGAAGTGGATGTCGTCGAAGACCACCGGGGACCGGTGGTGCGCGCTGGAGCTGACCGAGACGACCCGGGCCCCGCCGGCCGCGGCCAGCGCGTCGTGCAGCCCGACGGAGAGGGCGAAGTGGCCCAGGTGGTTGGTCGCAAACTGCATCTCCCAGCCCTCGGGCGTGCGCCCAAGCGGCGAGGCCATGACCCCGGCGTTGTTGACCAGGATGTCCAGCGGGCCGTCCCAGCCCGCGACGAAGGCGGCGACCGAGGCCTGGTCGGCGAGGTCGAGCGGGGCGACGAGGATCTGCTTGCTGCCGGTGGCGGCCGTGAGTTCGGCGGCGACGCGGCCGCCGGCCTCGACGTTGCGGACGGCCAGCGTCACCTCTGCCCCGGCGCCGGCCAGTGCCCGCGCCGTCTCCACGCCAATCCCCGAGGCACCACCCGTGACGACGATGCGCCGGCCAGTGAGGTCGATGCCCTCGATCACCTCCGCGGCGGTCGACTCGGCGGAGAACGAGGTGGTAATCCGGTCGGTCATGGCGTGCTCCCGTCGGTACGCTCAACCGGAGTTTCCTCCGGCCCATCGCCCACACTAACCGGAGGCTCCTCCGCTTCATTCCGGAGGTGATGTGATGGCCGCCACGCGCACGCTGCGCGCCGACGCCCGGCGCAACCGCGAGCGGCTGCTGGAGGTCGCCGTCCGGGTGCTGTCCCAGGCCGGTCCCGACGTGCCGCTGGAGGCGATCGCGAAGGAGGCCGGTGTCGGGATCGGCACGCTTTACCGCCACTTCCCCAGCCGCGAGGCGCTGGTCGACGCGGCCTACCGCAACGAGCTGGACCGGCTGGCCGACGCCGTCGACGACCTGCTCAGCGGCCTCCCGCCCGACCAGGCCCTGCGCGCCTGGATGGACCGGTTCGTCGACTACCTGGCCGCCAAGCGCGGCATGGGCGACGCACTGCGCGCGCTGATCGCCTCCGGCGGTGACCCGTTCGCGCACAGCCGCGACCGGCTGACCAACGCCGTCGAGACCCTGCTGCGGGCCGGGGCGGCAGCCGCGACGCTGCGCGCGGACGTGGCTCCCGACGACGTCCTGGTCAGCCTCAGCGCCATGTCCCTCGCCTCCGCCGACCGCGGCGACCGCGGCCAGGCCGGCCGCCTGCTGGACCTGCTCATGGACGCGCTCCGGGTCCGCAACTGATCACCCTGGCCTCGCCGGGGGTGATCACGACTCCGGCTCCAGAGGGTTGCGGGCATCAGGGCCAACTACTTCGCCTTCTGGGAAGCGGCAGCGTCGGGCCTTAGCTCCGCCAGGCTGAGTTGATGCGCCGGCTTGTCGGGCAGGGCGATCCTGCGGGTGACCCGCAGGTCCGGCCCGGCGTGGAGCAGCTCGCCGGGCTCCATCGGGCGCCACCCAGGGCTGTCGTCCATCCGTTCGCTGGCGACCACGAGCGCGGGGGCGGCGGCCAGGTCATGGGACTGGACCCGCATCCGGCCATTCGTGCCACTGTGATCGAGGTGGCGGTCGCCGTGGTGGCCGCCAGGCTGACGTTCGAGCGTGTAGAGCTGGTGGGTGTCGGGGTAACGCAACGCCCAGAGCTCCCGAGGCGTCGTGACAATCAGGTTCAGGGCATAGAGCGGCAGGTTCGCCGCGACCCACTGGGCGGCGCGTTCGATGCCGCTGGCCATGTCCCCGGAAATCCTAGTCTCCCGGGTGATCAGGGCGAAGAACCGCTCGGAGTCCGTATCACCCTTCACCAGGAACCGGTCCAGGCCTAGTTCGGCATCGAGCTGGTCCAGGCCCTCGACCACCCCGTTGTGCGCGAACATGCGCCCCTCCTGCTCGAAGGGATGGGTATTGCGCTGTTTTACCGCTCCGGTCGAGGCGAACCGAATGTGCGCGAGGAAGGTGGCTGACTCGACGTTCCGGGCCTCCTGCGCGAAGCCTCGGTCCTCACAGGCCGCGATCGGGGCCTTGTACAGCTCGGGAGAGCCGTCGGCGCCGAAGAAGCCGATCCCGGCGCCGTCCGGCTCCCGCCGGCTCTGGTCGCTGAGGCTGTCAGGGGCGTCCAGCAGCCAGAACGTCGCGTGCGTGCGCAGCGGCGAGCTGCTCATCCCGAACAGACGACACATGCGGCACCGCGCTCCTCGTCGGTCGTGCGCCGCCAGCCTGCCCGGACGGCGCGGGCCTGGGCCCGGCCCGCGTGCATCATCGACCGCCGACCCGTCAGCCGCCACGGCGCGGCGGGGGAAGACCAGCCCCCGCCGCGCCGTGGCGGCGGCCCGACAGCCGGCAGGCGGCGAGCAGGGCGGTGGCCCCCGTCGCGCACCCGCACACCGGGAAGACCACTAGGGCGGACGTCGCGCCGGCGTGGTCGACGAGCGCGCCGGCCAGCGGGGCCCCGGCGGCGACGCCGACTCCGTTCGCGATCACCGTCCAGCCGAAGCCCTCGGTCCGCCGGTGCGCGGGCACCAGCTCGCCGACGATCGTGGTCGAGCTGATGATCAGAGGAGTCAGCGGCAGGCCGGCGATCACGACCGCGACGACCACCGCGTCGATACCGCCGACCGAGGCCGCCAGCGGCGCCACCGAGGCGGTGAGGGCGAAAAGGCCGGCGGCCACGGCGAACCGACGCGGCAGGCTCGACCGCCAGCGCACCATCCCGTAGCAGATCCCGGCGCACAGGTTGGAAGCCGTCAGCGTGCTCGGCAGCAGCCCCGACGCGGCTCCCCAGCCATGCGCGCGGCCGTAGGCGACCAGGGCGACGTCCGAGGCGCCGAAGAACATTCCCAGCGCGGCCGCCGAGGCCAGCAGCGGGACCAGCCCGTGGATCCGCGCCATCGACCGCTCACCCGGGGCCGGCTCGCGGACCACCGGCTCACCGGCCGGCAACGGGCCGGCCATGGGCTCGCCGGCTGCCGACGCGCCGGCGCTGGCCGGCAAGGCGAGCCGGTCCGGCGACGCGGAAAGGTCCGGGACGGCTGACTTCCCAGCCGCGGGAGCCGAGCCGGACAGCGCTGTGAAGGCGGCGGTGCCGACCGCGGCGAGCACCAGCGCGGCAGCGGTACCGGCCGACGGGGTGAGGCCGGCGAGCGCGCTGGCGGCGGCCGGCCCGGTGACGAAGGTGATCTCGTCGATGGCCGACTCCAGCGCGTAGGCGGCGTCCAGCCGAGCGCCGGCCGGAAGCCTGGCGGCCCATCGCTGCCGGGCCACCGGGCCGACCTGCGGAAGGGTCGCGCCGGTCGCGACCGCGGTCCCGAGCAGTACGGGCACCGGCGCGGCCACGACGGCGGCCGCGAGGAACGCGATGCCGGCGGCGACGTGGGCGGCGGCGAGCACGGGAAGCACCGCGCGGGGGCCGAGCCGGTCGATGCGCCGGCCGATCGCCGGGCCGGACGCGGCGCCGGCGAGCGCGACCGCGGCGGTCGTCAGGCCGGCGAGGCGGTACGAGCCGGTGCTCGCCGCCACCAGCAGCATGCCGCCCACACCGATCATGGCGACCGGCAGCCGGGCCAGCAGCCCCGCCGCCATCATCGGCCGGGTGCCCGGCTGACTGACCAGCCAGCGATAGGCGGCGCCACCAGACTCGGGCGACGCGTCGGCGACGGACGCGGGCTGGGGACGCGCCCGCTCCCCGCGCCCGGCGGCTGCGGGCCTGTCCGGGGCGGCGGTGGTCGTAGGGATGTGACTCGGTGCGGACGTGCTGAGGTCAGCTGTGACGCTCATCGGGCATACCTCGCGACCGAGGCGCAACGGGCGCTCAGCCGGCGGGGTGACGGGTCCCGGATGCGTCGGCTCGGCCACACCTGACCGCCGGCGCGCCGCGCAGCGGCCGGCGCCGGTCGAGGTGGACCTCTCGGGGCGGGCCTGGTCCGCGGACTCTGCCTGTTCACAGGCTCTGATAGTTCACAGGCTCTGGCGGTTCGCGGACAGCTGGTCGGCTCGGTGCGGCGCGGTCGCGTAGCACGAAAGCCGACAGATCATAGCATCATTAGACGACCCAAGCGCGTTCCTCGACGGCCCGGACCCGGCCACGCCCTGTCGCCACGCTGGTTGCGACCGCATAGCCTTTGCCCCGTGGCACTGCACAGGCAAACGGTGGGAGACCAGGCGAACGCGCGGCTGGCGGTCCGTCCGCAGTTCCGGTGGCCCGCGGGGCAGCCGCGCCCCGGCGAGGAGACCAGCGGCGAACTGCCGCGCTACCGCATCCCGGCGGCGCCGATGGACCCGGAGACGGCCTACCAGCTGGTGCACGACGAGTTGATGCTCGACGGCAACGCCCGGCTGAACCTCGCCACCTTCGTGACCACCTGGATGGATCCGCACGCCGACCGGCTGATGGCCGAGTGCGCCGCCAAGAACATGATCGACAAGGACGAGTACCCGCAGACCGCCGAGCTGGAGGCGCGCTGCGTGAGCATGCTCGCCGACCTCTGGCACGCGGCGGACGCGGCGGACGCGGTCGGCTGCTCGACGACCGGCTCGTCCGAGGCGGGCATGCTCGCCGGCCTGGCGATGACCCGCCGCTGGCGGGCCGCGCGCCGTGCGGCGGGTCTCCCGGCCGACCGGCCGAACCTGGTGATGGGCGCGAACGTGCAGGTCTGCTGGGAGAAGTTCGCCCGCTACTGGGACGTCGAGGCCCGGCTGGTGCCGCTCGCGCCCGGGCGCACCCACCTCACCGCCGACGAGGCCGTGCGCCACTGCGACGAGAACACCGTCGGCGTCGTCGCCATCCTCGGCTCGACGTTCGACGGGACGTACGAGCCGGTCGCCGAGATCGCGGCGGCGCTCGACCGGCTCGCCGCCGGCGGCGGGCCTGACGTGCCGGTACATGTCGACGCCGCGTCGGGCGGCTTCGTGGCCCCGTTCTGCGATCCGGACCTGCTCTGGGACTTCCGGCTCGACCGGGTGGTCTCGATCAACGCGTCGGGACACAAGTTCGGCCTCGTCTACCCAGGCGTCGGCTGGGTGCTGTGGCGCGACCACGAGCACCTGCCCGAGGAGCTGGTCTTCCACGTCGACTATCTCGGCGGGACGATGCCGACGTTCGCGCTCAACTTCTCCCGCCCCGGCGCTCAGGTCGTCGCGCAGTACTACTCGCTGCTACGCCACGGCCGCGAGGGATACCGCCAGGTGATCCAGGGCTGCCGGGACGTCGCGACCCGCCTTTCTGGCCTGATCGCCGGGATGGGACCCTTTGAGCTGGTCTCCGACGGTGCCGGCGGCGGCATCCCCGCCTTCGCGTTCACAGTGCGCGATGCCGACGCGGCGGGGTTCAGCGTGTTCGACCTGTCGGAGCTGCTGCGGACCCGCGGCTGGCAGGTCCCCGCCTACCGGCTCCCACCGGCGCTGGAGGAGCTGGCCGTGCTGCGCGTCGTCGTCCGCAACGGGTTCGGCCCGGACCTGGCCGACCTGCTGGCCGCCGACCTTCGCCGCGTCGTCGAGCGCCTCACCGACGCGAGCCGCCCCGGGCCGCCGCACGCCGAGGCCGCCGCCGGCTTTCACCACTGACCGCCGGGCCGGTCGCGGGCCGATTCCCGGGCCGGCGGCCGATGAGTGGGAGCGGGTCGCCCGGTTGAACGAGGTGAGCGTGCCGGTGCGACACCGGCGGCGCACCCGACGAGAGCGGAGCAGCCCGATGGCCACCGAGCCCACCGCCGCGAAGGTGCGCGGACCGGCGTCCTACTTCCCGTCGATCGAGAAGAAGTACGGCCAACCGATCGCCGAATGGAAGACGATCATCAGGGCGAGCGGCGTCACCCATCACATGGAGCTGGTCGGCTGGCTGAAGAAGGAGTACGGCCTGGGGCACGGCCACGCCAACGCCCTCGTCGCCGACACGCTGGCCGCGCGGGGCTGACCGCGCGGCGGCCGATGATCAGCTCTTTCGCCGGACGATGAACGGGTCGGTCGCCGCGGCGACGCCTTGGGCGCCGAGGTGTACCGCGCTGGCGGGAAGCTCGGAGCCGGCGAGCTGGAAGCCGAACTGGGTGTAGATCGCGCACTGGTCGGTGAGGTCGAGGCCGTCGATCCGGCCGTGGTTGGTCAGGCTGAAGGTCAGCACGTGCCGGTCGGCCGAGAGGTGGAAGCTGTCACCCTTCTCCAGCGCGAAGGGGTTGGCGGTGATGGTCTGGGCGCTGCGGACGGTCCCGGTGAACACCTCGGCGTTGGTCGAGGGGTGCGTGACCCGCAGATGCCAGCCGGCGCCGTCATGCCAGACCCACGCGCCGTCGACGCCGCCCGGGGTGACGCTCGGCGCGCCGATGACCTGGTCGGGCAGCGGCACGGAGCAGCGGTTCTGGCGCGCGTCGTCGGCGCCGGGGGACGTCGACGCACCGGCCGGCGACGCACCGGCCGGCGACGCACCGGCCGGCGACGCACCGGCCGGCGACGCACCGGCCGGCGACGCACCGGCCGCGGCCGCCGGAGCGGCCGCGAGCGCGGGCTGGGCCATGGCCGGTGCGGAACCGCCGGTCTCGCCGCCGGCCATGGCGGTCTGGCCCGCGGCCGGTGTCGTCGTGGCCGCGCTGGAGGGCGCGGCCTGTGCCGCGAGGGTGCCTGCCTGGCAGGCGGTCAGGCCGGCGACGGCCAGGCTCACGAGGGTCACGGCCAGCGGGCGGTTGTGGCGGGACATGAGGCTCCTCGTCGTAGGCATCGGTGACGAGGACCAACGTGTCCGTTCGAGACGAGAGGTGTGTGAGCGGAATGTTCGAACCCGGTCAATCCTCGACCTTCCTCAGGGCCCAGGGGCGAGCTGCGGGCCGCGCTGGTGGAACGCGGGCTGCTGGGCGGTGCGTCCATCCAGGTGACCCAGAAGCTGTCGTCGACGCGGTGTCCGCGCTTGCTCTGGCTGAGGTGCGGAGGTGCCCCGGCCAGCCCCCGGCGGGGCCTCCCGCTTACCCGGCGCCCACGCGATGACGCGTGACCCGAGCGGCACCCGGGGCGTCCGCGCCGCGGGTGGACCGCGCGTGACCTGGGCTTTCCCTCCCGCCCCGAGGGGAGTCAGGCCGGCTCGGTTGACTGGGTGGGCTCATAGGTCAGGTTGCTCGACCAGCGTTCCTCGACGCGGCCGAAGTACCAGACCGCGAGCGCGATCGCCCACGCGACGAAGAAGAGGCCGACGATGCCGTAGCCGGCGTAGTCGAGGTTGATGTTGGCGACCCAGGCGATCGGCCCGGACCGGATCGTGAATCGGTCGGCCACGACACCGATGAGCTCGATGCTGCCGATGACCAGCGCGACGACCACCGAGATGGTCGTGATCGTCAGGTTGTAGAACACCTTGCGGACCGGGCGGGCGAAGGCCCAGCCGTAGGCGGCGTTCATGAAGACGCCGTCGATGGTGTCCATCAGGCACATGCCGGCGGCGAAGAGGATCGGGAGCACCAGCACCGAGTAGAAGGGCAGGTTGAACGCCGCGGCGCCGCCCGCGAGGACGAGCAGGCCCACCTCGGTCGCGGTGTCGAACCCGAGCCCGAACAGAACCCCGACAGGGTAGATGCTCAGCGGCCTGGTGACGGTCTTCGTGAGCCGGCCGAGGAAGCGGTTCATGAAGCCGCGGGAGTCGAGGCGCCGCTCCAGCTCCTGCTCGTCGTAGGTCCCGTGGCGCATCTCGCGGAAGATCTTCAGGATGCCGACCAGGGCGGCGAGGTTGAGGATCCCGAGTATCCAGAGGAAGACGCCGGACACCGACGGGCCGATGACCCCGGTGATGGTGTGCAGCTCGGAGCTGTCGTTCGAGACCGGGCCGACCAGGGACTTGACGCCGACGGAGAGCAGGAAGGCCAACACGAAGACGATCGTCGAGTGGCCGAGGGAGAACCAGAACCCGACCGACAGCGGCCGGCGCCGTCGTTCCTGCCCGGCGGCCTCGGCGGCGGCGTTGTCGGCGACCAGCTTCCGGGTGGCGTTGTCGACGGCCGCGATGTGGTCGGCGTCGAAGGCGTGCCGCAGCCCGAACGTGTAGGCGAGCACGCCCACCCCGGCGGTGAAGACCGGGTGGTCACCGCCGAGCTGATAGCCGTGCGGGGCCACCAGGGTGAGCAGCACGACGAAGCCGGCCACGTGCAGGACGACGATGACGGCGGCCATCCCGGCGAGCGACCGCTTGTCCGCGCTGCTGAGGCTGTCGCGGAACTGCGCCAGCCGCGTCCCGAACGACACCTCCCTGGTGCTGGGGGTGGTCATCACTACGCCACTATCTCGTTGTTGCGAGACTCTCGCAACTGGCTCCCAGCCTCAGGAACCCTCCCAGTCTCAGGAACCCTCGCAGCTTCAGGAACCGAGGAGCCGCCCGGTGCGGACGAGGGTCTCGCGCAGGTTGTCCTCGGCGACGGCGTCCAGCGCGTCGGGCAGGCTGAGCCAGCGCAGCGGCGCCGTCGGCTTCTCCGGCCGAGCCTGCGCCGGCGCCGCGGTCGCCAGGACGAAGCGCAGATCCGCGTGCTCGTGCGCCGGCTCCCGGGTGTTCGCGGGAACCGGGACCACGACGACGTGGCGCAGCTCGGCCGTCGGCCAGGGCCGCAGGTCCGTCAGGCCCGTCTCCTCGCGGCCCTCCCGCAGGGCGACGGCGACCGGGTCGTCCTCGCCCGGGTCGCCGTGGCCGCCGACCTGCAGCCAGCTCTCCATCCGCTCGTGCCAGCGCAGCAGGACCCGCCCGGTCTCCGGATGGACGACCACCGCCGACGCGGTGAGATGCAGCGGCGCGTCGCGTGACCAGGGGTCGGGAGTTCCCTCGACCATGGCCAGCGCCTGGGCCACATCCGCCGCCTCGCCGCCGTCCGCCGGCTGATACCTGGACAGCAGGTGCTTCGCAGCGCCGGAACCGCATTTCATGCGATCAAATCCTAGTGCCGTGACCGGCCCGCCCGTTTAGGTGATCGCCGACTGCGCCCTCAAGTGGTCGCGGAAATGCCACGGCTACAACCATCTGGAGCCTGAAATGGCGATCATGCCGGTGCCTGGACGGGGCTGGCCCCGGCCCGAACGGCACACCCGCGAATACGCGTGTCGGTCCTCACGATCATTGTGCGGATCAGACGGGTGAACGCGGCGGCGCGCATGATGGCGTAATGGTGCTGCCGAGGCTGCCCGTCGACGCGGCCGAGCTCCGCGCGCGGGTCGGCGGCGAGGTCTTCGCCCGGGTCTCCGGGCCGGACGGCGCGCGCCGGCGCGAGCAGATCTTCGAAGCAGCCGGCGAGCGGTGGTTCGCCGAGGACCGGCCGATCCGGCGGGTACACGGCGACAGCGCGATGTTCGTCGGCGGCCTGCGGGCGCTGCTGCTCCAGTCGCTGCATCCGCTCGCGATGGCCGGGGTGGCCGCTCATTCGGACTTCCGCGCCGACCCGTGGGGCCGGCTGCAGCGGACCAGCTATTTCCTCGCCGCGACGACCTTCGGCCCGGACGACGAGGCGGAGCGAGCGGTCGCCCGGGTACGGGGTGTGCACCGCCGGGTCCGCGGGACGGCGCCCGACGGGCGGCCCTACGCGGCGGACGACCCACACCTCCTGCGCTGGGTGCATCTCGCCGAGATCGACAGCTTCCTCGCCGCCTACCAGCGTTACGGCTCGGCCCCGCTGACCACGGCCGAGCAGGACGGCTACGTGCTGGACACGGGGCTGGTGGCCGAGAAGCTCGGCATCGACGACCCGCCGCGCACGATGGCCGCGCTGGGCGAGCAGCTGGCGGCGTACCGCCCGGAGCTCGCCGGTACACCGCAGGCCCGCCAGGCCGCCCGGTACCTGCTGGTCAGCGCGCCGCTGCCGCTCGCGGCCCGGGCTCCGTACAGCGCGCTCGCGGCCGCGGCCGTCGGCCTGATGCCGGTGTGGACGCGGTGGCCGCTGCGGCTGCCCTACCTGCCCGTCCTCGAGGGCACCGTCGGCCGGCTGGCCGGCTGGGGCGCGGTGGCGGGGATCCGCTGGGCCACGAGCCCCGCCGACTCGGCCGGGCAGTCGGCAGGCTCCGCGCGCTGACCGCCGGATCGACGGTCCGTCGCCGGCATCCGGCCGAGACACGTCGGCGCGCTCATCGCTAACCTCGTCGGGGAACCGAGGATGTTGCAGCTGCCGCTGACCCCCGCGTCGAGGAGGAGGACGGCCGCGCGTGAGACCGCTCCGTGCCGGGGACCCCGTCGCCGTCGGCGGCTACCGCCTGCTCGGCACCCTCGGCGCCGGCGGGATGGGCCGGGTCTACCTGGCCCGCAACCAGGGCGGCCGGACCGTGGCCGTCAAGGTGATCCGCCCCGAGTACGCGGACGAGCCGGCGTTCCGGACCCGGTTCCGCCGTGAGGTCGATGCGGCCCGACGGGTCGGCGGCCCCTGGACGGCACCGCTGATCGACGCCGGCCCCGACGCCGAGCAGCCCTACCTCGTCACCGCGTACATCCCGGGCCCATCCCTGGGGCGGGCGGTGGCGGACCACGGCCCACTGCCGGCGACGAGCGTGCGCGCGCTCGGCGCCGGCCTCGCCGAGGCGCTGATCGCCGTGCACAGCGCCGGGCTGGTCCACCGCGACCTCAAGCCGTCGAACGTGATCCTCAGCCCCGACGGGCCGCGCGTCATCGACTTCGGGATCTCCCGGGCGATCGACGCCTCGGTGCTGACCACGAGTGGCGCGGTAGTCGGCTCGCCCGCCTTCATGGCCCCGGAACAGGTGCACGGCGCCGAGATCGGCCCGGCCAGCGACGTCTTCTCGCTGGGGTCCGTGCTCGTGTTCGCCACGACGGGCGCCGGGCCGTTCGACGGCCCGGTCATGGCCTCCGTGCTGCACGGGGTGCTCACCCGCGAGCCCGACCTCGCCGAGCTGCCCGCCGACCTGCGCGAGCTGGTCCGCGCCTGCCTGCGCAAGGATCCGGCGGCGCGGCCCACCCCGCGCGAGGTGGTGTCCGCGCTCGCGCCCGACGGCGCCGCCGCGCTGATGGCGGCCGGCTGGCTGCCGACGGACCTGGTCACGAGCCTGAGCCGGCAGGCCGTCGCCCTCCTCGACCTCGACACACCCGGCGAGCCCGGCCCGCCCTACACCTCCGTCACGCCGCCTGGACCCGTCACGCCAGCCGGCCAAGCCACACCAGCCGAGCACAACCCGCCGCCCGGCTACCCGCCGCCACCCGGGTACTCGCCAGCGGCCGGGTTCGCGTCGCGGGATCCAGCCGGATACACCCCGCCAGCCGGGTACCCGCCGCCGGCCGGCTACGTCCCGGCGGCCGGCCAGGGCTCGGGTCCCGGGACGGGCCCGCCGAGCGGCGCACCGTCGGGCCTCGTGACGGTCGCGACCCCGGCGCCCTTCCCCGGTCTGCCGCCCACCCCGCCTGGTCCATTGGGGGCAACCCCGCCGGGGCCGCCGGCAGGCGGGTCGAACCGCCGCGGCCTGATCGCGGCCGCGACGGCGGGCTTCCTCGGCCTGGTGGTCATCATCCTGCTCGTCGTCCTCCTGGTGCGGCAGGCCCACAGCTCGGCCGCCAGCGACGACGGGACCATCGGTCGTCAGAGCTCCGGTCCGGCGATCTCCGTGGAGACCTCCGGCCCGCCGGCCACCTTCGACGGGTCCATTCCTGACGGTTCCCTCCCAGACGGCTCCGCGCCGCCCGCGGGTACCGGAACGACCCGGCCCGGTCCCCTGCCCACCCGGTACCTCGGAACCTGGCAGGGGACGGTGACCACCGAGGACGGCGCGATCATCTACCACGCGGTGATCACCCTGCGAGCGGGCCAGACCGGCCAGACCGTCGGCCATGCGGACATGGCAGTGACCACCGTCCTGGGCGTGCCGGTCGACTCGCTCGACTGCACCGGGGATCTCCGGCTCGTCGGGTTCGGCGGCCCGTCCGGAGACGAGGTGGTCGTGGCCGACATCCCGGGCTCCGGCAAGAACGTCACCATGCTCGGTGTGCAGGCCTGCACCGAGGGCGGCACCACCCGGCTGTCCCTCGGCTCCGACGGCCAGCTGACCTACACGTCCGAGGACGTGCCCGGGGGCCGGCCGTCCGGCAAGCTGCGCCGCCAGCAGTGACCCGGGCGGAGCGGCGGCGCGGCCCTCAGGCGGTCGCCAGCCCGAAGACCAGCAGGGAAAGCCCGTAGCAGCCGACGACGAGGGCCGCGCCCAGGGCCTGGCGACACCGGGTCCTGGGCACCCCGGGCATCAGCCAGAACCCGAACACCCGGTTCGCGAGCGGCATCAGAATCCAGGTCAGCGTGGCCACGCTCAGGATGTTGCCGACGAAGAAGACCAGGAACTCCGGTAGCCCGGCGCCCGTCAGCGCGTCGCTGACCGTGATGCTCAGCACCATAACCGTGGGATAGAGCGCGAGCAGGACCATCATCGCCTGCTTCCAGCTCGGCGGCGCTCCCTCGTCCCGGCCGCCGGCCTCGCCGAACCGGAACCAGCCGCTGAACGCGGAGCCCACCTTCCGGACGTCGAATCCGGTGATGTGCGCACGGCCGTCCTCGATCAGCCGCTGCCGTGCGGTCGAGCCGAGCCATTCCTCCAGGTGGCGCATCGAGTCGTACCGGAAGACTGCGACCCACCTTTCCTGAACCCCGGGAACGGGCTGGAAAAGCTCGTAGCCCCGAAACCCGGCCGTCGTCTTCTGGACCTTGTGCGCCTTCTCCTGCCAGGCGAGGAAGGCCGCCTCATGGCCCGGCCGTACGTCATGCGCGACGACCGCCGTGACGGTGTCCTTCTCGGGTCGCTCACCCGCGAGGATCTCCTGGCTGCCCGGGCCGCTGAACAGCTCCCGGCCCTCGTCCAGCAGGCGCCTGCGGTCCGGTGAGTCCAGCCAGCCGCGCAGGTCACCGACCGTCCCGAACCGGAACAGCACCACCCAGGAGTGGTCGTCGACCGACGCCGGCGGGTAGAGCTCGGCCGCCTCGAAACCGGGGCGCCGGCGGGCCACATCGTCCGTTCTGCGCTGCCAGCGCAGATAGTCGCGTTCACAGCCTTCGCGCACGTCGACGGTGACGACGGCGGTCGCGGCCGCGCCATCCGATTCCCGGCCGACGTCATCTTTCCGCGAGCCATCCACCATTCGGAGCGTAGGTCGTGGAAAGCATCACGGCGCGCCACCGTTGCCTCTTGCCCGTTTTGTTCGTTCGGTCCCGGCGGCGCTACGCCCGGCGCCCGGATGGGTATGCCACTGCTGTGGCCGGATGGTTCCGGAAAACACCGGCCCACCGGGAGCGACGAACAGCGGAAATGGGGCGGGCATGGACAAGAAGGCGCTCATGAACGAGGCCACGCGGCTGGCGGTCCAGTCGGTGGAGAACGGCTGGGGCGGCCCCTTCGGCGCCGTGATCGCCAAGAACGGGGACATCGTCGCGCGCGGCCAGAACCGCGTCCTGCTGACCGGGGACCCCACCGCGCACGCCGAGGTCGAGTGCATCCGCAAGGCGATCCAGGTGCTGAACCCGGACGGCCCGACGATCAGCCCGGACGAGCAGAACCACGCGACGCTGCAGCTGGTCCCCCGCCCGCCCGGCTCCCCGGACCGGGTTCCCGAACGGGCCCGGATGCTGCTGGGGTACTCGCTCTACACGGCCGGCATCCCGTGCCCGATGTGCATGAGCGCGATCTACTGGTCCCGGATCGATGACGTCTACTACAGCAGCGACCTCGAAGCGACCCGCGAGATCGGTTTCGACGACGCCTTCCAGTACGAGGACTTCGGCCGGCCGCTGGCCGAGCGCTCGATCCACGTCGAGCAGCTCAGCCCCGAACTGGGCGGGCAGGCCTACGCGACGTGGAGCGGCAAGCCCGACCGCCACCCGTACTAGGACCCGGCCAGCCAGACCCGGCCCGCCGGATACGGCCAGCCAGGACGGCCGGCCGGGCGCGACCTTCTAGCATTCGGGAGTGCCCGGTAGAAGGCTCTCGGCCGCCTGGTCGCGCGCGGCCGCCGCGCGCCGGCCACTGCCGGAGTACCCGCGCCCGCACCTCGTCCGAGCGTCCTGGCTGTCGCTGAACGGCCGGTGGGAGTTCTGGGGCGGCCGGGAAGCGGAGGATCTCGACGAGCCCGGCGGTCCCCCGGTCGGGCGCCGGCTGCCGCGCCGGGTCATGGTCCCGTTCCCGGTCGAGGCGCGCCTGTCCGGCATCGAGGCCGGGTACCAGCGGATGTGGTACCGCCGCACGTTCCGGGTGCCGCCCGGCTGGGCCGGCGGCCGGGTCCACCTGCACTTCGGCGCGGTGGACTGGGAATGCCGGGTGTGGGTCAACGGCGTCGAGGTGGGCGCGCACCGCGGCGGCTACGACGCCTTCAGCTTCGACATCACACCCGCCCTGGCCTGGCACGACGAGGAAGAGGTGCTCGTCCACGTCCTGGACCCGACGGACGGCGGTGGGCAGCCGCTCGGCAAGCAGCGGCGGAACCCGGGCGGGATCTTCTACACGGCCGCCTCGGGGATCTGGCAGACCGTCTGGCTGGAGCCGACCCCGTCCTGCCACATCGCCCGGCTCACGCTGACCCCGGACCTGGCCGCCGGCGCCGTCCACGTCCTGGTGCACGCGGTCCAGGCGCCCGCGGCCGCGGAGGCGGGCCAGCCGGGGCCTGCCGCCGCGGTCCCGGTCCGGGTCGAGGTGCGCGCCGGCCTCGCGGCCGAAGCCGACACGGTGGCGACCGGTCTCGGCACCAGCGGGCAGCCGTTCACCGTCGAGATACCGAACGTCCGGCCCTGGTCGCCCGACGACCCCTTCCTCTACGGCGTGACCGTCACCCTCGCCGACAGCCAGCCCGGCCCAACCGGCGCGCCCGACCGGGTCGACGGCTACGTCGGCATGCGGTCCGTCGAGGTGACGGAGGTGGCCGGCGAGCCGCGGCCACTGCTGAACGGACGCTTCGTCTTCCACCTCGGGCTGCTGGATCAGGGCTACTGGCCGGACGGCGGCTACACGGCCCCGACCGACGACGACCTCCGGCGCGACCTCGAGGTGGCGAAGGAGCTCGGCTTCACCTGTATCCGCAAGCACGCGAAGGTTGAACCGGCGCGCTGGTACCACTGGGCCGACCGGCTCGGCCTGCTCGTCTGGCAGGACATGCCGTCCATGCCGCACGACCGGCAGCCGGACGAGGCCGCCCGCCGCCAGTTCGAGGCCGAGCTGCGGGCACTCGTCGAACAGTGCGGCGCCTTCCCGTCCGTGGTCGGCTGGGTCCCGTTCAACGAGGGCTGGGGCCAGTACGACGTCGCGCGGATCGCCCGGACGGTCCGGGACCTCGACCCGACCCGCCTGGTCAGCGAGAACAGCGGCAGCGCCGACCCCGGGAACGACTGGGTCGACGGGGGCGCCGGCCACGTCGCCGACCTGCACGCCTATCCCGGCCCGGCCGCCGTCGCGGCCTCGGCCGGCAGGTGCCGGGCGCTCGGCGAGTTCGGCGGACTCGGGCTGGCCCTGACCGGCCACGACTGGGGCCGGGCAACCGGGTTCAGCTACGAGTGGGCCACCTCGCCGGACGGGCTCACCGACCGCTATCTGGGGATGGTCGACGAGCTGCGCGCGCTGGCCCGCGACCAGGGCCTCAGCATCGCCGTCTACACCCAGGTGACGGACGTCGAGGGCGAGCGCAACGGCCTGCTGACCTACGACCGGACCGTCCTGAAGGTCGACCCCGACCGGGTCCGCGCCGCCCACCAGCGGCTGTACGACGAGACCCGCGCCTTTTCCGCTCCTGATCGCGAGGACCCGCGGTCCTGAAACAGGCCGGACACCTGAAGGCGCGAGCATGGCCAGCGCGCCCCGCGCGGGTACCGACCGCGCCCCGCGCACACGAGACCACCGGAGGCGGCGTGACGGCGATGGACCACCGCGGCGAGGCACGGACCAGCGGCGACGGGACCGGCCCCGAGCCGGACACCGAGCAGGGCCTGGACGCCGGGACGTTCGCCGGCGGGGTCGCCTCGGATGTGCGGCACGCCGGGGTGCGGGCCGGGGTGCGCCGCCTCGGCGGGCTGCTCGGCGAGTCGCTGACCCGCCACGAGGGCGCCCAGCTGCTGGAGCTCGTCGAGCGGGTGCGCGCGCTGGCCCGCGGAAGCGGCGACCGCGGCGACCTGCACCGCGTGCTCGCGGACGTCGACCATCCAACCGCGATCGTGCTGGCCCGGGCGTTCACCGCGTACTTCCAGCTCGCCAACATCACCGAGCAGCTGCACCGGGCCCGGGAGCTGACCGACCGCCCGCGGGGCGCGATCGAGGAGACGGGCGGCCGGATCGCCGCCGCCGTGTCCGCGGGACTGCTCGACCCGGAGCTGCCCGCCCAGGTCGTCAGCCGCCTGGAGCTGCGCCCGGTGTTCACCGCGCACCCGACCGAGGCGAGCCGCCGCTCGGTGCTCGACGTGCTGCGCGGGATCGCCGAGCTGCTCGACGCCGCCGACGACCCGCGCGCGCACCCGTCCCGCCGCCACGTCGTCGACCGCCGGCTCGCCGAGGCCGTCGACGTGCTCTGGCAGACCGACGAGCTGCGGGTGGAGCGCCCGAAGCCCACCGACGAGGCCCGCTCGGCCGCCTACTACCTGACCTCGATCGCCACCGACGTGCTGCCCGGCCTGCTCGAGGAGCTCGACGGCGCGCTCGCGCAGGCCGGGGCAGGGCTGCCGGTCACCGCCCGGCCGCTGCGGTTCGGCACCTGGGCCGGCGGCGACCGGGACGGCAACCCGAACGTCACCCCGGCCGTGACCCTCGACGTCCTCACGCTGCAGCACGAGTTCGGCATCCGCGTGCTGCTGGGCGCCGTCGACGGCCTGATCAAGGACCTGACGGCCTCGACGCGGGTCGTCGAGGTCAGCGACGAGCTGGTGGCGAGCCTCGACGCCGACCGGGCGGCCCATCCCGAGGTGTACGACCGGTTCATCCGCCTGAACGCCACCGAGCCGTACCGGCTGAAGGCCAGCTACATCCGGGCCAGGCTGGCGGCCACCCGCGACCGGCTGGCCGCCGGGGCCGCGCACGTGCCCGGCCGGGACTACCTGAGTTTGCCCGGCCTGCTCGCCGACCTGACCGTCATGCACCGGTCGCTGTCGCAGAACCGGGGCCAGCTGGTGGCCGACGGCCCGCTGCGGCGCGCGATCCGGGTGGCCTCGGCGGTCGGGATGTCGCTCGCGACCCTCGACATCCGCGAGCACGCCGAGCGCCACCACGCGGCGCTCGGCGCGCTCTACGACCGGCTCGGCGAGCTGCCCGGCCCGTACGCCGACCTCGACCGGCCCGAGCGGATCGCGCTGCTGTCCCGCGAGCTGGCCGGACGCCGGCCGCTGTCCGGGGCGGCGGCGCCCGTCCCCGCCGACCCGACGGCGGCGGCCGTGCTGGAGCTGTTCGCCACGATCCGGGTCGCGCTCGACCGGTTCGGCGAGGACGTCATCGAGAGCTACATCGTGTCGATGACCCGCGACGTCGACGACATCCTCGCGGTCGTCGTGCTCGCCCGGGAGGCCGGTCTCGTCGAGATCACCCCCGGCGCCGGCGCGCGGGCGCGGATCGGGTTCGTGCCGCTGTTCGAGACCGTCGCCGAGCTGCGCGCCGCCGGCCGGCTGCTCGACGGCATGCTCGCCGACCCGTCCTACCGGGCCGTGGTCGCCGCCCGCGGCGACCTCCAGGAGATCATGCTCGGCTACTCCGACTCCTCCAAGGACGCCGGCATCGCCGCGTCCCAGTGGGAGATCCACCGGGCCCAGCGGGAGCTGCGGGACGTGGCCCGCCGGCACGGCGTCGTGCTGCGGCTGTTCCACGGCCGCGGCGGCTCGGTCGGCCGGGGCGGCGGGCCGACCGGCGAGGCGATCCTCGCCCAGCCGTTCGGCACCCTCGACGGCCCGATCAAGGTCACCGAACAGGGCGAGGTGATCTCGGACAAGTACACGCTCCCCCAGCTGGCCCGCCACAACCTGGAGATCGCGCTGGCCGCCGTGCTGGAGGCGTCGATCCTGCACCGCGAGTCCCGCCAGCCAGCGGGCGTGCTGGCCGAGTGGGACCAGGCGATGGAGGCGGTCGCCGACTCGGCGCGCACCGCCTACCGGGCGCTGACCGCCGACCCGGCACTGGTGCCGTTCTTCCTGGCGGCGACACCCGTCGACGAGCTGGGCCACCTCAACATCGGCTCCCGGCCGTCCCGGCGGCCCGGCGGCATTGGTGGCCTGGACGACCTGCGCGCGATCCCGTGGGTGTTCGGCTGGACGCAGTCGAGGATCATCCTGCCCGGCTGGTTCGGGCTCGGCACCGGGCTCGCGGCCGCCCGGGCGGCCGGCGCGGGCGACACGCTGGCCGAGATGTACCGGTCGTGGCACTTCTTCCGCACGTTCCTGAGCAACGTGTCGATGACGCTGGCGAAGACCGACCTGCGGATCGCCGCCGACTACGTCACCACGCTCGTCCCCGCAGAGAAGGCCGGACCGTTCGAGGTGATCCGCGCCGAGCACGAGCGCACCGTCGCCGAGGTGCTGACCGTCACCGGGTCCTCGACCTTGCTGGAGCACGCCCCGGTGCTGCGCCAGACGCTGGAGGTGCGCGACCTGTACCTCGCCCCGTTGCACGCGCTGCAGGTGTCACTGCTCGCCCGGTCCCGCGCCGCCGCGGCGGCCGACCCCGGTGGCGAGATCGACCCACGCCTGCGCCGGGCCCTGCTGCTGACCATCAACGGCATCGCCGCCGGCCTGCGCAACACCGGGTGACCGGCTCGCGCGGGTGCTCGGAGCGCCCGAGCACCCGCGACCGGGCCGGCCGGGTCAGCCGTGCGAGACCGACACGTTGCCGTCGGCGACCTTGACGTAGATCGTCACCGGGGCGCCTTCGGTGCCGTACGGCGGCAGGACCGTCTCGTTGGTCCCGATGCCACGGTGCCGCTCGCCCCAGCCGCGGCCGGCGCTCGTGAAGGAGTTGAGGCCGTCGACGGTGACGTCGCCGAAGCGCACGTCGGCCCGGACGGTCGCGTTCATCCCCGCGGGCAGGAGCACCCGGACCTGGCCCGCCCCGAGCGTGACGTGGATCTCGTGGGCCGACGTCGGCGTGAGGCGGCGCAGGTCCAGCACGCCCTGGCCGAAGGCGAGGCGGTAGTCGCCGCGCACGTCGGCGGCCGTCGCCGGCGTCCAGACCTGCTGCCCGGTCCCGTCGTGCAGGCTCGCGTGGGTACCGCCGAACGCGGCGGTGCCGAGCGCACCGAGGAGCAGCAGCGGGAGCAGCGACCACGGGAGGCGCCGCAGCACCCCACCGACCAGCAGCGCGACCAGGGCGATCCCGCCGATGACCCAGAAGTAGACCGGCAGCCAGATCCCGACGAGCGCGTCGGTCACCCCAAGGACGGTCAGCGTCGCCACCAGCGTCGTGAGCGCGGCTATCCGCAGCGGCCAGGACCGTCGGTGGCGTTCCCGCGCCGCGCCTCGGGCCTCACCGAGCCAGGCGCGAGCCTCGGTGGCCCAGGCCGGCGCCGTTGGGCCCTTGTCCAGGCGCAGGGCCGGCGCGTCGACCGAGGTCCGCAGCTCTTCCGAGGTGACGGCCTCTCCCGAGCCCGCCCCGGCCCAAGCGGCCGGCGGCTCGCCTGAGGCTGGCGGCGCGGTCCGGACTGGACGCCGCCAGCCGCCATCCCGAGACCCGAGCAGCACCAGCGGCACGACGACCATCACGAGCAGCGGCCAGGCCGGGTGCGGCGACCACCAGCTGAAGGCGAGGCTCCACAGCAGCAGCCCGCAGACGACCGCCACCAGCCACGGCGGGATGTGGCGGCGGCGCAGCCGCTCGACCCAGCCGTCGAGCGGTGTGTGGCCGGTCCCCTCGGCCGGGATGACCGCCCACGCGATCAGGTAGGCGAGGGCGCCGGCGCCGCCGAAGATCGCGGCGACGGCGAACAGGACCCGGAACAGCACCGGGTCGACGCCGGCGTACTCCCCGAGCCCGCCGGAGACACCGGACAGGACGCGGTCGGTGGCGCTGCGGCGTAGCTGGCGCCGCGGAGCAGCCGGCGGAACGGCCGGCGGGGCAGTGAGCGGGGCGGCTGGCGGTGTCACCGGGGGTTCGGGTTCTGTGCTCATAGTGGGTACAGGTTGCCGACGTGACGGGGTCAGCGCATCCGGTGAACCCCTGATTTCGACCCTGAGGGCGGGGCTCGGGGCGACTCCCGATACCCGAGAACCGCCGGAGCCGGAATCATGGCTGTGTGACCCGGCCCCAGCCCACCACCCGCGTCCTCTACCGGCGTCCTGATGTGGGCCTGGCCGGCGGGGTCATCACCGGGATCGCGCTGCACACGGGCCTGCGGCGACGCACGGTCACTCTGCTTTTCCTCGTCCTGGTGATCAGCGGCGGGCTCGGCGTCGCGCTCTACGCGACGTACTGGATCGTGCTGCCCACGCCCGCCGGCGTCCGGCCCTCGCGGCTGCCGCGGCCGGTCGAGTTCGTGCTGCTCGGGGTGGTCGTCCTCGCGGCCTTCGCGGTGCTGGCGAGCCGGATCGCCGGCGGCTCCCTGTTCGTGCCCACCCTGCTCGCCTGCCTCGGCGGCGCGACGATCTGGCGCCAGGCGGCCAGCCCGGACCGCGAACGCTGGCTGCGGGCGTCGCGCAGCACGTTCGGCGCGCCGACCGCCGACCGGATGGGCCGGCTGCGCCTGCTCCTCGGGGCCGCCCTGGTAGTCGCCGGGGGTGTCCTCGTCCTGCATCGGGCGAACGTGAACACGCTGCGGGACGGGCTGTGGGCGACCGGGGTGACGGCGGTCGGCCTGGCCCTGCTCGGCGGGCCGTGGTGGATCCGGCTGACGTCCCAGCTCGGCGCCGAACGTGCCGAAAGGATCCGCGGCCAGGAGCGGGCCGACATCGCCGCCCACCTGCACGACTCCGTCCTGCAGACGCTCGCCCTCATCCAGCGCAACGCGGACTCGCCGCGCGAGGTGACCCGCCTCGCCCGCGGCCAGGAACGCGAGCTCCGCGGCCTGCTCTACGGGACCCGCGCGGCCGGCGGCCAGCTCGGCGCGGAGCTGCGCACGGCCGCCGCCGAGGTCGAGGACGCCTATGCGGTCAAGGTCGACGTCGTCGTGGTCGGTGACCTCGCCCTCGACGACGCGCTCGCGGCGGCCTGCGCCGCCGCCCGCGAGGCGATGGTCAACGCGGCCCGGCATTCCGGGGCCACCGACGTCTCGCTCTACGCCGAGGTCGAGGCCGACGCGGTCAGCGTGTTCGTCCGGGACCGTGGGGTCGGCTTCGAGCCGGACGCGGTCGCCGAGGACCGTCAGGGCGTGCGCGGCTCGATCATCGGCCGGGTCGAGCGCAACGGCGGGACGGTCTCGCTCCGCAGCAGCCCCGGCGGGGGAACAGAGGTGGCGATAAGGATGCGGCGATGACGACGGTGTACCTGGTCGACGACCACGCGATGTTCCGGGCCGGCGTCCGCGCCGAGCTCGGCGGCCGGGTCGAGGTAGTCGGTGAGGCGGCGACGCCCGCCGCCGCCGTCGCCGGCATCGTGGCGAGCCGGCCGCAGGTCGTCCTGCTCGACGTGCACATGCCGGACGGCGGCGGCCTCGCCGTGCTGCGACAGGTGGGCGAGCGCGTGCCGGACACCCGCTTCCTGGTGCTCTCCGTCTCGGACGCGGCCGAGGACGTCATCGCCCTGATCCGCGCGGGCGCCCGCGGCTACGTCACGAAGACGATCTCCGCGGACGAGCTCGCCGACGCCGTCGAACGGGTGGCGGGCGGGGACGTCGTGTTCAGCCCTCGCCTCGCCGGCTTCGTCCTGGACGCCTTCCGGGACGCGCCGAACGCCCCGCCCGCCGCGGCCGCCCCCGACGCGGACTTCGACCAGCTCACCCCGCGCGAGCGGGAGGTGCTGCGGCTGCTGGCCCGCGGCTACGCGTACAAGGAGATCGCCGCCGAGCTGTTCATCTCGGTCAAGACCGTCGAGACGCACGCGTCCAACGTCCTGCGCAAGCTGCGCCTGTCCAGCCGTCATCAGCTCACCCGCTGGGCCGCCGACCGCCGGATCACCTGACGCGATGACGCGCGCCGCCACGGGCAGCGCCCTGGCAGACCACCTCCGCCGACCACCCGAGGGGTGTGGCAGCACCCCCTTCTGCCGGGTCAGGTGTGTCGGCTCCGTGGGCGCCGGCTCCGTGGGCGCCGGCATCGCGGCTGGCCTGGGTCCCCCTCGGGACCCTGCGCCATGCCGCCCCCACGCCGCGGTGGGCACTGGCGAGGTTCACCCGCTCACGGGCCACCCGATCGGCGCTTCCTGTCCGGTTTGATAGGCTTCTGACCGTTCCTTGGGGGGGCGACCAAGGAGTGGTCATGCCTCTTGCCCGTAGGACCGTCACCGGCGCGCTGGCCGCGCTGGGCCTGGCCGCGATGCTGGCCTCCTGCAAGCCCGGTCTCGTCTCGTCACCCTCCGCCGGCGGCGAGCCCCCACAGCCAACCGTGTCGGCCGCCACCACCTTGCCGGCCGCCACCACCTTGCCGGCCGCCACCACCTTGCCGGCCGCCGCGACTCCGTCAGCACACGCTCCGTCGGCCGATCCGGACCCGGTCCCACCGTCGGCGCCGCCCACGACCGTGCCGGCCGCCGAGACACCGTCCACCCCGGCCCAGCCGCCCGCCCGCTCGACACCGCCCGCGACGACACGTCCGCCCGCCACGACGCCGCCGCCCGCCCTTTCGAAGACCGACGAGGTCGTCCGGCTGACCAACGCCGAACGGGGAAAGGCCGGCTGCGGCCCGCTCGCCGCCGACCCGCGCCTCGCCGCCTCGGCGCAGGCGCACACCGCGGACATGGCGCAGAACAACTACTTCAGCCACACCAGCCTCGACGGCCGGTCCATGGCTGACCGCATCCGCGCGACCGGGTTCCCGTTGACCGCCGTCGGGGAGAACATCGCCGCGGGTGCGGCGACGGCCGCCCAGACCATGGACATGTGGATGAACAGCCCGGGGCACCGCGCGAACATCCTCAACTGCTCCTACACCCGGATCGGCGTCGGTTACGCCGAGGGCGGTTCCTACCGCTACTACTGGACGCAGGACTTCGGCCGGCTCTGACCCGGACGACCGGCGGGACCGGGCTCGAGGCGAGCGTTCCGGTGCGCCCCCCGGTGAACGGGAACAGGCCGTTGGGCTGCCACCACTGGCCGATCTGGGCGGTGAACGCCCCCGAAGGCCCGGGCCGCGGCGACCGGCACCCGCAGCGCGACGAGAACGCGTAAGCCCTCCGTCACCGTTCCAGGTGTCGCTCAAGATGCGCGGCGAAGGCCGCGAGCTGGCCCGCCCAGGCCTGCTCGGCGGTGTCGATCCAGCGGCGCAGCTCGGTCATCGGCACCGACCGCAGCGTGTAGATCCGGACCCGCGCGTCGAACTCGGGGTGTGTCTCGCTGACCAGGCCACACTGGCGCAGCACCCGTAGATGCTTGCTCATCGTCGACGGCGTGGCGCCGAGGGCCGACGCGAGCTCGCCGGCGCGCCGCGGCCCCGCCGCGAGCAGCTCGACGGCCCGCCGCCGGACCGGGTCGGCCAGCGCGGACAGGGTCTCGTCGAGGCTCGCCTCGGGCGCGGGCTCGCTCACTTCCAGTCGGTGGCCATGATCGGCTGCCCGAGGGCGGCCTCGGCCTCGGCGCGGGAGACGTCGCAGACGTGGGCCGCGAACGACCAGCGGTGCCCCTGGAGATCGACGGCACGGTAGGTGCGGTCGCCATAGAACTGGTCCGTCGGCTCAGCCGCGATCTCCGCGCCGGCCGCGCGGGCCCGCTCGCAGTGCTCGTCGAGCCCGCCCGGCAGCTGCACGTGCACCACCTGGCTGTTCGACCCGCCGTTGCTGGCGGGGCAGCGGATCCAGTCGGCCCACTCGGCGCCAACCATGATCCGTCCAGCGCCGGCGCAGCTCAACTCGTAGTGGCACATCTCGGGCGCTTCGGGCGGCCCGTCGATGGCCATCGTGATCTCGAAACCGAACACGCGCTCCAGCCAGGCGAGGGCCGCCTTCGGGTCCCGGTGGTGCACACTCGACGTGAACACCTGTTCGCCCACGGTGCCAATACTTTCCGATTCTGGAAACCACATCAAGGACCCGCCGGCAACGACGCGCGTCGGGTGGTCCGCCAAGGCGACGCCGCGGACGCCAGCTTGCTGGCACGGTCGAACGCGGCGGTCCTGTCAGCGCCGGTCCTGGCCCGCAGGCCTCACGGGGTGAAGATCTCCTCGATCGAGGTCAGCGCGCCTGACCCGACCTTGATGAAGGCCTTGAGCCGCCCGTCCGGCCCGAGCTGGGCCAGCTTTCCCGCCAGTGCGGACAACGTGGCCGGCACGTCTCCCCCGCTCGGGTCCTCCAGGCTGACCCCGGCGGCAGGGCCGTTCTCGTCCACGTACCGCAGGTTGGCCCGCGGCGCGACCGGGAGGGTACGCGACACGACGTTCTTGTCGCGGACGTAGTAGTCGTTGCACTGTTCCGCGGGCCATGGCCCCGGATTGCCGTCCTCGGTGCAGGCCTGCTGGGCCGCGGTGCCGGTGAACCATTCGACGACGTCGAAGGTGACGCTGCCGTTCGCCGGGTCGACGGCGGTGACGTAGGCGGCGTAGTCGCCACTCAACGCGGTCGCGGTCGGGCCGTCCCCGTCGTCGGGCGGCGCGGTGGCGGCCGGGCTGGCTCCGCCGGCGGCCGGCACGGTGGCGGTGGGGCTGGCCGCGTCAGCCCCAGGCTCGGTGGGCACCGGACTGGCCCCGACAGCTGCCGGCGAGCTGGCAGCCTGGTCCGCCGGCGCCGCGGCCAGCGACACGGTCATCGCCCTGATCCCGCTCAGCGGCAGGTCGACGCGGCCGCTCGACTGTCGCGCCGGGCTCGCGGCGGCCGCGCTCACCGTGTGGTCCGCCGCAGGCGCATCCTCAACCACGGCGGCATTCCCCGCGGAAGTCACAGGTGCCCAGGTCAACGCGCAGCAGGCCACCGCCGCCACGAACGCGACCCGTACCAAAACGGCGACCACGGCGCCGCGACGACCGAGCCCAGCCCAGCCGGCCGGGCGCGCGATGTTTCGTCCTCGCATCGCGTCTCCCAGGTACTACGTCAAGGTGACCGACCGGCGTCGATCACAACCCAACCGTAGTCGCCCCATCCCGCACTGCCCAGGGAATAACGACTCCCGGAACTCCATACTCGCCAGCAATGGATCCGGGGGTACAGCCGGGTTGGGCCCCGCAGGGAAATGGGCTCGCCCGAAGGCGGGGACCGTCGGCTGGAGCCCACCACGGAAGGCGAATTCCTCCTCGCGGCGAGCCTCGCCAAGCTGGTGCGCCGAGCGGCCGTGGCGCCGTTGCCACCGGAGCGTTCTCCCAGGTTGGCGCCTTGTTCCGGGCTCATTGGTGCCAGGCCCGGGGACCTCGGACCCGGCGCCACTCGGTCGATAGATCACTGCTGGGACTACGTCCGCGTCTGCTCTTTCGTGCCGAGTACCTGGCCGCGCATCGCGACGCCGTGGACCGGCTGTTGGCCGAATCGCCGACCGCGCGACCGCGCGGCGACCACCCGTTTCCGGGCGAAAACTCGCATTCCGGTCAGAGTCGGCTGGCCACAGTGCGGGCCAGGTTCTCCAGGGGGCCGCGGTTCTCGGCCGGGTCGTTGCTACGGGTGAGGTCGATCGACACCCAGAAATCGTGCTTCTGCACGAAGACCGCGTAATCCTCGGCATAGGCCTCGTCACTGATGCCGGACAGCGGCCGCAGCACGTGGCCGACACCGCGCTCGGCGGCGAGGTAGCTCTCGGCCGTCCTGCCGGCGAAGACCTCGACCTGGGCGGTCGGCCCGCTGGGCGGCGCGGTGTAGGTGCACGTTTCTGGCTGCGTGACGTCACTGTTCAGTGAGGTGCCAGCGAGTTACTCGGCTTCCTGCCTGGTTACGAGCGCGCAGGGATCCGTGACAGCGCTGGTCGCCTTCCCGCCGGCTGCGGAGCCCTTCTGCCCGCTGGCAGCCGACGACGTGGCAGCCGACGGAGTCATAGTCAAAAGTATGACCAAAATCAGGGAGCCTGTCGACACGGGGCTGGCGTGCTTGCCGATCAACGACGATGCCGATCACGACTCGAACCTGGGCGGAATCAAGCGGTCATGGCGACACATGACTTTCCAGCAGCTCGGTAAAGACCTCGAGCGGCGTCGCCCATTTGAGCGTCTGCCGTGGCCGCCCATTCAGCTGCGTGGCCACCATATCAAGTTCTTCCTGTGTGTGCAAGGACAGGTCTGTGCCCTTCGGGAAGTACTGGCGCAGCAACCCGTTGGTGTTCTCGTTCGAGCCGCGCTGCCACGGTGAGTGCGGGTCGCAGAAATACACGGGAATACCGGTGCGGACGGTGAAATCGGCGTGCCGGGCCATCTCCTTTCCCTGGTCCCAGGTCACCGAGTTCCGCATGAACTCGGGCAGGGTCTCCATCTTCTTGCCCAGCAGGTAGGCGACCTTGTCGGCGTTACGGTCGTACGGTATTCGCACCAACATCACGAACCGGGTCGTGCGCTCGACCAGCGTGGCGATCTGCGACTTGTTGCCCTTCCCGATGATCAGGTCGCCCTCCCAGAAACCGGGGACGGCGCGGTCCTCGGCCTCCTTCGGCCGCTCGCTGATGTTGACCATGCCGACGATCCCGCCCCTGGTCAGGGTGCTGCGCGACCGGTTGACCCGCCTGGCCCGGCCCTTACGCAGCGCGATCTTCAGTTCCGTCCGCAGCTCGCCGCGCGCCTGGAGGTAGAGGCACTCGTAGATTGTTTCGTGGCTCACGCGCATGCTCTCGTCGTCGGGAAAGTCCGTGCGCAGTCTCTCGCTGATCTGCTTCGGCGACCACTTCTCGACCAGGCCGGTGTTCACCGCGTCGTGCAGCTCCTTCGACGCGACGAGTTTCCGTTCCTTCGGGCGGGCGCACATCAGATCACACCGTGCCTGCGCATCCACCGCCCGATACGCCGCGGCACCGCCGTTACGCTCGATCTCCCGGGAGATCCCCGAATGATGACGACCGAGCACAGCGGCGATATACCGAGCCGAACGCTCCTGACTCAACTCCCGCGAGATGACCTCGCGGTCCTCCACCGTCAACCGCTCCCGTACGCCCATCCACCATCCAGCCCCTCGACACCATCGCGATCATCCTATCGGGGCGTCGCTACGACCGTTTGATGCCGCCCTGCCACGAGACTTCCGAAACATAGATCGCTCACGGGAGCGGCACGCCCACGTGCCGGAGAGACCGTCTCAGGCAATCTGGTGCAGTTCGTTCCCGTAGTCAAAGATGATCCGTAGTCGGGCTCCAAGTGCCCGTGCATACCGGCTTAGGGTGGCGACCTCGTTGGCATCAAGGTCACCGTTCTCGATCTGGCTGACCCGGCCTGGAGACACGCCCATGGACTCGGCTACCTGGCGCTGTGTGAGACCGAGGCGAGTGCGCTCCTCAGCCAGGTGAAACGCACTGATCCAAGCCTCCGTACGTGCCCGCTCCGCAGCGAGTGCTTCATCGTCGCCATCGTGCAACTCGGCGCGAAGGTCGTCCCAGTCATAGAACTCAGTCACGAGCCGCCCCTCCGTTTCCTCTCGGCCGCCAGCCATCCGTCATACGCCGCCTCGGCAACCGGTATCGCATTCTCGTACCAGCCCGACCAGTCGCCGGCCTTGTTGCCTGCAACCAACAACACAGCCTGCGACCACGGGTCGAAGACAAACAGGATCCGGATCGCCACTGTGCGACCTGACCGCGGCCGTAGCTCCTTGAGATTTTTGATCTCCGAACCGGCCAACGTGTCGACGACCGGCCGGCCAAGCGCTGGGCCTGCATCGGCGAGCATGTCGATCGCCACGTTCACCGATCGGTAGGTGGCCGGATCAGCCTGCCGCAGCGCGCGCAGCCAGTTCCGCACCTCGCGGGTCGTCTTGACCGTCCACCGAGGGGACAAGCCTGCGGACACACTCGCACTATAGCTCAGACTAAACATCACGTCGCCGCAGTGCTCCTTGCGCCGGGCCCCACGAGTGTCAAGGATGGGCGTCGTCGAGAGGTCGCGACAGCGGTGTGCTTGCATCCGGCAGCGACCCGCGGGCCAGAACACCCCTGCGGCGTAAGCGATTGTGGGCGTGGCGGGGATCGAACCTGCGACCACTCGCTTGTAAGGCCGAAGCCTCCAAGCGCTGTCCTGACCAGCCTTCTCGCACCTCATACGCGAGCGAAGACGCAACAGGCGAACTGCCTTCAATCACAGTAGCGGCGGCGGGTGCAAGCCGTCACACACCGCCGGCGCCCGTAAGCGCGCGTGTACCGGACGAACGCGATCCCGCTCGCGAGCCGCCCGGTCGCTCCTGTTCGTGCATCGCTTCCCCTTTCAAGCGCCGATACTCCGAGTGATCAGGCGCATCCCGCGCTCACCCCGATCGGTGGCGGCTGGAGGCGACGACACGTCGGTCGCGACCACCACCGCGACGGCCCACCTCACCCCGCTCCACGCGGTCGATCTATGCCAAATTTCGCGGGTGATCTACGTGCTAAATAGCGATTGATCTACGTGCTATCATGCGATCGCAGGTTCGTCGAAGAGGCCGACGGGAGCTCCGTGAGCAGGTACGTTCCTCGCCTGATCGACCAGGAGCTGCAGGATGTGATCGCCACGCATCCCGCCGTCCTCGTGGTCGGTCCCCGCGCCTGCGGCAAGACCACCACCACCCGACGGCTCTGCCGCTCGATGCTCCGCCTGGACGTGCCCGCGCAGGCCACCGTCGTCCGCGCCGACCCTGACGTCGCGCTGCGCGGGCTCGACGAGCCCATCCTGATCGATGAGTGGCAGCTGGTTCCCGAGGTCCTGGGTGCGGTCAAGCGCGCTGTGGACGACGACCCTCGACCGGGTCGATTCGTGCTGACTGGCTCCTCGCAGGCGGATCTGACCGCGTCCGGCTGGCCCGCGACGGGTCGGATCGTCCGGCTGACCATGTATCCGCTCGTCGGTCGCGAGCGGCATGGCGACCCGACGGCTCCGCCGTTGATTGACCGCATAGTTGCAGAAGGCGCCGCGAGCCTCGCTAATCCGGCCCCTGAGTGGGATTTGGCTAGCTACGTGGACGAAGCATTGACCAGCGGCTGGCCTGAGGCTCTCAACGCTCCCACGGGACGCTCCCGCGATCGCTGGCTGACCGGCTATGTAGATCACCTTGCAACCCGAGAGGCGCCGGCTCTGGGAGTCGCCCGCGATCCTCTGCGAATGCGGCGCTATCTCCAGGCGATCGCCGCCAACACTGCCGGGGTGCCGACCCACAAGCTCCTGTACGACGCGGCGGGAATCAATCGCGAGACGGCCACAGCCTATGACAATCTCCTCGACACCCTCATGATCACCAGCCGGGTGCCCGCTTGGGCGGGAAATCGCACCCTGCGCGCGACCCGCCTTCCCAAGCGATATGTCATCGACCCTGGCCTGCTCGGTCCGCTCCTGCGGATCGACCAACGTCGCGCGCTACGAGACGGAGACCTCCTTGGCCGCGCCATCGACACACTCGTCGCCGCCCAGCTCCGTGCCGAGTGCGCTCTCAGCGTCATCGGAGCCGATCTTTACCACTTCCGGGACCCGGCCGGCCGGCACGAAGTCGACCTCCTCGTCGAAACCCGCGACGGCCAGCTCGTCGCCATCGAGATAAAGGCATCCGCGGCGCCCTCGCTCAACGATGCACGCCATCTCGCCTGGCTTCAGGAACAGACAGACACCAGGCTCGCGGCCGGGCTCCTCATCCACACAGGACCACGCATGTTCCAGCTAACGGACCGAATCACAGCTGTACCCATCGCCAGCCTGTGGGCGTCCGCAGGAACCTGACCTCCAGCAGACAGCATCGCCGCAGGTTAGAGGTCGTAGGTGGGCGTGGCAGGGATCGAACCTGCGACCACTCGCTTGTAAGGCGAGCGCTCTCCCGCTGAGCTACACGCCCGGGAGTTCCGCAAGAGTACGCAATCGGGCGCACCCGGCGGAGTGACTGGTCTGTGATCTTACCGGTCCGTGGCCTCGTCCGGGGACGGCACCACGGTCGTGGGCTGCCCGAACATCCGGGCAAGCGCTGCCGCGACGTCGCCGGCCAAGGTGGCGTTCCCGGCCCCAGGTGGGTCGCCCCGGCCAGGTTCGTGGGCTGAACCCTGGATCAGGGGATCGCCGGGGCCGGGCTGCTGGCCTCCCGGCTCTGTCCGGCGGCCGCAGTCTCGGCAGACGACCAGGCCCAGCGCCTTCGCCAGCCGGGCCGAGCCGCAGCCGACACACCGGTCGAGCGGGTGGCGCCAGCCGGGGTCACGCTGGCATTCCGGGCACACAAGTACCTGCTCGCCGCCGACGACCGCCCTGGCCCACGGGCTGGCACCGCGGGCAGGGTCGGTCTGGCGCGTGTCGCAGCGATAGCACGGCATGTCGGCCCGCCCGTCGTCCCACCACAATGATCAACCAATGAGGCCCACCGCTCGCCCGAGACCCTGACGACGAGAGGCTGACCGGCATCCGAACCCTCGCGCGTCCGGATGCCGGCCTGCGTCCCGTCAGCGGGGACCGTCGCGCTGGCCGAGCGCCCGCGCGGTGTCCTACAGGGCGGCGAGCGCCTTGAGGTACTCGGCCTGGTCGCGGGCGTCGGGGATCGCGTTGACGACCTTCCAGCGCACGACGCCCTCCTTGTCGATGACGAAGGTGCCGCGCACGGCGAGCCCCTTCGCCTCGTCGAAGATGCCGTAGGCCTTCGCCACCTCGCCGTGCGGCCAGAAGTCGGCCAGCAGCGGGAACTCGTAGCCCTGCTCGGTCGCCCACACCTTGTGCGCGAAGGCCGAGTCGACGGAGACGGCGAGCACCTGGACGTCGTCGTTCTGGAACGAGGCCAGGTCGTCCCGGACGGAGCACAGCTCGCCCTGGCAGACGCCCGTGAAGGTCAGCGGGTAGAAGATCAGGACGACGTTGCGCTTCCCCTTGAACTGCGAGAGGGTGACAACCTCGTTGTTCTGGTCCTTGAGCGAGAAGTCGGGGGCGGCGGCGCCCACCTCGACGGTCACGTGATCATCCTCCGGTCATGGCCTGGTTGGCGTGGGGCCAGCTGTGGGCCTGATGGCGCGGGGCGAGGCTCATGCCCGTTGCCGATGGCCCAGGCGCGGGCGCGCGCTGGCCTGGGCCAGCCACGGGCACCCGTGCTCGATGCGCGTTCCCAGCCAAGCATGCCACCGCGAGGTCGCCGACCAGAGCCCCGGGACGGCCGGCACACCTTCCCTTCCTCGTCTGGCGGGCGGCGGCCCCAAGCCTGGCTCGCGCACCGGCGGCCAGAGGTCGTCGCGCCGGGCCTCAGCCGCCGGCGGCGTTCGCGCGGCGCCCGGGCGATCGGCGCGGCCCGCTGTCCAAATCCGGCCAGTTGACCCCATCGGCGCTACTCTGAGCGCGGTGCGGGCGCGAGCCGGGCCGCGTGGGAGGGCAGAGATCCAGTGACAAACCCGGGTGCAACCACGCAATGGGGCGGCCTCCAGCCGCCGGCGCCGGACTCGGTGACGTCCGGTTGGGGCGTGCTGGGCAAGCGCCGCAACCCCGTAGCCGCCTGGCTGGGACTTCCGCTGATCACGCTGGGGATCTACGGCCTGGTCTGGGTCTACAAGACCAACCGCGAGCTGAGCCAGTACGACCGCCGGATCACGGCCAACCCGGCGTTGTCGGTGCTGGCCTGCACGTTCGGCGTGATCCTGATCGTGCCGCCGTTCCTCGCGGCCTGGCGGCTGGGAACCCGTGCGGCGCAGGCGCAGCAGGCGGCCGGGGTGCCCGAGCTGAGCACCGGGGTCGCCTTCCTGCTGTTCCTGGTTGGCTTCGGGCCGCTCTACCTGCAGTCAGAGATCAACAAGATCTGGGCACGTTACCCTGTCGCCGTCGAGGGCCAGCAGGTGCCGCTCGCGCCCTGAGGCCGCCCAGGACCGCCGCTCTGGACCCCACACGCGGTCAGCGAGAAGCCCGCGTCCTGATCGCTGGCTGAGCCCGCGCACGGTCAACGAACAGCCCTCGTCACGACCACGGTCAGCCCACTCCGGACCAAGTCCCCTCCCGCCTGGAAGCCCGGCACCGCCAGGCAGCCCAGTATGGCCCGTTCGGGCCCCGCGCGAGGCCCGTGGGCACGGCATGCCTGCCGAGGCAGCCATGCCCACGGGACCGTGCCGGGTCAGCGGTGCCGGACCCGCTGGGTCTTGGGGGCGGCGAGCCGCATGCCGGCCCACTCCTGGGCGACGCTGAGCGTGCTCGTCTGGACCAGGCCAGCGGTCGGCACAGCGTCCAGGATGTCGCTCGGCTCGACGTGACCTTCGCGGCCGGACTTCGGGGTCAGCAGCCAGATGATCCCCTGGTCGGAGAGCTGGCGCCGGGCATCGATGAGCGCGTTGGCGAGATCACCGTCCTCGTCGCGCCACCACAGCAGCACGATGTCGACGACGTCGTCGGAGTCCTCCGGCACGAGCTCCGTTCCGCTGGCGGCGGTGACCGCCTCCAGCAGGTCTCCTGCGATGTCGTCGTCCTCGTTGATCGACTGCACCATGGTTCCGGCGACGACGCCAAGACGCTCAGCACGGCGCTGACCCTCGGCGTTCGCCGCGGTCGGACTCACCCTCCGTTACCTCCTGCTCGTATTCCTGACGGGCGAGCGTAGACCCGCGCGTCCCGGTCGGACAAACCCGTCGGCCCTACTGGCCGCGAGCCCCGCCGTGGCCTAAGTCCACCGGACCATGTGGTGGCAGCGCAAGTGCCACGCCCGGTGGGCACATCAATCCCGCTTGACCGAACCGCGGGGAACCAGGGAAGTCCGCGCCTGACAGGCCGCTGCGCGCGGCCGAGCGGGCACGGCGGACCGCTCGGCGGGCCCAGGTCCGTTCGGGCCTCGCGGTTCGCTGCGAGCTGGGAATCCCACGTCGTGGGCATGACGTATTGCCTACACCTCCGGAGACCGTTCTGACAGTGTTACCGGATCGAGGAACCGGCGCCGCCAACGATCAGCCCGTTAGGAACGAGAACCGGACGGTTCGGTCGGGATTGTCCACGTTCAGGTCAACGAGGGCGATCGACTGCCAGGTTCCCAGCGCGAGCCGGCCGGCGAAGACCGGGACGGTCAGCGACGGCGGGATGCTGGCCGGCATGACGTGCGAGCGCCCGTGCCCCGGTGTGCCGTGCGCGTGCCGCCAGCGGCCGTCGGCGGGCAGCAGGCTGGCCAGCGCGGCCAGCAGGTCGTCGTCGCTGCCGGCGCCGAGCTCGAGGATCGCGACACCGGCCGTCGCGTGCGGCACGAAGACCGACAGCAACCCGTCCCCGCGGCTGGCGACGAACCGGCTCGCCTCGCCGGTCAGGTCGTGGACCTGCTCCCGCCGCCCGGTCCGCACCGTCACCGTCGTCGTCTCCACCCCCGCATCATCCAGCGTCCGCCGCGGCCGCTCCGGGCCGGTCCGGCGCTGGAGGGCCAGCCGGATCGCGGGGGCAAGTCCGTACCGACCGGGCGCGCCGGGGCATACGGTGGTGAGCAGCTCACGTTGTTTTCACTGAACAGTTTCGTTGACGTTCGTCACAGTCGGCGCGACGGAACTCGGCGGTAACCGGGGTGTGCGTGACGTCTTCGACGGCACGGAGCACCATGGCGTCAGCATGTCCGTACCCGGGCACGACCTGCCCGGGCCGGCCGGCATCCAAGGGCTAGGAGCAGAGGAAAAGTGGCACAGGAGAGCAACCGGAAGTTCTCGGTCATTACCGACGGACTGCCAAGCCAGCTGCCTGACGTGGATCCGTCGGAAACGAGCGAATGGCTCGAGTCCCTCGACGCGGTCATCGCCGAGCAGGGGCGCGGCCGCGCACGTTTCCTCATGCTCAAGCTCCTGGAGCGCGCCCGGGCCAACGCGGTCGGCGTCCCGTCGCTGACCAGCACTGACTACATCAACACGATCCCGCCGGAGCAGGAGCCGTGGTTCCCCGGCGACGAGCACGTCGAACGTCGCATCCGCGCCTACATCCGGTGGAACGCAGCCATCATGGTGAGCCGGGCCAACCGGCCCGAGTACAACGTCGGCGGGCATATCGCCACGTACGCGTCGAGCGCGAGCCTCTACGAGGTCGGCTTCAACCATTTCTTCCGCGGCAAGGACCATCTGAGCAACTCCCCCGGCTCCAGCTCCGGCGACCAGGTGTTCATTCAGGGCCACGCCTCCCCCGGTATCTACGCCCGCGCTTTCCTCGAGGGCCGGCTCACCGAGACGGAGCTGGACGCGTTCCGGCGGGAAGGCGCCCCGGGCGGCCTTTCGTCGTACCCACACCCCCGGCTGATGCCGGAATTCTGGGAGTTCCCGACCGTGTCGATGGGCCTCGGCCCGCTGGACGCGATCTACCAGGCCCGGTTCAACCGCTACCTGCACAACCGGCAGATCAAGGACACGGCCGGCAGCAGGGTCTGGGCGTTCCTGGGTGACGGCGAGATGGACGAGCCCGAGTCGCTCGGCGCGCTCGGCATCGCCGCCCGCGAGGAGCTCGACAACCTGATCTTCGTGGTGAACTGCAACCTGCAGCGCCTCGACGGCCCGGTCCGCGGCAACGGCAAGATCATGCAGGAGCTGGAGTCGTTCTTCCGCGGCGCCGGCTGGAACGTGATCAAGGTCGTCTGGGGCCGCGACTGGGACCCACTGCTGGCCCAGGACACCGACGGCGCCCTCGTGAACAAGATGAACGAGACGCCGGACGGCCAGTTCCAGACCTACTCGACCTCGTCGGGCGAGTACATCCGGGAGAACTTCTTCGGCTCGGACGCGCGGCTGCGCCGGATGGTCTCCGGCCGTTCCGACGACGACCTGCGCAAGCTGTCCCGCGGCGGCCACGACTACCGCAAGCTCTACGCCGCCTACAAGGCCGCGACGGAGCACGAGGGCCAGCCGACGGTGATCCTCGCGCACACCATCAAGGGCTGGACGCTGGGCAAGGACTTCGAGGCCCGCAACGCGACCCACCAGATGAAGAAGCTCACGAAGGCCGAGCTGAAGGAGTTCCGCGACCGGCTCTACCTGGAGATCCCGGACTCGGCGCTGGAGGGCGGCCTGCCGCCCTATTACCACCCGGGGCCGGACTCCGAGGAGATCCAGTACATGAAGGAGCGGCGGGCCTCACTCGGTGGCTCGCTGCCGCGCCGGGTGACTCGCGCGAAGGCGCTCACGCAGCCGCCCGCGTCGCTGTTCGACATCCTGCGCAAGGGCTCCGGCAAACAGCCGGTCGCGACGACGATGGCGTTCGTACGGCTGCTGAAGGACCTCATGAAGACCAAGGAGATGGGCGCCCGTTTCGTGCCCGTCATCCCGGACGAGGCCCGCACGTTCGGCATGGACGCGATGTTCCCGACGGCGAAGATCTACTCGCCGCACGGCCAGCAGTACGAGGCCGTCGACCGGGACCTGCTGCTGTCCTACCAGGAGTCCCAGCAGGGCCAGATGCTGCACGAGGGCATCAGCGAGGCCGGCTCGATGGGCTCGGTGATCGCCGCCGGCACGTCCTACGCGACGCACGCCCAGCACATGATCCCGGTCTACGTCTTCTACTCGATGTTCGGCTTCCAGCGCACGGGCGACCAGATGTGGGCGTTCGGCGACCAGCTGGGCCGCGGCTTCCTGCTCGGCGCCACCGCGGGGCGCACCACGCTCAACGGTGAGGGCCTCCAGCACCAGGACGGCCACTCGCTGCTGCTGGCGTCGACGAACCCGGCCTGTGTCGCCTACGACCCCGCGTTCGGCTTCGAGATCGCGCACATCACCCGCGACGCCCTGGACCGGATGTACGGCGAGCGCGACGAGAGCGTCTTCTACTACCTGTCGGTCTACAACGAGCCGTACCCGCAGCCGGCCGAGCCGGCGGGACTCGACCCGGCCCAGGTCATCGCCGGCATGTACCGGTTCCGGGCGGCCGAGGACGCCGGCACGTCGATCGCGCCGACCCCCGGCCGGGACGGCGCGCCCCGCGCGCAGCTGCTGGCCAGCGGCGTCGCGATGCGCTGGGCGCTGACGGCACAGGAACTACTGGCCGCCGAGTTCGGGGTCGCGGCCGACGTCTGGTCGGTGACGTCCTGGAACGAGCTGCGCAAGGACGCGCTCGGCTCCGAGCGGGCGAACCTGCTCAACCCGGAGCAGCCGGAGAGCGTTCCCTACGTGTCCCGGATGCTCGCGGACGCGGCGGGCCCGGTGGTCGCGGTCAGCGACTGGATGCGCGCGGTTCCGGACCAGATCGCCCGTTGGGTGCCGCAGCCGTACACCTCGCTCGGCACCGACGGCTACGGCCGGTCGGACACCCGGGCGGCGCTGCGCCGCCACTTCAACGTCGACGCCGAGTCGGTCGTCGTGGCGACACTGGAGTCGCTGGTACGCGCCGGTGAGATCAAGGCGAGCGTCGTCGAGGAGGCCATCGCCCGCTACGACCTGCGCGGCGAGTCCACCGTGGCCGGCACCCCCGCGGGCGAGGCCGACGACCGGCCGATCTCGGGTTAGGACGGGCGCTCCGCGCCCGCCTCTCGGGCGCGGAGCGCCCTCCCGACGCTGGGAGTCACGTGGCGTGGAGACGGGTGGCCGGTCTGGACAGGGGCCGGTCTCGTGGTCGGGTCGCGCTGTCGGGCTTGGCAGTGGGTCCGCTCGGGGCCGTGTTTGACGACTCGCTGTAGCCAGGGCCGGGGCGGCGGCGGATCTGGGTGGTGGCCAGTACGGCATAGATCGACACGGTGACACGGCGCCGGTCAACGCAGAGTCCCATGCTGCGCACGTGCCGCTTTCATGGCCTGGGCCACTGGTCGGCTCCGGCCTCACCCCGCCGAGATTGGCTACTATGAGTATCCGTCGGGCGGTAGGCGTCCCGGCTCATCGGCCCGATGAGCCCGGATGGTCCGCGGACAGCACAGTCGGCCGGTTTGGGTGCGATGACATCGGCGCCGCACTACGCTGACGAGGTTGACGCTCAGTGTTCATGGGACCGGAGGCTCGGTGTTCATGAGGGCGAGAGCCTAGGCGGTGCGGCGTCATTGATCGCGTCCTCGCTGAGCCGTCGGAGCCTCCGGGCCTGGCGGCGGATCATTCGAGTCCGCGGCAGGGAGCGCTCGGCGGGGAAGCGCCTATGGCGAGGAGGACCACGTGAAGGCTGCCGTGACGGATACCCGTCCAGCCACCCGCATCGACAAGGTGCGCGCGGTGACGGTGGCGGCGCCACGGGTGACCTGGATCGAGGTCCCCGTGCTCGCCGAGAGCGGGCCGGCGCGCCGGGCGGCGGCGGGAGTGTTCGCATGATCCTGCGGGCCCGCCGTGTCGAACGGCTCGAGGAGCACCCGAACCTGCGCGGCATCCTGGGCATCCTCGCCCAGCTCGTGCACACCAGCGACGACGAGCTGGTCCAGCTCGCCGCCGAGTGGCGCAACTCACCGTCGCTCGCCGGCGCCCGCGACCGGGCACTCTCGCCCGAGTCGCCGCTGGTCGTCGAGGTACTCGCCGCGTTCGACGCGCTGTCCGCGATCTACGCGGACGACCTGTCCGGCGCCGACTACGTGTCGGTCGAACCGACGGTCACAGCGACGGCACTGCGTTCCATGCGCGACGCCCTGGCCGCGGCCTACGCCCGGCCGATCCTGTCGCGCTCCGAGTACGCCGGGCTGATGCGTCCCTGGCGGGCGGTGTACCCGCGGGTCCGCTCGCACGAACCCGACCTGGGCCCGTCCGCCGCGGACGTGAAGCGGGTGCTGGCGGCGCTGCCGAAGCTGGCGGTCCGCTGCCACGACACGCGCAGCTCCGAGGTCTTCGAGGGCCTCCTGGTCGCGGCGCTGACCCGGGACGAGTCCGACCATCAGGAGGCGATGGACGCCGCGTTCGGCACGGCCGTGCTGACCGGCCGCCGCCGAGTGTGGACCCTGGTGCGCCGCAGCGCCGCCGAGGGCTTCTGGCGGCCCTGCCAGGACTGCCGCGGTGGGGCGCTGCTGCCCGCGGACCCGTCGTCGGAGGCGCGGGTCATGGAGCTGTGCGCCGACCTGGCGTGCGCGTTGCTCGTCGAGGACCTGCTCGACCCGGTGCTGTGTGCCCGGCTGACGACGCCGCTGGCCGCGCTGATCCCGCTCCAGGACCACTCGGTTCGCTAGCCCGCGCCCCCTGGACCGCGCGCGCCGCTGGCCGCGCTCCACGACCGGCTCAGACGGCGGCGGGCACGCCTGTCGTCGACCGGCGGGGGGCCGGCGGGCGCGCCGGACGGGGCCCGGCGGGCCGCGCCGGTCCGCGGCGGGGCTCCACCGTCCAGCCGGTGGGGAGGATCTCGCCGGTGTCCTCGAACAGGATCACCCCGTTGCACAGCAGGCTCCAGCCCTGGCCGGGATGGGTGCGCACGGACCGGGCGGCGTCCCGGTCGAGCGCGTCCGCGGCCGGGCAGACGGGCTGGTGCGCACACGGGTGACCGGTGTCGCCGGTGGGGCCGTGTCGCGCCGCATCGTCACTGGGCGTAGGGGCGGAGCAATGGGCAGCGTTGGCGGCGACTGAGGAGTCGCCGCTCGCGACGCCCACCCTAGCCGTCCGCTCGGAAGAACTCACCTGCACGGGCAACAGACGTTACGCCTACCGGTTACAGCAGTCACAACGACCTGCTGCCTGCGCCGTCGGCATGTTTGCATGGTGGGTTCCAAACCACACCAAAGAGGGGTAGCCGGCGCCGCGGCGGCCCTCACCGAGGGTGTCCGTAGACCCGAGAGAGATCGTCAATTGACTACAGTGCGTAGCCAACGGTGGGACCACAGCGGAGTAGACGGCGGCTGGCCCTCGTTCCGGCCCTGACCCGAATCCGACAGCCCCGACGCGCCGCACACCGGCCTGGGCGGCACCGATCTCGTTCGAGCCCTGGTCAGGGCGCAGCCGCACGGGACGCGGAGAAACCGGACCAAACCGCCGGAAGAACATCGCGGGCACAAGGCGGGCCGCATCGATTGGTCGCGCCGAGCGCCGACGGTAGGTTACCGACCTGCCGCCCTACGACACGTCGCGGCGCCGGCCGGACTGGGTGCGCTCCGCCCGGTGACGGACGGCCACGGGGGCACAGCCGAGACGCGCGTGGGTCGGCCCCGGGGACGGCAGTCCTCGGCCGGGAGAACGGTGGAGGGCCCGCGATGACCACCGACTCCGTGGCGACGGGCCCGGACGGGCACGACGCCCGCGCCGCGGCGCCCGGCGGGCCCGCGCACGACGAGCCCACGCTGATAGGCCTGACGGCGAGCCCCAGGACACTCGCCGGGGCCACGGTGGCCGGCGGCCCACTACCGGGCCGGCACCGCCCGCTGTGGGCCCGGCTGGGGGGCGGGGCGCGGCGGCACTGGCTGTTCGCCGTCCTGCTCGCCGTCGGCGCGGCGCTGCGCGTGCTGCTGATGTACGCCTACCGGCCGGCGTTCGAGTTCTCCGGCGACTCGTACGCGTACCTGACGCTCGCCCACCTCTCGCGGCCGGACCCGATGCGCCCGGCTGGCTATCCGCTGCTGCTGCGGCTGCTCGGCGACGCGGGCGGCCTCGCCATCGTCCCGGCAGCCCAGCACGCCGTCGGGCTGGCCATCGCCGTCGCGCTGTACGCGCTGCTCCTGCATCGCGGCGTGCGACCGGTGGTCGCCGCGCTGGCCACCGCGCCTGTACTACTGGACGCGTACCTGATCGACATCGAGCACTTCGTGATGGCAGAGACGCTGTTCCTGGCGCTGCTGGTCGCGGCCCTGGTGGCGCTGCTCTGGTCGCCACGGCCGTCGGTCCTCGCGTGTGGCCTGGCCGGCCTGGTGCTCGCCGGAGCCGGCCTGGTGCGGACCCTCGGCGTCGTCCTCGGCCTGCTGGCGCTGGCCTACGTCCTGGTGCGGCGGCTGGGCTGGCCGCGGCTCGGGGCGTTCGGGGTGTTCCTCGCCGTGCCGCTGGTGGCCTACGCGAGCTGGTTCCACAGCTACCACGGCAGCTACGCGCTGACCGGGGGCGACGCCGCGTGGCTGTACGGCCGGGTCGCCCCGATCGCGGACTGCTCCCGGCTGGACCTGACGACCGAGCAGCTCGGCCTCTGCTCGCCGCACTCGCCGGCAGACCGGCCGGGCCCGAACTACTACGTCTGGGCCGATACCAGCCCCCGGTTCCAGGTGACGGGCAGCGAACAGCACAAGAACGCGGTGCTGGCCGGCTTCGCCCACCAGGTGATCCAGCGCCAGCCGGCGGACTACGCCCGGATGGTCGCCGCCGACGTCGGGCACTACTTCCTGCCCGGAAGGAACACCGGCTACCGGGACTGGCCGGTCGGCTCCTGGCAGTTCCCAACCGCGGACCCGCCGGACTACTGGCATACCAGCGTCCCGCTGCTCGGCCTCGGCGGCGGGCACCCGGCCCGGGTGATCAACGAGCCTGAGGCCGGCTGGCTGCGCGCCTACCAGCGGTTCGGCTACGCGCCCGGCCCGCTGCTCGCGGTTCTCGTGGTGCTCGCGCTGGTCGCCACCGGCCTCGGCCTCCCCCGCCCCCGCCTGTCCCACGGGCGCCTGCGCCGGCCCTGGGTGCTGGCCGCGCCGCCAGCGACCGTCACGGCGGGATCCGACGCCCGGCCTGGGCCGGCTCCCCGGAAGCCCGCCAGGCCCGCGCTGGAGGGCCTGGCGGCCCTCGGGCTGGGCGAGTCCTTCGCCGACGACCCGGTGACCGTCGTCCGGGACCGGGGTGACGGCGGCGCGGCGCGGCGGGCCGAAGAGTCCGCACCGCCGTCCCGCCGCGCCGAGCGGCGGGCCGCGCGGCGCGGTCGCCGGGCCAGCCAGGACCCGGCCGTCACCGAGCGCCGCCGGCTCAGCGCCGACTGCGCACTGCTGGTCGCCCTGGGCGTCACGGTGCTCGTCGTCCCGTCCGCGACGGTCTGCTTCGACTACCGCTACCTGCTGCCGGCGCTGGTCCTCTTCCCGCCGGCCGCGGCCCTGGCGATCCGCCAGTTCGCCCTGTCCCGCCGAGCCGACCCGCCGCCACCCCGCCGGCTCGGCTGAGCCGGGGCGCCTTTCGGCCGGAGCGAGGCGGGCGCGGCCAGCCCGCGCCACGCGTGGGATGACACGGCGGGCCGCGGCGGTTGGCCCCGACATGCGCTACGGAGACGACGAGACGGTCCGCGGGCTGCTGGCCGACAGCCACACCTGGGCCGTCGTGGGGCTGTCGGCCAACACGGGCCGGGTCGCTTACGAGATCGCGCGGTACCTGCGGGAGCACGGCAAGCGGGTGATCCCGGTGCACCCGTCGAAGCCGACGATCGCCGGCGAGCAGGGCTACGCGACGGTGACCGCCATCCCGTTCCCGGTCGACGTGGTGGACGTGTTCGTCCGCTCGGAGCTCGCCGGACCGGTGGTCGACGACGCGATCGCCGCCGGCGCCAGGGGCGTGTGGCTGCAGCTGGGTGTGCGTGACGAGGCGGCGGCGGCTCGCGCCGAGCAGGCCGGCCTGCGGGTCGTGATGGACACCTGCCCCAAGATCGAGGCCCCGCTCGTCGGCTGGTAGCCGGCCCGCCCGGCCCGCGGCCCGGCGAGCGGTCCCGGCACGCGACGATGGGGCCATGACGATGGGCGGCTCGGCGGCATGACGGCGGACAGCGAGCCCGGCGGCGCGGCAGCGGTGATCTTCGATCTCGACGGTGTGCTGATCGACTCCGAGCAGGTGTGGGACGACATCCGCAGAGGCCTGGTCGACGAGCGCGGCGGGACCTGGCTGCCGGACAGCACCCGGGCGATGATGGGCATGTCGACGCCGGAGTGGGCCGGCTACCTGGCGGGGCTGGGCATAGGGATGACAGCCGACGAGGCGGCCGGCGAGGTGCTGCGCCGGCTCGGCGAGCGGTACGGCGAGGCGCCGCCGCTCATCGACGGGGCGGTCGGCGCCGCGCGGGCGATCGCCGCCCGGCTGCCACTGGCCGTCGCGTCATCGTCGCCACGCGTGATCATCGAGCGGGTGCTGCGCGCCGCCGGGCTCGCCGACACGTTCCGGACGTTCGTCTCCTCCGAGGAGGTCGGCCGGGGCAAGCCCGCGCCGGACGTCTACCTGGAGGCCGCCCGCCGGCTCGGCGTCGAGGCCGACCGGTGCGTCGCCGTGGAGGACTCGACGAACGGCGTGCGCGCCGCGGTCGCCGCCGGTATGCCGGTGATCGTCGTCCCGAACCGGCACTTCCCACCATCCGCCGAGTCGGTCGCGCTCACTGCGGCCCGGGTCGAGCACGTCCGCGACCTGACGCCGGCCACGATCCGGGCCGCCTACGGCCGGGCCAGGATTGAGGTGCCAGGACCGATGTGCCAGGACCGCCCGGCGAGCCAGGCCCAGGGGCGGGGTGAAGGCCGGCCGCTGTGAGGACGACGGGCTCTCGGCCAGGGCCAGGACCTGAGCGCCCTGATTCACCTATGATCGGCTCGTGCCTGTTCACCCCGTCGAGGCGCCGCGAGCGTCGGCGCGGTCCGGGATCGCCGGGCCGTGAGCGAGAAGTTCAAGATCGTCCTCGCGCCGTCGGCGCAGAAGGACCTTGAACGGCTGCCCGAGCTGGTCGCCGTCGACGTCCGGCGGCTCCTGGACGGCCCGCTGCCGCGGGACCCGTACAAGGCGGGCAGGCCGCTCGGCGAGCAGACGGCGAGGACCGACCGCGACCACGGCGAGCGGGGCGCGACCCCGTCGTCGACGATGTTCGAGGCGACCGGGCACCACTGGCGCATCCTCTACCGGGTCGACGCGAACACCCGCACGATCCGGGTCATGGTCGTCGGCCACCGTCCCCGGGTCGTGCGCCGGCTGGCCGAGCCACGGTCCGGGCTGCCGTTCGTCGACCGCTTCCGCTGACCGGCCCGCTCCAGGCGCGGACGAGCCTCACGTAGGGGTGGCGCCCGAGGTAACCGGGGGCCGGAGGCCGGCACCCGACCACGCCTGCGCACCCGCGCTCAGGCGGCAGCGGTGCCGGAGGTAGGCGGGGCCCGGAGGTCGGCACACGGCCGGCAGCCCCCGGGCCCCGCGTCCACGGCCCGGCTACCGGGCGCGGTGACCGGCCCGCGGGCTCACGACGCCCCGCGGGTCTGCTCGAGCTGGGCCAGCGCGTGCTGCCAGGTGGGCTGCCCGACGAACCGCTCGAACAGCCAGAAGAAGACCTGGAAGTCGAGCACCTTCTTCACCGGTTTCGTCAGCAGCGTCTCGCCCGACCGCGCGGTGATGGCCAGCATGCCCTTCGTCACGTACGCGGCGGCGATCCAGGGCTGCGGCGAGATCGCTCTCGGTAGCGTGTGGCAACTCAAGGTAGTCGGATTCGGTCGGCACGGATAGGCCGGCAGCGATGTGAACCGCCTGTGGTTACTGGGTTTCCGGATCAACTCAAAGTACTTCTCCAGGCCCGACCAGACTGGAAGCGTAGTTTGATCAATCCGGACTGTTATCTTGCCGCAGCCCTGGGCGGCGATCCCAGGCCAGGCGAGGTCACGGCCGCCAACGCTGATCCCGGCCGGCCCGAGGGTGAAGGCGCCGAAATCGACGTCCTGCCCGGCGCGCAGCCAGGCGACCCGGCTCGGGAGTTGCCGGACGGCGATCCGGCCCTCGACGTGCCGGGGAAGCTTCTCGACGTCGCGCGGGGCCGCGTTGAACGTCAGCGAGATCTTCCGTCCCTGCGGCAGGTAGAACACGTAGCTGCCATACATGCCGGTATAGGAGCCGTTCACGTAACGCTTCGTCCAGGAACTGCCGAGATGCACGACGTCCGACCAGGCGAACGCCTGGGGCGTCCGCCTCGTCAACGAATACGAGACCAGCCCGCCCTCATGGACATACGTCCACTCGACGGTCTTCACGCCCACCTGGATCAGGACACCGCCGGCGCACGCGGACAGCACCCCGAGAACCGTCGCGAGCATCGTCAGGTTCGCGACGCACAGAACGACGCCGAACGCGATCATGCCCAGGCCCAGGACCGGCGGAACGACCGCCGACCAGGCCGGCGTATGCCAGCTCTCCAGCCCGCCGAGGTCGCGGGCCTCCGCCGCCCGCACAACCTCCGCCGGCGCCGCCTTGTCCGCCATGGGAGCTCCCCAGTCCACCCGGCCGGCCCGCGCTCGGCGGGGCCGTCACCGGCCGCGCGGTCATCGCGGACCACCCGGCTTCCCGTCGGACTGGACGCTACCGGCGATTTCGCCGGACGCCTTTCCTGTTTCTCCAAAGAAGCCGTCAGGGAAAGGACAGTAAAGAACCGGTAACCAGCGGGCGAGGAAATCTCCCGGCAACGGTCACCTGAATCCGCGCCGCCGCCGGCTGACCAGGGCGGGTCGCCGGACCGGTCGCGGGCGGCGCCGGTCCCACCGCGGGACGCCGGGTCGGGCGGTCGCCGGCGCGCCGCCGGTCGCATCCCGGGACAGTCGAAGGCTCTCCGGTCCGGCCGGCCCGTCGTACGGGCCCGCCGGACGCGGCGCCGCCCGCCCTCAGGCGACGTTGACGCCGAAGTCGACCGCGATGCCGCGCAGCCCGGAGGCGTAGCCCTGCCCCACGGCGCGGAACTTCCACTCGCCGCCATACCGGTACAGCTCGCCGAACAGCATCGCGGTCTCCGTCGACGCGTCCTCGGTGAGGTCGTACCGGGCGATCTCCAGGCCGGTGTTCGAGTCGACGACCCGGATGAACGCGTCCCTGACCTGGCCGAACGTCTGCCGCCGCTGCTCGGCGTCGTAGATCGACACCGCGAACACGACCTTGGTCGCCTGCGCGTTCAGCGTGTGCAGGTCGATGGTGATCTGCTCGTCGTCGCCCCCGCCACCACCGACCAGGTTGTCGCCCAGATGCTGCACGCTGCCGTCCGGGCTGATCAGGTTGTTGAAGAAGACGAAGTACTGGTCGGACAGCACGCGGCCCCGGTCGTCCAGCACGATCGCGGACGCGTCGAGGTCATACGCCGCCCCAGACGTCTGGCGCACCTGCCAGCCAAGGCCGACGGTGACTGCGGTCAGGTTCGGTGCGGCCTTGCTCAGCGAGACATTGCCGCCCTTGGACAAAGACACGGAGGCCATGCCCACAAAGCCTAGTACCGCCGATACAAATCGGACGACGGAACCCGCCCGCCCGGTCGGTCAGCGGCCTTGTCGTCAACGGGTCGACTACAGGGCTGTAAAGCCGTTCGCCGGAAAAGCCGAGGCCAGCCTCCCGGCCGTCGCGTCGCCGGGTGCCACGCGCGGTGGGCGCCGGCCCGATGGTGGCCGGCGCCCTGCACGGCCAGCGGTCCGCCCGGGGCACCGATCGAACCGGGTCGAGCGCCGCGGCCGTCCCGACCATGATCGCCGATCAGCCGTCGAGCGGCACTCCCGCACGCGGGCCACGGGCTCCGGGGATCACGACGATCGAGGGGCCGAGGAACGCATGCCCGGACGGTCGCGGCCGGTCCAGCAACACCGCTGTAACGCGTACTCGCGCCGGCGTGCGGACGATCCGCGGAAAGGGTTCGAATCGAGCTCTGAATTGACGGGCAATCGTTGCCGGAGCAATTGCCCCTGGCCATCGAATCGGCGGCGGTGGCCGCATTCGCGTCATCATCGATGACCAGCCCTGGCCGGGGCCTGGCCGGCGGTGGCCCCCGCCGGCGCCGGCGTGGGAAGCACTGGGGCGACAGGGACTTGCCCGTAAAGGGAGTGCCGCCTGGCTCGGGGGGTACCAGGCGGCACTCGCCTTGGATAGTGGCACCTCGCCCGGGGTCCGACAAGCCTCGACCCGCTTTTCCAGCCCACCGAGGACGTTCCCGCCAACGTTTCCACACGGCGTGCCGGACGGCCACAACACAATGTCTGAATGCATGGCCGTTCCCCCGCCGGAAACCCGACGGCCCGACCACTGAAGGACTGTCAACCGGCCTCACCTGAGCGCCGAGTGGACCCGCGCCCGCGGCAGGGAGCCGCTGCCGCGCGTGGCCCAGCCAGTACCGCGACCACCAAGGTCCGGCGCAGCGTCCTGATCAGCGTCTTCGCCCGCTCGCGGCTGCGAATCGGCCCCGGCCGCGACCACCAGGGGAGCGAAACCGAGGTCATGGGGCGCCGGAACCGGCGAACCCGCCGGCGACGGCCCAGCTAACAGGCGGCGACGGTGGCCGCGCCCTGTTGGGAGGCGGCCCGGCTGTTCAGGTCCTTGACGCTGATCGTGTAGCTCAGCGTGCCGGCCGGCGCCGGTCCAAGCAGCGCGGCCCAGGTGGACTGGTCGTCGGTCGACGAGGCGAGCTGGAGGGCGAGCGTCGTCGTCGTGCCGTCGGCGGCGGTGACCGTGACGGTCCCGCCGGCCATCCCGACCGCGTCCTGGACCTGCACCGTCAGCGGGCCGGTCGCGGGCGCCTGGTCGGTGGCGCACGCCTGCGGGCGCAGGGACGGTGAAGTCACCGAAAGGATCTTCGGGCCGGCGGTCACGGAGCCCGTGACCTGGATGGTCCCGCCGCCGCTGCCCTTCGCGGCCGTGACGTCGATCGGGACGCTGATCTGGCCGACCGGCGCCGCCGACCGGTCAAGCGTGATCACCAGTTCGGTCCGGAAGCCCGGGTCCAGGTGGGTGGTCCGCGGGACCGCCGTGAGCCAGGACGGGAGGCCGCCGCCGATCCGCAGGTCGACGGCCGCGGTGCCCGACGCGGTCAGGTCGACGCTGTCGGTCGAGTCGACGGACCCGAGGTCGACGCTGGTCCGGCCGAGGGTGAGGACCGGGCCGGCGGGGCGCGGGCCCGGCTGGCTGACCTGGACAGCCGGGCTCGGCGGCGACGTCGGCGGCGGCGGCGCAGACGAGAGCTGGCTCGGGAGGATCTCGTGCGCGCCCGGAGCCGGGCTGGCGACGCCGCTGGTCTCCCCGGACGGGGCGCCGGCCTGCGCCGGGGACGGCGCCACCACGGCGACCGGGCTGCTGGCGCCCGGCCGGCGGCCGGTCGCTCCCGCGCCCGCGGCGGCGGCGTGCCCGCCGCCACCGCTCCGGCTGACCAGCGCGAAGCCGACGATCCCGACCACGACACCGAGGGCCACCAGGCAGCCGAACACGATCCGGCCCCAGCGGATCGGCAGGATCCGGCCCGACCGTCCCCACGGCGAGCGGTGGCGCCCGGGTGGTGGTTCGAACCCGGGACCGGAGCGCATCGCGAGCGGAACGGAGTGTGGGCCGGTCCGTGCGCCGGTCGTGCGTACGCCCTCGGTGCCGAACCTGCCGGTGGAACCGCTCCTGACCGTCGGGCTGTCGCTGCCGATGGCATTGCCGCGCCGGTTGAGGCCCCCGACGCGTTGCTGCTCCCCCGCCGATCGTTGCTCCATCGCCGCCGAGCCTAGGGGCGCTCCCGGCGCACCGTGGGCGGATTGCTCGTTTCGGTGACGATCCTTCGGCGTGTCGGCCGGGCGTTGGGCGTCCTGCCTGGTCGGACGCTTCGTGACTCGCCACACGTTCGACGCCTGGGCGGAGATACCTCGCCGAACGGCGCATGTCGTCGACATTAACGCGGGGTTTCGCGGCCAGGTAGGCGATCTCGGTGCATTCGGGCCGGCTCCATGGCAGCCTTGCAGGACCCGGCCCCGAACGGTCGATCACCAACCTGGCGGGTCCACGCCACCCGCGGCCCGCCGGATCGCCCCGCGCGTCCGCCCGGCCTGGCCGCGACCCGGCCGCCGGGCGACGCGCGGCGCGGGAAGGAGCCCTGCATGCCCGGCCCCGGCTACACGATGGAGGTCGAACTCGGCAAGATCCGCGAGTTCGCCCGAGCAACGAAGTCGAGCAATCCCGACTACCTGGCGGCCGACCGGCCGGTCTCGCCCGCCACCTTCCTCGCTACGGCGGCCCTCTGGTCCTCCAGCGCGGCCTTCCCCTGGGAGGAGGTCGACGGCGGCGAGGACATCGAGCTCGGCCGGCTGCTGAACGGCGGCCAGGAGTTCGTCTTCCACGGCGAGCCGCCGCGTGCCGGCACCCGGCTGGTCGCCCGGGCCCGGGTTGCCGCCGACTACCTGAAGGAGGGCCGACGCGGCGGCTCGATGCGGTTCATCGAGGTCGTCCACGAGTTCCGCACCACGGACGGCCGCCAGGTCGCCGACATGCGCCAGACCTTCATCGTCACCAGCCAGCCGCCTGCCCTGGCCGGCACGGAGACCGGCCGATGACGCCGGCAGCCGCGACCGCGGGCGCTCGCGCGCCCCGCCACGCGGACCTCGCCGTCGGGGCCGGTCCGGCGCCGTTCGTCGACCGCCCGCTGACCCGCACCGACTTCGTCCGCTACCAGGGCGCCTCGGGCGACCTGAACCCGATCCACCACGACGAGGAGTTCGCCCGCGCCGCCGGCTTCCCGACGGTGTTCGCCGTCGGCATGCTGCAGGCCGGCATCCTCGGCACCTACGTGACGGACTGGCTCGGCGCGGCGAACCTGCGCCGGTTCACGGTCCAGTTCCGCGAGCAGGCCTGGCCGGGCGACGTACTCACCTACACCGCGGCCGTCACCGCGCTGCGCGAGGAGGCCGGCAGGGAACTCGTCGACCTGGCTCTCCTCGTCACCCGCCAGACCGGTGGCACGCACCTGCGCGGTGAGGCCACCTTCGTCCTGCCGGGCTGAGGGCGGCTCCACCGTCGCCGCGTCCGGCGGCCTGCCCCAGCGGGCAGGCCTCCGGACGCGGTACGTCCGACGCCGGCCCTGCGGTCAGCCGCCGGCCTGGGCGAGCAGGCCGCGGGCGATCACGATCTGCTGGATCTGGCTGGTTCCCTCGTAGATCCGGAACAGCCGGGCGTCCCGGTAGAACCGCTCCACCGGCACGCCCCGGATGTAGCCCGAGCCGCCGTGGATCTGGACCGCGCGGTCGGCGATGCGCCCAACCGCCTCGGACGCGAAGTACTTCGCGCACGACGGGCCGATCCGCCTGTCGCTCCCGTCGTCGAACTTCGCCGCGACGTCGGAGACCAGCGCCCGGGCGGCGTAGAGGTCGGTCGCCGAGTCGGCGATCAGCCCCTGGATCAGCTGGTGGGAGCCGATCACCCCGCCGCCCTGCTCACGGGTCGCCGCGTAGGCGACGGACTCGTCCACCAGCCGCTGGCTCATGCCGACACAGAGCGCGGCGATGTGGATGCGGCCGTGCGCGAGGCAGCGCATCGCGGTCGCGTAGCCACGGCCGACGCCGGCCTCGCCGCCGATCAGCACCGACGACGGCACCCGCACGTTGTCGAAGTACACGTCCGCGGTCCAGGCGCCGGCCTGGCCCATCTTGTGGTCACGCGGCCCCACCGACAGGCCCGGCGTGCCCTTCTCGACCATGAACGTGCTGATGCCGCGGCTGGGCGCGGCGTCCGGGCCGGTCCGCGCGAAGACCATGAAGACGTCGGCGAGCGGCGCGTTGGTGATGAACCGCTTGGAGCCGTTGATCACCCACTCGTCGCCGTCGCGGACGGCGGTCGTGCTGAGGCCGGCCGGGTCGGAGCCGGCGCCGGACTCGGTCAGCGCGAACGACGCGGTCCACTCGCCAGAGGCCACCTTCGGCAGCCAGGTCTTCTTCTGCTCCTCGGTCGCACCTTCCAGCAGGACGTGACCCGCGATGCCGTTGTTGGTCCCGAACATCGACCGGAACGACGGTGTGGTGTAGCCCAGCTCGTAGACGAGCCGGGCCTCCTCGCTCATCGACAGGCCGAGCCCGCCGTACAGCTGCGGGATCGCGAACCCGAACAGGCCCATCTCGGCCGCGTCGGCCCGCAGCGAGGCGGGCATCGCGTCCGTCTCCTCGATCTCCGGCTCGAGCGGCACGACCCGCTGCTGCACGAACCGGCGTACCGAGGCCAGAACCTCGGTGAAGTCACTCTCCTGCACGGCACCCGTCCGAATCTGGTCTCGATCCAGCATCACGGCACACCTGCTCCGCGCCGGCCCCGCGTGGGTGCGGCCGGCGGGAACCCCGTGCGCCGGTGGGTCGGCAGCCGGCAGGCCGGCCGCGCGGCCCCACGGGATGCGCCGCGTCCATCCTGCCTACCCGGACGCTCAGACGCACATCCGACAGCTGGGGACGTCCAAGGTCACTCCCCCTTCGCTGGCCCGTGACCGCACGGCGCGACACGATGACACGACCCGCCTGCCGCCCGGCGCAGCGGTCCGCGGGCCGGCGCGGCGCTCAGTCGCCAGCCGTTCGGGCGCATGATCGGTACGCAGCGAGGAAACGGAACGCAACACGTGGCTGAGGGAGTCCGGGCGTGAGCGCAGGAGTGAACGAGTGGAGTGGTCGTCCGAGGGACGAGGACGGCCGCGGAGCGAGTGAAGCGACGGAGCGAGCCCGGTGGGCACAGTGAGCGGGATCTGCGAGGGGCGCATCGTCGTCATCACCGGGGCGGGTGGCGGCATCGGCCGCCAGCACGCGCTCGCGTTCGCCGCCGAGGGCGCGAAGGTCGTCGTCAACGACCTCGGCGGCTCCCGGGACGGCACCGGTGCCTCCGCCGGCCCGGCCCAGGCCGTCGCCGAGGAGATCAAGGCCGCCGGCGGCGAGGCGGTCGCGCACACCGAGGACATCTCCACCTGGGACGGCAGCCTGTCCCTGGTCCAGAGGGCGGTCGACGCATTCGGCGGCCTCGACGTGGTGGTCAACAACGCCGGCATCCTGCGCGACCGGATGCTGACGAACATGACCGAGGCCGAGTGGGACGCCGTCATCAAGGTGCACCTGAAGGGCACGTTCGGCCCGGCGCACCACGCCGCCGCCTACTGGCGCGACCGCTCCAAGGCCGGCGAGGTGAACGACGCCCGCATCATCAACACCTCGTCGCCGTCGGGGATCTTCGGAAACGTCGGGCAGACGAACTACGGCGCCGCGAAGGCCGGCATCGCCGCGTTCACCGTCATCGCCGCCATGGAGCTGAGCCGCTACGGGGTCACCGTGAACGCGATCGCGCCGACCGCACTGACCCGGATGACCGAGGACCTCGGCTTCGTGAAGAAGCAGGACGAGGACGCCCGGGAGGCGAGCCAGGACGAGGCCTGGAACCCGCTCGGCCCGGAGAACATCTCACCGCTGGTCGTGTGGCTCGCCTCGCCGCGGTCGAGCGCGGTGACCGGGCGGGTGTTCTCGGTCGCCGGCGGCTTCATCAGCGTCGCCGAGGGCTGGGTGAACGGCCCGTCGGTGGACCGGCAGGGCAAGTGGGAGCCGGGCGAACTCGGCGAGGTCATCCCCGGCCTGGTCGCCAAGGCCGCCACCAACGCGGACATGCAGGGCAACCGCCGGTCGGCGTAGGCCGCCGGGGGCCGGTGCCGGGTCGTGTGCCCGGCACCGGCCAGCCACGCCCCGCGGTCAGCGCCCGAGTCCGCGCCGGCCCCACCAGACCCACCAGTCGAGGGTCCACAGGACCAGCGCGAAGCCGAAGAGCAGGTCCTCGACGGGGGCGAAGACCAGTCTCGGGCCGAGGATCGTCCCCGGGTCGTACCGCACGACGCCGAACCCGGTCAGCACCCCGTCCGCGGCCAGCTGGCAGCAGAAGATGATCGCGTAGGCGGTCCAGAACGCCTTGCGGGCCACCAGCCTGGCCCGGAACACCCCCAGGTCCGCGGCGACGGCCGTCACCACCCCGGCGACCGCCAGCGCCGTGTAGCTCACCGGGTCTCCCCCGCCGGCACGCCGGCCTCACGCACGCCGGCCTCACGCACGCCGGCCTCAGGTTGCCACGCCTTGGGCGCCTGCGGCGACTCGTCACCGACGAGCCAGCCGGGCCGGCGGGCGCGGACGGCCTCCAGCGTGAGCACCGCGCAGACCGGCACGGCGACGAAGAACAGGACCTCCTCGATCGGCAGGCCGCCGGGCAGCCGGATTCCGGTGACGCTCCGCGGGTCGAACGTCCACTGGTGGCGCGCGACCGCGTAGAGGTCCCAGCCCGTGAAGACCACCAGCACCGGCACGAGCGCGGCCACCAGCCGCCGCCAGCGGGCGTAGACCCGGGTCCGCAGCAAGATCTCCAGCGGCGCCGTGCCGAGCAGGCAGGCGGCCAGCACCGCGAGATAGCTCAGGTGCCGCACGCAGGGGCCGCGGGCTAGCAGGCGGCGCGCAGCCGGCCGGCCAGGGCGGCGGCGGCCGCGGCCGGGTCGGCGGCGCCGGTGATGGCCCGGACCACGACGGCCCGCCGGGCGCCGGTCGCGAGCACCGCGTCGAGGCGGTCGGCGTCGATCCCGCCGATCGCGAACCACGGCTTGGCGCCGGGCGCGAACGGGGGCGCGGCGGCGACGGCCGCGGCGAGCAGTTCCAGCCCGACGCCGGGCCGGCCCTCCTTCGTCGGCGTCGGCCAGACCGGGCCGACGCAGAAGTAGTCGACGTCCGGGTCCTCGACCGCCGCGGCGAGCTGGTACCCGTCGTGCGTCGAGCGCCCGATGACGACGTCCGGCCCGAGCAGCCGCCGGGCCGTCGCGGGCGGGATGTCGTCCTGGCCGACGTGCAGGATGTCGACGCCGACGACGGACGCGAGGTCGGCCCTGTCGTTGCCGCTGACCAGCGCGCCGTGGCGTCGGCCGGCGGCGAGCATCCGGCCGAGCGCCGCGGCCTCCGCCCGCCACTCCAGCCCCTTCTCGCGCAGCTGGATGAGATCGACGCCTGGCCCCCCGGCCGGCGCGAGCACGCCGTCGAGGAAGGCGTCGAACCCCGGCCGGCGCGGGGTGCACAGGTAGAGCCGCGCGTCGGCGAGGCGGGCCAGCCGCTCGGCGCGCGTCAGCGACGCGGCCGGCGCGTCGGCCAGGGCCAGGTCCACGATCGCCTGCTCGGCGATCAGGTCCACCGCCGACGGGGCGTCCATGAGATCCTCCGGCCCGGCCCCAGCGGTCAGGTCGTCAACCACCGGCCACCGCCCGGACGAGCTCCAGGCGGTCGCCGGCGCGCAGCAGCACGGCGCGGCCTTCCGCCGTGGTCAGCGCCTCGCCGTTGTACTCGACGACGACGGAGCCGACCCGCAGCCCCAGCTCGACGATCAGCTCCGGCAGCGGCTGGCCGTCCGGCACCTGCCGTTCCCGGCCGTTCACCACGACGGCGACCACCGCGCGAGGCTCGCTCGCTCCAGGAGCACCAGCCACAGACGCATCGACCACCCTTCCGACCCTACGCGCGGCGGGAGCGCCGACGCCTGCCTGAGCCGGCCGCCGCTGGCCGGCTGCGAGTGGCCAGGGCGCTCGTCGGGTACCGACGGCGTCAGAAGCCAAGCGCCTGGGCCCGGCGCTTGACCTCCCGGCCGCGGTTGTCCCGCAGCGCCTGCAGGGGGGTGCCGGGAAGGCTCGGGTCCTCGCGCATCAGCCAGTCGATCGCCTCGTCGGGCGTGTAGCCGGCATCGGCCAGCAGCGTCAGCGTGCCGGGAAGCCCCTTCGTGACGACATCCCCGTGAATGAAGTCAGCCGGGATCCGCAGTACGCCGTCGTCCTGGCGGCGCGCGAGCAGGCTGCCCTCCCGCACGAGCTGGCGTACCCGGGTGATCGGGACGCCCATCGCCTCGGCGACATCGGGCAACGGCAACCAACTGTCCATGGTCAAGATTAAACAGGACGTGGAGGCCTCCTCAAGGCCGTGAACACTCCCGATTGACGCGTTCACGGGTTCCGGGTGCCCAGGTCCACGACAGCCAGGTCAGGCGGGGCCGATCTGGACACCGCCGGCGGCCGCCGAGCGGGTGGCCGCCTCCGCGACGGCGACGACCTTGCGAGCCGTCTCCACCCGGTACGGGCTCAGCGGCCAGCCCGACAGCAGGCCGTCGGCGAGGTCCCGGTAGAACGGCGACCCGCCCGCGGCGGGCAGCGGCAGCCGGGTCGTGGCGCCGTCATGCGTCACCAGCGTCAGCGGTCCGGCGGCCGCGGCCGCGAGGGCATCCGCACCGCCCCCGGGCACGCCCGCCGGGTCGTCGGCGGACAGGGCGCCCGCGGTGCCGAGCACCCGAAGCCGGGCGGTCGACGTCGGCAGCACGTCGGACAGCACGAGCTGCGCCTCGGCGCCGTCCGCGAAACGCAGCAGGATCCGGGCATGGTCGGCATTGGTGACGTGGTGCCAGACGCGCTTGTGGGTGGTCGCGACCACCGTCTCGACCGGCTCGTCGACGAGGTCGAGCAGCCAGTCGAGGTGCGCGAAGCCACGCTCGTGGATCAGGCCACCGCTGGTGCGCTCGTCGTCACGCCAGCCGCCGGACGGCCGGTTGAAGCCGCCGCGGGTGACCTCGACGGAGAAAATGTCGCCGACGGCGCCGCGCCCGACGGCGGCCCGCAGGCCGCGGTAGGCCGGGTCCTCGCGCAGCTGCGGATACATCACCACCAGCGACGAGCGGGCCGCGGCGAGCAGCGCCAGGTCGTCGGCCTCCTGGGTGGACAGCGCGAACGGGGCGGCGATGACGACGTCCTTGCCGGCCTCCAGCGCACGGCTCGCCCACTGAGCCCGGGTGTTGTTCGGGGTGCCGACCACGACGAGGCGCACGTCGGGGTCGGCGACGAGGTCGTCGGCCTCCGCGTAGCCGCGCACGGTGCCGTCGGGGTCGGGCTGGCTGCCGCTGACGGCCACCAGGTTCAGGCCCTCGGTCGCCTCGAGGGCCGCCTGGTGGGCGGCCGACGTGCCCGGGGTGGCGAGCAGGCCGACGCCGATCGGGCCCGCGTCGCGGACGCCGAGGGCGTGGCGCAGCCAGCGGCCGACCAGCCGGTGATACGCCGGGTCGGCCAGCGTGGAGGCCGTGGTCCCGAGCGTGAACATGCCGAGCCCCGTGGACGGCCGCCAGGTGCAGACCGGGTACTCGGCCATCTCGTGGCGCACCAGCAGCAGGCGCTCCACATCGTCGGCGATCTTGTCGGGCAGCACCCAGCTGTCGTACGGGTGGAACTCGCCCATCCGGGCCGCCACCTGGCCGCCGTCCGGCCCGGTGGACAGGGCCAGCACGTGCGGCGGGACGGCGCGGCCCGGGATCAGGCCGGAGGCCTCGACCAGCGGGCTGTCGACCGGGAGGGCGCGCACTGTCGGGCCGGCGAGCAGCACGGGGACCGACTGCCGCGCACGGTCGAGTAGCTCCTGCTCGACGGAGTCCAGCGGCCGGTCGATGAGCACCAGCAGTGCGTCGGCGGAGCGGGCCGAGGTGGGCCCGAGCCCGGCGGCCCGGAGGTGGTCACCAAGGGCGCCCACCCCAGGCAGGTTGGAGACCAGGTGAATGCGCGGCACAGCGCCAGACTCTAGTGACAGGCCCAAATCCGTCCATCAACGGGGCCAATACACGGGCTCGCCCCGAACGTCCAGGTAGCCGGCCCGTGATTACCCTGCGCCGGATCGTCGAGCAACGGCGTGGCGGACCGCGTGACCCGGGCCGGCCCGTTATTCAGGCAGCAGGGCCTTCAGCGGGACGCCAACGTCGGCGAACTGCGCCTGGTCGGGCTTGGTGCCGGAGCTGAGCAGGCGGCGGCCGGCGACCATGTCGACCGGCCGGACGACCGTGACCAGCGCCGAAAGCGTCCCGTCGGCGGCGAACCAGCCGGCCGACCAGCCCGGGGCCTTCTTCATCTCCGGCGTCCGCACCGCCGTCGGGTCGCCGCGCAACACCAGCTCGTCGCCCGCCGCCGGGAGGCCGGCGAACTGCACCATCCGGCCGAACTGCTCCGACCAGAAGTAGGGCACCGGGTTGTACGTCGGCAGCTGCTCGACGGGCGTGCCGGCGGCCAGGCCGAGCAGCGTGCTGGCGGCCACCACCGGGGCGGACTGCGCGGCGTCCCAGTGCTCGACGTGCATCCGCTGGTTGTAGCGGGCCGACCACCAGGCCGAGCAGTCGCCCACGGCGACCACCGGCGGGGAGCCAGCGGCGCCGGCCACGTCGCCCGCCCAGCTGGCCAGCAGGTGCTCGTCGGCGACGACGCCGCCCTCGACGAGCAGCGTCCCGCCGAGCCAGCCGACGTCCGGGCGCACGCCGACGCCGACGACGATCTCGTCGGCCGGCAGGAACTCGCCGCCCCGCAGCAGCAGGCCGTCCTCGCCGATCTTGTCGACCATCGCGCCCAGCCGCAGGGTGACACCGGCCTCGGCGTACCAGCCGACGGCGTGACCGCCGACCTCGGGGCCGAGCGGGAGCAGCGGGTGGCTCGCTCCCTCCACGACGGTCACCTCGGCGCCGAGCTTGGCGGCGACGGTCGCGACCTCGGCGCCGATCCAGCCGGCGCCGACGATGACCAGGCGCAGCCCCGGGCGCAACGCCTCGCGCAGCGCGCGGGCCTCGTCGATGGTCCGCAGCAGGCGCTGGTTGTCGCTGCCGGGCAGCCGGATCGGGGCCGAGCCGCTCGCGATGACCAGTCCGTCGTAGTTCACCAGGCCCGCGGTGGTGTGCACCGTGCCCGGCTCAAGCCCGGTAGCGCGCTGGCCGAGCAGCAGCTCGACGCCGTCCAGCTCGTCGAGGCCGTAGGGAAGCTGGGTGTTGTCCGTCCGCCCGGTCAGCACGGCCTTGGACAGCGGCGGCCGGTCGTACGGCAGGTGCACCTCGGCCCCGACCACGGTGATCTGGCCGGTGTACCCCTGCTCACGGAGCTCGACGACCGTCCGCCCACCGGCCAGCCCGGCTCCCACCACCACAACGCGTTCCATAGGCCGCAGGCTACCGAAGCGTCCCCGTATCAAGCCTGGATTAGCTTCGCCCGTCACATCGGCACACCAGCGAGATCATCACCGCGTTACAAGGGCCGGGATAGACCGGACCAGGCTCAGGCTGCGACCTGGAGCGGAGCGTCCTCGAGCCGCATGACCTCGGCGATCGTGGTCGTTGTGGGAAGCGCGTCGTGGTCGTCGTCAGCCTGGAAGTCGCCGCTACGGAAGGTTCTGACCCAGATCAGGGCGTCCGCGACCGAGATCGCCATGTTCAGCGCGTCGCCAGGCTCCATCTGACGCTCGACCCAGTCCAGCGTGTCGGTCGGCATCGCGCAGACGAACACGACGTCGCCCAGTGCGTTCGCGTCTCGGGCGGCGAGGTCGGCGGCCTGATTGGAATCGCCGAGCACCGCGGCGAGGCGGTCTACAACGTGATGGCGTGCCCATTGGTGCTCGTCCTGACAAACCCGGAAGACGACGCCCCGTACCTCGGACTCGACGTGCAGGCGTAGCTCGGCCTTCGGGTCGGCGAGGTATTCGCGTACGGCACTACGGGCCTCGCGAACGAGATCGGACTCTGTGACCTGAATGATTGCCAATCCTGGGCACCGCGGCGACCATGCCGCCCAGGTGTCGCCATCCTGGCGGACGATCAGGTCGACTAGCTCAGCCACGTCTGGTCGCCTCCAGCGCTTCCTTCGGGGTCAGGCCGACTTCGCCTACGAGGATCTTCCGCACCATCACCGGGCCGATCGAGGTCACTGACGCGTGGAACGCGAACGTCAGCGCGGGGCGCCCGGGGGCTTCGAGGCGCTGGTGCGAGCCGCTCGTCCTCACCTCAACGTAACCCAACTGGGCCAGCACCCGCAGGAGCTCGCGCGGCTTCATGGCCGGGAACGGGTTGCTCATAGAACCCACCCCGCGTCGTCGACCACTGCCATAGGTCATGATCTTCGCACGGCGTCCCGCTCCCCGGTCCGCGAGGTCCGAGGGGCAGTCACGAAGCCTCTTGACCTGCTGTTACGTCCCGACGAGTGGGAAGGCGTCCTTCCAGACGGGGTCGTAGCCGGCGGCGACGAGGACGGCGGCTACCTCGGCGGGGGGGCGCTCGTCGCTGATCGAGAACTGTTCGCCGGCCTCACCAGGTGTCCCGTAGCCGCCTGGCTCGGTCGATGAGCCGGCGCTCATGGTGGTGACGGCGATCCGGGCCAGGCCGTCGCGCATCGGCGCGGGCTCCCGGGTCGACAGGGAGAGGTCCAGGTCCGGCTCGTAGAGGCGCAGGGCGGCGTGGGCCTGGACGAACTCGGCGTCGCCGACGACGACCACGGGCGGAAAGCCGGCCGCGTTCGGGCGGATCCGCGGCAGCGCGGCCATCACCTCGGTCCGCCAGAACCGGCGGCTCAGGAACGTCGCGTGCGCGGCCAGGGCGAGCACGTCGGCGCGCCAGTCGACGGCGAGGCCGAGCAGCACGCCGAGCCCGAGCCGGCGCACGCCCGCCGCGCCGGCCCGCTCGAACGAGGACAGCCGACGGTCGAAGTCACGCTTCCAGCCGGCGACGTGTACCTCGCGGTAGCGGTCCCGGTCGTAGGTCTCCTGGTAGTGGACGGCGCCGACGAGGCCGGCGGCGACGAGGCGGGCGTAGGTGTCGTCCGACCAGGTCTGCGTCTCGATCGAGATCGCCGGGAAGAGCGGGGACAGCCGCTCCACGACGGACACCAGGTAGTCGGCCGAGACCTCGATCCGGTGCTCGCCGGAGACGAGCAGCAGGTGGCGGAAGCCCCGCTCGGCCAGCAGCCGCGCCTCGGCCTCGGTCTCGTCGAGGGACAGCGTCCGGCGCACCACCGGCAGGCCCTTGGAGAAGCCGCAGTAGGTGCAGGACGACAGGCACTCGTTGGAGACGTACAGCGGGGCGAACAGCCGGACCGCGCGGCCGAACCGGCGCAGCGTCGTCTCCCGGGCCAGCTGGGCGAGCTCCTCGAGCCGAGCGGTGGCGGCCGGTGAGAGCAGCACGGCGAGGTCCGCCAGCGTCAGCCGGCCGCCCGCGCGGGCGGCCGTGAGAGTGGCGCTCACCGCGGCGTCGTCGGCACGCAGCCCCCGCGCCGCGAGCGCCGGCAGGCCGAGGCCGGCGAGGACCCCGGCGAACTCGCCGGGCGCGGCGCTCATGACGCCCCCGGCCCGGCCGCCACTGCCCCGGCCGTCGTGGCGCTCAGGAAGCCGGTCAGCGGGGAGGACGCCTCAGCCCTGGTCGCGCTTCCGACGGCGCCGCGCCCGGCCCGGTAGCCGAGCCGGCCGGCGACGGTGGCGAGCGCGAACGCGCGCGCCATCGCCACCGGGTCCGCCGCGACCGCGATCGCGGTGTTGACCAGGACGGCGGCGGCCCCGATCTCCATCGCCTCGGCCGCGTCGGACGGCACCCCGATCCCCGCGTCGACGACGACCGGAACCCCGGCCGCCTCGATGATGACCTCAAGCGCGTCCCGGGTCCGCAGGCCGCGGTTGGAGCCGATCCAGCTGCCCAGCGGCATGACCGTCGCGCAGCCGGCCTCCTCCAGCCGCCGGGCCAGCACGGGGTCGGCGGGGCAGTAGGGCAGCACGGTGAAGCCGTCGGCGACGAGCAGCTCGGCGGCCCGCAGCGTCTCGACCGGGTCGGGCGCCAGCGTCCGCGGGTCGGGGGTGACCTCCAGCTTGACCAGCCCGGTGCCGACCGCCGCCCGGCCGAGCCGGGCCAGCCGGTGCGCCTCCTCGGCGTTGACGGCGCCGGACGTGTTCGGCAGCAGCGTCATCTCGGGTGGCACGAAATCCAGGACGTCGCCCTCACCGGCGCGGTCGAGGTCGACCCGGCGCAGCGCCACCGTGACGATCTCGGCCCGACTCGCGACCAGGGCGTCGCGCATCACCCGGTGGCTGCCGAACTTCCCGGTCCCGACCAGCAGTCGGCTGCCGAAGTCCTGACCGGCGATCCGCAACGGGTCGTCGCCGCCGGGCAGCCCGGCCAGGACAGACGAGGTACTGGTGATCGCAATCCCCTCCCCACGCGCGCATGATCGCGATCGGGTGCTACGGGTCGCTGGCGGTTGCTGGTCAGCCTCTCAGCCCGTCGTCCACGGGCTCCCCGGGTCCAGTTCGGATTGTAGGTCCAACGGGGGCGATCGCGGCGAAAGCTCGGCATCGCGACAGTCACGGAACCGATTTGGTGGCCGCCGGGCCCAGCGGCCGGTAGAACGCGCGGATCACGCCAGGCAGGTCTAATGATCTTGTCGATACGTAGTCCGTCCGTCACTGTCGGTCGTTAGGGTCCGAAGCCGGAAGGAAACGCATGCGACCACGAAGTCCCCTCGTGCGGCCCGAGACGCCCGGCTGCTCGGCCCGCCGCCACCCGAACCGGGCCACCGCCCGGGGCGCCGGGCTGGTGGCCGGCGTCCTGCTCGTCGCCGCGGCCGGCGGCGCGTCGGCCGGCGGCGGCTGGGGGCCCTACCGCGTCGGCGCCGGGGACTCGCTGTGGGCGCTCGCCGCGCGGCACGGCACGACAGTCGACCGGATCCGGGCGATGAACGGCCTGACCGACGACGGGCTGAGCATCGGCGACCTGCTCTATCTGCCCGGCTCCGGGCCGCCCGCCGCAGGGCCGCCCGCCGCAGGGGATGCCACGACGCCCGCGGCGCCGGCGCAGCCGCCCGGTGGGCATGTCGTCCAGTCGGGTGAGTCGCTCTCGCTGCTCGCGGCGCGGAGCAGGCAGAGCGTCGCCGACCTCGCGGCCCAGAACGGTCTGCAGCCGGACGACGGCCTGCGGATCGGCCAGATCCTGCTCCTGTCCCCCGGCTCCCCCGCCCCAGACCCGGCGGCCACGACCGGGACCGCGCCAGCGGAGACTGCGCCAGCCGCCACCTCGGCCGGCGGCGCGAGCGTGGTCAGTACCGGGACGACGTCCGGCGTGAGCGCGCGGGTGGCCGCGATCCAGGCGCTGATCCGCGCCGAGGCAGCCCGCCAGGGCCTCGACCCGGCGCTGGCACTCGCCGTGGCCTCCGTCGAGTCCAGCTTCAACTCGGGAGCGGTGAGCCGCACCGGGGCCGTCGGCGTGATGCAGCTGATGCCGCGAACCGCGCGCTGGCTGGCGGCCCAGCTGGGCCAGCCGATCGACCGGACCGACCCGGCCCAGAACATCACCGGCGGGGTCGCGTTCCTGCGGTACCTGCTCGCCGCGACGTCATCGAATCTCCCGATCGCCATCGCGGCGTACTACCAGGGTCTTGACTCAGTGCGACGTTCCGGCTTCTTTCCTGACACCGCGGTCTACGTCGCGAAGGTCACGGCACGGCAGGCGAAGTTCGCGTAAGAGGGCGCAATCGTACACTGACCGGGTGGATGCCACGGTTGCCGACCCCGTCATCGGTCGCCTCCTGGACGGCCGGTACACCGCACAGGAGCGCCTCGCCGTCGGCGGTATGGCGACGGTTTACATCGCGCACGACAATCGCCTGGACCGGATGGTCGCCCTGAAGGTGATGCATCCGAATCTCATGCACGAGCCGGACTTCGTCGCCAGGTTCCACCGAGAGGCGCGGGCGGTTGCCGCGCTCAACAGCCCGCGGGTCGTCTCCGTGCTCGACCAGGGCTCGGCGCAGACCCCGGCCGGCATCCTGAACTACCTGGTCATGGAGCTGGTCCGCGGCCGCTCGCTGCGCCAGTACCTGGCCAGCCGGGGCCGGCTGATGCCCTTCGAGGCGCTGGACATCATCGACGCGGTCGCCGAGGCGCTGACCGCGGCGCACCAGGCCGGCATCATCCACCGGGACATCAAGCCGGAGAACATCCTGCTCGGCGACGACGGCCAGGTGAAGGTCGCCGACTTCGGCCTGGCCCGCCCGCTCGCCCAGCCGACCGCGGCGCTGACCCAGGGCGTGGTCATGGGAACCGTCGGCTACCTGGCGCCCGAGCAGGTCACCCACGGCGTCGCCGACTACCGCAGCGACGTCTACGCCGCGGGCGTCGTGCTGTTCGAGATGCTCACCGGCCAGCTGCCGCACACCGGCGCCACCCCGATGTCAGTCGCCTACCAGTCGGTACACAGCGAGATCCCGGCTCCGTCGCAGATCGTCCCGGGCATCCCGCCGGAGCTGGACGGCCTGACCCTGCGGGCGACGGCCCGCCGGCCCGGCGAACGGCCGCAGGACGGCCCCGCGCTGCTCGACGAGGTCCGCCGGGTGATGCCCTTCGTGGCCGAACCGGGCGAGCCAGCCGGCACGACGGTCTACCCGGGGCCGTACGCGGCCGCGGCACCGACGCCCGGCTACGCCCCGACCCGGGTGAACCGCCCTGCCGGCGGCGGCAGACCGGAGGACTACTTCGACACCGACGGCTACGGCGAAGCGGACTACGACGCCGAGCCGGGCGGTCCGGGGTACGGAGCCCACTCCAGGTGGCACTCCGTGTCCGGGCCGGGCGGCCGGCGACGCCCGCCAGGGTGGGTCTTCGGCCTGGCCGCCGGCGTGGTCGCGCTGATCCTGGTGATCCTGGCGGCGCACGCGCTGCTGGGCGGTGGCGGCGGCAACCAGGTACCCCTTCTCACCGGCGAGTCGAGGACGGACGCGGTCCAGGAGCTCAACCAGGCCGGACTGAAGCCCGCGTTCGGCACCGCCGTCTACGACGGCTCGACCCCCGTGGACCACGTCGTCAGCCAGTCCCCGTCGGGCACCGCGCAGGTCAAGGCCGGGGACACCGTCACGCTCGTCCTGTCGCTCGGGCCGCAGCAGGTCACCGTGCCGGATCTGCAAGGCCTGTCACAGGCGGAGGCGCAGACCAAGCTGCAGAAGGCGGGCCTGAGCCCCGGCGGCGTGCAGACCGAGGCCAACGACACCATCGCCGAGGGAATGGTCGTCGAGACCGATCCCAAGGCCGGCACGAAGGTCGACCCGTCGAGCCAGGTCACCCTCCTGGTGAGCACCGGCAAGACCTCGATGACCATCCCGGCCGACGTCATCGGGCAGTCCTTCGCCGACGCGAAAGCCGAGCTGGAGGGGATGAACCTCCAGGTCCAGCAAGGCTCCGACACGAGCGGCACCGCCGACAAGGGCAAGGTCGCGGGCGTCTCGCCGGGCGTCGGCTCCACGGTGAAGGCGGGCGACACCGTCACCCTCCTCGTGTCGACCGTCGACAAGTCCGGCACGCCGGTGCAGGTGCCGAACGTCAAGGGCAAGTCCTGGCCGCAGGCGCAGAAGATCCTTCAGGACGCCGGGCTCAACCCGCAGAAGGAGTTCTGGTCGAACTTCTCCAACGGCAACGTGGTGTCGACGACGCCCCCGGCCGGCAAGACGGTCGCGTCCGGCTCGACGGTCTACGTCCGCCTCGGCGGCGGCTGACCGTGAGCGGTCCCGCCAGGACGTGAGGAGGGGGCGATCCCACTGGGATCGCCCCCTCCTCACGTACGGCCGCCGGGACCCACGTCCCGCCCAGCCCGGCTACTGCGCGTGCGCGTGAGCCCGGCGGGACCGGGTGGCCTGGAGCATCTCGGCGACCAGGAACGCGAGCTCCAGTGCCTGGCTGGTGTTCAGCCGCGGGTCGCAGGCCGTCTCGTAGCGGCCCCCGAGGTCGGCCTCGCCGATCTCCTGGCCGCCGCCGAGGCACTCGGTCACATCCTCGCCGGTCAGCTCGATGTGCAGGCCGCCCGGGTGGGTGCCGAGGGCCTTGTGCACCTCGAAGAAGCCGAGCACCTCGTCGAGCACGTCGTCGAAGTGCCGGGTCTTCACGCCGCCCACGTCGCGGGTGTTGCCGTGCATCGGGTCGCAGGCCCAGACGACCGGATGGCCGGCCGCGTTGACCTTCTCGACGACCGCCGGCAGCGCGTCCCTGACCCGGCCGGTGCCCATCCGGGAGATCAGCGTGAGCCGGCCGGGAATGTGCTCCGGGTTGATCCGCTCGACGATCGCGAGCACCTCGTCGGGGCTCGCCTTCGGGCCGATCTTGCAGCCGATCGGGTTCGTGACGCGGGACAGGAACTCCATGTGCGCGCCGTCGAGGTCCCGGGTGCGCTCACCGATCCAGATCATGTGGGCGGACAGGTCGCAGACCTGGCCGGTCGACTCCTCGACCCGGGTCAGCGCCCGCTCGTACTCCAGCAGCAGGCCCTCGTGGCTGGTGTAGAGCTCGACGCCGCCGAGCTCCGCGGTGCGGTCGAGATCGATGCCACAGGCAGCCATGAACGCCAGTGCCCGCTCGATGTCGGTCGCCATCAGCTCGTAGCGCCGGCCGGCCGCCGAGTCGCGCACGAACGCCTTGTTCCACTCGTGCACCTGGCTCAGGCTGGAGAAGCCGCCGGTCGCGAAGGCCCGGATCATGTTCAGCGCCGCGGCGCTGTGGTGGTAGGCCGAGACCATCCGGTACGGGTCCGGCAGCCGGGCCTCGAGCGTCGCGTCCAGGCCGTTGACGGCGTCGCCGCGGTAGGACGGCAGGCCCGTCGACGTCTCGATGTCGGCGGAGCGGGGCTTGGCATACTGGCCGGCGATCCGGGCGACCTTCACCACCGGGGTGGACGCGCCGTAGGTGAGCACGACCGCCATCTGCAGCAGCGTCTTCACCTTGTCGCGGATGTTGTTCGCGGTGTTCGCGGCGAAGGTCTCGGCACAGTCACCTCCCTGCAGCAGGAACGCCTCGCCCCGGGCCACGTCGGCCAGCCGCTCGGTGAGCGACCGGACCTCGGGGGCGATGACCAGCGGAGGCAGCGCCGAAAGCTCCGCATAGGCCCCACGCAGGGCAGCCGGGTCCGGCCAGTTCGGCTGCTGCTTCGCCGGCAGGGCCCGCCAGAGGTCCAGCTCCGGAAAGGCCTGGTCGGTAACCGTCGGCGCGCTGTCAAGTCCGAGCTCACTCACCCGTCCAGGGTACGGGCCGGCCACGAACGTTTCACGTTGGTTTCCCGAGCCCCGTCCGCGGCCGACCAGCGCAAGGCGACCAGGACCCCGGCCCGCACCGCGCCGGTCACCGTCTCGGTGGCCCACCTCATCCAGCGCAGGGAGGACGCGAAGCGTCCGACAGGCGGAGCGTCCCGCGGGCGCTCTGCGCCCGGTCGGGACGATCGCCTCAGCCGAAGAAGACCTCGGCCTCGGCGTAGAGGTCCTCGGGGACGGTCTTCAGCTCGGCCACGGCGTCGCGCAGCGGGACGCGGTCGATGCGGGTGCCGTGCAGTGCGGTCATCGTGCCGAACTCGCCGTCGTGGACCGCGTCGATGGCGTGCAGGCCGAAGCGGGTCGCGAGCCAGCGGTCGAACGCGGTCGGCGTGCCGCCGCGCTGCACGTGGCCGAGGACGGTCGCTCGGGACTCGCGGCCGGTCCTGGCCCGGATCTCGGCCTCGAGAAGCCCGGAGATGCCCTGCAGCCGCACATGACCGAAGGCGTCCCGCTCCCCCTCCTTGACCGACATCGTCCCGGCCAGCGGCGTGGCACCCTCGGCGACCACGATGATCGGCGCGTAGCGGGTGGCGAACCGGCTCTCGACGTGGGCGCAGACCTTGTCGATGTCGAACGGCCGCTCGGGGATCAGGATGACGTTCGCTCCGCCGGCCATCCCGCTGTGCAGCGCGATCCAGCCGGCGTGGCGGCCCATCACCTCGACGATGAGCACCCGGTGGTGGCTCTCGGCGGTGGTGTGCAGCCGGTCGATGGCCTCGGTCGCGATGTTCACCGCGGTGTCGAAGCCGAACGTGTAGTCCGTCGCGGCGAGGTCGTTGTCGATCGTCTTCGGGACGCCGACGACCGGCACCCCCTCGTCCGCCAGCCGGCTCGCCACCCCGAGGGTGTCCTCGCCGCCGATCGCGATGATGGCGTCCACATCCTGCGCGGCCAGGGTCGCCCTGACCCGGTCCGGCCCGTCGGCGATCTTGTAAGGGTTGGTCCGGCTGGAGCCGAGGATGGTGCCGCCACGCGGCAGGATGCCCCGCACAGCCGGAATGTCGAGGGCGACGGTGTCCCCCTCCAGCGGGCCGCGCCAGCCGTCCCGGAACCCGACGAAGCTGTGCCCGTACACCCCGACGCCCTTGCGCACGACGGCGCGGATCACCGCGTTGAGCCCGGGGCAGTCGCCGCCCCCCGTCAGCACACCGATCTTCACGGCTCTCCCACTCTCACCGTCGACGAGGCCAACCGATGACGGAGCGTAAGACCGAGTGGCTCAGGTCACAAGGTCCACTCACCGGTGGACGCCCGCGATTCAGCGTCGCACCGCGTCCGCGTGTGGTCCCGGTCCACACCGCCGTCGCAACGGTGACGTTCGGCCCCTCGCGATCGTGGCGGCCGGGTCGTGGTCACTCCAGGACAGGCGCCCGCCAGCGGCGCCCGCCAGCGGCGCGGCTAGGGCACCAGGCGGGCCCGCAGCGGAGCCAGGACCTGCCAGCGGGCGAGGTTGTGCCGGGCGTCGACCAGCGCGTCGTGCGCCCCGGCCGGCGGGGACGGCAGCTTGGGCCGGCCGGTCTCCTCCCACAGCTGGCGCAGGTCGCGGGTGAACCGCGGGAACGGCGCCGGCAGCGCCGGCATCATCCCGAACAGCTGGCAGAGCACCACATGGTCGTAGGCGCCGTACCAGGCCCACAGCTCCGGGTCGCCGTCCGCGGTGAGGAACGCGACGAGCTCTTCCCTGATCTGAGCGCGCGAGCGCCACACCGGGGCGGACGGCGCTGGCAGCTGGTCGAGCACGTTGCGCCGGACCCACTGCCCGGCCCTGGTCGGGTCGAACTCGGTGGAGACCGCGTAGTACTCGCGGTCGCCGTCCTCGCTCACCACCCCGATGCTCACCAGGTCGAGCCAGTGATGCCCGCCGTCCATCCGCTCGATGAACTCGGTGTCGTAGAAATAACGCAAGCCGCCCACGCCCTCAGTCTGCCGGCTTCCGGGGCGGGCCTGATCACCGAGGCGCCGCGGCCCCCGGCGGCCCGCCTATCGGGCGTCGTGGAAGGTGCTCGGCGGGTCCGGCGGCTGGTAGTCGGGAACGAGCTCCTTGGCCAGGTGCTCCAGGAACAGGCCGGTGTCCGCGACGACGCCGAGCGCCTGGGTGGCGGCCCGGTCGGTCAGTGCGGCGACCGTCGAGGGGTTCATGTCGACGGCGGCGAGCGGCACCGACGCGGGCAGGATGTTGCCCGTCGCGACCGAGTGCAGCGCGGTGGCGATCATCATCGTGAACCCGACGCGGCGCAGCGCCTTGCGCATCGCGCGCTGGCCGGCGAGCACGTCGGTGTGCACGTCCGGCAGCGGCCCGTCGTCGCGCACCGAGCCGACCAGCACGAACGTCTTGTTGGCCTTGACCATCGCGTGCAGCACGCCCTCGGTCAGCACGCCCTGCTCCACCGCGGCCCGCAGCGAGCCGGCCCGGCGGATCGTGTTGATCGCCCGGATGTGCTGCTCGTTGCCGCGCTGCACGCGCTTGGCCCGCAGCGGCCCGAGGCCGATCGGGTGGCCGTAGAGGGCCTGCTCCACGTCGAGGGTGGCCAGCGCGTTGCCGGCGAACAGCACGTCGACGTAGCCGGCCTCGACGAGCGCGACGAGCGCGCCGGACGCGCCGCTGCTGATCGCCGTCGGGCCGGCGACCCACAGCACCTGCTGGCCCTCCGCCTTGACCTCGCGGACCTGCCTGGCGATCGCGCGGACCAGCATGGCCTGCGGCTGGGTGGAGCCCGAGGGCGGCAGCGCCATCGCGCCGTAGGTCCCGTAGGAGCGGGTCGAGTGGGTGGAATGGTCGGTCATCGGGAGGACGACCTTGACCCCGGCCGAGCCGCAGACGATCTGATCGCCGGCGCGCACCTCGGCGACCGGCACCGTGCGGACCCGGCCGCCGTGGACGACCAGGCCGCAGTCCATCTCGGGCTGCTCCACCGGCACCCACTGGCCGTCCAGGTGGACGACCGTCTCCAGGTTCGTGGTGGCGTAGAAGTCGGCCGGGAACACGCCGTCCCGGTCGGCCGGGCGCAGCACCGCCTCGCCTGGGTCGATCAGGTTCACCCCGTGCACCTGGATACGCATGAGGATGCGCATCAGGAGCTCCTCGGACGGGGCGCCGACGGTGATCACCGCATGCGACTCGTCGTCGTGCGTCCGGCCCAGGTCGATCCGGTCGACCCCGTAGTCGCCGCCGTAGTCGAGCACGTCGTCGAGCACCCGGGCCAGCACGCCCGTGTCCATCAGGTGCCCGTGGACCTCGACCTTCTCGTGGAAGCGCACGCCGCTGTCCCTTCCTGTCCTGTCCTGGGCGGTCCTGACCCCAACCGCCCGCCCGCCCCCGCCCCAGCCCCGCCTTGCCCACGCCCGCGCACGGCGCGGCAGTATCCACTCAGGGTGACGCACCCGCGGTCCCGACGCCATGGGTCGCGCACGCGCGCCACTGGTGACGCGCCACTCAGCCGGCTGACGGCCTCAGAGGACCGCGCCGTCGTCGGGCCAGTTGTCGTCGTCGGTCGGCGGCCGCTCCCCCATCCGCGCGACCAGGCCGCCGACGCCGCCCAGGATGAGCAGTACGCCCAGAACCTCCTGGGTGGAGCTGCTGGTCGCCTGGGCGACCAGCGCGGGCACGGCGAGCACGACGACCCCGAGCACGATCGCCGCGATCGCGACCCAGGTGAGTGGCCGCGGCCACGGCGCCCGTGGTGGCGGCGGCGGGACGTAGTGGTCGTCCTCCTCGCGGACGGCCCCGTCCCCAGGCCCGCCCGCCGCCTGCGGCGGGCCGACCACGAACAGCGTGCGCCCGATGGCCTCGTCAAGCCTGTCCCGGCCGGTCCTCGCTGGCGGAGCGCCATCCTCGGCCGGGTCCGTTCCGTCACCTTCGTCGCCCTGGCCGTCGGTGGGCTCGGCGGCGCGGCCCACGTTCTCGGCGTCCGGCCAGACGGTCGCGGCGGGCTCGTCGTGGAAGTGAGCGACCAGCTCGGCGAAGACGTCTTCGTCGGCCGGCTGGTCGGCAGAACCGTCGGCGGGACGAGGATCGGAGGTGTCAGACATCGACGTCAGCGGCCCCGGAGGCGGCCGCGGCGCCGGGCGCCGGCGCGGCGCAGTGCGCCCGGACGAACTCCAGGCTGCCCTCGAAGATCGCCTGCCGGTCGTTGTCGAGGGTGGCGACGTGGTAGCTGTCCGCCAGCAGCCGCTCGGTGACGGGCGCCGAGGTCATCCCGGCCAGCAGCAGCCGCCCGGAGCTCGGCTCGACGACGTGGTCGATGACGCTGCGGAACGTCAGCACCGGGCTGACGATCCGGGGCAGGTCCGGCAGTGTCACCTTCCACAGCTCCATGAGCGACACGAACGCCCGCACCGGCACCCGGTCGTAGCCGACCTCGCGGGCACCGGCCGCCTTGATGTCGCTGGCGATCCCCGGAACCGACGGGCGCACCCGGGCGATCAGCGGGGCGAGCCGCGCGACCCGCCGGTCGGTGCCGAGGCTGGGGTTGACGGTGACGGCGCCGGCCACCTCCGCGCCCCGCTCCTCGGTGAGCCGCAGCGCCAGCGTGCCGCCCATCGACAGGCCCATCACGAACACCTGGCCGCAGCGAGCACGCAGGTCGCCGAACGCCTCGTCGACCGCGCCGTACCAGTCGCGCCAGCCGGTCCGGGCCATGTCCTGCCACCGGGTGCCGTGCCCGGGCAGCAGCGGGCAGCGCACGGTGAGCCCAGCGGCCGCGAGGTAGTCCCCCCACAGCCGCAGGCTCTGTGGCGTACCGGTGAAGCCGTGCACGAGCAGCACCCCGACGGGGCCGTCGGCCCCCAGCACGAAGGGCTCGGCACCCGGCAGCACGGCGGCCGACGGCGCTCCCGCGCCACGGCCGCGGTCGGCAGAAGCCATCTGTGACCCGCCTTCCCGAACGTTCCACCAGATTTCGGCCAAGGCCCCTGGCCAATGCTGCCACGCGGCCAGCGCGGAGACCACGGGCTTCCCCTTCGATCGGGGGCCCGGTGGGATCTGGTGGTCGAGCGCGCCGCCGCCGCACCCACATATCGCGTCGGGCTCGGTGCCGCGGCGCGACACCCCGGCCTCACCAAGGCCGGACCGCCGTACCGCGGTGGCCCACAGGTGGGCCGGGTGTGACCATGGGCCGCACAGCGGCGCAACCGTGGGGGGATTGCTCCCCGGTGAGCCCGGGGAAGGCTAGGGTCGTTTCGACCATCGGACGCGCCACCGGGAAGTCCGGTGACACCCGGGTGCCCTCGCCCGGAGCGTCGGAGGCCGGGCGGCCGCGGCGCGGCCGAGCAGGGAGCTGCCGTGTTCTACTGGGTCGTCAAGGTGGTCCTTTCACCGTTTCTGCGCACGTTCTGGCGCCCCTGGATCGAGGGACTGGAGCATGTGCCGGCGGAAGGGCCGGCGATCCTTGCCAGCAACCACCTGTCCTTCCTGGATTCGATCTTCCTGCCGCTGATGCTGCCGCGGCGGGTCACCTTCCTCGCGAAAATGGACTACTTCACCCAGGGCGGCCTCAAGGGCCGGGCGAAGCGGATGTTCTTCAGCGGAGTCGGCCAGCTCCCGATCGACCGCAGCGGCGGGAAGGCCAGCGACGCCGCGCTGCGCTCCGGAGTACGGGTGCTCTCCGGCGGGAAGCTGCTCGGGATCTACCCCGAGGGCACCCGTTCGCCGGACGGCCGGCTCTACCGAGGCAAGGTCGGCGTCGCCAGGATGGCGCTGGAGGCCAAGGTGCTGGTCGTCCCGGTGGCGATGTTCGGGACGTTCGAGGTCCAGCCACAGGGCCGCACGATCCCGCGGATCCGCCGGGTCGGCATGCGGATCGGCCGGCCGCTGGACTTCAGCCGCTACCAGGACATGGCCGACGACCGGTTCGTGCTGCGCTCGATCACCGACGAGATCATGTACGAGCTGATGCAGCTGTCCGGCCAGGAGTACGTCGACATGTATGCCCAGCAGGCCAAGGACGAGATCGCCGCCTCCCGGGCCGCCGCCGCGGCGGCGGCCGAGCAGGCCGGCCCGGCCGCGCTGCCCGGGCGCCCGGCCGAACCGGCCGGCAAGCCGAAGCGGACCGCCACCCCGCGGCAGGCGGGCCCCGCCCGGGCGAGCGCCACCCGCGAGTCCGACTGACCCAGTCCAGCCCAGCTGCGGGACGCGCCGGGCCATCGGCTGCCGGACCGCGGGCGCGAGCGATCTGGCCGGCAGCAGGCCGCTGGCTGCCGGCGCGGACGACACGGCAGTATGGAGCGCGTGGGGGCATCTTCGGCGCACAACGGGCAAGGCGGGCGTCGCGTCACCCGGCGTGCCACCGGCCTCGTGCTGGCCGCCAGCCTCGGCCTCGCCTGGAGCGCGGCGCCTGCGGCGCTGGCGGCCACCCCGGCGGCCGGGGGCACGCCGGCCACGGCCGGCCAGGCACCGGCCGGCACCGTCACCCGCGCCGGGAGCTCGGTGGTCGACGGGTACGGCCGGATGTTCGTCCCACACGGGCTGGCGCTGGCGGCCGGGGTGACTCCGACGGCAGCCGACCTCGACGGGTGGGTCAAGGCGGGCATCGACGCGGCGGGCGTGACCGTCCCGCTGTCGGCCGCGGGGCGTTTCCCCGACCCGGTGACGGGCGTCACCGCGAACGACCCCGGCCTCGCCGCCGCCGCGAGCGTGACGCGGGCGCTGACCAACCGCGGCTTCGTCGTGGTGCTGCGCGTCGTGCCGGTCGGCGGCGCCACCGTGCCGACCTCGACGTTGCAGAACGCCCTGCGCCGGCTGGCCACCGCGTTCCGCGACACCAGCGGCCTGATCGGCTACGAGCTCCCGCACGCGCAGACCAGGGACGCCGCCGCCGTCCTGGCGGCCAGCTCCGCGATCGCCGCGGTCGACCCGTTCCACCAGCTGTGGCGTGAGCAGGCCGCCGCGTTCGAGCCCGAGGCGATCGTCGCCGTCAACGACCCGACCGGCTACCTGATCTCGTGGCCCGGCAGCGGCGACGCGGCCCTGGTCGCGCTCACGGCCGCCGCGGACGGCAACGCGATCGGCTGGCTCTACCCCGCCCCGGCGACCGGGCAGCCGCCGCGCTCGGTGCTCGCCCGGCCGTACCCGCTGGCGGTCGCCGGCAGCCCGGCCTCGTTCGGCACCGACGCCGCGGGCACGTTCAGCCTGCGCTTCACCGCGGGCACGCTGCCGGCCGGCCAGCCGACGCCCACCGGCTGGGTCACCGCCGTCAACCTGCCAGCGGCGGCCTACCCGACCGGGTACACGGTGAAGCTCACCGGCGCCCGGCTGCTGTCCCGGCCCGGCTCCGCGCTGCTGTGCCTGGCCGCCGAGCCCGGCGCCACCCAGGTCTCCCTGACGGTCACCCGGGCCACCGGGGGCTCCGCGCCGGCCCCGCCGCCGTACGCCGGCGCCCAGGCCTGCACGGACCCGGCGGTGGCCGCCGCCGCGAGCGCGTCGGCGAGTCCGACCGCCCGGGCCGTCGCCGTGGCGAAGAGCGGCGACTCGGGCCCGCTGCTGTGGGCGCTGCCGCTGCTGGGGGCCGCCCTCATGGCGCTGCTGCTGGTCGTGCCGTTCCGGGCCCTGCGCCGGCTGCGCGTCGGTGCCGACCGAGCCGGCTGACCCGGGACCAGGCCACCCGACGCGGCGCGGGCCCGTCTAGGCCTCGCCGGTCCCGTAGATCTCGGTGACGGCCGAGGCGTACCTGTCCATGACGAGGGACCGGCGCACCTTCAGGCTGGGGGTCAGCTCGCCGGTCTCGACGGTGAAGTCCGCGGGCAGCACGCTGAACTTCTTGATCCCCTCCGCGTGCGAGACGGAGGTGTTCGCCGAGTCGACCGCCATCCGCAGGTCCGCGAGCAGTTCCGGGTCGTCGACCAGCTCGCTGGCCGGGGTCCGCGCCGGCCGGCCGTGCGCGGTCAGCCAGTGCGGCAGCGCCTCCTCGTCGAGGGTGAGCAGCGCGGCGATGAACGGGCGCCGGTCGCCGATCACCACCGCCTGGCTGATCAGCGGATGCGTCTGCAGCCGGTGCTCCAGCGGCGCCGGCGCGACGTTCTTGCCCCCGGCGGTCACCAGGATCTCCTTCTTGCGCCCGGTGATCCGCAGGAAGCCGTCGGCGTCGAGGCTGCCCATGTCGCCGGTGTGGAAGTACCCGTCGGCGTCGAGCGCCTCCTTGGTGGCGGTCTCGTCCGCGTGGTACGCGGTGAACACCAGCGGCCCGCGGACGAGCACCTCGCCGTCATCGGCGACGCGGACGGTCACCCCCGGCAGAGGCTGGCCGACGGTCCCGACCCGGACGTTGTCCGGCCGGTTGACGGTGACCGCGGCCGACGTCTCGGTCAGGCCGTAGCCCTCCAGGATGGCCAGGCCGACGCCGCGGAAGAAGTGCGCGAGCCGCTCGCCGAGCGGAGCGCCGCCGCTGACGGCGTTGCGGACCTGGCCGCCGAGCGCGGCCCGCAGCCTGGTGTAGACGAGGCGGTCGAACACGGCGTGCCGCGCCCGCAGCATGAGGCCCGGCCCGCGCGGGGTGGCCAGCGCCTCGCTGTAGGCGACGGCGGTCGCCTCGGCGGCGTCGAAGATCTTGCCCTTGCCCTCGTTGTGGGCCTTCTGCCGGGCACCGGCGTGCACCTTCTCGAAGACGCGCGGCACGGCCAGCACGTAGCTCGGCTTCGCCTGGGCCAGGTCCGCGAGCAGCGTCTTCGTGTCGGACGTGTAGGCGATCGGGAGGCAGCTCTGGATCGCGATGTTCTGCACCAGCCGCGCGAAGACGTGCGCGAGCGGCAGGAACAGCAGCGTCGAGGCCCCGGCGGTGAACACCCCGGGCGCCATCGCGATGGAGGACAGCGCGTCGAACAGCAGCGCCCGGTGGGACAGCTCGCAGCCCTTGGGCCGGCCGGTCGTTCCGGAGGTGTAGATGAGGGTCGCGAGGCTGTCGGCCCGCACGCCGGCGCGCGCCTCGGCGAGCGCCGCGGGCGTGACGGCCGCGCCGTCGGCGCTCAGCGCCTCAAGGGCGCCGGGCTCGCCGGCCGCCGGGTCGAGGACGAGCACCTCACGCAGCGCCGGAGCCTCGTCGCGGACCCCGGCGACCAGTGCCGCCAGCTTCGGCGTCTCCGTGACGACGAGGGCCACCTCGGCGTCGGTGAGAATCCAGGCGATCTGCTCGGCGCTGGAGGTCTCGTAGATCGGGACCGTGACCGCGCCGGCGGCCCAGATCGCGTAGTCCAGCACGGTCCACTCGTAGCGGGTCCGGCTCATGATCCCGACCCGGCTCCCGGGGGTGACCCCGTGCGCGACGAGGCCGCCCGCCGTGGCCAGCACCAGCTCGACGAACTGGCCGGCGGTCAGGTCGACGAACGCGCCGTCGACCTTGTGCCGGATCAGCGGCGCGTCGGGCTGGCTGTCGGCGAAGCCGAGCACCCGGTCGGTGAGCGTCGCGTCGTCGGCCACGGTGACCAGGGCTGGTGAGGTGAACTCACGCACCGGAGACTCCTTGGGATTGCGGGCGACCGACGCGGTCACATCGGCTACCGGGGTCACACTGCTAGCGGGCCACACGGGCGCTGGCTCCCGGTCAGACGTTAGTCCGCACCCGCCGAAACGGCGAACCATTCGCGTCCCGGCCGGCTGGGCGGATGCCGGCCGACACCGCGGCGTAATGCCGGAGCGCGGTACCGCCGCGGCGCCGCGGCGGTGGCACTCTGACGCACCGCTACCCTCGGGTTCGATGTCCTAAGCTTCCGACATGCGGGTCCACGTGGTGAGCGACGTCCACGGCAGGGCCGACGCGCTGCCGGCCGCGGCCGAGGGTGCCGACGCGTTCATCTGCCTGGGCGACCTGGTGCTGTTCCTGGACTACCACGACCACAGCCGCGGGATCATGAGCGACCTCTTCGGCGCGGAGGCGGTCCGGCACCTGATCGAGCTGCGGACCGCGCAGCGGTTCGACGACGCCCGCGAGTGGTCGCGCACGCTGTGGGCCGGGGTGGAGGGCGACCGCGCCACGATCATGGAGGCGGCTATCCGCCGCCAGTACGAGGCAATGTTCGCCGCGTTCCCCACCCCCACCTATCTGACCTACGGCAACGTCGACCTGCCGCACCTGTACCCGGAATATCTGCGCGACGGGCTGACCCTGCTCGACGGGCAGGCCGTCGAGATCGGCGGGCTGCGGTTCGGCTTCGTCGGCGGCGGGCTGCGCACCCCGATGCGGACGCCGTACGAGATCGACGACGACGAGTTCGCCACCAAGGTGGCGGCCGTCGGCGTGGTGGACGTCCTGTGCTGCCACATCCCGCCGCACGTGCCCGAGCTGGTCTACGACGTCGAGGCCGGCCGGTTCGAGCGCGGCTCCAAGGCCATCCTGGAGGCGATCCAGGAGACGCAGCCGAAGTACGCGCTGTTCGGCCACGTCCACCAACCGCTTGTCGACTCTTTGTATATTGGCGCGACGCGCTGCGTGAACGTGGGGCATTTCAACGCCCATGGAACGCCCTTCGTGCTGGAGTGGTAGGCACTCCAGAGGCCGAGCCGAGGGACGTGCGATCGTGGGTTCGGTCGTGCGTTCGGGGCCGTCCACGAGTGCCACCCATCAGGTGCGATCATCTGTCTGATCGCATCCGCGGTGGCCCTGGCCGAGCGTTGGGGATGTCGTTGCCGGGGGGCCGGATCAGCCCCGGGCGGATCTGGAGGTACCGACAGCGATGGCCGATCACGCCAGCGCCTCGATCGTCATCAACGCCAAGCCCGCGGCGGTGATGGCGACGATCGCCGACATCGCGAGCTACCCGACGTGGGTCGGTCAGATCGAGCAGACGGAGATCCTGGAGGTCGGGCCGGACGGCCGGCCGACCAGAGCCCGGTTCCGGGTGAACGCCGTGATCGCGAAGGACGAGTTCGTCACCGACTACACCTGGCACGGCGACGACCGGGTCACCTGGTCGCTCGTCGAGGGCGAGATGATGTCGGCCCAGGATGGCAGCTACACCCTGCGCGACCTCGGCGACGGGCAGACCGAGGTCACCTACGACCTCACCGTCGAGCTCAAGGTCAAGATTCCAGGGATGCTGCGGCGAAAGATCCAGAGTGGCATCATCGACGCCGCGCTCAAGGATCTCAAAAAGCACGTCGAGAGCTGAGGCCGGTGTGCACCATGCCTCTGAACGGCCGCTGGGGCTAGCCGACGGCCAGTCCACCGGCCGCCGCGGCCGGGCCGTGCTGTTCACCGGCAAGGGCGGCGGCGGCACCACGACGGTGGCGGCGGCGACCGCCACGCTCGCCGCTCAGCGCGGCCATCGGACGCTGCTGGTCTCGTTCAGCCCGGTCGGCGGGCTCACGGCCACGCTCGACCATCCGGTGGCCGGCGAGCCGGTCGAGCTGGAGCCGGGCCTGTTCGGCCAGCAGGTCGACGTGCAGGGCGCGTTCGAGCGGCGCTGGGACGCCCTGCGGCCACTGCTCGACGTCGCCTGGACGCAGGCCGGCCTCGACCCGATCGAGGCCGAGGAGCTCGCCGGGCTGTCCGGCATCGGCGAGACGCTCGCCCTGCTGGAGCTGCGCGACCAGCTCACCTGCGACCGCTACGACCTCGTCGTCGTGGACGCAGGCCCGGCCGCGGACGCGCTGCGGCTGCTGGCGTTCCCGGAGACCCTCTCGTGGTACTGCCGGCGGCTGCTCCCGCCGGACGGCCGGTTCGTCCGCTGGATCCGACCGTCGCTGGCCCGGTCCGCGCGGCTGGCGACCCGGTTCGGCCACCTCGCCGAGCCGGTCTACGACATGCTGGCCCGGCTGCGGGCCACCGCGGCCGACCTGCGCGCGATCCTCACCGACCCGGTCCAGACCAGCGTGCGCCTCGTGCTCACCCCGGAGACGGCCTCGCTCGCGGTCACCCGGCAGATGTTCACCGCACTGTCCCTGCACGGCCTGCCCGTGGACGCGGTCGTCGCGAACCGGGTGATCGGGCCGGGCGGCGGCGACGTCTGGCGCGCTGGCTGGGCCGCGTCGCACCGCGAGCAGCTCGAACAGATCGAGGCGGCGTTCGCGCCGCTTCCCGTGCTGCGCGCGGCCTACCGCGGCGGCGAGCCGGTGGGCCTGGAGGAGCTGGCCGCGTTCGGGGCGGCGGCCTACGGCTCGCTCGACCCGGCCGGAGTGCTCGGCGCCCGCGTCGGCCTGGACGGCGAGGCGCCCCGGGTGGAGCGGACCGAGGACGGCTACGCCCTGTCGTTCGGGGTCCCGTTCGCCACCCGTGGCGACGTCGACCTTGCCCGGATGGGCGACGAGCTGGTCGTGACGGTCGGACCGCACCGCCGGCTGCTGGCGCTGCCCGCGGCGCTGCGGCGCTGCGACGTGAGCGCCGCCTGGCTGCGGGACGACCGGCTGGTGGTGTCGTTCGTGCCCGACCCGGACCAGTGGGTCCGCGCATGACGGACGAACACGTACCACCGGAGCCAGGCTCGTTCGCGCAGGAGGCGGCGCTGCTGGCGGCGGCGGTCCGGGAGTGGCTCGGCGCGCACGGCGGCCCCGCCGACCCGGCGGACGCCTCGAGCGGCTGGAACCCGTTCACCGCCGCGGCGCCGGCCGAGGAGACGGGCACCGAAGCGCCCGCGAGCGGCGGGTTCCACGGGCCGCCCTGGACGGTGCCGCCTGGCGCGACGCTGTGCACCGGCTGCCCACTGTGCCGGCTGCTCGCCACCGTCGCCGGCAGCCGGGGCGAGGTCATGAGCCACCTGCTCAGCGCCGCCGCCTCGCTCGCGGCCGCCGCCCGCGCGGCCTGGCCGCCCGCGGACGGCACCCCCCCAGGCCCGGCAGCGTCGCCGCGCCCGCCACAACGGCCCACGCATCGAGCCCGGTCGGACCACGACCGGGTACAGAGGATCGACATCAGTGAGTAGCTCCACCAACCCCGGTTCCACCCGCTACGCCGCTCCAGACACCCTGGCGATCGGCGTCGACGTCGGCGGGACGAAGGTCGCGGCCGGCGTCGTCGACGAGCGAGGCCGCATCCTCGGCTCTGTGCGCCGGCCTACGCCGGGGCACGAGCCCCGGCTGGTAGCGGACACGATCGCGGAGGTGGTCGGCGAGCTGCGGGCCCGTCACGCCGTCGGCCCGGCCACGCCGATCGGCATCGGCGCCGCCGGCTGGCTCGACCGGGACGGGGCGCGGGTGATGTTCGCGCCGAACCTCGCGGGCTGGCGGGACGAGCCGCTGCGCGACATCATCTCCGCCCGGCTGGGCCGGCCGGTGGTCGTCGACAACGACGCGAACACGATGGCCTGGGCGGAGTACCGGTTCGGCGCCGGCCGCGGCTGCGCCGAGCTGTGCTGCGTCACCGTCGGCACCGGGATAGGCAGCGGCCTCGTGCTCGACGGGAAGGTGCGCCACGGCGCGTTCGGCGTCGGCGCCGAGTACGGCCACATGCAGGTGGTGCCGGCCGGCCTTCCGTGCGGCTGCGGCAGCCAGGGCTGCTGGGAGCAGTACGCCAGCGGACGGGCGCTGGTCCGCTACGCCCGCGAGATCGCCGGGACCTCGCCGGAGGCCGGGCGCAGGCTGCTCGCTCTCGCCGACGGCGGTGACCTGGCCCGCCTGACCGGCCCGGACGTGACGGCCGCGGCCCGCGAGGGCGACCCGGCGGCGGTGAAGTGCTTCGAGGAGGTCGGCCACTGGCTCGGCCAGGGCCTGGCGAGCCTCGCCTCCGTCCTGGACCCGGCCCGGTTCGTGATCGGTGGCGGCGTCTCGGACGCCGGTGAGCTGCTGCTCGGCCCGGCTCGGGCCCAGTTCCGGGCCGCCCTGGCCGGCCGCGGCCACCGGCCGGAGGCCGAGATCGTCCTGGCCGAGCTCGGCCCCGACGCCGGCTTCGTGGGTGCCGCCGACCTGGCCCGGGCCGGCACCGTCGGACGCGCCTGACCTGGGCCGGCCTGACCGGGCCCGGGCCGGCGCCGCCGGCCGGGCTGGCCTGCGCCGGCCTGGTCTCAGCCGGGTGGCTCGGAGGCCGGGGTGAGTAACTCGGCCAGGCCCTTGGTCAGCAGGTCCCACCGCCAGGTCAGCTCGACCCAGGCCCGGCCCGCCGCGCCCATCGAGCGGCACCGGGCCGGGTCGTCGAGCAGGCCGGCGACGGCGGCCGCGACGTCGTCGAGCCGGCGGCCGTCGACGACGAGGCCGGTGCGGCCCTCGAGGACGGCGTCGGGAGCCCCACCGCTGTCGCCGGCGACGACGGGCAGCCCGGTGGCCGACGCCTCCAGGTAGACGATCCCCAGGCCCTCCACCTCCAGGCCGGCCAGCCGGGACCGGCAGGGCATCGCGAAGATGTCGCCGGCCGCGTAGTGCGCCGGCAGTTCCTCCCAGGGCACCGAGCCGGTGAAGACCACGTGGTCGGCGACGTCGTGCTCCCGGGCGAGCCGGCCGAGGTCGGACCGGTAAGGCCCGCCGCCGACGAGGAGCAGCGCGGTGTCCGGGTAGCGCCGCCGCCAGCCGGGCAGCGCCCGGATCAGCATGTCCTGGCCCTTGCGCGGCACCAGGCGGCTGACGCAGACGACGACGCGGCGCCCGGTCAGGCCGTGCCGGGCACGGATCTCGTCCCGGCCGGCCCCGGGCCGGAACAGCTCCGCGTCGACCCCGCTCGGCAGCCGCTCCAGCCGCGGGCGCGGGCCGAACGCCGGGCCGATCCGGGCGCGGGTGTAGTCGCCCAGGTAGGTGACGACGTCGGTCGTCGCGCCGATCCGGCGCAGCGTCTGGCGGGCGCCCGGGAGCGCGGCCCAGCCAACCTCGTGGCCATGGGTGCTGGCGACGACACGCTCTATGCCGGTCGACGAGCGCAGCGGCCCACCGAGCAGGCCGAGCGGGGCGGCCGCTCCGAACCAGAGGGCGTCGCACCGCTCGGCCCTGGCGATCTCGCGGGCCCGGCGCAGCACGCCGGCGGTTGGCAGCATCAGCGACGTCTTGTGCCGGATGATCAGGAAGCGCTGGGCCGCATCGAACGCCTCGGAGTCCTTCCACGCGGGTGCGTAGACGACGACGTCCTCGGCGGGCAGCCGGCTCGCGAAATTGTGCACGAACGCCTGGATGCCGCCCGGACGAGGCGGAAAGTCGTTGGTCACCACCAGCACCCGCATGGCCCCATGCTCCCGCACCGTCAGCGTGGGCCGATCGCCCGCCCCGTCCGCGCCGGGTCCAACGACCTCCGCACGGCCGCGACGGCCCGCCCGCTCAGGTCCCTGGGGCGCCGCGCGCCGGGCTGCCCAGCACGGCCGTCAGGTAGGCACGCCAGTCGGCGACGAACGCTGGCCAGCTCAGCGCTGCCTCGGACCGCAGCGCGTCCGCCACCGCGGCGTCACCCGCTGCCCCCGCCGCGACCGGTGACCGTGACGGCGCGGCGAGCCGGGCGCCGACGTCCCGGTAGAAGCGGGCGAGCCCCGCGAGGCCGAGGCGCTCGGCAAGCAGCCGGCACGCCAGCCATGCCTCCTGGTAGGTCTGGGCCAGCCGCCCGTCGGAGCCGTCGAAGGCGGCGTCGGCCGGCAGCGCCGTCGGCACCCGTCCGGCCCGTACCTCGGCGGCGAGCTCCGCGGCCGCCTGGTCGACCGTCAGCCCGGGAGCCGCGCCCTCGTGACCGACCTCCTCGGCGAAGCCCTCCACCAGCCAGACGGGCATCCCGGCCGGGGTCTCGGCCGCCGTCGCCAGATGGGTCAGCTCGTGGCGCAGCACGATCCGCCGCCCGTCCCCGGTGAGCCGCCGATAGACGTCAAGATCCACGACCAGCCGGCCGTGGCCCTCGGTCAGCGCGGACGACGACGCCGCGCCCGCGCTGGGCAGCGGCAGCACCGCGACCGCGGCGACCGTCCCCGCCGGGCCGCCCTTCACCCAGCCCGCCTCCGCCCGCAGCCGGTCGTCCGAGGCCATCAGCCGCACGTCCACCGAGCGCGCCCAGCTTCCTGGCAGCACTCCGGCGACGCCGCCGACCGCCGAGGCCACGTCCACGCGGACCCGCGCGACCCAGTCTGCGGGCACGTCGGCGTCCGCCCGAACGGTCACCGGGCCGGTGGGTCCGGCCGGCGCCGCCGGCCGCCCGGCGCACCCCGCGCACCCGGCGCCCAGCAGAACGGCGGCCGCGAACGCCAGCAGCGCGCCGAACCGGCCGGCCCGCCCGATCAACCGGCGCGGCGAGGGCGCCGGCCGGGCCCGGCCGCGTCGGGACGGCGGGCCGGCCGGGTCCGCTGGCGCGGGCCGGGCGTGAACGGCTCCCCCAGCGGAATCGCCTGCTGCGACGGCGCGGCCGGCTCCGCCGGCACGATCTGCTCGGCCGCCGGCCCGGCGGTAGGAACGACATCGAGCGGGGATACCAGCCGCAGCCGGGGCAGCAGGCCCGCGTCGGCGAGCAACGCGAGCGCCCGCCGTTCGTCCTCGTCCCACTCGACGACGGGAGGCGGAGCAAGAAGCACGGAAAGCACGCAGTCCGAGCAGGCGTCCCCGCGAGCCGAGCAGGTGTCACAGTCGATCAGCATCGCGCTCACCCTCCGTTGTCCGTAGCGCACTGTCGCGGACACTAGACGGGTGGTCCGACAGTTTCGGGCCGGCGGCCGCTCGTCAGCGCTCGAGGCGGGCGAGCAACGCCGCCGACGGAACGGCGCGGGCGCCGGCGGCGGCGCACGTCTCGGCGACCTCCCGGTCGGAGGTCACGACGGCGACCGGCCGGCCGGGCGGCTCGGCCCGGACCAGGCGGACGATCTCCTCGTCGGCCAGCTCCCCAAGGCGGCTGAACAGCACCCGCACGCCGCGCGGCGCCGTCACCCCGACCGGCCGGCTCGCGACCGCGGTCGCGTCGAACACCACCGTGATCTCGACGTCCGACGCGCGCCCGGCGAGTGGGCCGAGACCGGCGAGCAGCCGAACCCGCTGCGCCTGGAGGGTGAGCGTCCCGTAGCCGCGCTTGGTGACGTTGTAGCCGTCGATGATCAGATGAACGCCGGGAATGCTCAGCACGACGTCGATGATCGTCGGATCGTCGTCCGGACGGCCGCTGGTCCCGACGGCCGCCAGCGCGTCGCGCGGCTGGCCGTCGGCCGGTGCGCACAGGTCGGCCGGGCGCAGCACCGTGCTCGGCAGGCCGAGCTCCCGGCGAACGCCGTTCGCCGCCCCCATCAGCGTGTCGAGCAGGACCCGCAGCCGGGCATCGTCGAGGCTGCGGGCGTCGCGCCCCTCGCGGCGGGCCGCGGCGAGGGCCGTCTCCAGCTCGCCGACCCGGGCCCGCAGCCGGCGGGTCTCGGCCTCGGCGGTGCGCGTCGCGACGCGGGCCGCGTCCCGGTCGGCGACCGCGGCCGCAATCTCGTCCTGAGCGGACTGTTCCGCCCGCCGGACCCGCTCGGACGCGCCACGCATCCGCCGGCGCAGGTCGTCGAGCTCGCCGCGGCTGGCGGCCAGCTGCTCGCGCAGCTGCTCGCGCTCGGCCCGGCCGTTCTCCTGCACGGCGGCCAGCGCCTCGGTCAGCCGGCCCACCTCGCGGGACGCCGCGTCGACCCGAGCCGACATGGCGGCCTGCGCGGACGAGTCGGCGGCCGCGGCGACCAGGGTCTCCCAACCGGGCTGGCGCAGCACGAAGGCGACAGCGGCCACCGCCGCCGGCGGCGCGGCGGCCGGTGGCCCGTCGGCGGAGGTGACCGCCTCGGCCAGGCCCGGCTGGGTCCGCCGGACCCAGTCCGCGACCCGGCCGCGGAACAGAGCGTCATGCTCGACGGCCGCCGCGAGCGGCACCGCGCCCTGGCGGGGCCGCCGTGCGGGGGTGAACCTGCGCACCGCGACCAGGCTCGACGGCACCTCGGCATCCTCGAGGCCGGCGAGCGTGTCGGCGGCGAAGGCGACGACCTGGGAACGCACCTCCGCCGGCAGCGGCTCACTCACCCGGCGTCCGGCGGAGCGGCTCGGCGGTCGGTGAGCGGGGCGACGGGCACTGTGCGGATTCTCCCCTGCGCGGGAACGGGTGGCAGCGCTCCAGCCTAGCCCGACCTCGCAACCGTCACTGCCAGTCATGAACCATCACCATTCCGCACCAGCCGGGCGGGCTCGACGACCGGCGCGGGCGGGCGCGGCCCCCACGACAACCACCTCACCCATCACTCCGCAGGACCAGCTGGTGAACGGGTGGGACACCTCCGCACAAGCGACACCCCACAGAACACCACATTCACGGGTTATGTCATCGGAATAGCGCTCTTGCCGGCCATTTCTGGGCCGGATCATCGACTTCTGTAATCTCGGGGTATTCATCCTCGATTGCTCCGTTTTCTGGCAGCGGGGTGTGCTACGAGAGGAACGTCGTGAGCGACCAGAACCCCCCGTACCCAGCGGACGGCAGCCCCCCGGCCGGCGGTGGCTGGCCGCAGGCCACCCCGGCGCCGGACTGGCAGGCGATGCCCACCACCAAGGCCGAGTCTCCCGGCTGGCCTACCCCGCCCGGCCAGACTCCCCCGCCTGTGACGCCGGGCCAGCCCCCCGCGCCTACTCCCGGCCAGTGGCCGTCCTCCGGCGGGTACAGCCAGTCCGGCTACCCCCAGCAGGGGACTCCCCCGCCCACCGGCTACCCGCAGCCCACCGGTTACCCGCAGCAGTCGCCGGGCACACCGCCGCCCGGCGCGATGCCGCAGTCCACGCCTTACCCGGGTGGGTACGCCCAGCCGCAGCAGCCCGGCTACACCCAGCCCGGCTACACCCAGCCCGGGTACGCCCAGCCCGGGTACGCCCAGCCCAGCTACCCCCAGCAGGGCTACCAGCAGCCGGGACACGACCAGGCGGGCTACCCGCCAGCCGGCGGGCCGAACTGGCCGGGCCAGCAGATGCCGGGCCAGCAGCCGCCCAAGTCGAACCGCAACGGCGTCATCCTCATCTCAGCGCTGGCCGCGGTGGCCGCGATCGTGCTCGGCATCGTCATCGCGCTCGCGGTGCATGGCGGCGGGCACAAGGACACGCCGGTCGCGCTGGGATCATCGGCGATCGCGATCCCGGGTGGCGGCGGCGCGACGCCGGGCGGCCAGCAGCCGGCAACCCCGCCACTCGTCGCGCACACCACCGCGCCGCCCGGCTGCACGAAGCTGAGCCCGCCGGCCGGAGGCGCGCCCGCGGGCGTCTACGACATCGGGCAGACGGCGACCGTGAAGGGTGACGCCGACACCGACATCAGCACCTATACGGCACGGATCACGCTGAACAGCCTCTGTTCCACCACTGCCCCGGTGGAGAGCTACGGCGACGCGCCAGAGAACGGGCTGTTCGTGGTCGCGAACTTCACCGTCGAGATGATCGTCGGCAAGGCCAACGTCTACCCGCTGAGCTTCTTCGGCCAGACGCCGGACGGCACCCGCTACGACGCCACCTACGACACCGTCGGCTCGCAGCTGAACGCGGACGACCTCGCGGCCGGGCAGAAGGTCACCGGCAACATCGTCTTCGATGTGCCGTCGGACAACCACCTCGTGTACTGGGAGCCACTGTTCGCCACGTCGCGGGCGAACTACCGGTACTGACCCGACTCGGTCCGGGCCTGGCGCCCGGGCCCGTCCCGCTCAGCGCAGGGCCGGCGGGCGACACCGTCGCGTCGCCCGCCGGCCCTGTGCCGTTCCGGGAGCCCCGCGCTTCGGGTCAGGCGAGCGCAGCCCTGATCCGGGCGGCGGCCTCGTCGAGCTGCTCGGCCGAGGAGTTCGGGTCCGCGAGGCTGAAGTCGAGCTGCTTCTCGCTCTCGATCGGGATCAGGTGGACGTGCGTGTGCGGCACCTCCAGGCCCGCGATGATCGCGGCCACCCGGCGCGGCTGGAACGCCTCCTGGATCGCCCGGCCGACCTTCGAGGCGGCGCTCCACAGGTCCCGCTGCGCCCCGTCCGGCAGGTCGATCCAGTGCTCGACCTCCAGGCGCGGCACGACGAGCGTGTGGCCCGGGCGGATCGGCGCGATGGTCAGGAACGCGACCGAGTGCTCGTCCTCGTAGACGAACCGACCCGGCAGCTCCCTGTTGATGATCCGGGTGAAGATAGTCGGCATGGCGTGGACCCTATCGAGCCGCCGACATCGTCGATCTCCCGGCGCGCGGCCCGGAGCCGGTCGCGCAGCGTTCGTTTCCGTGACGGGTTCACAACACGCCGACCACCGGTGAGCCAAGACACCCGCAATGCGGCATCATGCGCGGGTGGCCGGGTTTGAGACTCACGGGCTTAGAGTGGCGCGCGTCGGGGTCGACTGCGTGGATGTCGACCGAATGATCCGGTTCTGGTCGCGGGCGCTCGGGTACGAGGTCGCCCGCCGCGGCGGGGACAGCGCCGAGCTGCGCCACCCGGCGAGCGCCGGGCCGAAGCTGCTGCTGCGCCAGGTCCGCAAGCTGGGTCCCGCGCGCAACCGCCTCCAGCTCGACCTGTACGCGGTGGACGCCGAGCGGGTCGCCGGCTGGCTGGCCACCCTGGGCGCCAGGCGGGTGCGCCGGCTGGAGGCAGCCGGCGAGGCCGGGTACCTGCTCGCCGATCCCGAGGGCAACGAGTTCCGCGTCATCACCGCAGGTCCCGCCGGCTTCTCCCGCCCCTTCGGCTAGGGCGCCGGCTGGGCGACGCCGGGCGACCGGCGGGGTGCCGGGCGCCGTGCGGATGCCCGGACTGTCGGACCTGGTCACTACGTTCGCCGTGTGTCTCCCGATCTCGCCGCGCCGAGCCCCGCGCTCTCGGCTCCCGCAGCGTCACCAGGCTCCCGCTCGGCCGCGCCCGGCCCCAGGCCCGACGGGTCGCCGCGGGCCGAGGTGGCTGGCCGGCAGGGCAGCTTCGACGAGCTGGGCCGGCCGCTGCGGGACGTCACGTTCGTCGTGTTCGACCTGGAGACCACCGGCACCGGGCCGACCACCGCCGAGATCACCGAGTTCGGTGCGGTGAAGGTGCTCGGCGGCGAGGTAGTCGCCGAGTTCGCGACCCTGGTCCGCACCTCGACGGGCATACCGCCGCTCATCACGGTGCTGACCGGCATCACCGACGCGATGCTGGCGACCGCCCCACCACTGGCCGAGGTGCTGCCCGCGTTCCTGGAGTTCATCCGGGGCACCGTGCTGGTCGCGCACAACGCCGGCTTCGACCTGAGCTTTCTCAAGGCCGCCTGCGAACGCGTGGGCTACCCGGTGCCGGTCTGGGAACACCTCGACACCGCCCGGCTGGCCCGCCGGATCGTCACCCGGGACGAGAGCCCCAACAACAAGCTCTCCTCGCTCGCCCGGCTGTTCCGGGCCCGCACCGAGCCGAACCACCGGGCGCTGTCCGACGCCCGGGCCACCGTGGACGTGCTGCACGGCCTGTTCGAACGGCTCGGCAGTCTCGGCGTGACCACCCTGGAGGACGTCCACGCCTACAGCACCCGGGTCTCCCCCGCCCAGCGCGGGAAACGGGTGCTGGCCGACGACCTGCCCACCGGTCCCGGCGTCTACGTCTTCCGGGACGCCACCGGGCGGGTCCTCTACGTCGGCAAGTCGGCCTCCGTCCGGGCCAGAGTCCGCACCTACTTCACCGCCAGCGAGACCAGAACCCGGATGGCCGAGATGGTCGCCGCCGCCGAGCGCGTGGACGCGATCGCGTGCGCGCACGCCCTCGAGGCCGAGGTCCGGGAGCTGCGCCTCATCGCCGAGCACAAGCCGCCCTACAACCGGCGCTCCCGGTTCCCCGAGCGGGTCGTCTTCCTGCGGCTGACCGACGAGCCGTTCCCCCGCCTCGCGAGGGTGCGCCAGGTCCGCGCCGACGGCGGCACCTACCTCGGCCCGTTCGGCGGCGTGGGCGGCGCGGAGCTGGCCGGCGACGGCCTGCTGGAGGCGGTGGCCCTGCGCCGGTGCGGCGGCCGGCTCTCCCCGCGCGCGGACAGCCCGGCGTGCGCCCTGGCCGACCTGGGCAGGTGCGGCGCTCCCTGCGACGGCCGGCAGTCGACGGACGAGTACGGCGAGCTCGTCGCCGCGGCCCGGGAGGCGATGACCGGCGACCCGGCGCTGGTCATCGCGGCTGCCAGTGCGCGGATCACCCGGCTGGCGGAGCAGACCCGGTTCGAGGACGCGGCGCTGGTGCGCGACCGGATGGTGGCGTTCGTCCGCGCCGCCGCGCGCCAGCAGCGGCTGGAGGCGCTCGGTGCTGTCCCCGAGCTGATCGGCGCCGTCCCCACGGCCGAGCGCGGCTGGGACCTCGCGGTCGTCAGGCACGGCCGGCTCGCGGCGGCCGCGACGGTCGCCCGCGGGATCGACCCCCGCCCGTGGGTCGACGCGGTCGTGGCCACCGCCGAGACGGTGCGGCCGGGGCCCGGGCCAACCCCGGCGGCGACCGTCGAGGAGATGGAGCGGATCGAGCGCTGGCTGGGCAGTCCCGGCGCCCGGCTCGTCCAGCTCACCGGCACCTGGGCCTGGCCGGCCGCGAGCGCGCACCGGGCCGCCACCGAGCTGCCCCAGCCACCCCAGCCCGTGGAGCGCCGGGAGCCCGTCGAACGCACCGTCCACCAGCCAGGTCACCCACGCAGCCCCGGCCACCAGTAGGGCGCCCGCCGGATGCCAGCGCCGGGAACGCCACGGTCAGCTCGCTTCCACGTACGAGGGGGGGACGGCCGTTGATCGCCGTCTATGCCCCCGGATGGTTGCGGTCCGCCTCCGCCTACGACCGCCGGAGGGCTGGAACCGCGATCAACGACAACGGCAGGCTCGAGGACTGGCTTCCGCTGGAAAGGCCGAGGGAGGTAGGCCCAATCTGGGCCTACCTCCCTCGGGTGGCTGCGTCCTCGAAGCGGGCCGGGCCCGAGACGGGCCGGTTCGCTCCGCGCGGACCAGGTGGTGCTGGCCGGGCTAGTGGTGGGCGCCGCCCACCGGGGCGTCCCCCGCCGGCTCGTCGTCGCCGGGCGTCTCCTCGACGAAGAAGCCGGTGACGGCCTTGCGGGCCTTGGTGGCCAGGCTGCCGCCCTTGCCGTCTCCGTTGCCGTCGGAGTGGTCGCCCGGCCCCGGCAGCTCGAACCGGTGCGTCGGGACCTGCGGGTAGTCCGAGACCGGCGGCAGCTTGGGCCGGTGGTCCTCGACGAACTCACCGGTCGGCAGCTGGCGGATGATGCCGGTCTCAATGCCGTGATGCGCGATGTCGTGGTCGCGCTTCTGGAGCCCGAGGCACAGCTTCTTCGTCGCCACGTACGTGATCGGCGGCACGATGATGAGCCCGACACGGCCGGCCCACGTCATCGCGTTCAGCGAGATGCTGAACGTCTTCGCGATGACGTCGTTGCCACCGGAGATCAACAGCACCAGGTAGAAGCTGATCGACATCATGCCGATACCGGTGCGGGTCGGGTTGTCCCGCGGTCGCTGCAGCAGGTTGTGGGACTCGCGGTCGCCGGTGAACATCGACTCGAGCCACGGCCACAGCGCCAGCAGCGTGAACAGGATGCCTGGCAGGACCACCGTCGGCCAGAAGACCGCGGGGATGGTATGCCCGAGCCCGCGGAACTCCCAGGGCGGCATCAGGCGGGTTGAGCCGTCAAGGAAGCCGATGTAGAAGTCAGGCTGCGACGCGGAGGACACCTTCGAGGGGTCGTACGGCCCGAAAATCCAGATCGGGTTGATCTGCGCGAGACCACCCAGCAGGGCCAGCATCGCGAAGACCATCATGAAGAACGCGCCGGACTTCACCGCGAACACCGGGAAGACCCGGTGGCCCACGACGTTGTCCTCGGTCTTGCCGGGGCCCGGGAAGTCGGTGTGCTTCTGGAACCAGAGGATGCCGAGGTGTGCGCCGATCAGGGCGAGCAGCAGACCGGGCACCAGCAGGATGTGCACGACGTAGAGCCGGGGCAGAAGGTCGTTGCCCGGCCACTCCCCGTTGAACACCAGGAACGACGCCCAGGTGCCGATCACCGGGATCGACTGGGCGATCGACGCCGCGATCCGCAGACCGGTGCCGGAGAGCAGGTCGTCCGGCAGCGAGTAGCCGGCGAAGCCCTCCAGGGTGCCCAGCACCAGCAGGCCGACGCCGATCAGCCAGTTGATCTCACGCGGCTTGCGGTACGCCCCGGTGAAGAACACCCGGAACAGGTGCACGATGATCGACGCGACGAACAGCAGTGCGGCCCAGTGGTGGATCTGCCGGAAGATCAGGCCGGCCCGGGTGTCGAAGCTGATGTCCAGCGTCGACGCGTACGCCCGGCTCATCTCCACGCCCTTGAGCGGGATGTACGAGCCGTTGTACACGACCTCGCTGTTACTGGGGTCGAAGAACAGCGTCAGGTAGATGCCGGTCAGCAGCAGGATGATGAAGCTGTAGAGCGCGATCTCACCGATCATGAACGACCAGTGGTCCGGGAAGACCTTGTTCAGGTTCTCGCGCAGCGCCCGCTGGGTGTGGAACCGCTCGTCCACGGCCCGGTTGGCCTTGCGGACCGGGCTCGGCCGCTTCTCGAACTTGGGGGCCGGCGCCGAGGGCCCGACCGGCCCGGTCGTCGTCGTCATGAACGCTCCCAGAACGCGGGCCCGATGGGCTCGGTGTAGTCGCCGTCCCGGGCGATGAGGAAGCCCTCACCGTCGACGCCGAGCGCGAGCTGCGGCAGCGACCGGCTGGCCGGGCCGAAGATCGCGCGGCAGCCGTCCGGCACGTCGAACACCGACTGGTGGCACGGGCAGAGCAGGTGGTGGGTCTGCTGCTCGTAGAGGCTGACCGGGCAGCCAGCGTGCGTGCAGATCTTGGAGTAGGCGACCAGGCCGTTGATGTCCCAGGTCTCCCGGCCGGGCCGCGGCTTGTTCAGGCCGGGCTCCATGCGGACCAGGATCGTGGTGCTGTCGCCCTTCGTCGCCAGGTCGAGCTGCGGCGCGAACGTCTTGTTGCCGCTCGCGTCGGTGACCGGGAGCGCCGGGAACACCGTCTCGATTCCGCCGATGGAGATGTCGCCCAGCTTGACGAACCGGCCCTCGCTGGTGACCATCCGCGCGCCCTTCACCCAGTGGGTGTGGTCAAGCTTCTTGCCCGGCTTGGAGTTCGTCAGGTTCAGCAGCGGGACGACGAGGAGGCCACCGAGGACCGTGCCGGCGCCGAGCAGGCTACGGCGCAGCAGCTTGTGCTGGCCGAGGCCCATGTCGACCCAGCCGAGCGCCATCTCCTCTTCGAGGACGGCGGTCTCTTCTTCGGTGCTCTTGAACCCGTGGCGGTCCTGGACGGCGTGTACGTGCGGCATCAGCCGCTTCGCCCAGAGGATCATGCCGACGCCCAGGCCACCGAGCGCCAGCCCGAGCGAGAGGCCAAGCAGCGGCGTGTAGTTGCCGCTGTGCTTGTCTCCGACGAAGTTCCAGACGATGAAGCCGAGCGTGCCGATCACCGAGAGGGCGAACCAGACCGCGATCAGCCGCTCGGAGCGGCGCTGGGCGCGGCGGTCCACGTCCTCGGCGCGCGGAGCCCGGTGCGCGACGTCCCCGGGCCGCCAGGCGGTGTGCTCCTCCAGCTGGGTGGAGTCGGTCGGCGCCGGCGGGGTGGCGAGCACCTCCTGCCGGTCACCGCCCGCCGAGCCGCCACCGGCCGGGCGCTTCACCCGGTCGAAGACGCTCCCGCCGCCAGCGGCGGGAGTCTCGTGCTCGCTCATACCTTCTGCCTCGCTCCGATCCACAGGCACACGCCGAGCAGGCCACCGATGCCGACGAGGATCGCCAACAGGCCCTCGGGGACCGGGCCGTAGGCGCCCAGCTTGTCACCGCCGGGGCTCGTGGCGTCACGGCTGGCCACGATGTACGCGGCGATCGCCTTGGCGCTGTTGTCGTCGAGCTGGCCCTGCCCGAAGACGGGCATCGACTCGGGGCCAACCCGCATGGCCTCGAGGATCTGCTCAGGGGTTGCGTTGGTCAGCGCCGGCGCGTACTTGCCGTACGTCAGCGGAGCGCCCTGCCCGGCGACCTGATGGCACTGCGCGCAGTTCGACCGGTAGAGCTCGCCACCGAAGGCCATGTCGGCGTCCGCGAGCTCCTTCTGCGTGATGGTCGGCTTCTCGAGACCGCCGCCCATCGTCTGGATGTAGGCCGCGATCTGGTCGATCTGGGTCTGCGAGTAGCTCGGGTCCTTGCGCTTGGCCTGCGCGGCGGCGCCGGCGAGCGGCATCCGCCCGGTCGACATCTGGAAGTCGACCGCGGCCGAGCCGACGCCGATCAGGCTCGGGCCGGACTGGGTGCCGGCGGCGTTGAGCCCGTGGCAGGTCGAGCAGCCCTGCAGGTAGAGCGCCTGGCCGTTGCGGACGGCCTCGCTCTCGGTGGGGTCCGCCGCGTTGCCGCTAGGGGCCAGCACCGACCACAGGACGCCCGTCGCGAGGAGGGCGAGCGACAGGACGAGCGCGGACGAGCGCCGCCGGCGCTTGACGCTGACCGGCCGGGACCGGCGGGTACGCGGGGCGAGCCGGCCGGGCACGCGGACGGGCCGCTCGGCGACCGGGTCGTCCTCGTCGTCGGCGTCCAGCTCGTCGTCGGCGTCCGCGAGCTCGGGGACGAGGGCGTCCACCGGCTCGGTGGCTTCCGTCTCGACCGGCCCGCTCAGCTCGTCCACCAGCTCGGGGACGACACCCGGGTCAGCCGCCGCGGAGGCGCCCTCGGGCGGGGTCAGCTCGTGAGATGCAGTCATGTCGCTCACTGGAGGAGGTAGATGGTCGCGAACAGGCCGATCCAGACGACGTCGACGAAGTGCCAGTAGTACGACACGACGATCGCGGTAGTGGCCTTCTCCGGCGTGTAGCGGCCGAAGGTAGACCTGGCCAGAACCATGAGGAACGCGATCAGACCACCGATCACGTGCAGACCGTGGAAGCCGCTGGTCAGGTAGTACACCGAGCCGTACGCGTGCGAGTTCAGCCCGAACTCGTTCTCCCGGAAGAACTCGTTCGCCTGGCCGATGACGAAGGTCAGGCCCATCAGGAACGAGATCGTGTACCAGCGGCGCAGCCCGTACACGTCGCCACGCTCGGCGGCGAAGACGCCCAGCTGGCACGTCACGCTGGACAGCACCAGGATGATCGTGAAGATCAGCGCGTAGACGACGTGCAGGTGCACCGGGCCGATGCCCGAGCCCTTCGGGTCGCCGGTGACAGGCGGCCAGTTACCGCTGTTCACCGAACGGATCGTGTAGAACATCGCGAACAATGCCGCGAAGAACATCAGCTCCGACGACAGCCACACCACGGTGCCAACCGAGACCATCGACGGGCGGTTGGACATGGGATGTGGCGGTGGAGCCTTCTCAAGGACGGGTGCCGTGGCCACGCTGGTCATTCTGGCACGCCCCGACGCAAGCGCCACCGAAGGTTCGACGTTCGGTAGGACTACGGCCCGTCGAGGACCCGTCCGGCTAGCTCCTACGGGCCGTAGAAGACCTCCGGACGCCCGCCGGACACCCCTCAACACCCCACCCACCCGCCGCCCGCCGCCGCTCACCCAGCGGCGGCACGACGTGGGAAAAATCCTCAGAACCCGTCAACCGCAGGGTCTCCCGCCCGTCGAACGCAGGCACGCGGCGGCTCGCGACGACCGACCGGCCGGCCCTTGTGCCCGGCCGGCCCGAGATGTGCCGGGACTCACTCCTCCACCAGTCCGGCAACAGCCCTCCGACGTGCGGCGAGCGGCCATTGGCGGCCCCACGGCCGAGCGGCACACCCGGGAACGGGACAGCCTCCCCGCGCGTGGCGGGGAGGCTGTCGTGGCGGGCCTGACAGGCCCGGGAGGGGTGTCGGGTCCAGGAGCGCGAAGGTGTGGCGTCAGGAGACCGGCACAACGGCGCGGCTGACGGTCACCCAGCGCTCCAGTAGCGCGGCCGCGGCGCCGGAGTCCAGCGCCCCGGCGGCCCGGTCGAGCTGCCCGCGGATCTGCTCGGTGATCGTCGCTGCGGCCGGCCCGGCCGCAGCGACGAGCGCCGCGGCCGCGGCGAGCAGTACCGCGTCCCGTACCGGCCCCTGCTTGCCGGCGAACACCGCGCGAGCCACGCCGGCGTTGAACCGCGCGTCCGCGCCGCGCAGCGCGTCCCGGTCCGGCACGTCGATGCCGACGTCACGCGGGTCGAACCGCTCGGTGCGCAACTCGCCCTCGTTCGCCGCCCAGATCGTCGAGGGCGCGCACGGGCTGAGCTCGTCGAGGCCGTCGTCGCCCCGGAACACCAGCGCCCTGGTGCCCCGGTCGGCCAGCACCTGAGCCACGACCGGGGCGAGCGGCGCGTGGCCTACCCCGATCGACTGGGCGCCGGGCCGGGCCGGGTTGGTGAGCGGGCCGAGGATGTTGAAGGCCGTCGGAACAGCCAGCTCCGAGCGGACGGCGGCGACGAAGCGCATCGCGGGGTGGAAGGTCCTGGCGAAGCAGAAGGTGATCCCGACCTCGGTCAGGGTCCGCGCGACACCGTCCGGCGCCAGGTCGATGACGACGCCGAGCTCCTCCAGCAGGTCGGCCGAACCGCAGGACGACGAGGACGCCCGGTTGCCGTGCTTGACGACCGGCACCCCGAGAGCGGCCACGACCACGGCGGCCATCGTCGACAGGTTGACGGTGTGCGACCGGTCGCCGCCCGTCCCGCACGTGTCGACGGCGGCGTCCAGCAGCGCGGCGTCCGCCCGCACCGGCAGCGCGAACTCGAGCATGGACGCGACCAGACCGCCGATCTCGGCGGCCGTCTCGCCCTTGGCCCGCAGCCCGGTGACGAACCCGGCGATCTGGGCGTTCGTCGCGACGCCGGACATGATCTGGTTCATTGCCCAGGCGGTCTGGTCGGCGGCCAGGTCCTTGCCGTCGATGAGCGGCTGCAGCAGGTCGGGCCAGGTGTGGCCGGCCGTCTGGACGAGCGGTTCGGCGTCCGTGGCCGCCGAGCCGGTCATGGTGTGATCGCGGCGTGCGAGGCGTAGGTGACGGGCCGGCGCACCGGGGCGCCGGCCGCGCGGGCCAGCAGCAGCTCGACCACCGCGGCCGTCAGCTCGTCCGGGTCGACCGGGTGGGTCACCACCGCGTCGGCGAGCGACCAGGTAGCGAGCCACCGGTCGTCCGCGCGGGCGACCAGCAGCAGGGTAGGCGGGCAGCCGGTGATCTCGTTCTTGAGCTGGCGGGACAGCCCCATCCCGCCTTCCGGGGTCGCCTCGGCGTCGAGGACGCAGAGGTCGGCCTCACCGTGGTCGACGGCGGCCAGCAGGTCGCGGCCGTCGGCCACGTCGACGAACTCGATCTCGCCGAGCCGCGGGTCGGGGAGGGTGCCGATGGCAGCCTTGACGCGCGCGCGCACGTCGGCGCGGTCGGCGTACACCAGGACGGTGCTCATGTCCTCGCGGCCTTTCGCTTCGAGGTACCGCCGCGGTGGGCGGCGGGCGGCGCTCCGCCGCGGGCGGCGCTCTGCCACGCACGGCGCGCTGCCCCGGACGGCTCTAAGGTGTCCGCGGCCGGCAGGCGTGGTGCACGCCACGACGACGGGGAGTCCGGTGCGAGGGTATCGGACCGAGCGCGGTACGGTCTGCCCACCTGCGGATCATCCCGCCGTCGGCGCGCCTCGCGACCCAGGTCACACCGCCCTGAGTTTGCCATCGCTCCGTTCCCGGATCGATACTGAGACTCGTTCTCAGAACGTCTCAGTCCGCCCAGAGCGGACCTGGCCAGCGCGGTCTGGCCATCTCGGTGCCGAAGGACGGTGACGCGTGCCGGAACAGCAGGAGCTGCGGCTGACCCGGCAGCGCGCCGCCGTGCTGGCGGTGCTGCGGTCGGCGCACGACCATCCGACCGCGGCCGAGGTCTACGAGCGGGTCCGCGCGGTGGCTCCCGGCATCGGGAGCGCCACCGTCTACCGCTCGCTCGCGCTGCTGGTCTCCACCGGCCACGCCCTGGAGCTCAACCTCGGCGCCGGGGCCGCCGCCCGCTACGACGCCAACACCGACCGCCATGACCACGCGGTCTGCGACCGCTGCGGGCGCGCGGCCGACATCGACCACCCCATCCCCAGCGGGATGGTGGCGGAGATCGCCCGGAACTCGGGCTTCTCCATAACCGGCTACGACCTGCAGTTCCGTGGCCTGTGCCCGGACTGCACGGACGGCCTGGCCGGTGGCTCTCACCCCGGTTCACCCGGCGGCGCCTGACGACCTCCGTGGGCCCCACCGGGCGCAACGTCCAACTCGACCGAGGAGCACGCATGCCCAAGCTCGAAGGCACCAAGACCCACACGAACCTCAAGGAGGCCTTCGCCGGCGAGAGCCAGGCGAACCGCCGCTACCTGTACTTCGCGCGCCGCGCCGACATCGAGGGCCTGACCGACGCCGCCTCGCTGTTCCGCGACACCGCGGAGGGCGAGACCGGCCACGCCTTCGGCCACATGGACTTCCTGGCCGAGGTCGGCGACCCGGCGACCGACCAGCCGGTCGGCGACACCCCCAAGAACCTGGCCTCCGCCGTCGCCGGTGAGACCTACGAGTTCACCGCGATGTACCCGGGCTTCGCCAAGGACGCCCGCGAGGAGGGCTTCGAGGAGATCGCCGACTGGTTCGCGACGCTGGCCCGGGCCGAGAAGACCCACGCCGGCCGGTTCCAGAAGGCCCTGGACGCCGTCCTCGCCGAGGCCGACGCCTGAGCCAGCACCACCGCTGACGGCACCACCACCCGCCGGCGCCGGCCCGCGCGGCCGGCCGGCACAGCACCCACCCGGGCCGGGGCATCTCGGGCCCGGCGGCCGCGCCTGGCCGCCGGCGTCCGGAGCCCCGGCCCGCGCCTTCCCTGGCGGCCACGGCTGGGCAGGAACTCCCCTGGGCGATAAGCCGTCCGCCTGGGACGCTGGACCGAATCACCTGAACCAGGGGGTTACCGATGACGCTGACCGTCCAGGACATCACGACCGACCATCAGGCGTACGCGGCCGGGCGCGCCGAGGCGCGCAAGCGCATGATCCCGGTCCGGGCCGAGCGGCGCGTCCGGGTCGGCGACATCCTCGTCTTCGAGTTCGAGAACCAGGCGACGCTGCGCTACCAGGTGCAGGAGATGGTCTACACCGAGCGGCTGACCGACCCGGCCGACGTCGAGCACGAGGTCGAGGTCTACGGCCGCCTGATGCCGACCAGCCACTCGCTGACCGCGACGATGTTCATCGAGCTGCGGAACACCGAGTCGGTCCGCGACGAACTGCGGCACCTGGCCGGCCTGCAGAACGCCCTCTCGCTGGAGATCGACGGCGAGACCGTCGCCGCCGAGGAGATCCGCGGCCCCGACGAGGACCTCAACGTCCCGAGCGAGACCGTCTCGGTGCACATGTTCCGGTTCCCGCTGAACGACGAGCAGCGGGACAAGTTCCGCGACCCAGCGGTGACCGTCGAGCTGGCCGTCGACCACGAGGCCTACAGCGACTCGACCGCCATCAAGGGCGCCACCCGCCGGTCACTCATCGCCGACCTCAGCCTGCGCTGACGACACCCGCGTCGAACCGCCCCGGGCCCGCCGCCGCTACGCTCGGGGCATGATCGGGGACTTGCGGGACGAGATCGTGTACGAGCCCGAACGGGACGGGAAGCCCGACCCGGGCGAGGTGGTGTGGGCCTGGGTGCCGTTCGAGGAGGACCCCAGCCAGGGCAAGGACCGGCCGGTGCTGCTGATCGGCGCCCGGGGTGACCGGCTGCTCGGCCTGATGCTGACCAGCAAGGACCACGACCGGGACGCCGAGCAGGAGGCCCGCCACGGCCGGCACTGGATGGACGTCGGCACCGGCGGCTGGGACCGCGAGGGACGCCCCAGCGAGGTCCGGCTCGACCGGCTGCTCGTCCTCGACCCGGACGGGGTGCGCCGGGAGGGCGCCGCGCTGCGCCCCGCGATGTTCGAGCAGGTCGCCGAGGCCGCGCTGCGCTTCCAGGACTGAGACTTCCCAGCAGAACAGGGCGTGGCCGGCGGTACGGGACTCCCGTACCGCCGGCCACGCCTTCGTCGTACCGGGCCCCGTCCTAGTCCTCCGGGACCGGCGGGTGAATGAAGTTCTCGAAGACCAGGCAGGTCGCGAAGAACACGGTCATCAGGCCGCCGATGAAGCACAGCCAGATGCCGAAGATGAACCCCGAGACCAGCACCGTGGCGCTGGCCGCGATGAAGAACGGGTAGTAGCTGCCCGGGGTGAAGTGCCCGAGCTCGCCCGCGCCGTCCGCGACCTCGGCGTCCGCAAGGTCCGACGGGCGCATCCCGATCCGCTTACCGGTGAACAGCAGGTAGAAGCCCACCAGGAAGCCCATGCCGGCGGTCAGGGCCAGCGCGGCCGTGCCCGTCGGGTCCTTCGAGTAGATCCAGTAGATGACGTCGACGATCACCGCGAAGACGCCGAAGATGCTGAAGACGTACCCCTCAACCCTCATGTCGCGGCCCCCTTGGCGCTGATGAGCTCCGCGGCGGCGCGCTGCCGTTCGAGGGCCTCCGCCGCGATCGCCGGGTAGTGCAGGTCGAACGCCGGGCGCTCGGAGCGGATACGCGGCAGCGAGAGGAAGTTGTGCCGCGGCGGCGGGCAGGACGTCGCCCATTCGAGCGAGTTGCCGAAGCCCCACGGGTCGTCGACCTGGACGATCTTGCCGTGCTTGTACGAGTGCCACAGGTTCCACACAAACGGCAGCGTGGACAGCGCCAGGAAGAAGGCGCCCGCCGTCGAGACCGTGTTCAGGGTGGTGAACCCGTCACTCGGGCTGTAGTCGGCGATCCGGCGCGGCATGCCCTTGATGCCCAGCCAGTGCTGCACCAGGAACGTCAGGTGGAACCCGAAGAACAGCGTCCAGAAGTGGACCTTGCCGATCCGCTCGTCCATCAGCCGCCCGGTGACCTTCGGGAACCAGAAGTAGACGCCGGCATAGGCGGCGAACACGACCGACCCGAACACCACGTAGTGGAAGTGGGCGACGACGAAGTAGCTGTCGGAGACGTGGAAGTCGATCGGGGGGCTGGCCAGCAGGACGCCGGTCAGGCCGCCGAACAGGAACGTCACCAGGAAGCCGAGGCTGAACAGCATCGGTGTCTCGAAGGTGAGCGAGCCCCGCCACAGCGTGCCGATCCAGTTGAAGAACTTCACGCCCGTCGGCACCGCGATGAGGAACGACAGGAACGCGAAGAACGGCAGCAGGACGGCGCCGGTGACGAACATGTGGTGCGCCCACACCGAGATCGACAGGGCGCCGATGCCGATGGTGGCGAACACCAGGCCCTTGTAGCCGAACAGCGGTTTACGGGAGAAGACCGGCAGCACCTCGGTGATGATCCCGAAGAACGGCAGGGCGATGATGTAGACCTCGGGATGCCCGAAGAACCAGAACAGGTGCTGCCAGAGGATCGCGCCACCGTTGGCCGGGTCGAAGATGTGCGCGCCGAACCGGCGGTCAGCCTCCAGCGCGAACAGCGCGGCGGCCAGCGGCGGGAAGGCCACCAGTGCCAGGATCGACGTCACCAGGAAGTTCCAGCAGAAGATCGGCAGCCGGAACATCGTCATACCCGGGGCCCGCAGGCAAAGGATCGTGGTGATCATGTTGACAGCACCGAGGATGGTGCCCATTCCCGAGGTGGCCAGGCCCAGCACCCACAGGTCACCGCCGACGCCCGGCGAGTAGGTGGCGTTCGACAGCGGCGCGTACGCGAACCAGCCGAAGGCCGCCGCGCCGTCCGGCGTCAGGAAGCCCGCGACGACCGTCAGGCTGCCGAACAGGAACAGCCAGAACGACAGTGCGTTCAGCCGCGGGAACGCGACGTCCGGCGAGCCGATCTGCAGCGGGATCAGGTAGTTGGCGAACGCGAAGGCCAGCGGCGTCGCGAACATCAGCAGCATCAGCGTGCCGTGGATCGTGAACAGCTGGTCGTACTGCTCGTTCGAGAAGAACTGCAGGCCGGGGCGGGCAAGCTCCGCGCGCATGCACAACGCGAGGATGCCGGCGAACGCGAAGAACCCGAACGACGCCAGGAAGTACATGATGGCGATGTCCTTGTGGGACGTCGTCCGCAGGTAGCCCAGGAGCGTGTTCATCGCCTTGGGCGGCTCGTGGTGCGCCGGGGGCTCCGCATGCCCGACCGGCGGCTCGTGGACAAGTGTCACTGTCCGCTCCCGGTGGTGGTGCCGGCGGTGAGCGCGGGCGCACCGGCGGCCGTGGCGGTGGCCGTCTCACGCTCGCTGATGAACTTGTCGTACTCGGCGGCCGGGACGACCTTCACGTAGAAGTTCATCTGGTCGTGCCCCTGGCCGCACAGCTCGGCGCACCGGCCGATGAACGTGCCGGTGCTGTCCGGCGTCACCTCGAACTGGTTGATGCGGCCCGGGATGACGTCCCGCTTGAACAGGAACTCGGGCACCCAGAACGAGTGGATGACGTCCGGCGACGTGAGCACGAAACGCACGGTCCGGCCCTCGGGAATCTCCAGCACCGCGGGCACGCCCGGCTGGCCGGTGACCTCGACGAGGTTGCCGCCGTTCTTGCCGGTGTCCATGTACCGGAACTGCCAGTTCCACCGGAAGCCGACCACGTTCACCGTGACGTCCGGGTTCTTCGACAGATGGTCGATCTTGGTCTCGTCCCGCGCCGTGTAGTAGAACAGCCCGACGGCGACCACGAACGGCACGATCGTGTACAGCACCTCGACGGGGAGGTTGTACCGGACCTGCCGCGGCAGCGCCTCGGACCGCTTCCGGAACGCGATGATCGCGTAGAAGATCAGGCCCCAGACGATCACACCGACGGTGAGCGCCGCGATGGCCGATCCCTGCCACAGGTTCAGAATGCGGTGGCTCTGCACGGTCGCGCCGCCGGGGAAGCCGAATCTCGGCTCCTGACAGGCGGTCGCGGCCAGCGCCAGCACACTCAGCCCGACACCCAGCCGAACAACGCGCCGGGTACGACCACGCCCGCCGCGGCCCGGGACGGGCGCGCTACCGGCATCGGCGGCGGAAGGGCCGTTCGGGGGCGGCGAAACGTCGCCCACAGCTGTACGGGCCCGTGGGCCGCCGGGCGCGCACGGCTCCGCCATGCTCGCGCGCCCGTTAGCCAGGCCCGCCGGCCGGGTCCGACCGAAGGAACTCCTCACCAGGTCCTGCCTCCCACGACTACGCCCAACCCGGGACACACGACTGGGTCACCTGGGCGAACGCACGGTCTTCGACACGCTGTAGTTGCTGCGACGGGAGCGTATCCCAGCCGACGTCACGGTTCTCGCCAGAGGCCCTCCCGCGCCAGGGTTCACACCCTTCGATCCCGCAGCCGAAAGCGCAGCGTTACGGACTATGACGATCTGTCGCGAAATCGGGGTGTCCAGCCCGCCAAGGGCGCTCCGGACGGGCCGGTCCAGACGGGCACGGCGTGTCGTCGTGCCGGCGTAGCGTCGACGGCGTGCCGGCCTATCTCGACCACGCGTCGACGACCCCGCTGCACCCGGCCGCGCGGGCCGCGCTGCTCGCCGCGCTCGACGACGGCTGGGCCGACCCGGCCCGGCTCTACCGGGAGGGCCGCCGGGCCCGGATGCTGCTGGACGCGGCCCGAGAGAGCGTCGCCGGGGTGCTCGGCGCCCGGGCCGACGAGGTCTCCTTCTGCGCGAGCGGAACATTCGCCGCCCACCAGGCCGTGCTGGGCACGGCCGCCGGCCGCCGCCGGGCCGGCGACCTGGTGCTGGTCAGCGCCGTCGAGCACTCCAGCGTGCTGCACGCCGCGGACCGCCACGAGCGGTCCGGCGGCCGGGTGCGCCAGCTTCCCGTGGACGTCCACGGACGGGTGGACCCGGCCGGCTGCGCTCCCCCACCGGGCACCGCTCTGGTGAGTGTGCAGCACGCCAACCACGAGGTCGGCACGGTGCAGCCGGTGGCGGCGGTGGCCGAGATCACGCACGCGGCCGGGGTGCCGCTGCACACGGACGCCGCCATGACCGTCGGGCGGGTCCCGGTCGACGTCCGCGTGCTCGGGGCCGACCTGCTCACCGCGAGCGCGCACAAGTTCGGCGGCCCGCCCGGCGTCGGGATCCTGGTGGTGCGGGCGGGTACCCGGTGGGCGAACCCGATGCCCGCCGACGAGCGCGAGCACGGCCGCGCGGCCGGCTTCCCCAACCTGCCGGCGATCGTCGCGACGGCGACCGCGCTGCACGCCCAGGCCGGCGAGCTGGCCGCCGAGCGCGACCGGCTGGGCGCGCTGACCGCCGAGCTGCGCGCCCGGCTCCCCGCACTGGTCGACGACGTCGAGCTGCTCGGCGATCCGGACCCTGCCGGCCGGCTGCCGCACCTGGTCGCGTTCTCCTGCCTGTACGTGGCGGGCGAGGCGCTGCTCGGCGAGCTCGACCGGGCCGGGATCGCGGTGAGCAGCGGCTCGAGCTGCGCGTCGGACGCGCTGACACCCAGTCACGTGCTGGTGGCGATGGGCGCGCTGACGCACGGCAACATCCGTGTCTCGTTCGGCCGGGACTCGTCGGCCGCCGACCTGGCCGCGCTGCTGGACGCGCTGCCCGGCACCGTCGCCGGCATCCGCGAGCGAGCCGGAGTCGTGGGCCTGTGAGCGAGGCGAACGACGGGACGCGGCAGGCGCCGGACGCCGGAGGCCCGCCGGACCTGGTCGTGGACGCGCTGGGCCGGCACTGCCCACTGCCGATCATCGACCTGGCGAAGCGGTTCGACGACGTCCCGGTGGGCGGGACGGTAGAGCTGCTGGCCGACGACCCGGCCGCGCCCGCCGACGTGGCCGCCTGGTGCCGCCTGCGCAAGCAGGAACTCCTGAGCGCCCGTGAGCTGCACCGCGGCCAGGCGTTCCTGATCCGCCGCGTCTCCTAGCGGGTGTCCCCCGCCTCAGTCCTACGTCGTGGTCGCGGGCCTGCGCCCATCAGCGACCAACGCGTAGGACTGAGGCGGGGGCTTGGGCTCAGACTCCGGGCAGGTAGTCCTTGATCTCGTTGGCGGCGTCGGCACCGTAGGCCTCGGTGAAGCGCTTTAGCAGCTCGGCCGGGTCAGCCTCGTACTCCTGCGGGCCGACAGTCTCCAGCACCAGCGTCGCCAGCAGGCAGCCGAGCTGGGCCGACCGCTCCAGCGAGAGGTCCCAGGACCGGCCGGCGAAGAACCCGGCGCGGAACGCGTCGCCGACGCCGGTCGGGTCCGGGGTGTCCCGGGCGGGCACGACCGGGACCAGGATCGACGTGCCGTCCGCGGCCGACTCGATCCGCACACCGTCGGCGCCGCGGGTGGTGACCCGGATGCCGACGTGAGCCAGCACCTCGGCATCCGACCAGCCGGTCTTCTGCTCCAGCAGCGCCTTCTCGTACTCGTTGCACAGCAGGTAGGCGGCGCCGTCGACCAGCTGGCGGGCCGGGGCGCCGTCGACGCGGGCGAGCTGCTGGGACGGGTCGGCGGCGAACGGGTAGCCGCGCTCGCGGCACTCGTCGGTGTGCCGGGCCATCGCCTCGGGGTCGTTCGGGCTGATGATCACGAGGTCGATGCCGCCGAACCGGTCCGCGACAGGGGCGAGCTCGATGTGGCGGGCCTCGGACATCGCGCCCGGGTAGAACGAGGCGATCTGGCACAGGTCGTCGTCGGTGGTGCAGACGAAGCGGGCGGTGTGCGCCAGGTCGCTCACCCGGACCGAGGCGGTGTCGACGCCATGGCGGTCGAGCCACGAGCGGTAGTCGGCGAAGTCCTCGCCGACGGCGCCGACCAGCACCGGGTGCAGCCCCAGCCGGCCGAGCCCGAAGCTGATGTTGGCGGCGACCCCGCCGCGCCGGATGACCAGCTCGTCGACGAGGAAGGACAGCGAGACCCGCTCGAGCTGTTCGGCGATCAGCTGATCGGCGAACCGCCCGGGGAAGCGCATGAGGTGATCGGTCGCGATGGACCCGGTGACGGCAATACGCACGATGCCCAAGCCTAACGACCATGATGATCATCTGCACCAGCGCCCCACCAATCGACCGACCGCCGAACCCCGCGGGTCGCCCCCACAAAAGCCGCGAGGGCCCGGCGCCGCGGGAATGATTCCCGTCACACCGAGCCCTCGCGGACACTACGGACGCTCTACCAGACCCCGGCGTTCAGTGCCCGTCCGCCACGTCGCGCGAAGCGCGACCTCGGGGTCCGGGGTCGCCCCCGCAGCGGATATCTGACGCGGCTCACCCGGGAAGCCGCCCGAAGGGCAGCGAACAGGGTGAGCCGAGCAGCATCAGTGGAAGCTGTCGCCGCAGGCGCACGAGCCCTGCGCGTTGGGGTTGTCGATCGTGAAGCCCTGCTTCTCGATGGTGTCGACGAAGTCGATGGTCGCGCCGCCCAGGTACGGGGCGCTCATCCGGTCCACCGCCACCCTGACGCCGGAGAAGTCGAGCAGCGTGTCGCCGTCGAGCTGGCGCTCGTCGAAGAACAGCTGGTAGCGCATGCCGGAGCAGCCACCGGGCTGAACGGCGATGCGCAGGGCCAGGTCGTCGCGGCCCTCCTGCTCGAGCAGGGACTTCACCTTGCTGGCGGCCAGGTCGGTGAGGACGACCTGGCTGGGCCGGGTCTCGGTTTCCGTCGTCGTGTCCTGGACGGTCATAGGGGCTGCTCCTGCCCTTTCGGAAGGTACCTACGGGGTGCGCCGCACGGGTTCCGCGCGACCGGGACCGCGTCGGCGCCCTCCACGCGGCCCGGACGGCCCACGCGCGGCGGCGATGCCGAGCGTGTCCTGCCGGGTGTGACGCACTTCCGGTGGCGGGTGCCACCAGCAGCGGCAACAACGCCGGCCCGGTTCCGCTTCCCATCGTAGCCGCTCCCTCTCCTGTCCACCCGGGTCACGGCCCCATGCCGGCGCCGTACCCAGGCCGCGGGTCCGCACCGGCTCCGCGCCCACCTACGCGGGGTCCGCAAGCCGGTGACCATGCAGATGTACATCGAGCCCAGCCTGGACCCAAGGCCGCCGCTGTGGTTCATCGTCTCCACCGCGACGGACCACGTCGGGCAGCTACCCGGCGAGCCCCACCCAACGGGCACGGTCACGGTCGTCCCCGAAGGCGTGTCGTATGGAACCGTGACCGTGGGACGGGTGAACGAACTCGAGTACGGCGTCCAGATCACCGTGCTGCCGGGCAGATACAACTTCGTCGTGGACTAAAGCGGCGACGTGAACTACCTGCCGGGGCACGCGGCCTTCCCGGACATCCCGATTGGCGGCTGACCGGCCGGACGATCGACCGGCTCGCCTACACGCCGCCCGAGACGTCCGTCACGTGTCGCCACCGTGACTGTGGGACGAACCACGCATGGACCGCGAAGCGGAGTTAGTGTCTCGCCGACCATTCGTGAGTTAAAGTCTCAGCGACCATATGTGAGCCGACGCCTGGTTCGCGCCGGTCGACCGAGGGGGCTTCCATGACAACCAACCCCACGCTGGAGCGCATCGGCGTGACGCCGTCTCCGCTGGCCCTGCTGCTGCTCGGCCAGGGCACCGACCCGGGCAGCGAGCGCGGTGTCGACTGCCCAGGGGCCCTGCCGGCCGCCGCCGACCCCGAGCTGGCCGGACGGGCCGCCGCGGCGAAGGCAGCCCTGGGCGACAAGGTCTTCATCCTCGGTCACCACTACCAGCGCGACGACGTGATCGCGTTGGCGGATGTGACCGGCGACTCGTTCAAGCTCGCCCAGCAGGCGGCGGCCCGGCCCGAGGCCGAGCACATCGTCTTCTGCGGCGTGCACTTCATGGCCGAGAGCGCCGACATCCTCACCACCGCGCAGCAGCACGTGGTACTGCCGGACCTGGCCGCGGGCTGCTCGATGGCCGACATGGCCAGCGCCGAGCAGGTGGAGCAGGCCTGGGACGACCTGCTGGAGGCCGGCGTGGCCGAGAGCACCGTGCCGGTGACGTACATGAACTCCTCGGCCGCGATCAAGGCCTTCACCGGCCGCCACGACGGCACGGTCTGCACGTCGTCGAACGCCCAGCAGGCGCTCACCTGGGCGTTCGGGCCGCAGCGCCGCGGCGAGCGGGTGCTGTTCCTTCCCGACCAGCACCTCGGCCGCAACACCGCGATCGGCGAGCTGGGCCTGACCGAGGCCGACTGTGTCGTCTACGACCCGCGCCGCAGGAACGGCGGCCTGACGGTCGACCAGCTGCGTGACGCGAAGATGATCCTCTGGAAGGGGCACTGCTCGGTGCACGGCCGGTTCAGCCGGGAGTGCGTCGACGAGGTGCGGGGCCGCATACCTGGGGTAAGTGTCCTGGTACACCCCGAGTGCAGGCGGGAGGTTGTCACCGCCGCCGACCTGGTCGGGTCGACGGAGTACATCATCAAGGTGGTGGACGCGGCGCCGGCCGGCTCGGCGTTCGCGATCGGCACTGAGCTCAACCTGGTGCAGCGGCTCGCGAACCGTCATCCGGACAAGAACATCGTCTTCCTGGACCGGACGGTGTGCTTCTGCTCCACTATGAACCGCATCGACATGCCACACCTCGTGTGGGCGCTGGAGTCCCTCGTCCGCAGCGAGCCGGTCAACCGGATCACGGTCGCGCCGGATGTGGCCCACTACGCCCGAAAGGCCCTCGACCAGATGTTGGCGCTCCCCTGATGCCCTCGATCAACCTCAAGAAGCGGTCACGCGACGTTGAGCCGGAACCGACCGACTCCGACGCCGACGTCGCCGAGCCCGTCGGCGCCGACGGTCGCACGACGGCCAAGAAGGGCCGGCCGACACCGAAGCGCTCGCAGGCCCGGGCGACCCGCGCGTCCGGTGGCTCCTTCGGCGCGCCCGCGACGACCAAGGAGGCCCGCGCGCGGGACCGCTCCGAGCGCCGGCGGCTTGTCCAGGACCAGCGCGCGGCGATGCGCTCCGGCGACCTCTCGAAGATGCCGCCCGGGGAGCGGGTTCCTGAGCGGGTGCTCGCCCGCGACATCGTCGACAGCCGCTACAACGTCGGCCCGGTGTTCCTGATCGTGATCGTCGTGTTCTACCTGGGCAGCTTCTTCCCGAGCGCCGCGGTACACCAGGTCGTTCTCTACGTGATGCTGCTCGGCCTGTTCGCGATCATCGCCGACAGCTACTACCTGTCGCAGAAGGTCGGCAGGGCCGTCGCCGAGGCATATCCCGGCTCCCTGGTCAAGGTGAAGATGTACGCCGTGCGCCGGGCGATCGCCCCCAGAAGGTTCCGCATGCCCAAGGCCCGGGTCACGCCCCGCTCCCGGTAGGGCGGCGGCCGGAGACGGCGCTTCGCGCCTCCGGCCGCCCGCCTCGGGCGCTGAGCGCCCTCCCAACCCCTGATGTCCGTCGGTGCGGATGTCGGGGGTTGGTGCATTTCTGGCTCGGGTTTCGTGGACGGGCGACGCCGCAGACCGCGGTGGAGCCGGGGCGAGGGATGTCCCGCTCCGAGCCTCCCGCCCATGGACGGGCCATAGGGTTGGTCTGTGGAATACCGACGCCTCGGGCAGAGCGGCCTGACTGTCAGCCAGATCTCGTACGGGAACTGGATCACCCACGGTGACCAGATCGAGGCCGAGCAGGCGGTCGCCTGCGTACGGGCCGCCTTCGACGCGGGAATCACCACCTTCGACACCGCCGACGTGTACGCCGGCGGGCAGGCGGAGAGCGTGCTCGGCGAGGCGCTCACCGGCGTGCGGCGTGAGTCGTACGAGCTCGCGACCAAGGTCTTCTGGCCGACCGGCCCCGGCCAGAACGACAAGGGGCTGGGCCGCAAGCACATCGTCGAGTCGATGAACGCGTCGCTGAAGCGGCTGCGGACCGACTACGTCGACCTCTACCAGGCGCACCGCTACGACCCCACAGTGCCGCTGGAGGAGACGCTGCGGGCGTTCGACGACCTGGTCCGGGCGGGGAAGACGCTCTACGTCGGCGTCTCCGAATGGTCCGCCGACCAGATCGCCGACGCGGTGCGGCTGGCCGGCGAGATGGGCCTGGACCGGATCATCTCCAACCAGCCGCAGTACAACATGCTGGTTCGCGCGATCGAGGCGGACGTCGTGCCGACGTCGGCGAGGTCGGGCATCTCCCAGATCGTCTGGTCGCCGATCCTGCAGGGGGTGCTGACCGGCAAGTACCTGCCGGGCCAGCCGCCGCCTCCCGGCAGCCGGGCCACCGGCTCGACCGGCGCGACGTTCATCGGGCAGTGGCTGCGCGAGGACGTGCTGGCCGGCGTCCAGAACCTGAAGCCGATCGCCACCGACGCGGGCCTGTCACTGGCGCAGCTCGCGGTCGCCTGGGTGCTGCAGAACGACAACGTCGCGTCGGCGATCATCGGGGCGACCCGGCCCGAGCAGGTCCGCGAGAACGTCAAGGCGGCCGGAGTCGTGCTCTCCCCCGAGATCATGGCCCGCATCGACGACGCGCTCGGCGCGGTCGTCGAGCGGTAGGCGCACCGGTCCCAGCCAGGGCGTTCGCCCGGTGCTCCCACCCGCGGCGCGGGATCACCGGGCGAACGCCGCCGCCAGGGCCCGCCAGGTGGCGTCGAGGTCCGACGTGTCCGAGTAGGCCCGGTCCATCTCCAGGATCACCGCGCCGTGGGCCGCGGCGAACAGCGCCTGCGCCACGTACGGCTCGCCGGTGGCCCGGTAGAACGGCTCGCCGGACCAGGCGTCGAGCCCCGCTGTGAGCCGGCCCCGGTCGATCCGGCCGGACGTCGCCAGCCGGTAGAGGTTCGCCTCGCCCAACGCGACCCGCCGGTACTCGGCCAGCAGCGCGCCGACACCGTCGCTGGCCGCCGCCGCGTCGACGACCGCGTGCAGCGCGTCACCGATCTCGAACAGCGCCGCCTCGACGAGCGCGGCCTCCAGCGCCGCCTTCCCGGGCAGGTGCTTGTACAGCGACGCCGCCCGGATGCCCACCTCGCCGCCGACGCGGCGCATCGTCAACGCCTCAGGCCCCTCGGCCGCGAGCAGCGCACGGCCCGCGGCCAGGATCTCCCGGACCCGCGCCGAGTACGCGGGCGGCGCCGGCCGCGCCGCGACCCGCGGCAGCGGCGACGACGGCGGCAGCGGCGCGGCGGGCGACGGCGGCAGCGGCGCGGCGGGCGGCGGCGGCGGCGGCGCGGCGGGCGGCGGCGGTTCCAGCATGGTCACCCGATCTTCTCAAGGACGAAGGCCGGGTGGCGCGGGGCGATCGCGGCGAGCTCCTCGTCCGTCGAGTCCGGGCCGACCCCGCCGAAGAAGACACCCACCTCGGCCTTCCAGCGCCGCAGGTAGGCCCGCAGCACCGGGACCTTCTCGTCGTCGGTCAGCTCGGTGGCCCGGTAGCGGGACCGTGACCGGCCGAGCAGCAGGTCCAGCTCGCCGCCCGCGGCCCGCGCGTTGCGCACCCACTGGGAGTGGCCACGCGGCGAGACGAGGTACCCACGGCCGTCCAGCGTGAGCAGGTTCACCGGGGTGCGCCGCGGCTCGCCGCTGACCCGGCCGCGCACCTCCAGCACCCGGCTCCCGAGGACGCTGACGCCCGCGCGGGTGGCGAGGGCCACCAGCCCGTTGAAGACCTTGCGGGTGAGGACGCCCGGCTCCTGGTAGTGCGGCGCCTCGGCCGGCTCCGGGGTGGGCGAGGTGGCGGCGGTGTCGTTCATGACGTGCTCCCTTGGGGTTGCTAACAGCGTTAGCCATACTGTGGGCTAACGCTGTTAGCTTCGTCAAGGGCTCTGGCTAACTTTGTTAGCCGAGGCGCCGGAGCACCCCGGCTCGCACTCGTCAGGTGGTCGGGCGAAGGCTCATCGGGCCGTAGATCTTCTTGCCGGCGTCGCACAGGGTCACCTGGGTGACGCCGCCCTCCAGCAGCTCCGGCCAGGCCTCGCCGATCCAGGTCTCCGCGTCCCCCTGGCTGGAGAACGACTCCGAACCGGACGCCCCCGCCACCGTCACCCCAGCGCCGTCGTCACCCTCGTACCGCCAGGTCCAGCTCACCGCGCGCCTCCTCCACTCTGCCGGCGGCCACCCGCCGCCTGCTCCATCCAACCCACATCGGCCACTGGCACGCGAGGAACGCTCCCGGCCGGCAGGCCGGTGGCCCGCGGCCCCGGCCGAGGTTCGGGGGAAGTGTTGTGATCTGCCCGGTCACCGCCAGGTCGGTACTGGAAGGCCACCGAACCGCCCGATTGGCTACCGTAGGTGCGTCGCCGGCCCCAACCCACCGGAGGAAGATCCACGTGGTCACACTGCTCGCCGAGTCGACGGCCTCGCACAGCGGCGGGTTCGCCCCCTGGGTGGTGGCGATCCTCACCTTCGGCTCGATCATCGTGCTCGGCATCGTGCTCACCGCGATGACGCTGGCCGAGCGCAAGCGCCACCCGCACGGCTGAGCGCACCCAGGCGCCAGCGGCAGGCCGGCGGCCGCATCACCCGGTCAGCCGGTACGGCTCACCCGGAAGCCGGGTACATCAGGGCCCATGAGGTGTCGGATTGGTCACACTCTCCGGGCCTGGGCGCGGCTGGGCGCGCGGCTGCTCGCGGTGCTCGTGGGTCTCGACCTCGGGCTCGGCTGGGTCGCGGCCGACGGCGTCTCCGCCAGGCTGGCCGCCGCGGTAGCCAGCGTCGCGCTGCTCGTCGTCGCCACCGGCCGGCCGGCGGGCCGGCGGGCCCACCACGGCTGGCTGGACCGTCGCCTGGACGCCGCCTCCGCGCTGGCCCTCGGGACCACGGTCCTGGCCGCCGCCGGGGCGGCGTTCGTGCCGCCGGACCTCGGCCCCGACCCGGCCCGGACGGCCTGGCTGGCCGTCGCGCTGGCGGCCGCCGTCGCCATGCTGGGGCTGACCTTCCCGCCCCGGCCGGCCTCTTCGCCAAGCGGCGAGCCCCGGCTCACCGCGGGCCCGCGCTACGGCGGCGATCAGTCCAGGACGAGGTCGTACAGGTAGAGCCCGCCGGACGCCGCGACGACGAGCCCGCGGCCGTCGGGCAGCCAGGCGCAGTCACGGGCCGCCCCGTCGAAACGCATCAGCGTGACGCACCGCCAGCCCGTGGTCTCCCAGACCCGGGCCGAGCCGTCGCCGCCCGCGCTCGCGACGAACGCCCCGTCGGCGCTGACCGCCGCGGCGCGCACCGTGTGGCTGTGGCCGTCGAGGACCGGACCGGCTCGCCAGCCGTCGGTCCACCAGACCCGCACCGTGTGGTCGGCGCCGGCCGAGACCAGGAACCGGCCGTCGGGGGCGACCGCGAGGCCCAGCACCTCGTTCGAGTGCCCGGACAGCACGGCGAGTGGCTCAAGCGTCGCGACGTCCCAGACCAGGATGTCGCGCTGGCCGCCGCCGACGGCCACCCACGAGCCGTCCGGCGCGACGACGCATCCCCGGTGCGGGTCCCCGACCGCCGCCGCCCCGGGCTGGACCGGCCCGCCTGCGGCCGCGGCGCCCGCCCGCGGCTCCCGGCCGGCAAACGAGGCGAGCCACTCGCCGCTCTGGGTGTCCCACATCCGCGTGACGCCGTCCCGGCAGGCGCCGGCCAGCCAGGAGCCGTCCGGTCCGACGGCATAGCCACGCACCTCGCTCGGCGCGCTCAGCACCGCCCGGATGGTGCCGGTCGCCGGCTCCCACAGCCGCACTCCGCCGTCGCGGCCAGGCACCGCGACCCAGCTGTCGTCGGGCGCGATCGCGCCGCCGCGGTTCGGGCTCAGCCGCTCCCCAGCCAGCGCCGCGCGGGGCTCGGCGGTAGCCACGTCCCACTGGACCGCGGTCGAGTCCTCGGAGACCGAGACGATCCAGGTTCCGTCGTTGCTGGCGACGCAGGCGCGCATCCCCTCGTCCCGCCCGCCCGGCGCGACGTCGGCGTCCGCGGACCGCACGTCCCAGATCCGCAGGACGCCGTGCCGCCCGGCGGAGACCAGCCAGGTCCCGTCGGCCGCCAGCGCGCAGACGGCCGCCGTCCCGCTCGGGCCGACGAGCTGGTGGCGCGCGCCCGTCGCCGTCTCCCAGAGCCGCACGATCCCGTCGGACGCGGTCGCGGCCAGCCAACCTCCGTCCGCGGACAGCGCGCAGCCCCGCGCCGGGCCGGTCGCGCCCAGGTCGTAGCGGGCGACGGCCACGCCAGCCGCCGGGTCCCAGCGATACGCGATGCCGTCCTGGCCCACCGAGGCGAGCCAGTGCGGCCCGCTACAGGTGGCCAGCCGGCGCACCGGGCCGCGATGGCCAACCAACCGGCCAGCCGGGACGCCGTCGTCGGCGAACAGCCGGATCTGACCGTCCTCGCAGGCCGCCGCGAGCAGCCGGCCGTCCGGGCTGATCGCGACATCCCGCACCGGCTGCCCCGCCGCGACCGTGACCACGGGGCCGGGGCGGCCGGTCGCCGTGTCCCAGTACCGCACCGTGCCGTCGTCGCCGCAGCTGGCCAGCCAGTCCCCGGCCGGGGCGACCGCCACGCCGCGCACGGCGCCGTCGTGGCCGGGCAGGTCAAGCCGGGCCTGACCGCCGGCCGCTGGCCAGACCCGCGCCGTGCCATCCGCGCCGCCGGACACCAGCCAGTCACCGCTCGGCGCGATCGCGCAGGCGTGCACCGCGCCGCGGTGCCCGGCCAGGGTCGCGCGGGCCGCACCGGTGTCGGCCTCCCAGAGCCGGACGGTGCCGTCGGAGCTGGCGGAGGCCAACCAGTCGCCGGCCGGCGAGATCACGCAGGCGTCGACCCAGGAGTGGTAATGGCCCGGCAGCACCCGGACCAGGCCCGGATGGGGCTGGTCCGGCAGGCTCCACCGGTTGACCAGCCGCGGCCCGGTCACCGTGCCGGCGAACCGGGCCAGCGGCTCGGCCAGCGCGGGCAGGCCGTCGAGCCGGCTGAGCAGTACCGCGTCCAGTGCCTCCGGCGGTTCCGTCGGGCTGAACAGGTGCGCGGTCTGGCGCAGCATCCGGCGAAGCGCGCGCGGTGCCCGGTCGGCCGGCGCCAGCTCCCGGGCCAGGGCGAGATCGGCGTCCAGGGCGACCAGGCCGAGGCCGGGCCGGCCCAGCTTCGCCGCCGTCCACCGCAGGTCCCGCACCAGCGCGAGCACCTCGTCGACCCGGCCGGCGCCGGCCAGGTGCGCGGTCAGGTGCGTCCACACGTAGCCGGCCCCGGCCGGCAGCCGCCACCACTGCGCCGGCTCGGCGGGCGTCGCGCCGGCGACCGGCGCCGGGATCACCGGGCCGAGGCCGTCGTCCAGGTCCTCGCCGTCCAGGCCAGGGCCGCCAGCGCCGGCCGCGCCGAGCAGCCGGTCGCGCAACGCGTCGCACAGCACCCCGTGCAGCTCGCGCAGCCGCTCCTCGCCGACGCGGACCCGCAGGTAGGAGCGCAGCACGTCCTGGAGCAGCAGGGCCGGCGGGTGCCGGTGGTAGGCGAGCACCAGCGACAGGTCCGCGAGCTCCTGACACAGGTCGTCGACCTCGTCGGGGCTCAGGTCGCCGGTGGCGCCCCAGTAGGCCTCCAGGACGTAGCGAGGGATGTCGGCGTCCTCCGGGAAGATCGCCAGCTCCAGGTACCGGTCGAGCTCGTCGCCGGTGAGCAGGCCGACGCTGGCCGACAGGGTCGCCTCGACCGCCTGGTTGCGGTCCTCCAGCCGGGTGACGTCGAAGGCGGTCGGGCCGCGTCGGTCCAGCCGGCGCAGGACCCGGTCGGCGGCGCGGGCGGGCGGCACGCCGTCGCGCACCATCCGCACCAGCGCCCGGTTGACCAGCAGCAGCAGCACCGGCCAGCGGCCGGTCGCGTCGAGCAGCTGGTGCATCCGGTCCACCGGCAGCAGCCCGGCGGCCGGCGCCGAACCGTCGGCCGGCGGCCACCCGTCGTCGGCCGCCTCGACCCGAACCGGCGGCAGGCTCACCGCGCCGGCCCGGTCGGCGCGCACAGCCAGCGCCGAACCGGGACCGGCGAGGTCGAGGGTGAGCAGCCGCTCGGCCTCGGCCTCGGCCATCCCCGCGACCTCGATCCGGTCGGCGAGGCCGGCGTCCGGCGGCAGGTCGCGCATCCGGGTGGTGACCAGCCGGACACAGCCCGGCCCGCCCTGCAGAAACGGGGCGAGCTGGCCGCGGACCCACACGTCGTCGACGACGAGCAGCCGCGGCGGCGAGCCGAGCAGCTCGCCGAGCCGGAAGCCGGCCTGCTCCGGGTCCGCGAGCGCCGGCCGGACGCCGGACAGTGCCTCACTCAGGTCGTTGATCTTGTCGGCCAGGGTGGCACCGCTGACGGACTCGCCCAGCGTCACCCACAGCACGCCGCCGGGGAACGCCCCGGCGATCTCCGGCCGCCGGCAGACCTCCGCGGCGAGCGTCGTCTTCCCGAACCCGCCGACCCCGCGCAGCACGACGACCTGCGGCGCCCCACTCTGGCCGCGCGGCTCCAGCAGCCGGTCGAGCACCTGTCCGGTGAGCTCCGGGCGGGCCACCACCTTGCCGCGCCGCGACGGCACCATCCACGGACGGCGGCCGCCGGTGCCCAGCGCCGCAGGCCCGGGGGCGGCGCCGCCGACGCCGACCACCAGCACGGTCGCGCCACCACCACCGGACCGGACCAGGCCGTTGGCCGGCCCCGCCGAGGACTCGGCCTGCTCGCGCTGGCGGTCGCGCAGCTTGACCAGGGCGTCCAGCACCGCGGTCTCCAGGTCCGCCGGCGAGCGGAAGGCCGTGGTGATGATGCCGGCAGCCCGCAGCTCGTCGCGGAACCTGCGCTGCCGGTCGCCGTAGGACAGGTCGGAGAACTCCTGGATCGGGACGACGGAGTCGTCGGCGAGCAGGAAGACCAGCCGCGGGATCCCGGCCTGGGTGGCGGCCTCGAACTCCAGCTGGGTGTAGGAGAGGTCCGGCTGCTCCCGGGTCGGCGAGCCGTACCGGAACCCGATCAGGCCGACGTAGACGTCGCTCGCCCGCACCTGCGCGGCGCAGAAGTCGGCCGGCGGCTCGTCGTGAGCCCCGAAGTAGGCCATGTCGACGGCGACGTCACCGGCCCGGGCCACCGCGCGCTCGGCCGCGGCGACGAACGACAGGTCGCGCGGGTACTGGCGCAGCTCACCCGTGTGGCTGAGGAAGACCCGACGGCGCTCGCCGACCCGCCATCGCTCCGGGGACGATCCCCACCGATCCGGCAACACACCGGAAAGCTACCGCTTCCGGCGCACGTCAACTGCGCTACGTCGCCACGGCGCCCTCCGACGGCCGGATGGGCCTTGCGGGCCTTCGTCGGGGCGGCCGGGCCGGCGCTTCGAGCCATCGGGTAGTAAGGACCTTGTGGAGAACCCGCAGAGCGCCCACGCCGGGACCGCGGCCCCAGGCCCCGAGTCGCCGACGGCCGTAGCGGCCCCGGCGAGCGAGGCCGGCACGGCCCCGGACCCCGAGCCCGCCGCCACCGGGACCAGCAGAGCCACCGGGACCGGCACCACTCCCGAGACCAGCGCAGAACCCGAGACCATCACCGCTCTTGAGGCCAGCGCCGTTCTTGAGGTCAGCCCAGAGCCCGCGCCGATCGGCCCGATACCCGAACCGGACGCCGCCATCGCCGCCGCCGAGCAGGCCGCGGCGCGCGGCCGGGCCCGGGCGCTGGACCTACCGGCGGACGGGTTCGGCCGGCTGGCCGAGGTCTCGGTCTGGATCGCCGCCGCGCAGGGCGCCTCGCCGCCCCGGCCGATCACCCGCGCCCGGGCGGTCCTGCTCGCCGCCGACCACGGCGTCGCCGCGGGCGGCCTGTACCCGTGGCCGGCCGGCGCGACCGCGCGCCGGGCCGCCGCCGTCGCCGCCGGTGGCTCCCCGCTGGCCGTCCTCGCCCGCCGCGGCGGGGTCGGCCTCCGGGTCGTCGACGTCGCCGTCGCCGACACCGCGGACGAGGCCACTCCCGCCCCGGCCACCGGCTACCGCGTGCGCGCCGGCAACGGGCGGATCGACCAGGACGACGCGCTGACCGTCCCCGAGCTGGACCTGGCGTTCGCGACCGGCCGGCGGCTGGCCGACGAGGAGATCGACGGCGGGGCCGACCTACTGGTCACGGGCGCGCTCGGCGTCGGCGCGGATACCGCGGCCGCCGTCGTCATCGCCGCGTTGCGTGACCTCGAGCCGATCGACGTCGTCGACCGGGGCGACGGGTCGGACGACGAGCGGTGGATGCTGCGCACCGCGGCCATCCGGGACGCGCTGCGCCGGGTCCGACCGTTCGCCTCCGACCCGCGCTCGGTGCTGCGGGTGGCCGGTGGCGCGGACCTCGCGGCGCTGACCGGCCTGCTGATCCAGGCCGCCCTGCGGCGCACCCCGGTGATCATCGACGGCGTGCCGGGCTGTGCCGCAGCGCTGACCGCCGAGCGGATCGCCCCCGGGGCGCGGGCGTGGTGGCTGGTAGGCGCCGAGCCCGGCGACCCGGCGGCGACGCACGCCGTCGGCACGCTCGGTCTGCGGTCGTTCATCGACCTGAAGACCCGCACCGACGACGGCAGCGGCGCGCTCGCGGCCGCCACGCTGGTGATCGACGCTGTGGAGACAGCCGTCGACCTGGACGCCGCCGCGGCGACCGTCAGACGACCCGACGACGACCTCAACATCCCGGACATCACCTGATGGGCGCCCCGCCCCGGCTGGATCATTGATCAGCCCACGCGCCGCGCTCGCGGCGCTGGTGCTCGCACCCACCCGGGAGCCGGTGAACCGTCGCGAGGCCGCCTGGTTCCCGGCGCTCGCGCCGATCGGCGGCCTGCTGGTCGGCGTGCTGACCGGCGCGGTCGTCTTCGCGACGCGGATCCGGGCGGCGAACGCTCGGTCTCCGTCGCCGCCAACGCCGGTTGAGACCGTCGTAGCCGAACCAGGGGGTTTCAGGCGCGCAGGAGGGTGATGGTGCGACCGGTGGCGCTGGTCGTGGCAGAGAGGGCTGTGCGTTCCGCGATGGGCTTGGCTGTGGGGCGGCGGTCGAAGATGACGAGGGTGCCGGTGTCGAGGGCCAGGCGGTCGAGGTAGCTGTCGAGCTGAGCGAGGCCCTTGGCGAGCGGGTCCGCGTCACCGTCGGCGCGGGCCTTGAGCTCGAACGCCTCTCGCTGGACGGCGGGTCTCCCGGCTGGCCCCGGGTAGGGCCAGCGGACGAGGAGGTCGATGCGGCCGCGGCCGACGCCGTACTCCCGGTCGACATAGCCTCCGCCATTGATGACGCGCTGGAGGAAGGCCATGAGGACGAGGTGGGGCGCGGCCTCGTGATAGACCTGGCGAGACATCAGAATGTCGCCGTTGGCCCTCCAGAATCTGGTGAACTCGTTGAGGAGGCCGGGAATGTCGAGGCGGCCGTCGACGAGGACGAACGCACGCGGCCCGGGCGCGTCAGCCGAGAACTCAAGCACGCGGTCGGTAAGGACCCTGGCGACGACCTCCCGGTAGATCGGGTTGGCGATGCGGACCGGTGGGGTCTGCGCGAGCAGACCGAGATCGCGGGCGTACTGGACGTCATCGGCTGGCGGGTCGACGGCAGGCTCGGTCCCAGCCAGCACGGGTTCGATGATGACGCGGACCCTGGGCTCGTTGAGCTTGTCAGCGAGCGAGTCAAGGTGGGTTGCCCGGGCGCGGATGAGCCGTTCTTTCGCTTCCTCCACATGGCCCGCGCTGATCGGCTCGGCCGGCGGTACTTCCATCTCGTCGACGATTTCCGCGGCAAGGGCGTTCACCAGCCAGGGCTGGCCGGCTGTCAGCTCCATGACCTTGCCAACAGCTTCCGCGGTGAAGACCTGGCCGGTTTCTGCGGTGTGCTGCCCGTAAAGCTCGCGCACGTCGTCGAGGTCGAAGTCACCCAGCCGCAGCGACTTAACGATGATGTTGAACGGGCTCGGCCCGCCGAGCCGGACCGGGTCGCCGCCCGCCGCTGCTTTGTAGTCGCGAAGGTCGCGGAGGCCGCAGAGCGCGACGGACGAGGGGAAGCCCTCCGGCCGGCCACCCGCGCCGCTGCGCAGCTGACCGAGGACGCTGACCAGCGTCCTGCCCTCCAAGGCGTCGATCTCGTCAAGAAACAGCACAACAGGCCTCGGGCAGGCCTCCGACCACGCCTGCAGCGCGGCGCCCAGCAGGCCACCATCCGACGCTTCGGGCCACAGCGGCGGGCGCAGCTCCGGCGGCAGCGTGACCCGTGCGTCGGCACGAAGCCGGTCGAGGATCGCTCGGGTAGCCGCACCCACGTCATCGCCCCAGGGCCGCCCGGGCTCACAGGAAGTCAGCAGCGCGGCGTGCCCGCCACCGGCCGTCAGCTCCCGCGCCAGTGCGCCCAGCGTGGTCGTCTTCCCGGTCTGCCGCGGCGCATGCACCACGAAGTACGACAGGCGCTCGACGAGCCGCGGAACCTCCGGGAGCCGCGCGGAGGCCGGGATCATGTAGTGATTCGACGGGTTGCAGGGCCCAGCCGTGTTGAACCAGCGAGCCATCGCCTACCACCCTCCGCGGCCCCGAGGCATCAGTCGATCACCGTTGCCACTGTACGGGCAACCCCCGCCCCTGAGCCAAGTTGACGTGGCGCTCAGCCACACCTCCGAGGTCGCGAACCCGCCGCCGGCAGGCCGTACACCGACCGGGTTCCCGACCAGGCCACGTTGCTGGGTCCCGTGCTCGCGTCAACGCAACCCCGCGGCGCCCTGGCACCGAAAAACGGGGGTCCGCCGTGCGGTAGTCGCGACCGCCGCCCCGAACTCAACCTGGCGTTCGCGACCGGCCGGCGGCCGACGAGGAGATCGACGGCGGCGCCGACCTGCTGGTCACGGGCACGCTCGGCGTCGGCGCGGACACCGCCGCCGCGGTCGTCGTCGCCGCGCTGCGCGACCTCGAGCCGATCGACGTCGTCGACCGCGGCGACGGCTCGGACGACGAGCGGTGGATGCTGCGTACGGCGGCGATCCGCGACGCGCTGCGCCGGGCCCGGCCGTTCGCCGCCGACCCGCGCTCGGTGCTGCAGGTCGCCGGCGGCGCCGACCTCGCCGCGCTCTGCGGACTGCTCGTCCAGGCCGCGCTGCGGCAAACTCCGGTGATCATCGACGGCGCGCCTGGCCGCGCCGCGGCGCTCGCCGCCGAGCGGATCGCGCCCGGCGCGCGCGTGGTGGCTGGTTGGGCGCCGAGTCCAGCGACCCGTCGGCGAAGCACGTCGTCGGCACGCTCGGTCTGCGGTCACTGATCGACCTGCGGACACGCGCCGACGACGGCACCAGCGCCCTCGCAGCCGCCGCCCTGGTCATCGGCGCGGTGGAGACCGCCGTCGACCTCGACGCCGCCGCCACGACCGTCAGACGGCCCGACGACGAGCTCAACATCCCGGACATCACCTGACAGGCGGCCCCGTCCCGGATGGGCCATTGATCAGGACCCGCGCCGCGCTCACGGCACTGGTGTCCTCGCCCATCCGGGACCCGGTGAGCCGGCGAGGCCGACCGGTTCACGGCGCTGGCGCCGATCGGCGGCCTGCTGATCGGGGTGCTGACCGACGCGGTCGTCTTCGCGCCGCGGATCTGGGCCAGGCTGCCCGAACGGGCAGGCTCAGCCGCTGCTCCCGGCGGCGGCCGGCGTCGCGACGCTGGCGCTGCTGACCCGAGCCCGGCATCTCGCCGGCCTGGCCACGGTCGCTGATGCGCTCGCCAGCGGGCGTATGGAGCCGCTCCGGCTCGGCCGACCCGCACCGCCCGGCGCTCCAGATCGATTCCCCACCGCAAGCCGCGGCGCCGGGCGCGCTACTGGCCATCGTGATGACCGCCCTGTTAGCCGCCGCCGTCGGCCGCTTCGACTATGACGGCGGCGGCATCACCCGAGCCGTGCGCGCACTGATCGTGCTCGAAGGGAATGGGAAGGGTAGACGCCGCGCCCCCGTACACGCCTACAGAACCCGAAGCCCACCAGCACCGCGCGGCGGGGCGACACAGCGAACAATCTTTTGAACTCCTACTAACTTGCGGCACCCGACACTCATATCACCTCGCGCCGCAGGAATTCCAACCCATTCACAGACTCCAGCCGAAGACGGTAGAAGTCCCCGTCGCTCACCTTATCAACTGAGAGCAAAGTTACATACTCACCGAATTCAGGCTCGAAAAGGAAGGGGCCGTCTTCGTCGACCAGCTCATTTCGCTGGATTCTAAATTTTTCGCCGAAAGAACCGAGGAAGAGAAGATAGTCACCCCCCATATAGTCACTTTCATGCCAGGAGAAGTCGATCTCGAGCGCAGGCTCAACCGCCATCCGCATGGCCTCGACAGACAGAACTCGAGACCCATAAAGATCGTAAGTGTGACGGGTCATGGAATCATGATACTAGGGCTTCGCGCAACCGCGTCTCCGATAGAGCGCCGCCGATCATAAAGTTCACGGGCCTGCCAGCCAGAGAAGTCAACTCATCTTGGAGGTCAGCGAGGCCCAGCCGGGCGAGACTTCCACCCTTGAGCGGACCGGTCCGAATTCCGCCTCCACGCAGGCCAACTCCCGCGGATCTCGCGGCCTCAAAGATATCCTCCCCGCCAAGAGCGATGTCATAATCACTTACTCTACCCCCGTCAAATGGCTCGCCGGTTCGAAAACTCCTTCCCGTCACCGAACTTCCCTGGAAGGTGGCGTCAGTGCCGTCGTAACCGGCACTCGATAGACCTTGCTTTAGAAGGGCACTAAATCGCTCGAAGTCCGAACGGCTGGAGAACCCCTTGGGGATGGGCAACTCTTCGTCGCCGCCCGCGTCTGCGCCCAGTTGCGACGGACCGTGCGGCGGCCTTCCGCCACCCTTGCCGCCGGCTCCGCCTGCTTGGGTGGCTGGGGCCTGGTCGCAGCTGGTGGCAAGGGACTGGCTGCCGGGGCTGTCGGCGCCGCAGAGCGGATTGGTGACCTCGGGTGCCTGGCCGGTACCGGAGGAGTCTCTGGGGCCGCTGAGGCTGAGTAGGAGGCTTCGGCAGGCTGGGTCGTCGACGCAGTCGGGAACCTCGTAGACGTAGCCGTCGCCGTTGCCCCAGCCCGCGGGGTTCTGAGCCGGCGCTGTCTTGATCTGGTCACTGGTGTCGGCGAGCGGATGGACGTCCTGGGTGGTGCCGGACACAGGCGTCGGACCGATGATGATCGGCGGAGGCGGAGGCGGAGGCGGCTGGATCCTCGGCGCCGGGCTCGTCTTGGCCCTGGGCGACGTCTTCGGCTGGGTCCTGGTTGGCGGCGGGGTGGTGCACCTCGTGCCACAGCCGCCTGCGGGCGTCACCGTTCCAGTGCCCGTCCCAGTCGCCGGCTTCGCCGGATTCGCGAGGACGAAGGGTCCGAACGGACGGTACGGACCGTACTTGCGGTATGGCGCCGCGGTCGGGGCGGGCTGAGGGGCAGTCTTAGTACTTGTGCTAAACATCGGCAGGATCGAGCCGGCCAGCCCAATGACGACCAGGCCGCCAGCGACCGTCGTTGTCAGCCAGCCGACGGGTTCCTCGTCAAAAGGAACCGACACTTCCGCCAGCCTGGTGCCTACGCCGACAAGATCTTCGAGATATCTGCCGGTGGGATCGTTGTTGCCGAGCGGGTTGGCGCCGGCGTAGGTGTAGAGGTTGTCGGCCGCGGTTCCGGTCCAGGGCAACGACGTGCCGTCGCGGCTGCTGAACGTGCCGGTTCCTGGGCTGTACCAACGGCTTTCCGCGTCGACACGGCCGGTAGTGGGGTCGGTCCAGGAGCCCTGGTAGCCGATACCTATATGAGTGATGCCGGCAGCGGTGGGCGTACCGAAGGGGTCGTAGCAACGCGAGTCGGCCAGTGCGGTGGCCGTCGGGGTCGCGGCGGCGACGAGGTCGCCGTGGGTGTTACTGAACGTGTCCCAGCCGCCGGCCCAGGAGCTGACCGCGAACGTGTCCCCGGCGGGGGTGTGGGTGTAGCCGTAGACGTTGTCGGACACGGGTTCGGACTCGGTGCCGGCATACGACAGCGCGGTGCCGTTACGGGTCGCGACCCGGCCCAGCGCGTCGTAGGCGTAGCTCGTCGTCGTCGACCCGGTCGTCTCGCCGGTCAGCTGGTCGAGCGCGTTGTAGCTGGTGGTGGTCGTCGTCGACCCGGCGGTCCGGGTACTCAGCGTGCCGCGCGCGGTGTAGCTGTACGACGCGGTGCCATCCGAGGTCAGCCGGTTACGGGCATCGAACGTGGCGGTCGTCCCGTTCACCGACGTCCGGTTGCCCGCGGCGTCCCAGCCGTAGGTGGTCGTCGTGTTCGCCTGGTTGGTGTACGAGGTCAACCGGTTGGCCCAGTCGTAGCCGTAGGACTGGGTACCAGCACCGGCCACCGACAGCGGGCCGAACGTCGTCGAGGTCAGGTTGTCGTTGTTGTCATAGACATACGACTGGCCCCGCAACGTCCCTGACGGGTTGGTCAACGTGTCCGACGCGGTCCGGCCCAGATCGTCGTACAGGAACGTCCGCACCGTGCTGTTCGCGTTCCCCGACGCATAGGTCACGGTGGAAAGCTGGCCGGCGTCGGTGTACGTCAGCGCCGCCGTCGTCCCCGTCGCGTTCGTCGTGAGCGACGTCAGATCGTCCCGGGCGTTGTAGCCGAACGTCGAGTTCGCACCCGCGTCATTGCGGCTGGTCACCCGGCCGTTCACGTCATATCCGAACGACGCGTTCCCCGCCGGCCCGGAGCTACCGGTCAGCAGGCCCCGGTCGTCGTAGGTGTAGGCCTCTGTGCCGCTCGGATGCGACGCCGACGTCAGCTGACTCGCCAGGTCGTAGCCGAAGCTCGCCGACGCTGCGGTCGCGCCGCCGCCCGTGCCGGAGACACCGGTGACGCGGCCGAGCTCGTCGTAGCTGGCGGTCTGGGTGACGCCACCCGGCTCGACGTCGGTTGTGGGTTTCCCGTTGGCGTTGTACGAGGTGGTCCAGGTGCGGTCCGCCGCGGCCGGGTAGGCCGTCGTCGACGGCTCGGTTGTCGTCTCGGGCAGGCCGAGGCTGTTGAAGGTGTAGGCCGTGACGTTGCCCTTGCCGTCGGTCGCCCGCGTCTTGTTACCCGCGGCGTCGTAGCCTGCGCTGCTGGTGATCGAGCTGCCGCTGGCGACCGGGACGGTGATGCTCCGAGGCTGGCTGAGGGCGTCGTACGTAGCGGTCGTGACGTGCCCATTGGGATCAGTCCGGCTCGTCGCGTTGCCGGCCGCGTCATAACCCGTCGACGACGAACGCAGGAGGGTGTTCGACGGCGAATACTGAGCCGTCGTCGTCAACCGGCCGGCCCGGTCGTAGGTGTACCGAGTCTGCCGGCCGAGCGGGTCTGTCACCGACGCGATGTGACCCGACAGGTCATAGCCGTAGTGGGTCAGCTTGCCCAACGCGTCGTGCGCGTCGACCAGCTCACCCGCGGCGTCGTAACTGGCCGTCGACGCGGCCTGTGTCGACACGTTCGCCCACGTCAGAACCCTGTTGACGTTCCCAGCGTCGTCGTGATCGGTGTAGGTCGTGTACGCGCCCTGCGGCGAACGCTCCGTCTCCGTCGTCGTCCAGCGCCGGTTCAGGTCGTCATAGCCAAACCAGGTCCAGGCGCCGTCCTGGTCGACGGTCGTGCGCAGGTTGCCGGCGTCGTCGTAGAGAAGACGCGTCACTCCCGCGGCGGAGGCACCCGTGACCTGCGGATCGGTCACCGAGACGGGACGGTTCAACTTGTCGTAGACGGTCGTCGTGACCTGGTTCGACGGATCGGTGTGCGTCAGCACGTTGCCGTTGCTGTCGTAGGTCCACTTCGCGGTCGGAGTAATCGCCGAACCGCCGGGCGGGGTGTACGAGGGAGCGACAGACTTGTACGGCCGGCTCAGCGTGTTGTAGCTGGTCGTCGTGACGTTGTTCCGGGCGTCCCGAGACTGGGTGAGATCACCAAAGGTGTCGTAGCCCACCTCCTCCGACGGCCGAGACGCGGCCGGAGCACCACCGTTCTCCTCGATCTGCTCCGACGGCTCGATCGTCTGCGCCAGTCGCCCACTGGCGTCGGTGACGAAGTTCGTCGTGTACGCCGGGTCGAGCGTCCCGCCGGACCCGTAGCCACGGGGATCGGTGACCCCGGTGGCATAGCCCCGCTGGTCACGCGTGTACGAGGTCACGTAGGTCGCGGTGCCGTCACCGAAGACGGTCTGCGAGGTCAGTCTGGAGGCGTTGTCGTAGCCGTAGTCGGTGCGCTCGGTCGTGCTGGCGCCGGAAGCGCTGGTGACGGTGGAGGTGACGTCGTTGTTGGCGTCGTAGCTGTAGCTGGTCGCGCGGGCGAGGCCGTTCGGGTCGAGGGTGGTCGCCGAGACCCTGTCGGCCTGGTCGTAGCTGGTGGTGACGGTCTGCTTTCCACCGCCGGTGATCTCCTGGGTCAGGTTCCCGGCGGCGTCGTAGGTCCTGTCGTCCAGGACGATGTCACGTGCGCCCGGGCCCGACAGAACACCGTTCACCAGGTCCGGCGGTCGGTAGCCCTTCAGCACCGTCTGCCGCGGCAGGTCATCCAACCAGTACGTGTGCTGCGTCGTCCGGCCGAGCGAGTCGGTCACCGAGGCCAGCCGGCCCGCCGGGTCATAGGCCCGCGACTCCAGAACCAGGTCGCGTGGCGTCGTACCGGCGACCGGGTCGTCGACAAAGTCCTTCAGCGTGGTCGTCGCGAGCTGGTTGTGATCCGTGTACGTGTAGGCCGTGAACGTCCCGTCAGGGTCCTTCGTCGTCGCGACGTTCCCGTTCGGGTCGTACGTCGTGCCGTACGTCGCCCAGTCGAAACTGTCCGAGCCGTCCGTCTGCCAGATCTGCCGGTCGTCGTTGTCGTACGTGAACGTCGTCTTCCGCTGCGTGTCACCACCCGTCGCCACCGTCGGTGATCGCCGCAGGTCAGCGCGGGTGATGTGCGGAAGACAGGGTCCCGGAACCTGTCGCGGCGCACGTCAGGAGACGGGCACACCAGTGGCCCGGCCGGGCCGGCCCCGCGACAGGGCCACGCGAAGGCTCAGGCGTCCGCCCGGTCCTCGGCCAGCTGGACGAGGGTGCGCACGAGGGCGCCGGTGCCTGCCTTCGGGGTGTGGCCGTAGGGCTCCCCGCCGTTCCAGGACGGGCCCGCGATGTCGAGGTGCGCCCACGGGATGCCGTCGGGGACGAACGCTGCCAGGAAGTGGGCCGCGACGAGCATGCCGCCGTCGCGGCTGCCGTTCGTCGGGACGTTCGCGAGGTCGGCGACCGTCGAGTCGAGGCCCTTGCGCAGCTCCGGCGGCATCGGCATCGGCCAGACGGCCTCACCGGTCGTCTTCGCCGCGGCGGCGACGGCCTCGACGGCCTCGTCCCGGCCCAGCAGCCCGGTCGTCCGCTGGCCGAGGGCGACGATCTGCGCGCCGGTCAGGGTCGCGATGTCGATGACCATGGCGGGCTGCTCCTCGCTCGCCCGCACCAGCGCGTCCCCGAGCACCAGCCGGCCCTCGGCGTCGGTGTTGAGCACCTCGACCCTGGTCCCACCGCGCAGGGTGATCACGTCACCCGGCCGGATCGCCGTCCCGGACGGCATGTTCTCCGCGCACGCCATCCAGCCGACGATCCGCGCCGGGACCCGAAGCCGCGCGACGGCGACCATGGCGGCGAGCACGGAGGCGGCGCCGGCCATGTCGGTCTTCATCCACTCCATCGACGCCGGCGGCTTCAGCGACAGGCCGCCCGAGTCGAAGGTGATCCCCTTGCCGACGAGGGCGAGCGTCACCCCGGCGTCGGCGCCCTCGGTGCCGGGCCACTCCAGCCTGACCAGCCGGGACGGGTTCGTCGAGCCCTGCCCGACGCCGAGCAGGCCGCCGTAGCCGCCGTCCGCGAGCTCCTTCTCGTCCAGGACCTCGACGAGAAGCCCGGCGGCGGCCGCCTCCTGCTCGGCGATCTCGGCCAGCCGGGCGGGGGGCAGGTGGCCGGGCGGCGTGTTCACCAGGTCGCGCACCAGCCGGACCGCGTCGGCGACCGTAGCGGCGTGCTCGACCACGCCGGTGGCCGCGTCGAGGCCCGCCTCGTCGACCAGGACGACGGCCTGCTCGACCGGCGCGAGGCGGCCCTTCGCCGACGTCGTGCGGAAGCTGTCGAAGCTGTAGGCGCCGAGCAGGGTGCCCTCGGCGACCGCGCGCACCGACTCGGGCGTGGCCGCGCCGCCGGCGAGAGCCAGCGTGGTCGCCACCCTGGCGGCGCCGGCGAGCGCGCGCGACGCCGTCCCGGCCGCGCGCCGCAGCGCCTCAAGGTCGGGCTCGCCGCTCGTCGCCGGCCCGACGCCGACGGCGACCACGCTGCCGGCCGCGATTGCGCCGAGGGTGGCGAACCGGACGACGTCGCCGGCCCGGCCGGTGGCGCCCACGTCGGCGAGCACCCTGGCGAGCCGGCCGCCGAGGGCCGCGTCCAGCTCGGCCGTGCCGCCGAGAGGCACCGGACCCTCGTCGCCGGCCGCGGTTCCGATCACCACGGCGTCCACGTCCAGGGTCTTCAGCGCTGCTACGGCGGCGGAGGCGGAGGTCATGTCCGAAGCCTAGTCAGCATTGCCCCTGTCGCAGGCCACCTCCGCCGATCCAGCCGGCGTGACCGGCCCGGCGCGCCTGGTCCGCGCTGCCGCCCCGGACGACGGCGGTGGCGGGTGCCGGGGCCGCCGGCCCGGCTACGCTGCGCCTCATGGCCGACGTTCCTGGCACCGACGCTGCTGGCACCCCGGTGCTCCTGCGCACCCCGTTGTTCGATCGCCACGTCGACGCCGGCGCCAAGCTGGCCTCGTTCGGCGGCTGGGAGATGCCGATCGAGTACGCCGGCGCGGGGGTGCTCGCCGAGCACCGGGCCGTCCGCGCGGCCGTCGGCGTGTTCGACGTCAGCCACCTCGGCAAGGCGCGGGTCGCCGGGCCGGGCGCCGTGCGGTTCGTCAACGCCACGCTGACCAACGACCTCGGCCGAATCCACCCAGGCCAGGCCCAGTACACGCTGTGCTGCGACGAGTCGGGCGGCGTCGTCGACGACCTGATCGCCTACCTGTACGGCGACGACGACGTGTTCCTGGTGCCGAACGCGGCGAACACGGCCGAGGTCGTGCGCCGGCTGGCGGCGGCGGCCGGTCCGGAGCTCCAGGTGACGGGCCTGCACGAGTCCTACGGGGTGCTCGCGGTCCAGGGCCCGCGGGCGGCCGACGTCCTCGCCGCGCTCGGCCTGCCGACCGAGGGCGAGTACATGAGCTTCCGCGACGCCGAGTGGAAGGGCCGGCCGGTCATCGTCTGCCGCTCCGGCTACACCGGCGAGCGCGGCTTCGAGCTGCTCCCCCGCTGGGAGGACACCGTCGAGGTCTGGGACGCGCTGCTGGCCGCGGCGGCCGGCGTAGGCGGGCGGGCCTGTGGCCTCGGTGCCCGCGACACACTGCGCACCGAGATGGGCTACCCGCTGCACGGCCAGGACCTGTCACTCTCGATCAGCCCGGTCCAGGCGCGGTCGGGCTGGGCCGTCGGCTGGGCCAAGGAGCGGTTCTGGGGCCGGGAGGCGCTGCTGGCCGAGAAGGCGGCGGGGCCGGCGCGGGTGCTGTGGGGCCTGAAGTCTCTCGACCGGGGCATCCCGCGGCCGCACATGCGGGTGCTCGACGCGGCCGGCACCGATGTGGGCGAGGTCACCAGCGGGACGTTCTCTCCGTCGCTACGGGTCGGCATCGGCCTCGCGCTGCTCGACCGTTCGGTCGCCGAGGGCGACCAGGTGAGCGTCGACGTCCGCGGCCGCCGCTCGCTGATGACGGTCGCACGCCCCCCGTTTGTCGCGTCCTCGCCCAAATAGGGCCGACCGCACGAGGCCGGCGCCAACTGGTGGTTGCGACAGCAACAGTTGCGGATTCGTGAACGTGACGATCCACACGGACCGACATCCTGTCCGGCCTGTTGCCAGCGCGTGAAAGACTGGACACCTGGGACCGACAACGGCCCCGCACGGGCGGCCGGGCGCGCCCACCACTGTCCGCGTCCGAGCGCCCTGCCGACTACGAGTAATGAGAAGGGGCCATTGGCGTGGCACAATCTGCGGCCGGTCCCGTCGACCTTGTCATCCTCGGTGGCGGAAGCGGCGGATATGCCGCCGCCCTGCGCGCCGCGGAGCTCGGACTGAGCGTCGTCCTCGTCGAGAAGGACAAGCTCGGTGGCACGTGCCTGCACCGCGGGTGCATCCCGACGAAGGCGCTGCTGCACTCGGCGGAGATCGTGGACAACATCCACGAGAGCGCTACCTTCGGCGTCCTGTCGACCCTGAACGGGATCGACATGGCCAAGGTGAACGAGTACAAGGACTCGGTCGTGGGCGGCCTGTTCAAGGGCCTGACCGGTCTGGTCAAGGCCCGCGGCATCGAGGTCGTCGCGGGCACCGGCAAGCTGACCTCCCCGACGACCGTGACCGTGGACGGACGGGTCATCGAGGGCCGGAACATCATCCTCGCTACGGGCTCGTACTCGCGGAGCCTGCCCGGCCTGGAGCTCGACCACGCGAAGGTCATCACCAGCGAGGACGCGCTGAAGCTCGACCGGGTGCCGAGCTCGGTCGTGGTGCTCGGCGGCGGTGTGATCGGCTGCGAGTTCGCGTCGGTGTGGCGCTCCTACGGCGCCGACGTCACGATCATCGAGGCCCTGCCGCATCTGGTCCCGCTGGAGGACGAGTCCAGCTCCAAGCTGCTGGAGCGCGGCTTCCGCAAGCGCGGCATCAAGTTCAAGCTGAAGACCCGGTTCGCCGGGGTGAAGACCACCGACCACGGGGTGACCGTCTCGCTGGAGGACGGCTCGACGGTCGACGCCGAGCTGCTGCTCGTCGCGGTCGGCCGCGGCCCGGTCACCGACGGCATCGGCTACGACGAGGTCGGCGTCGCGATGGAGCGCGGCTTCGTGCTCGTCGACCGCTCCCTGCGCACCAACATCCCGAACGTCTTCGCGATCGGCGACATCCGTCCGGGCCTGCAGCTGGCGCACGTCGGCTTCGCCGAGGGCATCTTCGTCGCGGAGCAGATCGCCGGGCTGAACCCGACCCCGGTCGACTACGACAACGTCCCGAAGGTCACCTACTCCTCGCCCGAGGTCGCCTCGGTCGGTCTCACCGAGGCCGTCGCCAAGGAGCGTTTCGGCCCGGACGCGATCACCAAGGTGACCTACAACCTCGCCGGCAACGGTAAGTCCCAGATCCTCAAGACCGCCGGCGCGGTCACCGTGATCGCGGTCAAGGACGGGCCGGTGGTCGGCGTGCACATGGTCGGCGACCGGGTCGGCGAGCTGATCGCCGAGGCACAGCTGATCACGAACTGGGAGGCGTACCCGTCGGACGTCGCCCAGCTGATCCACCCGCACCCGACGATGTCGGAGGCACTCGGCGAGGCCCACCTCGCCCTCGCGGGCAAGCCGCTGCACACGCACGACTAGCCGGTCCGGGGCGGCGGCCACCGGCCGTCGCCCCGGCCGGGGTGCCTGCCGGAACGGCGACGGGCCTCCCGCCAGATCGGCCTAGCCGATCGGGGAGGTCGTCGGTCTGGGAGGCCGAGGTACCACCCGCAACCAGCCAGGCACCCGCCGGCACCCGGTCCAGCCGAGTGCCGGCACCGCGTTCGCAGGTGCCCAGCCGGCCGGCGGACGCCCACCCGGACGCGGCGCCGTGCCGCCCATCAGCCCGCCGACCGCCTGGTCGGCGGACCGTTGGGCGGGGCGACGCCGCGACGCGGCGGGCGACGCGGCCGGGGTCCTGCCGGATCGGTAAGGCCGATCTCGGGAGGTCTGGGTCGCCACCGCGCGCACGGCCCCGGATGACACAGGAGTCCCGCAGGAATGTCTGTATCCGTCACGATGCCCCGCCTGGGCGAGAGCGTGTCCGAGGGCACGGTCACCCGGTGGCTCAAGCAGGAGGGCGAGCACGTCGAGGCCGACGAGCCGCTCCTCGAGGTCAGCACCGACAAGGTCGACACCGAGATCCCGGCACCGGCTTCCGGCGTCCTCTCGTCGATCAAGGTCGCCGAGGACGAGACCGTCGAGGTCGGCGTCGAGCTCGCGGTGATCGAGGACGGCGCGGCGGCCCCGGCGGCCGCACCCGCGCCAGCCGCCGCCGCGGCTCCCGCGCCGGCCCCGGAGCCGCCGCCGGCTCCCGCCACTCCCCCGCCGCCGCCGGCACCCGCCGCGGCCGCTCCGCCGCCGGCCCCTGCGCCCGCTCCGGCCCCTGCGCCGGCACCCGCGCCCGTTCCGGCCCCGGTGCCGGTGGCCGCCGCTGCCTCCTCCAACGGCGAGGCCCGCTACGTCACGCCGCTGGTCCGCAAGATGGCCGCCGAGCTGGGTGTCGACCTGGGCACGATCAAGGGCACCGGGCCTGGCGGCCGGATCAGCAAGCAGGACATCGTGGACGCGTCCCGGGCCGTCCCCGCCGCCGCGCCGGCCCCCGCCGCGGCCCCTGCGCCGGTTGCCACCCCGGCCCCGGTTGCCTCCCCGGCCCCGGTTGCCATCCCGGCCCCGGTCGCGGCTCCGGCGCCCGCGGCAGCCGCCAAAGCTCCCTCCGCGCCCGTTCCGGCGCTGCGCGGCAAGACGGAGAAGCTCTCCCGGCTGCGGACCGTCATCGCCAAGCGGATGGTCGAGTCGCTGCAGGTCAGCGCCCAGCTGACCACCGTCGTCGAGGCCGACGTCACGAAGATCGCCAGGCTGCGTACGCAGGCGAAGGACGCGTTCTACGCCCGTGAGGGCGTGAAGCTGTCGTTCCTGCCGTTCTTCGCGATCGCCGCCTGCGAGGCGCTGCGCGAGCACCCGGTGCTGAACTCCAGCGTCGACACCGCCGCCGGCACGATCACCTACTACGACGTCGAGCACCTCGGCATCGCGGTGGACACCGAGCGCGGCCTGACCGTCCCGGTCATCCACAACGCCGGGGACCTGAACCTCTCCGGCATGGCCCGCAAGATCGACGACCTGGCCAAGCGCACCCGCGCGAACCAGGTCTCGCCGGACGAGCTCAGCGGCGGCACGTTCACCCTGACCAACACCGGCAGCCGCGGCGCCCTGTTCGACACCCCGATCCTCAACCAGCCGCAGGTCGGCATCCTCGGCACCGGGACCGTCGTGAAGCGGCCGGCCGTCGTCGAGGACCCGAACCTCGGCGAGGTCATCGCGGTGCGTTCCACGGTCTACCTCGCGCTGACCTACGACCACCGGATCGTCGACGGCGCCGACGCGGCCCGTTTCCTCACCACGGTGAAGGCCCGCCTCGAAGAGGGCTCCTTCGAGGCCGAGCTCGGCCTCTGACACAGGGCTCCGGCTCCGGTCGGCCCCGTCGCATCCCCAGTGGACGTGGCAGGGCCGACCGCGTTTCGGGGGCACGACTCTCGTCTGACGACGGCGGCCAGGCTGCCCGATCGAGCCGATCCGGATCGAGGCCGGCCCGGGTGAGGCTCGGCTGTTCCCGGTGCGCTCCGTGACCCGCCCGCGCCCGCAGCTCGGGTGTGGCCCGGCAACGTCGTGGTCAGCGAGCGCGGCCGACGCGGGTCGCCCAGCAGCCACGGCTCGCGTTGTGGACGTGAACGTGGTCGCACGCCGCGAGGGCGAAGAAACGGTCGAGCGTCACGGCCAGGCTGGTGCCTTCGATCACAGCAGCGTCGATCATCATCGCGCCATCGTCGAAGGCGCGGACCGACAGCTGCCGGCCGGTGAGCTGCGCAGGGAGGGTGGTCAGGTCCTGTGGGGGCTCGCAGCCGCCCCGGTGCAGAAAGATCGGGCTCGCTGACCGGTACGGGCTGTCGGCGGTGAACGGATCGTGGGACACGAGGACCACCTCCTCGCCAACGGCCGCGTCCCGAAGGCACTGCCGGCAGGGGTAGCCCGGGTGGACGTCCGCTGTGTACCTGGGTGCGTCTGGGCTGCTGGCACGTAGCCGGTCGGCCTCGCCAGGATCGATCGGCTGAAGGTGGTAGGTGACGGCGGCAGGGGCCGGGGCGGCGGCGATCACGGTCATGCGACCATCATCCGGGCGCCAGCCCGCCTTATCTGGCAGGTTTCCGCCACCTCGCTCCTCGGTCGTCGCCGGGCCCGGCGCCCCTTTGGCGGCGGTCGCTGGCCGAAGGCCGCCCATCTGGCGAGACATCGGGTGGCGCCATCGCCTCCCATTCGATTCTTCAGGGCGGCGGCCCGATGCATTAATGCGACAGAGAACACCAGGGAATTCTGCCTGATGGCTTTTCACCGACCTAACTCGACTCGTCAGGCGCCCAAGCTCCGCGCGTTTGCACATTTCCGCCACGGCGATATCATGAACCTATGTTCGAAGCACGTGACGACCATGCGCCGTCGTCCCACAGCGGGTTCCCCGACGGCACTTCCCCCGGCCTCCCGTCAACCCACAATTCCTTTGCCGTCTCTCCGAGCAGCAATCCGCCAGCAAGCGACCCTTCGTCCAGCAACATCCCTCTGCCAGATTCCGAAACCGTCATCGGGTTGCTCGGGACACTGGACGCGGTCGACGCCACATTCGACGACATCCTCGCCGGATTGGCTGTCTGCGACGCATCGGCGACGTTGTCGCTGGCGGCCCGACTGGCGCGACTGGCCGCCCGGTTGGAAGGGCTGACCATCCGCACGCACGTCCATCTCGCGCAACTACGCCCGCCCGGTCTGGGTGACGAGACCGGCGACCCATACTCGGCGTTCGCTGCTGACGAGCTCGCAGCCGAGCTGGCGCAGTCACCACGGACAATGTCGAGCCGGCTCTCGACCGCCTGGGAGATCGCCGACCAGTTGCCTGCCGCGCTGGCCGACCTGACAGCCGGCCTGCTCGACCACACCCGGCTCGCCGCGTTGCACCAGCTCACCGCGTGCCTCACCGCCGAGGAACGAGCGACCGTCGAGGCAGCGATGCTAGCCGGTGGCCGGCTCGCTTCCCCGCCACGGTGGCGCCGGAAGATCCACAGGCTCGTCGCCCGGCTCGATCCCGACGCCGCCGCGAAGCGCCGCCGGCAAGCGCGCGCCGGCCGCATGATCGGCATCCAGGCGCTCGACGAGGGCATGGCAACGCTGACCGCCGTACTGACCGCCGAGGACGCCCGGGCGATCTACGACCGGATCAACCAGATAGCCAGAACCGACGCCCGCACCGACGGCGACACCCGCTCGATCGACGCCCGTCGCGCCGATGTCCTCACTGCGCTGCTCCTCGGCAACCGGCGCGAACACGTCACCGTGGAACTCCAGGTCATCGCCTCCGTTGGCACTCTGGCCGGCCTGGACGACAACCCGGCCGAACTCGTGGGCTTCGGCCCGATTCCCGGCGAGGCCGGCCGGGCGTTGGCCGCCGACGCCCGCTGGCGACGCGTCCTGACGGACCCCGTGACGGGCACCGTTCTCGACCTCGGTCGGCGCAGGGTCCCCACCCCGGAACTGGCCCGTCTCGTCCGCCACCAACAAAGCCGCTGCGTGTTCCCAGGCTGCGGCATGCCCGCAACTCAGACCGATATTGACCATACCGTCGCCTTCGCGGACGGCGGCGACACCGCACTCGACAATCTCGGCCTCTTGTGTAGACACCATCACCGCGCAAAACACCGAGGAAATTGGCAATTGGACCAGCCTCAACCCGGCGTCTTCCGCTGGATCGGCCCAGTCGGCCGCGAGTACATCACCGACACGCACGACAATGATGGGGAATCCCTTCTGCCCCACGAGGACCGTGGCAACTGGACCTCCCCCGCGCCCAACTCGATCCGGGCACGATCTGGCCGTCAGCCGGTACCCCACCAGCGGGCTCCGCTAGACGAGCCCTGCCGCTTCTAGCAGCCGACGCACTCCTGGCCACCCCTCACCGAGGGCCGTGTAGTGAAGCCCGCGTCACGGGCGGCGCGGATCGAAACGCGCGACCGCGACGATGACCTTCACAGCCATCGACCGCCCCATCGCGGCCACACCACCGGGGCCACGCCCGCCTGGGGCATCTGACTGCTCTGCAGGGTTCAGGTTGAGATCGTGTTTCCCGCCCAGCCGCACCAGAACGACGCAAGATCATCAGAGATGCTCGTCGCTTCGCGTTCGATCGGCGACCAGATGAAGACGGCGCACGATCCGTCAAGCCGCATGCAGAACGGATTGCCCGTCCCGTCGTCACCGAACCCGAGGTACGCCCGGCGGTCTCGCCCCTCCAGCTCCCAGGCCTCGCTGTTGTCCTGAACGATGCGGGAAAGCGGCCACACCACGAACCACTGCCCGACCCGGTCGAACACGCCGTTGCTGGCAGCGAGGAGGTCTCGCAGCGCCAAGGGGACCAGCACGTGAAGCCTGGACTCGGCCGCCGAGATTTCGGCCTCGTCAGCACCCTGCCGAAGGTCGTAGCCGTCGTGGACGCTGATCAACGCCGGCCAGTCCATCGTCACCGGCCTATCCTTCCGGGCCGACTGCCGCTCCCTCCAACCGGAGTCTCTGAACCAGGCGAGGAAGCGAGGTCGTCGAGGCATTGCGATGACATTCGCGGTGGCTCTAGCCGGCGGCGACGACAGGAGCCTTGGTCGACGGTTCGAGTTCCGCCGGCGGCGGGTTCGGCGAGGACTCCGTGGATGCTGCTGCCTGCGCTCGTGGCTGGAACGCGGCGACCACCTGGTCGACCTGGCTTTGCGACTCGTAGACCTGGCGCAGCAGCCAGAATCGGAGGAACCGTGCCAGGGAGGCATACAGGAAGACCGCTCCGCCGGCACCGGTGACCCCGACGAGCCCGATGGCCAGGACGATCTGCGACTGGATGTCACGGGGGTCGCTCAGGTTGCGGGAGGACTCGTACACCAGGAGGTCGGCGGTGATCCCGCCAGCCATCAGGACGATGCCCACGACCTGCAGGACGCCGTCCCGCCGCGCGTCCCCGGTCCGTATCTTCAGCCTGGACACGTCGGCCTTGAACTGATCCACTCGGCCTTGTTCCATCGTTCCTTCACGCTCCCAGGTATGCGGCGGAGATGTTCGCCTCGACCTCTGACGGTGCGCCGGCGTCGACGATGCGGCCATGGAGCATGACTGCCACCCGGTCGGCAATCGGCAGGACCGTGCGGGCGAACTGTTCGACGATGAGAATCGACATGCCGTCCGCCGCGAGCCGGCCGACGATCTCGTACAGCTCCCGTACGACCCGCGGGGCGAGCCCCATCGACAGCTCGTCGAGCAGCAGGACAGCCGGGTTGGTGCCAAGTGCCCTGGTCAGCGCCAACATCTGCTGCTGGCCGCCGGACAACGTGCCGGCCAGTTGCCCGCGACGCTCCCCGAGAATCGGGAACCTCGCGTAGGCGACCTCCTCGACGCCCGCGAACGAGGCGCGCGAGCCGCGCGGCCGACCTCGGCCGAGGCCCCGGCCTCGGCCGTCGACCTGGCCTCGGCCCTGGGCTTCTCCCTGCGCCTGGGCCTGGGACATCATCCAGAGGTTCTCCCGGACCGTGAGATTCGGGAAGATGCCCCGCCGCTCGGGGATGGTGCACATCCCGAGGCGCGCCAACGCCTCGGCCGAGGCTCCCGTCACCGTCCGGCCGGCGAGTCGCAGTTCCCCCTCCGAGGGCGGGTGCAGGCCGCAGCACACGTTCAGCGTGGTGGTCTTGCCCGCGCCGTTCGGCCCGAGCAGCGCGACCACGGAGCCCGCCGGTACCGCGAGGTCGACCCCGTGCAGCACCTCGATGGGGCCGTACCCGGCGTAGACGCCGACCAGCTCCAGCAACGGCGCCCCTGCGGCTGCGGTCCCGCGCGCACCAGGCCCAGCCGCGAGCGGCCCAGCCGCAACGGGCCCAGCGACGACCGGCCCAACGGCACCGGCCGGATCTATCGCCGTCATGTCGGGTCCGTCGGCGTGGATCCCAGGTAGGCGTCAATTACCGCGGGATCGGCGCGGACTACCTCGGGAGGACCCGCTGCGATGACCTTGCCATAGTCGAGCACGTAGATCATCGTGCAGACCCCCATGACCAGCGTGACGTCGTGTTCCACCAGGCAGATGGCGAGGCCGTCCTGCTCGGCGAGACGGTGCAGCAGGCGCCCGAACGCTTCCGTCTCGGGCTCCGTCTGGCCGGAGGCCGGCTCGTCCAGCAGCAGTACCCTGGGCTTGGTCATCAGGGCCCGGCCGAGCTCGACGAGGCGAGCCTGCCCGGTGGGCAGCTCGGCGACGTCCCGGTCGGCGACCTCGGTAAGCCCGACGAGGTCGATGACGCGGCCGGCCTCCCGGTCGACGTCGACCCTTCCCCCGCGTCGCCAGGTGTTGCTGATCTGGCCGGCGGCCCTGATGTTGTCGCGCACGGACAGGGAGACGAACGGTTCCAGGCGCTGGAAGGTCCGGGCGAGGCCGCGGTGCGCCCGCCGGTACGGCGGCAGCCGGGTGACGTCCGCGCCGTCCACGAGCACCCGGCCCCGGGTCGGCGCGAGCAGCCCGGTGACGATGTTGAACAGGGTCGTCTTGCCGGCCCCGTTCGGGCCGATCAGCCCGGTGACCCGCCCCGGCTCGGCCGACAGCGAGACGCCGTCGAGCGCCAGGTTGCCGCCGAAGCGGACCGAGACGGCCTCGGTCTCAAGCATGGCCACGGCACGCCTCCCTGCTCGCGGTCACGGCACGGGCACCGGGGCGGCGGACCTGACACGGGCGTCGGCGGGCGGCCGCGCGGTCGTGGCCCGGCTGGCGGTGACAGCGGGCGGTTCAGGCAGCCCGAGCGCGCGATCGAGCAGCGCGCGGTGGGCGGGCGTGAACGGGACGTCGACGCCGACGAGCTCCAGCCGCACCTGGCCGGCGACCGGCAGGGCGACCGCCCGACCGGCCGGCGAGGCGCCGGTCCGACTGGCCTGTGAGGCGACCGGCCAGGCGGTCGGGGAGACGCCCGGCCCAGCGGCCGGCGAGGCGCCCGACACCGCCGGGACCGCCCGCGCGGCCAGCCGGTCCAGCACCGCCGAGGTGATCCGTGGCAACGCCGCCCCGAGCACGGCGGTGAGCGCGACGAACCACCAGTTGCTGATCGTGTCCGTGTAGGCGAGCAGGTAGAGACCGGCCTCGACGGCCAGACCGGCGCCGAGCATGACCCGGGCCCGCCGGAACACCGCGTACCGCTCGATGAGGTCGTGGACGAAGCCGGTCGGGTTGCGGGACAGCGAGACCCCGATCAACGCGGGCAGCACGGTCGAGAAGTGGCCGAGGAAGGAGAAGATGCCGTGCAATGTCGCGTGATCGGTGCCGACCTTCGCGAAGACGTCCTGGAGGGCGACGAAGCCGACCCCGGCGAGCAGCCCACCGGCGAGCGCGCCGCTGACGTAACCGATACCCGCGACTACCACGGTCATGACCAGCCCGAGACTGACGAAGATCGTGAACCGGTCCGGGCTGACCGACACCACCGCCGCCGACATCAGCGCTCCGCCGACGCCGGCGATCGCCGCCGAGAGCATGAAGACCGACAGCTTGAGGCGGACGGGGTTCTGCCCGAGCGTGGCACAGGCGGCCGGGCTGTCCTTGAGGGCGACGAGCCGCTGGCCGTAACCGCTGCGCCGTAGGGCCACCATCAGCACGCCGAGCACCGCGAACAGCACGGTCACGACCATCAGGAACTGGCCGCCGTTGGCCAGGTCGACCGGCCCGAACCGGGGCCGTGGCACGTTGAGGGTCCCGTTAGGGAAAATCGAGAACTTGGTGTGTACCAGCGGCAGCACCCTCGGCACGGTGTCCGCGACCACCATCGTCGAGACGAACACCCCGAACGCCATGGTGGCCAGGGCCAGGTAGAGGCCCCGCAGGCGCAGCGCCGGCAGCGCGACGAGCGCACCGACGACCGCGCACACCGCCGCCGCGAGCAGCAGGCCCCAGATCGTCATCCGGGTGTCCACGCCGTGCCCGGTGATGCCGTAGTGGTACGCGATGATCGTGCCGATGGCGCCGAAGGACACCGGAGCCAGGTTGATCTCCCCCGCGTAGCCGGTGAGCGGGACCAGCGACAGCGCGATGATCGCGAAGGTCATCCCGGTGACCATCGTGTTGACGACGGTCGGGGCCATGATCTCCTTCAGCAGGAACATCACGACGACCAGGACGACCGCCCAGGCCACGGCAGAGCGCATGGCCGGGACGCGGAACCGTTCGCGGGCGCGGGTGATCGTCGCACCGCGCAGCCGGTCCTGCGGCAGCCAGAGCAGCACGACGAACAGCATGATCATCGGCAGCGAGATGCGGAAGTCCGACGTCCACGTCCACCGCTCGCTCGGGAAGTAGGCGAGCACGTAGTTGTTCGCGAGGCCCAGCACGACAGCGCCGAGGAACGTCAGCGGGACGCTGCGCAGCCGGCCGAAGACCGCGGCGGCGAAGGCGTCGATGACGAGCAGGGTCAGGGCGTTCGGGTCGAGCGAGCCGCCCAGGATCGGCGTGATCAGGATGCCCGCGAGCGCCGCGAGCATCGCGCCGAGCGCCCAGGACAGCGTCGCCAGCCGTTCCGGGCGCCCGCCGGACAGCCGCAGCAGCGGCGGGTCGTCGACGACCGCGCGCATCCCGACGCCGGTGCGGGTCCGGTAGAAGAAGAACCGCAGCCCGACGGCGATCACGACCGCCGTGGCCAGGGCGATCAGCTCGTGGTAGGTGATCCGGCTGCCGGCGATGCGCACCTGGTGGGTGCCGCCGAAGAAGTAGTCGAACCGCCGGGGGACGGTCGGGTCCCAGATCCAGTTCGCGAGGGCCAGCGAGCCGACGGTCAGCGCGACCGTCACCGTGATCCTGGTGATCTCTGTGGTGTCCCGCAGGCCTCTCATGATGGAAAGGTGCAGCAGCACCCCCAGGGCGGGCGCGAAGACGCCGAGCACGGCCACGAGCGCCAGTGGGGCCGGACAGTGCCAGCCGAACCGGACCTGCCAGTAGACGAACGCCGACAGCATCGCGATCGAGCCGTGGCCGAAGTTGAAGATGCCGGACGTGGTGCAGGTCAGGACCAGTCCGGAGGCGGCGATCCCGTAGATCCCGCCCAGCACCAGGCCGAGGATCGTGTACTGCAGAAACTGCTCCACTGCTGCGCCAGCCGTTCTCGAAGGTGTCCTGCCCGCGCTAGGCCTGTGGCCGGATGGCCTCGTCCGTCAGGTAGTTGGTGGCGATCCGGTCGGCGTTCAGCTTCACCGTCACGAAACCGGCCGGCAGTTTCACCGTGTAGGTCGGCGAGCAGTCGAAGGCGCCCAGCTTCTTCGGGTAGACCTGGACGTACCTGGTGCCCTGCAGGCGCAGCAGCATGCCACAGGTCGGTCCGTGGTTCCCGCCGGGGTCGGAGGCCGCGTGCAGGCCACCGCCGGTCCAATGGGTGATCTTCGAGAGCTGGTTGACCATGCACTGACGGGTCAGCGTCGAACCGCATTTCTTCGCGGCTGTCGCCCACAGCAGGAAGGACGAGGTCGCCTGCGCGCCGAGTTGGCTGACGTCACCGCCGTCGGCCTTGACCACGTCGATGTACTTCTTTACGGCCGGGGCCTGGTCGGCCTGCTCCTGCGGGATGTAGGCGGTCCGAACGTAGACGTTGTCGGCGAGGTGGTTGGCGTTGAAGTCGGCGAAGCCCTGGGTGTAGTTGTTGGTCTCCGTCAGCCAGAGCGGGTGGAATCCGACCTGGTCCGCGGCCTGCAGCGCGTTGTAGAGCTGGGGGCCGGCCGACAGCGTGAACCAGACGACCTGGGCCCCGCAGTCCTTCAGCTTCTGCATGAACGGCTTGTAGTCCGGCTCGCCGAAGTAGTTGACGGTCTGGGTGCAGGGCAGCCAGTTCCAGCCGAACGGCTTCGACGCCGCCACCCCGCGCTTCGTCGAGTAGTTCTCGGTCGCCAGCGTCGTGGTGTACTCGGCGGCCTTCTTGATCGCGTCCGGGTACAGCTTGGCGAACTGGGCGAAGAACGCCCCGACGGTCTCGTCGGCCGGGTTCGGGACCGCCTGGTACTGCATGGGCCCGTTGGCGAACTCGGGGCTCACCGAGAAGGTCGGGACCGACACCAGGTCGCAGGCGACCCGGGTCTGCTCACCGGCCGAGTCGAGGGCCCAGCCCTGGCCGACGAGCATGAAGGCCGAACGGCAGGCCTCCGTCATCACGTTGTTGGTCTCGGTGATCTTGGCGTCGTAGAACGTGCCGTTGACCTGGCGGCCGTTGACCCCGCCCTGGTCGTCACACCACTTGATCATCGCCTTGACGGCGTCGCCTACCTCGTGCGAGAGGCCGGGGCTTCCGGTGAACCCACGGTCATCTCCGTAGGCGATGTTGATCGCGGTGTCGGTGACGCCCAGGTCGGTCGCGCCCTTGGCGTTGCCCGGCCCGCACGGGCTCGGCAGGTCTCCGAAGGTCTGCCCGGCTGGCGCGGCGGCCGTCGCCTGGCCGGCCGCCCCGCCGCCCCCGTCGGGATTCGCGCCCCGATGGCCGGAGGCACAGGCCGCGACCAGCATGACGACGACGACCGGCACGCCAAGTAGGCGTAATCGGGACTTCCTTCCCATGGCACACCCCTCATCGGGAACACCGATGCCGTTGCGCTACCGCTCATCACGAACAGCCGACAGAGCGGACTGACGGCCCCGTCAAGCCCATCCCGCGAGCCCCCGGTGGTCGGGAACCGTATCCACGTTGAATCTGATGGTCAATCAGCGAAGCTCGTGGTCGGCCGCGCGAGGCCCTCGGCATGCCAGGTCACTCCGGCGCCGATCGCGGCGATAGTCACCTGACGTACCGTCAGGCCGGAAGGAGATTTTCGGGCCGGGGCCGCGCTCAGCGGTTGAGGACGGCGCGCAGTGCCCCGGACAGCTCGGGGTGGCGGAACTGATAGCCGGCGGCCTGCAGGACACGCGGCACGACCCGCTGGGAGGCAAGCGCCCCTTCGTCGGCGAGCCCCCCGACGACGGCGCGCAACGCCAGCCGCGGCACGGGCAGAGCAGCGGGGCGGCGCAGCACGGCCCCGAGCGTGCGCGCGAACTCGGCGCCGGTGACGACGCCCGGGGCGACCAGGTTCACCGGCCCATGGACCGCCGGCCCGCCGGGCACCACCGAGGCGCGGTCATCGGCCACGGACCCCGCGACGCCCGCCGGCCCCGCGACGCCCGCCGGCCCCACCACGCCACCAGGCCCGGCGGCGGCCAGCAGGAACCGGACAGCCCCCACCCAGTCGTCGATGCTGATCCAGGACACCCACTGCCGGCCCGAGCCGAGCCGCCCGCCAACGCCCAGCCGGAACAGCGGCAACTGCCGGGCGAGCACACCGCCCCGGCCGGCCAGCACGATCCCGGTGCGCAACAGGCACACCCTCACGCCCGCGTCGGCCGCCGGCGCCGTGGCGGCCTCCCAGGCGCGCACCACGTCGGCGAGGAACCCGGTTCCCGCGGGAGCCGTCTCGTCCACCGGCTCGTCGGCGGCGGTGCCATACCAGCCGGTGCCACTGGCCGAGAGCAGGACGAGCGGCCGGCCGCCGTCACCGGCGCCCGCGCTCACCCTCGCTGCAAGCGCGCCGGCGAGCAGCCGGGTGCCGTGGATCCGGCTGTCGAGGATCTTCTGCCGGTAGGCGTCGGTCCAGCGGTGGTCACCGATCCCCGCGCCCGCGAGGTGGACCGCCGCGTCCGCGCCGGTCAGGACAACGGCGTCGAGCTGGCCGTGATCGGGGTCCCAGCGCGCCTCGTCGGGTCCGCGGGGCTCACGGCGCACGAGCGTGACGACGGCATGCCCGTCCGCCCGCAGCGCTGGCACCAGCGCCGACCCGAGCAGCCCGGACGCCCCGGTGACCACGACCCGCATGTCCTCACCATCCCCCACCGGTGCGCGACCGAATCAGCCCGCGAGAGAGCGGACTAGCCCTCCCCCGACCACGCCTTCGTGGAGAGGGTCATCGCGAGGTAACGGGCAAGCTGGCCGAGCGGCTCATCGGGGTAGACGCCAGCGAGCTCCTCGAGCAGACGTGACGCGACCATGGTCTCCGCCTCGGTCAGCAGCACGGCGTGCACCGAGATCGGCCGATCCAGCCGCCACGACAGCACACGGGCGAACTCGTCGCGTTCCCACGGCTCACCGTCAAGGTCACGCGCGGCGTTGGTCAGCCGGGCCACCGGTTCAGGACTGCCACTCATGTCGGGCCTTCCTAGTAGCAGCACCCGGCCACCCACCGGAGAGACAAGACCGACCGCCCCAACCCAGCCAAGAACCGCCACGCAGCCACGCGATCCCGCAGAGGCGGCCCGACCGTCTAGAACCGCCACGCCAACCCGACCAGGCAATCCCGAGAGGTGGGACCGAACCCGCCAGGAACCGCGCCGCCAACCGGACCACGCAATCCCGACCGGCAGACCGGACCCCCCAGTTCCAGCCAAGAACCGCGCCGCCAACCCAACCACGCAATCCCGACCGGCGGACCGAACCTGCCAACCCAGCCAAGAAACCGAGCAAGAAACCGAGCCAGATACGCCCCCAACCCCCGACATCCACATTTGCGGACATCAGAGGTTGGGAGGGCGCTCAGCGCCCGAGGCGGCGGGGCCGGAGGCGCGAAGCGCCGTCTCCGGCCACGCCGCCTTATTCGAGGTAGTCCCGCAGTTTCTGCGACCGGGACGGATGACGCAGCTTCGACAACGTCTTCGACTCGATCTGCCGAAGTAACTAGTCAGGTGTTTCTTGGCTGACGGTTACTGGTTGTCACGCGGTGGCGGTGGGGGCTTGGGTGTTGGTGGGCAGCCAGGGGCGGCCCTCGGCGAGTTGGACGAGGGCGTCGAGCATGGCGAGGCCGTGTTTGGCGGTGGTCGAGAGGTAGCTGCGCAGTGCGCAGAACTGGCGGGCGCCGGTGAGGGAGCGCAGGCAGCCGGAGACCTTCTGTCTCAGCTTGACCATTCTGATGTCGCGCTCCGGCCCGTTGTTGTCTGGTGGGATGGCCAGGTTGTTCAGGAAGCGCAGGTAGTCGGCCTCGCGGTCGGCGAGGCGGCGGGCCAGGGCGTTGTGCTTACGCATCAGCTTCGTCGAGCGGGCCTGGGTCTGGCTGATCCCGATCTGGACGGCGTGGCGCAGCCGGCGCAGCGGCTCGGCGGTCGCTTCGGGAGCGAGGGCGGTGGCGCCGGCGGCGCGGGCGTCGGCGGCGAGCCGCTCGAGGTCGACGAGCGCCTCGCCGGCCTGCGTCGCCCAGCACCAGCCGTCGGGCGGCGACGTGTCTGCGACCGCGGTCAACTCCCGCGCCACGTGGGCACAGCAGAGCTGGTGATCCGTCTGGACGTAGGTGTCATACGGCGACCAGCAGTCGTGCACCGCGACCCCGGTGTAGCCGGGCAGCACGCCCAGGTAGGCCATCCCCTCGACGCCGCGGCGGAGGTGGCAGACGAGCAGGGTGTACTTCTCGGTGCGGGCGCAGTGCACCCAGTGCAGCTTCCCGGCGACGCGCAGCCCGGTCTCGTCGAACCCGGCGACCGGCGCCGCCGCGATCTCGTCGCGGACCCTCGGGAGGAACTCCTTGGCCAGGCGGGCCGCGGCGCGGGCGAGCATCGCGGCGACCGTGCCCGCCGACAGCGGCGTGCCGAACAGTTCGGCCATCGCGGCGGCGGCCCGGTCGCGCGCCAGGAACTGGCCGCCATAGAGATAGAGGACCGTCGCCTCGACCCGCGGGCCGTACTGGACCGGGGCGTCGGCCCCGCGCGGTGCCGCCGCCCGGGTCCGGGTCCCGCAGCAGGCGCACTCCCGCTCGACCAACCGGTGCTCGACGACCAGCGGGACCGGTTCCGGCAGGTCCACGACCTGGCGCCGCTCGACCGAGGTGACCGCCGCCAGCACCAGCCCGTCCCCGCAGCCCCGACACACCGCCGGCTCATGGGTCACGACCCGGCCCGGGTCCGCGGCCAGCCTCAGCGTCGACCCCTCATGCCCTTCCTGACCCCCCGGCTTCCGGCCGGTCCGCGCACGCCGCGACTTCGGGTCCGGCTTCCCCAGCCCGTCCGAGCTCGGCGGCTTCGAGGAGTTCCGCGAGCTCGTCGCCACCTGGGCCCGCAACGCCTCGATCTCGGCGTGCGCCTTCTCCAACGCGGCCCGCAACCCGGCGACCTGCGCGGCCTGCGCCACGACCAGCACCGCGAGCTCGTCATACGACGGCGCGGGCTGATCGACGGAAGACACACGATCAACCTACGAGACGGTCACCCACCGCACCCACCCCGCGCCCACACCGATCGTCACCAAAACGACCCGACCTGCGACAACAGCAAAAGATCAGGAGGCCTGACTAGTTACCTGCCGAATACGCTCCCGCGTCACCCCGAACTCCCGGCCAACCTCCTCCAACGTCCGCGGATGCCCATCCGTCAACCCGAACCGCAGCTGGATGACCTTCTTCTCCCGGTCCGACAACGTGTGCAACACCGAGTCCAACTGCTCCTGCAACAACAGGAAACTCGCCGCGTCCACCGGAACGACCGCGTCCGAGTCCTCAATGAAGTCACCGAGGTGGGAGTCCTCCTCCTCACCGATCGGCGTCTCCAGCGAGATCGGCTCCTGGGCGACCTTCTGGATCTCCCGGACCTTGTCCGGGGTCAGGTCCATCTCCTTCGCGATCTCCTCCGGAGTGGGCTCACGGCCCAGATCCTGGAGCAGCTGCCGCTGGATCCGGATCAGCTTGTTGATCGTCTCGACCATGTGGACCGGAATACGGATCGTCCGCGCCTGATCCGCGATCGCCCGCGTGATCGCCTGCCGAATCCACCACGTCGCATACGTCGAGAACTTGTAACCCTTGGTGTAGTCGAACTTCTCGACCGCCCGGATCAGACCCAGGTTCCCCTCCTGGATCAGATCCAGGAACAGCATCCCGCGACCGACGTAACGACGGGCGATGGAGACGACCAGCCGCAGGTTCGCCTCGACGAGGCGGCTCTTGGCGACCTCACCGTCACGCTCGACCCACACCAACTCCCGGCGAAGGTCGCCCACCAGCCCGGCGGCGTCCGCGGCGAGCTTCTCGGCGGCGAACAGGCCGGCCTCGACCCGCTTGGCGAGGTCGACCTCCTCCTCCGCCGTCAGCAGCCGGACACGGCCGATCTGGGAGAGGTACTGGCGGACGCTGTCGTGCGACATGCGGTCGGCGGCCGACGGCGCCGGGCCGGCCTCACGCTCGTCGTCGTCCTTCTCGGTCTCCTTCTCGGCTTCCGCCTCGGCGGTCGCGTCGAACTCGGCGTCCTCGGCCTCCTCCTCGTCACCCCCGGCGGCGCGCGGCGTCGGGGTGCCCTCGGCCGGCGGCGGTGGCTTCTCGGCCTCGGCCGTCTTGCGACGCGAGGCCGCGCCACCGGCGGCGGGCCGGCGCGAGCCCTTCGTGGCTTGCCGGGGGGCCTGCGCCGTCGGCTGCCCCGCGCCCTGGGCACCGGGCTCCTGCGCGGACGACTGCCCCGAGGACTGCGTGACAGGCTGTGTCGCGGGCTGTGTCAACGCCACCCCTCCCGAATTCTGTTGCCGGAATGACGATGATGGACCGATCTGGCGTGATCGACCGACCTACAGTAATCGCTCAGGAGACCAAGACTGGGGAATGCGCACGCGTTCGCCAAGATCGCACCTCCTCCGCTCTCCCGTTCGACCCGCGTCGCCCGCCGCGGCGGGCATCACCGATGTATTGACCGAACTGCGGTGTTGTAGTATAGTGGCGGGGTTTCGCCCCCAGGATACGACACAGTTGGCTGTGATGGGCGGGAGCGGGCCGGCCTGTTGGCCGCAGACCCAGCCGTTCGCAAGCCGAGCCAAGACCGCGTGTCGTACTCCGGGCGCCTTCCCAACAGCAGCGCGGTCTCCCCGCGACACGCCTCCCCAGGTCCGTCCACACCGACCACCGGGAAGCGGACGTTCCAGCCGCTGACGCCGCATCTCGCCGTCCTCGGGACGCTACCCCACCGGACAGTGTTCTCGAGCCCCACAATGTCGGTCCTTGCCCGCCCAGGTGCCGCCCAAGCGGACGGGGTGCTGTCCCCCAGCTCGGTTCGACGCCTTCCGATCCGTCCCGGGCCGGCATGCATGACCCGCATACTTTCGCACGTCGGCGCGGTCAAGGCGGGTGGCGCGCGGAGGGCATGACACGAGGCCACCGTGCCGAGCTGCTCGGACTCGTCCATAACTGCCCATCTCCCCGGCCGGGTTGGCGCGGCCACACCGGCGAGCGGGCCCGTGATCGTCCCGAGAGTCCCGCCATAGTCGCACGATCTGGTACCCGTCACCACACCGTCACGGAACATCTCGGGGCCGACCCGACCGGCGAGTACTCCAGGCCGTCCGGGTCAGGCCACCGGGATGCGCTGCGAGATGCGCCAGCCGTCGGCGGTGCGCACCAGCGTCACGTCGCCCCTTTTCGGTTGCTCCCCGTCCTTGTGCGCGAGCACCTTCCCCGCGGCGTCCAGGAAGTTGTACGCGTCAAGCTGGTCGGTGACCCGCAGGACGGTCTGGTCGGTGCCCTGCTGACGGACCTCCAGGTCGAGGATGTGCGTCGTCAAGGGCGTGGTGTGCGCACCCCGGCCGGCGACCTCCCGCAGCGACTGCAGGTCCTGGACGTAGAGGGCGCTGCCGACCTGGTAGACCGCCGCCAGCGCGGCCTCGTCGTCGCGCTCGAACGCCTGGCTGCGCTTCACGTTCAGGCCGGCGAGGACGGTCCGCCACGCCTGGTCCGGGGCCGGGCTGGCCGAGGCCGGCTGGGCGGGGCCGGGCTGGGTCGTGCCGGGCTGCGCGGGACCGGGTTGGGCTGTGCTGGGCCGGGTGGTGCCGGGCTGCGCGGGACCGGGTTGGGCTGTGCTGGGCCGGGTGGTGCCCGTGCGGCCGCCGGCCGGCCCGGCCGCGGCCGACACCGCCGTGCCCACGTCGCGCTGACCGGAGGACCCGGACCTGTGCAGCAGCAGCACGGCGGCAATGACCGCCGCCAGGCCGACCCCGGCCGTCGCGGCCAGCAGCCAGCCGCGCGGCCCACGCCGCCCCCCGCGGCTGCCCTGCCGCGGGGGGCGGGCGCCACTCCCCCGCCCGGCCGGCCGCGCACCCCTCCGCTGCTCGGAGGACTCTCCAGGTGGCAGCCGGCCCGCCGGCCGTGGCCTCGACGGACCGCCGATGCCGTCGGGCCGTTGGCGGCGGGCGCGGGCCGGGCCGGGCCGGCGCGCCGCGGCCGCATCGCCGAGCGGCGCCGGGTCTTCGTCCGGCGGGAGCACTGGAAGCAGGGCGGCGTCACGATCGACGACGTCCCCCTCCAGGATCGCGCCGTCGGCGGCCAGGCCACCGGGGTCGCCGTCGCTGTCCTCTCCCGGTGGGCCGCCGTCAGGCCCCGGCCCATG